>CAVVEP010000046.1:0-205615 GCA_963747015.1 uncultured delta proteobacterium
GGACAACACAAAAATCGAAGAAGCCCTTGCCCGCCTGTTCATCGAAGAAGATCAACGCATTGTCTTCTGGAATGATCCGGATCAGGAGTTTGCCATTACGCTGTCCCTGCTAACTCTCCCGGAAGGCGTCAGCATACTCCGACTGGATAAGTGGGTGCCCTTGAGGCCAAGATCCGCATGGAACGGGAAGACCCTCACGGGAAATATCTTCTCTATTCTCCCGCCGAAGAACCGGACTACGAAGACGACTGGCTCCTCGATATCCGTCTCTACAGCCGAAGTTTCCGGGCGGACAGGGCCTCCATCATTCTGGATGAACTGGGCCTGGCCAATCAGCACCTCCGGGATCACATCGCCTCCCGCCGAAAGTTCTTTGACAGCAGACAGCGATTGCAGAAGCTCAAAGAGATCGTGGAAAGCAACGACACCGACGTGGACATGGACCGCAAGATGATCGCCGTTGTCTTGAAGGCCGATCATGCCGAGTGGTTCAATATGGTCTGCACCCTCTTCCATGCTTTTACGGTCGGGGAAAACGGGAATGGGCCGGATCTGGACAGCCCTCCGGATGCCTGGTTGCAGGTGGAAAAGTTTGAGCTGGACGGGGCGTTCTGGCAGGTGATCAAAAACCTCTTCGGGTATGCCGAGGAAAACCCTTCCTTGAAGAATCTTCTTGTCCGTCTCCTGGTAACGGATTTCGCCCATCACTTAAAGACCGGCCTCCCGGATTCCCTTGCCCATCTGGTACTGCCCCCATCGGGCCGGTCCAATGCCGTGGTCTGCCTGGCCCAGTGGCGGGACAGCGCAAGCAAGGGGAGCAGTTATGACAGGCTGTCCGATGCGGTGGCGGGCATCGTCAAAATCAAGGAACAGCTTTATGGTCTGGAGATCGAGCCTTTGCTGGATATCATGACCTTCCAGGACGTGGAAAAGGCGATTGCGAAGGGTCTCATGGATCGGGTCGTATCAGCAGCAGATGCTGTAAACGTGGAGGATATCCGGTCCGTAGCCACGCGCAGGCAGGCCGGGCACTGGGCCTCTCCCAATGTGGTGGGTGCGGATTATGTTCCCAGGACGGCCTTTCATGCAGTCTATGAGGCCCTTATTACAGCGGCTGAATTCTTTGCCCTGAAGAACGGATATGGAAAAGGGTTCGACTATGACGACGCATGGGAAATGTACAGGGCGTACGAGCGGGAACTTTTCCGCTTTGACCAACTGTACCGGCAATTCTGTGAACAGGCCGACATTGCGGAATCGCGTATATGGGATGTGCTCAAGACACTCAGGGAACAGGTGGAAGCCTGTTACGTGAACGGATATATGCAGGAGCTGGCATCCTGTTGGGGCAAACTTGTGGCTGCAAAAGGAAACCAACCGCTCCTTTCCACATGGAAGCTCAAGGATATCCCGAATCAGCAACAATTCTTTGAAAGGCAGGTTGCCCCTCGATTGAGGGAGGCCGAACGTCGGCGGAGTTTTGTGATTGTCAGTGATGCCTTGCGTTATGAAGTCGCGGAGGAACTCACGCGGGAACTCAATGGGAAATACCGTTTTGAGGCCCAACTTGCGTTCGCAACTGGGTGTCCTGCCGTCCTACACGGCCCTTGGCATGGCTGCCCTGCTGCCGCATGAAAAACTGGCGTATAAGCCCAATGGAGATGTTCTGGTGGACGGTCACCCAACGGCCTCTCTGGAACAGCGAAGCCAGATCCTTGAGGCTGTGGAGGGGGTGGCCGTTAAGGCCGATGACCTCCTGGAGATGAAAAAGGGGGAAGGACGCGCCTTCATCAAGGATAAACGTCTCATTTACATCTACCATAACGCCATCGATGCAACCGGGGATTCCGCCTCCACCGAAGGGCACACGTTTGAAGCGGTGAGAAGGGCCATAAATGATCTGGCATCGGTCGTTACCTACATCATCAATAACCTGAATGGGCACCATGTGCTGGTAACCGCGGACCACGGCTTTCTGTTTACGGAATCGCCTCCCGGTGAGCCCGACAAAAGCAGCCTGCCTGATAAACCGCCCGGCGCCGTGAAGGCAAAACAGCGTTTTCTCCTGGGACAAAACCTCGGAGACCATGACAGCGTATGGCATGGCACAACCGCCATCACCGCGAATGCCGAAGGGGACATGGAGTTCTGGATTCCCAAAGGGGTCAACCGATTTCATTTTATGGGAGGAGCCCGATTTGTTCATGGAGGGGCCATGCTCCAGGAAATTGTTGTGCCGGTGGTCACGGTTCGACACGTAAAGGAAAAGGGGGCGGACGCTACGATGACGAAACAGGTCGCCATCCATGTGTTGGGAACCTCCCACAAGATTACCACCTCCCGGCACCGGTTCGAGATGATCCAGATGGAGGCGGTCAGCGATCGGGTGAAACCCATTACCCTGAAAGTGGCCGTATACGATGGGAATGATCCGGTTACCAATATCGAATCCGTACGCTTTGAGAGTTCCTCCAACAATATTGAGGAGCGTAAGAAATCGGTCACCCTTGTGCTTCAGGATAGAGAGTATGACAAGAAAGCGAAATACCGGCTTGTGTTAAGGGACGCTGAAACCGGGGTGGAACAGGAAAGTGTGGACGTAATCATAGACAGGGCATTTACCGATGATTTCTGATACCCAAAAAGACACCGAAATGGAACGTTTGGGGGACGAGGGCCTGGACGAGCTGCTCAATCGGCATTTCGCAGGCCGGGTCGTTCGAAAAGACCTCACCAAACTGGTGAAGGAAGGGGCGAATGTGCCGGTCTATGTGCTGGAGTATCTGCTTGGGCAGCACTGCGCCTCGAACGATGAAGCCATTATCCAGGATGGCCTTGCCACCGTAAAACGGATTTTGGCTGAAAATTATGTGCGGCCCGATGAAGCCGAAAAGGTGAAATCGATCATCCGGGAACGGGGGACCCTCAAGATCATTGATAAGGCCACGGTCAAGCTCAATGAGAAGCGGGACGTATATGAGGCGTTCCTGTCCAACCTGGGCATCAAAGGGGTGGAGATCCCAACGGAGACGGTTCGCCGTTATGAAAAGCTGTTGGCGGGGGGGATCTGGTCCATCATCTCCATGGAGTATTTCTATGAAGAGGGGCAAAAGGGATCGCCCTTTCTTGTGCGGGAGTTGAAACCGATCCAGATGCCCAATATGGACATGGAGGAGCTTTTTGAGGGCAGAAAGCATTTTACCGAAGAAGAGTGGCTGGATGTGCTCCTTCGCTCCACCGGCCTGGAACCCACCCAGTTCGAGAACCGGGTGAAATGGCACCTCCTGACCCGGATGATTCCCCTGGTGGAGAACAATTACAATGTCTGTGAGCTGGGACCCCGAGGGACCGGAAAGAGCCACATCTATAAAGAGATCAGCCCCAACAGCATCCTTATCTCGGGAGGGAGAACCACCGTAGCGAACCTGTTCTATAACCTGGCGAACCACACCGTAGGACTTGTGGGGCTGTGGGACGTGGTGGCCTTTGATGAGGTGGCGGGGATCTCCTTTAAGGACAACGACGGCGTGCAGATCATGAAGGACTATATGGCCTCGGGCTCCTTTGCCCGTGGGCGCGACCTGATCAACGCCTATGCCTCCATGGTCTTTGTGGGGAACCTCAATCAGCCGGTGGATACCCTGGTCAAGACCAGTCATCTCCTGGCCCCCTTTCCCGAAGCCATGATCGATTCGGCCTTTTTCGACCGTTTTCACGCCTATATTCCCGGCTGGGAGATCCCCAAGATGCGGCCCGAATACATCACGAACCAGTATGGCCTGATCGTGGACTATCTGGCCGAATTCTTCCGGGAGATGCGGAAACGGAGCTTTGCCGATGCCATCAACCGCTATTTCAAGTTGGGCCGGGATCTGAACCAGCGGGATACCATAGCGGTGAAGCATACGGTCTCGGGTCTTTTGAAACTCCTCTATCCCCATGAAGATTACGACAAAGAGGCCGTGCGGCGCTGTCTGGAATATGCCCTGGAGACCCGCCGCCGCGTCAAGGAGCAACTCAAGAAGATCGGGGGCATGGAATTCTTATGACGTCCACTTCTCCTATATCGATCAGGAGAACCTGGAAGAGAAATTCATCAGCGTACCGGAACAGGGGGGTGGTTCCCTGATTCCCCAGGGTCCTCTTCATCCCGGCGTTTTGCATACCGTAGCCACGGGCAGCAGTGGACATCTGGGGCTCTATCGGCTGGAAACGCAGGTAACACCAGGGAACGGTTCCCTGACCCTTTCAGGATTCGGGTCCGTGAGCGCCGCAAAGGAGGCCGTAAAGGTCGGCTTCGACTATTACAAGGCCAATGCCTCCGGAGTGAGCGCATCGGTCAAGGCAGGCGACCACAACTACCACATCCACATCGTAGAACTTCACAACACCGGTCCCACAAAGGCCATGACCCTTACCGCGTTTGTGGCCCTCTGTTCCGCCGTATTGGGGAAATCGGTTCAGTCCCAGTTGGTGGTATTAGGGAGCATGAGCCTGGGCGGCAGCATCGTGCCGGTCCAGAACCTGGCCGAGTCCCTCCAGGTGGCCTTTGACGCCGGAGCAAAACGCATACTGTTGCCCATGGCCAGTGTGGGGGATATCGCCAGCATCCCCGGAGAGTTGTTTGCAAAATTCCAGACAGGCTTCTATGCAGATCCGCAGGATGCGGTGTTTAAGGCCTTGGGGGTGGAATAGAACATCTTTTGTGTTTCTTTTTGGGCTTTTTTCAGAAACAAGGATTTTCAAGAGTTGGCCGGAAAGCGCCCATAACATTATCCTAATGAATATTGACATATCTTGCCAATATAACAAGCTAAATCCTTTCCACTGAAGGCACTGCAACTTTCTTCAAGACGGACTTCTCTTCGGGTTGAAAACTTGCGCTATTTGCGATTGCTTGCCTGGTTCTATTTTTCGATCAGAGTCTGAAATGGGGAGGTTCCGCCTCCCGGACTTAAAAGCCATTCCTTTATCTGATCTCTAATTTTTCGAACTTCGGCCAGTTTTTCCTCCCGAGAGCCTTCCACTTTTGCCGGATCCGGGAACGGCCAGTGCCAGCGTTTGGTGATACCGGGGAAGATCGGGCATTGATTTTCGGAATCATGGCAGACGGTGATTACGTGGGAGTAGATTTTTCCAGCCTTAAATAGCTCGAAGACGCTCCGGGGCTTTTTTTCGGAAAGGTCGAAACCCTCTTCCTTCATTACCTCGACCACCAACGGGTTCACGTTTTCGGCGGGCTGCAGACCCGCGCTCTCGATTTCGAAACGATCACCGGCAAATCTTTTCAAGTAGGCCTCCGCAATTTGACTGCGCCCGCTGTTGTGTTGACAAATAAAAAGAATCTTTTGTTTCATTTTGTTCTCCTCGCGCCTCTTGCATCGCCCTGTGGAGGATGCCTGTCAATTCGAATCTCTAATCGGTTTTCTTCTCCTATTCGCCGGTAACGCATCTGATCGACCATACCTCGAACCATATGAATGCCAAATCCGCCATTGGCGGCTTTGGCCGTGTGGGGAATAATCGGAGGAAGAACCCTGGTGGGATCAAAGGGAATGCCGTTGTCGATAATGTGGATCAGGATGCTCCTGGAATGAATTTCCACGGTGACAAGGATTTGGCCGCTGATCTTCCCATTTTGAATAATGTTTCCCGCCATCTCTTGCAGAACCAGTTCCGCATCATAAATGATCTTTGGAGGGAGGGCATGGCGGTTCAGGAACTGTCTTAATCTTTGGCAGGACTGTGAAAGGTCGCCGCGGCCGGCAGAGAGCTCAAGACGAGGAAATATCGGTATACGCATCATGCATCCTCCTTAATTTAACGTCATGTTGATTTGGTTTCCAGTTTTGTGAAAACCGGAGAGACAGGTCTCTTTCAAATCGGGAGAACGGTGGCTTCAATTTAGGGATGTTTTGTTAGAGACTTATGAGGAGAAGGTTAAACTTCAATTTGATGAAAATAAACAGGGGAACTGGAGTGTTGACCCATGGAATCTTGAATGGAAGACCCGGCGTCATCCCATAAGGCTGGGCAGCCAAAGGACAAGCTGGGGCCAGGCGATCACCATGGCCATGGCAACAATTTCGCACACGATAAAGGGCACCGCCGCGTAACAGATATCCTGGAAGCTGATGTCATCCGGCGCCACGCCCTTCATGACGAAGAGCAGCATCCCGAAAGGAGGGGTGATGAAACCTGTGTCGAAATTGATGAGCATGATGATCCCGAACCAGACGGGATCAAAACCCAGCATATTCACGATGGGCATAAAAATGGGCATGCAGATCATCATAATGGAGATGGTCTCCATGAAGGTACCCATCACGAACACAATGAGCTGCATACCGATCAAAATGAGCAGCGGGTGCAGATGAAGCTCTTGCACCAGGCCCAGAAGGCCTCGGGTTGCCCCCGTATAGGCCAGAATGCTGCTGAAGGAGTTGGAGGCGGCAATAATCATGAAGACCATGATGGTGATTTCCAGGGTCCCCACCATGGACGCCTTGATCATCGTCCAGTTCAGTCGCCCGTAGACAAGGGTGACCAGCATGGTTGCGACGGCTCCCGAAGCCGCCGCCTCCGTGGGCGTTGCAACTCCCAGCAGCATGAGACCCAGCACCATGAAGATGATGAATCCGAGGGGAAGCACATACTTGACGGTTCCCGTGATCCTTTCCCAAAAGGTCGTGTGCGCCACGTCATAACGGGGAGCAAGAGAGGGATTCAGCCAGCAACGCACGATGATGTAGGAAGCGATCAGCACCCCCAAAAGCAGACCGGGGATCACCCCGCCCACGAGGATCTTTCCCACTGAGATGTGACCGATGCTTGCCAGCACCACCGCAAGGGACGAGGGGGGGATGAGCATGGCCAGCCCGCCGACTCCTACAATGGGACCCACGGCCATGGAAGTCTTGTACCCGCGTCGCTTCATTTCGGGGAGCAGCACCGTTCCCAGCATGGCGGTGTTGGCCAAGGTGGAGCCGCTCAAGGCCGCAAAGAGAACGCCCGCCCCGGCTGCAAGGAGGCTCAACCGCCCGGGAAGCCGCCCCAGCCACTTGTCGATGACATCGATGGTGTCATTGGCGATCCGCGAGTGAAACATCAGCTCGCCCATGAGGATGAACAGGGGGATGGGCGTCAGGGTGAACGTGGTCAGAGAGGCATTGATCTGGAGCGTCATTTGCTGAAGCCCCATGGGTCCCATGAAAATAAGGACTCCCAGGATGTCGATCATGAGAAAGCCGAAGGCGATGGGGAATCCCGTCGTGAAGAGAATAATCAGTCCAAAGATAAAGAAACATAAAACGACCCACCATTCCATAGTCTTCAGTCTTTCTTCTCTTGGGGGAGTTCCGCTTGAGCCTCGGGAGCGGTTCCCTTGTGCGCAACGGTTCCTGCAGAGCGGACGAACAAATTTCGGGCAAACTGGAGTCCCAGAGTGAGAAACCCAAACGGGATGACCATCAGGATGAGGAATTTGGGCACATCCACAGCCTGGACCTCGGTAACACCCCGCTGAAATTGGTCCCAGGTCACGGCGGTGCCGTACCAGAAAAGCACGCCGCATACACCGATTCCCATGAGGCCGTGGATCCTGTCCATGATTCTCAGGGCGGGGGGCTTGAGGCGACTCGTGACGACGTCCATGGAGACATGCTTGCGCCTGCTCAAAAGCCATGCCGATCCGAGGAAGGTCATCCAGAGAAGCGCGTACTCATTGAATTGGACGGTCCAGATCGGTTCGGCAATCCCGACCAAACGTGCAAAGATGCTGTAGCTGATAGAAAAGGTCATGAAAAGAAGGAGAAGACCCGACAGCACGGCCATCACATTGAATACCCTGTCCAATATCCTGCTCGACAAATCGGCTCCTCCTTCTTTTCCCGGCCCTTGTTCGGCACCCTTTCTTTTACTGGCCCAGCAGCTTTTTCAGCTTTGCTCCGTTCTCGGGGGCCTTTCCGAGCACGACATCCCAGAGTGCCGAATAGGCCGCATGAATAAATTGGGCGTTGTCCTCCGGAGAGAGATCGATGAATTTTATCCCCAGCTTCTTGTAGGCCGCGAATTTCTCTTTCATGAGTGCATCCGCACAATTCACGACGTAATGTTCCGTCTGTTCTTCGGTATCCATGATGAGTGTCTGAAGATGCTTCGGAAGGCCATCCCATTTGTTCTTATTGACGAGAACCAGGTTCGCCGCCGTATAGAAGGGTGCGTTGACAATATACTTCGTCACCTCCTGCCATCCCCAGTCGTCGATCAGGCCGGCGACCCAGACGTAGCCGTCCACCACCCCGCGCTCGAGGGCCGTGTAGACGTCCGGCGGGGGGATGACCAGAGGCTGGGCTCCCAGCTTTTTGATAAAATCGATATGCGTCGGGGAACAGCGAATTTTCATCCCCTTGAGATCCTTGAGGGTCTTGATGGGCTTCGTGAGGTAGAGCATGAAAGGCAGGGAGTTGCCCAGCCGGCCGAGGTAAACGGCATTGGCCTTTTCCCGGTGAATCTTGTCGAGAAAGGCGTTGACGCCTCGCTCGCGCTCTTCCCAGGGCTTGAGTGTGGTCAAGCTCATGGCATTGACCACGGGCACCGCGGAAACATAATAGCCGTCGGTGGTGAATACCATATCCACCAAGCCATTTCGCAGCGCCTCCACCTGTTCCCGGTTGGGAATCACTTCGGGTCCTCCGAGATATTGAATCTCCAGTTCGCCCGGATATTTCTTCGCCGCACTCTGGTTGACCATGTCTATAAATTTCAGGAAGTTCTGGCTTTCATACACCGTCTTCGGCCATGCAGTGATGGCTTTGAGTATAATTTTCTTGGGCGCTGCCTGGCAGACCGCCGTCAACGAGACCGCAAAGACAGCCGCCGTAAGCACCCTGAACCCTTGCCGCAATAGACCACGCTTAAACATGTCTCCTCCTTTCATTTATCAAAAAAAATGGTTTCGCCGCGTTACGTAATTGATTGATTTGATTGGTTGATTTGATTGGTTGAAAATCGATTGACTATTGATAAGGCATTGCTTTTTGATGGTCGGACTATAAGACATGATGAGCTTGCATGTCAAGGGTAAATCAGTGCCGAAGCACGAATACAGCCAAGATTTGATTGCAATTTCAACAGATGGTATGGTTTTTTTCATCTTGCTTGCCAGATCCGGTGTAGCAACCCCTATAAGAGGGGAGTTTTGTATCAACTTTCTCAGCCGAAAAACGGATTCGTCTTGAAATATGGAAGAAAGGCCTCTCTTTGTTGCGAAGATGCAATTACTGGGTGACTTTCGAGGTTTAGCGGAGCGGTCACCCTGGTTGAGTCGGGCAGATCAATTCTTCACCATTTTCAAAAATATCCAAATTCACCAATGGTATAGGAACCCCTCCGTTCTGTGATGGAAGCAAATTAGGGCAGCGACCACAAGATGTTGGGGCCTACAATCATGGCCAGGGGGACGCCTTGGCCATGCAAATATGAGCCCAAGGGGCCTATATTACGACATGCCGGTCAAATTAGGATTTCGTGCGATGCGCGCCTTCAGATCATCCATATTCCGATCTGCTTCCGCCTGCATGATTTGGATTTGCTCCGGCTTCAGGTGTTTATATCGCCCCTGGACATTAAGATACTCTTCAATGGGCAAATTCTTGGGCTCGTGGTTCAGGGTATAGTTCACCCCGTCTTCGATCTCGTAAAGGGGAAACACATTGGTTTCCACCGACAGCATGGCAACCTGGACCGCCATATCTTCCTTGATTTTCCATCCTGTGTTACAAGGCGCCAGAACATGCAGGAATCGGGTTCCGCGCATGGCCTTGGCCTTTTGGATCTTTCGGGTCAAGTCCTCGGGAAATGCAGGCGAAGCCGTAGCCGCGTAGGGCATGCGATGGGCCGCTATGATTTCCATAAACTTCTTTTTCCGGCGGGTATTTCCTGAAGGCGATGTCCCTGTCCAGGTAAACTGGGGCGTGGCCGATGACACTTGGACCCCGGTATTCATATAGGCTTCATTGTCCATACAAACATATATGATATCTTCATTCCGATCCGCGCACCCGGACAAAGACTGAAGCCCGATATCAAAGGTCCCGCCGTCCCCGGCGAACGCCAGCACCGGGATGTCGTCCTTGCCCTGCTCGATCAGGGCATTGCGGATTCCCGCGGCCGTGGGAGCGGCAATCTCAAAGGCGGAGTGAAAGGCCGGCACGCCCAGAGCATAATAGGGAAAGGGGCCGGTGGTGACCGCGACACAGGAGGGGACCACGACAACGACACAGCGTTTTCCCATGGCCCTCATCACCTGACGCATGCCCAAAGCAAGACCGCAGCCGGGGCATGCCATCTGTCCTGAACTCATGATTTCCGTGGGTCGAAAAAGTTCATTCATTATTCATCACCTCCCATCCAGATAGGACCGTCTGTGTACGCCTTTGCTTTTAGAGCATGACGTACGACCTTCTCAATAAGCTCCGGATCCACATTGGTGCCGCCGATCCCCGCGATATAGCCTTGTATTTTTGGATGATTGTCGCAATTAATAAACGCGGATTTCAATTCCGAGCAAAATATACCTTCCCTTCCCTGGGAAATGTTCCGTTCCAGGACTGCAATCCTTGGCACATTCCTCAAGGCGTTCTTGATGATCTCCACTGGAAAAGGCCTGAAAATCCGCAGCTTGCATAACCCCACTTTTAAGCCTTCCTTCCTGAGCCGTTGAAGGGACAGTCGCGCGGTTGAGGTAATGGTGGCGGTTGTTACCAGGACGATATCCGCATCTTCCGTCTCTACCGTCTCCAACAAACCGTAACGTCTGCCAAAAACCTCTCCAAACTCATGGTCCACCCGTTGGATGACGTCGATGGCGTGGGTCATGGCATCAGATGTGTATTTTCGGTACCTTTCGTATTCCTTCTGTGTCACCGTGGGCGACACATAACCCGGGTTATCCACATCAAACCTTTGTGGCAACGCGACGGGGGGCAGAAAGGCATCCACCTCCTTAGGAGATGGGATATCCACCGGTTCCATGAAATGGCTGATGAAATTGGCTTCCAGGACAACCATCATGGGCAGCATTACCTCTTCCGCAATTTTGAAGGCTTGGATGATCATATCCGCCGATTCCTGGTTGTCTTCGCAGTATACTTGCATCCATCCGGTATCTCTTTGTGAAAGGGTGTCGGTTTGATCCGACCAGAAAGCCCAGGGCGCCGCCAAAGTCCGGTTGACCGCCGCCATTACGACGCCAGTACGTAGGCCGGAAGCAAAATGGAGCATTTCGTGCATCAAAGCCAGACCCTGGGAAGAGGTGGCCGTAAAGGTGCGCGCGCCCGTAAGAGATGCTGACAGGCAAGCAGCCATGGCCGAGTGCTCACTCTCCACCCGCATCATTTTGCCGCCCATTTGGCCGCTGTCTTCCCAATCCGAGAGTTTTTCATAAATGGGCGTCTGCGGCGTAATCGGATAGGCCGCGATTACATTGGGCCTGCATAAACGCACGGCTTCCGCGACGGCGGTATTGCCGGTGATAAATTTTTTCATTGGGTACCTCCCATTTCCATGACACCACGCAGACATACCGAGGCGCAGACTCCGCATCCTTTACAGAATTCTTCGCGATAGAGATATTCGCCGCCGGCTTTTTCAGGCGGAATGATGCATCCATCCGGGCAAAAGACCAGACAACGGTCGCAACCGACACAGGTCCCGCAAACGAGACAGCGGCTTGCCTCTTTCGCAGCCGATTCAGCTGTCAGTCCTTTAGCCACTTCTTCATTGGTTCGGACCCGCTCGACCGCATCGGCTTCCGACAGGTGTTCAGATTCCTGTAAAGGAATCATTCTTAGCGTAAGATCACTCGGCTGGGCGACATGTTCCGGGGACCAACCTTCCGGTCTTTGAAAACAGGCCGTGATGGAAAAGCTCGGGCCGCCTCCCAGAGTGACCGCTTTTAAGGTCTCACCATCCAGATTGCCCGCAACAGTCAGATGGATTCCCAGAGCCGCTCGTTTGCCCGTGGAAATGGCATCCACAACCGAAGCGCGGGCCGGCGTCAGATCTCCGCCCGCGAAGATCTTGGGATTGGAGGTTCGGCACCATCCATCCACATCGATACGACTATCTTTCCACCGCAGATCACCGGTCATAAAAGTCTTGCCGGCCTTCTGTCCGGCCGCGATGATCACCAAATCGCAGGCCACTATCTCTTCCGGTGCTTCCGTAACAACCGGCCGGGGGCGATCATCCGGACCGGGTGCGCCCAATTCATACTGGGTCAATTTGACGGCGTTGACTTTGCTTTTCACCCAGAAAGGCGGTGGGGGCCACCAACTCCTTTATTTTGACGCCTTCTGCTTCCGCTTCACTGATTTCATCTTCAAAAGCGGGCATTTGGGCTCTGGTTCGTCGATAAAGAATCGTCACGCTTTTGGCGCCGGCCCTCAGCGCCATACGAGAGGCATCAATGGCGGTATTTCCACCGCCGATAACGAAAACGTCCTTATCCTTGGCCCCGGCCTGCAGGTGGACTTCTCTTAAGAAAGCCAGCCCCTGCAGAACGCCGTCCAGGTCTTCACCCGGAACCCCCAGGTCCTGGTGATCGTCGGCTCCCGGGCTCAAAAACACGACCTCATAAGACCGGCACAATTCATCCAGTTTTTCCCGGTCCACTTTCACGCCGGTCTTCAGGTTTACCCCCAGAGACCAAATGCGATCCAAATCCTTTTTCAGCGCATCCTCGGGAAGGCGAAAGCCCGGAATCCCCCGAGCCAATAATCCCCCGGGCCGGTCCGCGGACTCGTAAATGGTGACAGGGTGGCCCATGCGTGCCAAATGATAGGCGCAGGAAAGACCGGCGGGACCGGACCCTACAATAGCGACCGGTTTGCCTTTGCCGGCGTCGCTCAGTTTTGTGGGCGCAGCATTTCCATAGTCCGCCGCCGCCCGTTCCAAGGCGCGGATGTTCACCGACCCATCCTGATCGCGCCGGTTACAGGAGAGCTGGCAGGGATGGTAGCAGACTCGGCCGCAGGAACCCGGTAAAGGGGTCTCTTCCAAGAATGCGGCCAAGGCGCCATCATAATCGCCTTCGGCCGCTGCACGGGCCGCCGCGCTGATATTATTGCCGGCCGGGCAGGAGGAACGGCAGGGAGATATCTTTTCCCCAAAACGGGGCCTTACCGGCGACCAGGTTCCCGTCTTGAACACTTCCGTGGTCTGCCGGGAGATTGGAATCATGATTTCCGGGTCCATGCATGCCGGACAGGGTTGATCAGCCATTGGGTCCTCCTGTTCCGTTTGTAGATTCAACGATGGAGACTTGCTCGAAAGCAGCCAGGGCCCCGCGTTTGTTCAATTCCGGTTTGGTGGGCGCCATTTCCATGATTGCCTCCGCAATGGGATCCGGGCCGATATGACCGGTAAAACCCCCATAGGCGCCGACCATAATGGTGTTGAAGAATCCCCCTAGCCCGACCGCTTGGGATAAGGACACTCCGTCGATGATTCCCACCTTGAACCGTTTGGCCAGATCCGAAAAGGCTTCGGGGCCTTTTCGCGTGTTGATGAGAATATTCCCTCCCGGCACCAATTGGGCGCTGATCGCTTGGGGATCCAGCAGGCTGTCGTCGAAGCAAAGAAATTCGTTGGGATGCTTGATTTCGCACTTCAGTAGAATCTTCTCTCTATCGACCCGTAAATAGCTGGCCAACGGCGCTCCTCTTCGTTCCCCGCCGAAAACCGAGTAGCATTGGGGATAATTTCCGGCCTTGAAAAAGGCCAACCCCAATATCTGTGAGGCGATTACCACCCCCTGGCCCCCGCGTCCGCTAAAACTGATTTCGATCATTCACCTACCCCTATGTTTTGTGATTAATTTCAAATAGATCACCCGCATGCGAGAATTCCCTTCTTTACCAATGCCTTGGCAATCTGAACCATATACCTGTTGTCCTTCAATGGTCTGGCATCGGAGACGGCAGCCTCACCGGCGGTCTCTGCAATATCATCATCAATCGATTTGCCAAGAATAACCGTTTCAGCTTTGATGGCGCGATACGGTTTAACATAAACCGCATTAAGGCAAATCCGTGTCCCGGTCACTTTCCCGTTAGCCATTGAGATCATAACCGCACAGTTGACGATCGGGAAGTCGATGGTTTTGCGATGGGCAAATTTGATAAAGACGCTTCGGGTATCCGAAGAAGGTTTGGGAATTCGAATTTCCGTGACGATTTCATCATGATCAAGAACGGTGGTTTTCGCGACTCGCACCTCGAAAAAGTCTTCCGCAACAATGGTCCTTTTTGTAGTATGTATCCGGGCATTTAAGGCAATTAGCGCCGGTGCGATGTCGCTCGGATGAACCGCGTAACAGCCCTCATCGACACTCCCCCCGAAAATGGAATGATATCGGCTGTCTCCCCGGATGGCATAGCATCTGCCGCCCCCTTTCCGAAGACAGGGGAAACGGTTATTGGGATTTCTGTAAAACCAGCACCGAATATCCTGACAAATGTTGCCCCCGATGGTTCCCATCTCCCGAATGTGGGGGGATGCGGTGCGATGCGCCGCCTCATGCAAGGCTTTCGCATGGGTCTTGACAATTTTATTTTCAGCGATGTCTTCAAGGCGGGTCAACGAACCTATTCTGATCGACTTGTCATCTTCATCGATGTAGTCGAGTCCGGGAATGGTTTTGATATTCACGATCGCCTCAGGATATCGATTCAAAATATCATCCTTCATCTTTCCGATGAGGTCCGTTCCTCCGGCCATGAACTCCGCCTTGGTCCCATAGCGGTTTATAATCAGCACCGCGTCTTCAATTGTCTTCGCATTAAAATGCGCGAATGTTTTCATTTTATGCTCTCCTAGGCCTTTCCCAATGCTTTAAGAACCTTGTCGGGAGTGATGGGTGCGTCATCGACCCATTTCCCAATGGCATTAAAGACCGCACTCTCAAGGAGGTAGGTTGTGACCGTGGCCACGTCCTCGCCGATTCCCACGGTTCCGTAAGGTCCGTAACCCATTCCGGTCTCCACAATAATGGGATCAATCGGCCCCACATCCAGCATGGTAGCCCATTTGTAATCAAGCAGACTTCCGTTGAGCAGCACTCCGGTGGGAGGATCCCAGATGTATTGTTCCAGCAGATTTCTTCCGATGCCCATGTATGTCCCCCCATACTGTTGTCCCTGAACGGCTTCAGGGGAGATGGCCTTCCCCACATCGTTTACATTCACGATCCGCTTCACGTCGACTTCTCCGGTTTCGGTGTCCACCTCCACTTCGCAGAAATGGGCCTGTCTGCACAGCCGATTTCTGCCGGGTTCCGTTCCGTATCTTCCCTGGCGATGGTACGCCCAGGCAAATACCGGTTCATGGGTGGTGCACTGTACGGCCGCATAATCCAAACCCCAGTTCATGCTTCCGCCCATATCTTTCACCACTTCGGCAATCGTTTTTCTAATGGAAGGATCCTTCTTGAGGAAAACGTAGCCATCGCGTACATCCAGATCATCAGGCGACACATCCGGAAATGGCGGCGGCACATCGCGCTCAATGAGATGAATGGTTCGCGTCGCCAACTCCATGAGTTGCTGCTTTGCTTTTCTTGCGGCCTTTCGCATAACATACCCGTTGGTGGTCAGGTTACACGAGCCGTCCGGCGTCATGGACGGCAAATACACATCCCCGTGAGGTCTGAAGTGGACATCCTCCACCCGGACTCCCAGCTCATCCGCCACAATCTGGCAATAGGTGGTTTCCGCATTGACGCCCACATCCGTACGAATGGAAACAATATTAACGCTTCCGTCTTGCTGGATAAAAACACCTGCCATGCCGGCGCCCCTATTGTCATCCCACTCGTGGTCCCAAATAAAACCCAAGCCATGCATCTTTCCGTTGGGTAATTTCTTGGTTCCCGGTTGATGCCATTTATTGTCCCAATCAATGGCCTTTTTGCCTTTTTCGATACACTCCTTCAGACTGTCTTTAACGGGAAAACCATGGTCCCGCTTGAATTTATTGAGATGCTCCAGGTCATGACCTTCCACCCCGTCGTTCCTAAGAGCTACCAGCGTGGGATCCATGTTTACGGCCGCGGCTGCGTGGGTGAAGACGTGACTCATGGCATAGGTACTCGGAAGCTGCTCGCATCGAAGGGCGATGGTGGGTCCGCAGTTGACCTTGGCGGTGAGGTTTTCGGCTCGGACATTAGGGATTCTCGTATTTTCCAGAAGGTGCCCCTCAGCCCAAAACCCGGTATTGGCATAAATCGCCTTGAGGTCCACTGCCGTAATGAGGCCATCCTTCTTAACGCCCACTTTGAAATAAGCCTTCATGGCATCCGCCGAGCCAAAGACAAAATCCTCTCTTCGGCTGAATGACCATTTTACCGGTCTGCCTGTCCTTCTGGCCAATAGCGCGCATACTCCTGTCGCCACCTGACTGTACCCGATCCAGTTCCAGCCCCCATACATTCCTCCACTATAGGGTACGTTGATGGTCACTTTGCTCATGGGGATGTCGAAGTACTTGTGCATGGTCCATTTGTGTTCATAGGGATGCTGATGGTGAACCCAGAGTTCCAGGCAGTCATCCTCCCATCTCGCTATACCGCAAAGGAGCTCGGCATCGGCGCCGCCGTGATATCGCCTGCGTGTCTCGAACTCCACAATCGTATCCGCTTCCCCGAACCCCTTATCCACATCACCAAAATCAAACACCTCAGGAGCGGGGTGAGGACCTACAATGGACAGATTGTCTTCCATGGATTCCGGATGAACCACCGGAGCGCCGGGCTTCAGCGCCTCTTCCTGATCCAATACAAAAGGACGAATTTCCCATTCGACTTTAATCTGTTTAAGCGCTTCTTCAGCAATATCTTCCGTGTCCGCGGCGACCACGGCGCCCATGTGCTGCCCCTCAAACGAAGCGATCCCCAAAAGCATTGCCTCGTTTCCTCCGTAAGTCGTAACAACCCGGCGGTCCTGTATTTCAGGGTCGTCATAACGGAGGACGGCCCTAACTCCCGGAAAGGCCTCGGCTTTGCTGGTGTCCATGGACAGAATTTTTGCATTGGGATAGGGGGAGGTGAACCATCTGGCGTGGAGCATGCCCGGCAAAATAATATCGCTTGTATAAATGGCCTTGCCGCCGGCCTTTTTATATCCATCAATTCGCCGGATTCCCCGCTTCCCGATGGCATTGAATTGCTCAGGCTCATGCTCGTCCCGTTTCATAGGATTGAGAGGCATCTCTTTGATCGTTTCTTGATTCATATCGTCCTCCTCCTATGAATCCGATAATTTCCTGGAAGCTTCCCGAACCGCGGTGATGTGCTGCGGATAGGTGCCGCATCGGCACAAATTGCCGGCCAAAGCCTGTTTGATCTCTTCTTCGTCGGGGTTCGGCTTTTTATCCAAAAGCGCCTTGGCGGTCACCACAAACCCGGGTGTACAATAGCCGCACTGCATACAGTGATGTCTTACATATTCATCCACAAGAGGATGTTTCTTTTCAGCAATCCCTTCAGAAGTTTCGATTTCCACGCCATCACACTCAATAGCCAGCGTCATGCAGGATAAAATGGGTCTGCGGTCCATGATTACCGTGCAAGACCCACAGGCCCCCCGGTTGCAGAACATCTTGGCCCCTGTAAACCCCAGCTTGTCATGAAGCAAATGGTGAAGGGTCCAATGAGGTTCAACACGTTCTTCATAATACTGTCCATTTATGGTCAATTTGATCAGCCCATCGGGTACGGGAAGGGGCTCGGAATGATGCGCTGCGACCACATGTTGCTTCAGTTCATCTGTCGATTCGCGGACCGCCTCGCAGTATGGACAGGTAAATTTTCGTTTCTCCAATTTCTTACCTCCTTGAAAGAGCACTGGGCTGTAATACGGGTTCTTTCAGAACCCCAAAACGACCCTAACCCGATGTCCTGTTTCCGTTTAGACATCTAATATAGTCGGACTGACGAATTCGATTCTCATAATCGTGACGAAAGAACTTCAGGCTGTCCATCACGGGAATGGATGCACCCTGGCCCAAGCCGCACAGAGACGAAAGCGTCATTACCTCGGAAAGCTCCCCGAGTGTGGTCAGATCTTCCCTGTTCCCGTCAGCGCCTTTCAATCTCTGGAATATTTGAACCATTGCCTCGGTTCCCTCCCGGCAGGGGGCGCATTTACCACAGGATTCCTCGGCCAGGAATTCGACGGACCGGAAAATCGAATCTATCACATCACGGCTTTCATTGAAGACGATGACCGCCCCCGCGCCCAAAACCGTTTCAAAGGAAAGGGGCGTATCCAACTGATCGGCAGGCAGGATTCTTCCGGCCGCCCCTCCCACCTGGACCATCTTGATATCCTTGGCCCGGGCCAGGTCTTCCACCAGAACCCTTAACGGCGTTCCCATCTCCAGTTCGTAGACACCCGGTCGTTCCACGTCGCCGCTCACGGAGAAAACCTTGGTCCCGACACTGCTCTCCGTGCCAAAATTCCTGAACCAATTGGAACCACGAAAGATGATTTGTGGAAGATTGGACAAGGTCTCGACGTTGTTGATAATGGTTGGTTTCCCGAAGAGTCCGCTGACAGGCGGAAAAGGGGGCCTATAACGGGCCTCGCCACGCCTCCCTTCAATGGAGTTCATCAAAGCCGATTCTTCACCGCAAATATAGGCGCCGGCGCCCAATTGCACTTCAATCTTCACCTGGCCCAGAAATCCCCTGGATACGGCCTGATCAATCGCGTTCGTGAGCTTTTCAACGAGAAAACGGTATTCTCCACGGAGATAAATGTAGGCTCTTTTCGCGCCGACGGCATAGGCGGCGATCGCCACTCCTTCAATCAGGGAGAAGGGATCATTTTGCAGGATGTAACGATCTTTAAACGTCCCCATTTCACCCTCGTCCGCGTTGCAGATAATGAACTTATCGGACCCCTCGCTTTTTCTTGCCAGTTCCCACTTGGCGCCACACGGAAAACCGGCGCCCCCCCGGCCCTGCAATCCGGATGCTTTCACTTCTTCGATCACCGATTCCGGGGTCATCTCGTTTTGCGCTTTTTTGAGTCCTCCAAAACCATCGGCTTTCAAATAGGCATTGATATCTTCGGGATCGATCTTCCCACAGTTTTTCAAAACAATTCGTGTCTCTCCCACGAGTTACCTCCATTAAAATCTAGTGGTACGACTTCAGGATGCCGGCTATTTTTTCAGGGGTCAGATTCCCGTGCACTTCATCATCGACCAGCATGGCCGGGGCCTGATCACATGCACCAATGCAGTTGACCAGCTCAAATGAAAATGTTCCGTCCGCCGTGGTCTCTTCCGGTCCAATCCCGATTGCCTTTTGTATACTCTCAATAATCATGGGAGCGTCTTTGATATGGCAGGTGGCGCTCTTGCATATGCGAATCATATGCCTTCCCTTAGGCTTGACGGAAAGAAATGAATAGAACGTCGCCACCCCGTAAACATCCCCCGTGGAGAGTCCCAGCTTCTCCGCCATATGCTTCATCGATTCTTCCGAAATATACCCTGCTATTTGCTGTTCCTCTTCAAGCATGGGAAGTATCTTGGAACGATTTTCATCTTCTTCGGGAAGCCGCCTGACACCTTCTTGTCTTGAACCGCTCGGCTTTTTTCCTGGTTTTGCCCATGAAAGGGCGCTCGTGGGACAATAGTCCACACAGACTCCGCAATCCATGCAAACGTCCTTATCCAAAGGGACGTCCAGATCGACTATGACCTTGGATTGGAATCCACGATAGGCCATGGCATATATATTTTGGCCCGCAATTTCGCTGCATGCGCGAATGCACTTCCGGCACAAAATGCATTTGGACATGTTCCGGCGCACATAAGGATTTCCCTCTTCCGCGGGATAAAATCGCGGTTTTCGCATGAAAAACCGGGGCGGACCGACCTCCAGATCCGACGCCATTCCATGCAGCCGACATTCCCGCGCGTCCACATCCGTAACACATGTACCCGTATGCCCTGAAAGCAAAAGTTCAACGGTCGCCTGCCTCGCCTTCAAGACTTTCGGCGACCGGGTATGGATTACCATCCCGTCCTGTATGGGGGTGTGGCAGGATCCAACCAGCCGCTTGCTTCCTTCCACCTCCACGACGCATATTCTGCAGTTGCCTGACGGCGAGATCCCCTCCTGATGACACAAGGTAGGAATCTCTATACCGGCCGCCGCCGCCGCTTCCAGGATGGTCATTTCAGCACGGCCGTCCACCGTAACGCCGTCAATTGTCACTTTCAATTTTCCCATGATCTCTCACCTGTTTCTTTACGCCGGACCATCAAGCACCTCACTCAAACGGATACCTATTCCTGTCAAAGCATTTCCCGTGCCGCTCAACCTCCACCCGGCAAAATGGGCCAGACAACCACTTCATCCCCATGGGACAAAATGGTGTCCGGCTCTTTTGTGGCGCCGTTGACGGTGAATTCCCTGACAAAGCGCCGGTCAATCTCTATTTTTTCGATAAGTTGCTCCAGCGTTGTTCCCTCATTCAGGGGTACGCTGTTCCATTCCTTATCATTGAGATACTTTCTATAAAAACTATACTTGACGGTTACCTTGACTTCCATAACCTGTTACCGAATCCTTCTCTATCCCATGACGGCGTACCCGCCATCGACCGGAATCGCCACACCGGTTATGAAATCCGATCCCGGACCCGCCAGATAGACGGCGGTGGCTGCCAGGTCGATGGGATCACCCCAGCGACCGGCGGGGGTCCGCATTTTAACACCCTCCTCAAGCCCGGGAATATCGGCTTTGCCTCCTGCCGACATTTCGGTGTTGATCCATCCGGGCATAATGCAATTTACCTGAATATTGTCTTTGGCCCAGGCCACGGCGAGGCTTTTGGTTAATTGAACGATACCCCCTTTGCTGGCGCCGTAGGCGGGAAGGGCTCCCACGCCAAAAATGGAAGTCATGGATCCATTGCTGATTATTTTTCCGCCCCCCTGTTTTTTCATCAAAGGGTAGACCGCCTTTGCGCCGATAAAGAAACTCTTGAGATTAATGTCCAAGTTCCTGTCCCATTCCTCGATGGACATCTCTTCCGGCATTTTGTGGACCGCCATCCCCGCGTTGGCCACATAAATATCCACTCTGCCGAATTTATCTTCCGCGGCCTTAACCATGGCATACAGATCGTCGGCAGATAGCATATCCGCTTTAACCGGAAGCACGGATACGCCAAAATCCTTTTTAATCTGATTTGCCACCTCAGCCAATCTATCTTCCCTTCTCGCAGCGATGACAAGATCCGCACCGGCACTTGCCAGCCCTCTGGCGAGTCCAACTCCTATGCCGCTGCTGGCGCCGGTGATCAGTGCCACTTTACCTTTTAAACTGAAGAATCCCTGTAATGATTCCTTCATTCCGTTCCCTCCTATCGTGCAGGTACTAATCGAATCCTGCCTCTATTATCTCTCGTCCCAAGGGGGCATCATTTTGAGTTTCCATCCACCTTTTACCGGCGGCCAAACCAGGTGATGCCTCTGGTCCATCCATTGAACCGCTATGCTATCAGTCAGACAGAGTCCTTTGTCGTTGAACTTGACATCACCCGTCAGCGTTCCCTTGAATTCCTTGCCCCACACTTCGTCTTTTACCGCTTTCGAATCAACCGACTGGGCTCTTTCGACGGCCGTCAAAAGTATCTGTGCACTGGCATACATCAATCCTACGCTTACTGAATATTTGTTGAAATCCTTTGTGTATCTTTCGCCCAGTTCCTTGGCGCCCGGATAGGGAAAATCTTCCGACCAGAAACCGTCGCAAACCACATAATCGGAATCTTTCCCAAGAGCCGCGGCAAACTCGGATGCCCAGGTACCTTTCCAGCCGTGCAAATACTTAACATTTACATCAAATTCTTTCATTTGCCGCACCATGGTGATACAGTCCGCGGGCGATCCAAAAAGAAAAAGCGCATCGGCCTTTTTGGCCTTCATCTTCAAAATCTGAGCCGAGTAGTCTTTTGCGCCAACGCCGATGGGTTCATTCAAAACGAATTTGACGCCATATTGCTTTGCAAAATGTTCAAAGCCTTTACCGAATCCCTCGCCGTCCGGTGTATCTTCCAGCAGAAGCGCCGGCCTTGTATAGCGTTCCGATTCCGGCATGGATTCCCGGATTTTAAAAGGCGTTTCAGCGGCACTTGAGGCGGTATAAAAGAGGAGCGCGGACCACTGATAATTATTCGGTGTCCACAGAAAAGGCCAGCAAGGCGTGATCATCAGAAATGTCTTATATTTTTCGGCGGCATTGGCAATGGCAATATTCAAGGGTCCCACGACCGACGACAGGAGCAAATGAACGTTGTCGATCTTAACCAGCCTTTCTACGGCCTCCGCCGCTTTTGCCGGGTCGCTTTCATCGTCGGCCACAATGAGTTTAACGGGGAGCTTCTTGCCGGCCTCTTTAATGTAGATACCCCCTTTTTTGTTGAAATCCCCGACAGCCTGCTCATAGGCCCATTTCTGTTCCTTCCCCATGGCGCCCAGCACGCCGGTCAAGGAAATAGGCGCACCAATGCGGATTTCATCGATTTTGGCCATCGCCGGACTGCTGAACATGAAACAAACAGCCACAACCGCGAAGATCAAACCCAACCAGTTGATTCTACTTTTGCTTCCCATTTCATTCCCCTCCGTTCTTGTGTTAAGTTTTAACGTTACAAATGGCCAAAACATCAATTGACCGTTCGCCGAATCCCCATCAGCTCCACACCAATGACGCCTCTTTGGGCGTTCGTTTTTGATTCTCGCGGTCAGGCTCTTTTTCCGAGCCGAACCAACCCTTTTGGCATAAAAAGCATCACCAGAATAATAATGACCCCCGTCAGAATGGGATGTACGTTCGGAAAATAGATATTGGCGAAAGAAAGAACACCGTTCATCACAAAGGCGCCGATGATCGGACCGATAATCGTTCCGCTTCCGCCCATTACGCACATAAGGATCGGATAAAGCGTCCACTTCAGGACCAGAAAGCCATCGGGACTTACGTGAAACAAATAAAAGGCAAAAAGGCTGCCACACATCCCGACGAGGAAGGCATTGACCGCGAAAGCGAAGACCTTGTATTTCAGCGCGTTGATTCCCTTTGCTTCCGCGGCCATTTCGTCCTCACGGACGGCCACAAGGGCAAGACCGATCCTGGAACGGGTCATGTAGTAAACCACCATGGTGGCAAAAAATGCCAAAAAAAGAGCGGTCCAGTAATGGGGTTTTATAGTGGTATATATTCCGGAATGAAGGAGAATTCCTGAAGGCCCTTTGGTAAAGGCCCCCCCTTTGATAAACAATACTCTGATGATTTCGCCCAGGCCGAGGGTCCCTAATGCGAAGTAATCTCCCTGGAGCTTGCTAAGCAGTGGAAGGCCGACCGCGACCGCAAAGAACGCCGCCACCAATCCGCTTATGATCATCAGCAGCGGGTTGAAATAATAGGACTCCCAACCCATCACATCATAGAACCAGACGATGGCGGTGGTATAGGCGCCAAGGCCGAAAAAAGCGTGCTGCCCCATGCTGATCTGTCCGGTATATCCCGCGACAAGATTCCAGCCCTGACTCATAACAATGTAGCAGAAGGTGAGAAAGAGGAAATAAACCATAAAGGATTTTTCCGTATCGGTTATGAAAGGTATCAGCGCCAACACCAGTGTTATGACAACTCCCAGTCCAATGTACTTTTTTTCTTTATCTTTCATGCCTTAAGCCTTTTTAACCGACCGAACGAAGAGACCTTCCGGGCGGAACATGAGTACTGCCAGGAACACGCCATATGAAATGGCATCAGACCAGCCCCCACTGATGAAAAACGCGGCAAAGCTTTCGATCACCCCCAGAATAATCCCCCCCAAAAGGGCGCCCACCACACTCCCCATACCGCCAAGCGCCAAGGCAATCATCGCTTTTAGGCTGAAAATGAATCCGAAGTATGGATCAAAGGAGTAGGTCGTGGCCAAAGCGATTCCGGCTATCGCTGACAGCCCGATACCAATGGCAAACGCCACGCCGTTCACCCGGTGAGGCGTAATCCCCATCAGTGTTGCAGCAACCATATCCTTTGAGGCAGCCCTCACCGCTTTTCCCACCAGTGTTTTTTTCAGAAACAGGGTCACTCCGGTTGTCGAGAGAATGGCCATCACAAATCCCATCAGTCGGGTAAAAGAGATCCTCAATCCCATGAATTTGATTCCATAGGCTGTATAACCGGTTCGGATGGAGACCGGATCGGGTGTCCAGATGGTGGACATCAGATTCTCCAGCAAGAACATCAAACCCACCGCGATCAGAAGGGAGATGTTCTTGTCCTCCATGGCCGCCGCCTTTCGAAAAAGAACGTGGTAAATTCCCGCGCCCAGAATCAGTGAACCCGGAACAAGGAGAAGAATGGAGATGTAGGGGTCCACTGTCCAGGACGAAAAAAGCGAGTAGCAAAAATAGGCCATGAGGATAATGATGGTTCCCTGGGAAAGGAAAATGATCCTCATCGTACCGAAGATCAAACTGAGACCAATGGCCGCAAGACCGTAGCTGGTACCGAACAGAACGCCGTTTACCAAGAGCTGAATAAGGAGATTAAATGTAACATATTCAAACATATTTCCTACCCCAGTGCTCCCATATAGGCTTTTTGCACTTCCGGATCAGCCAGCAGATCTTTCCCGCTTCCTTCCATTGTAATTTCCCCGGTATTCAGCACGAAGCCGTAGTGAGCAATCTTCAATGCCTGATGAATGTTCTGCTCCACAAGAAGAATGGTTTTCTTGCGCCTATTGAGAGTCTCGATAAGTCTGAACATCGTTTGAACGACAATGGGGCTGAGACCCAAGGACGGCTCATCCAGCATGAGAATATTCGGTTGGCTCATCAATGCCCGGGCGATCGCCAGCATTTGCTGTTCCCCGCCGCTCAAGTATCCGGAAATTTGGCCGGTTCGGTCTTTCAATAAGGGAAAAAGTTCATAGACCTCCTCCAGAGTCTGCTTTAAGAAGGGGCGGGATCTGGGAGTATAGGCCCCCAATTCCAGGTTTTCCAGAACGGTCAGGTGCGTAAACAAACGGCGGCCTTCCGGCACATGGGATATTCCCATATTGACGACCGATGCGGGACCGCATTTTTCCAGGGATTTTCCTTCAAAAAGAATTTTTCCGCCGACTACCGGAATGATACCGGAGATGGCCCTGAGCAAAGTCGATTTGCCCGCCCCGTTTGCGCCAACCAGAGATACGATGGTTTCCCTTTCCACCCCCAATGAGAGGTTTCGCAGGGCCCGAATGTCTCCGTAATTGACTTCCAGATTTTGAATAGCAAGCAGTTGGTTCCCCAAAATTGGCCTCGATGACTTTCGAATTTCCGGCGATGTCTTGTGGCGTTTCTCCGGCACGTGGCAGGCCGTAATACAAGACCACCAGCCCGTCACAGGTATTGGAATGTCTCTAAAGATGCGAATATCTCCGTAATTAACTCCAAGGTCCTGAGCATCATGCGGGGGATTCACCAAGATAGGCCTCGATGACTTTCGGGTTTTTGGCGATGTCCTTCGGCTTGCCCTTGGCAAGCAACACACCATAATCCAGCACAACCACCTTGTCGCAGGTATTGAAGACCGCATCCACTTTATGCTCGACCCACAAGATTGTTATTTCACGCTCTTTTCTGGCTCGCTTAATAACCTCGATCATTTTCAGAATCTCGGAGCTGTTCAACCCGGCCATGGGTTCGTCCATGAGGGTGAGTACCGGCATGGATGCCAGGGCGCCGGCGATTTCCAGAAGACGGCGATCCGATAAGGTCATATGCGCGGTAACGATATCCTTTTTATCCAGCAGATCCACCAGCTCCAGGGCCTCAAGCGCACGGTTCAAAGCCGTTTTCTTGGATTGTTTGCAACCGTAGACAGCCCCAACCAGCACGTTCTCAAGGGCTGTCATACTGAGGAACGTCTTAACCAACTGAAAAGTACGGGCAATTCCCAAACGACACAGTTTGTGGGGAGGGATGCCGGTAATCTTCTTGCCGTTCAGATAGACGGACCCTCTATCGGGTTTGTAAAGGGATGTGATCACATTGAACAAAGTGGATTTTCCAGCCCCGTTGGGACCGATCAGGCCCACCAACTCACCCTTCTCCAAATTGAAATCGACCTCGTTCAAGACGTTCAGTCCACCGAACCTCTTCGAGACTCCGTCTATGCGAAGTACGGGAGTTATATTTGGCTTGTTCAATTCGGGTACCTTTTGTTACAGCTCAAGAATTAAACTCAAAGCGTTTCGGCTTTCTCAAGCGCTCGCAATATGGCTTCCGGATCATAGAAAAGACCTTCTTTGCCCGGATTTTCAATTGCTTCGGGCATGGTTCGAATCAGGGGATCTTTTGCCACCGCAAAGGCCAGGTCCCGGAGAATTTGACCCGAAATTCCCCGGATTCCCATGCTCTGAAGGCTTGTAGGCAGTCCCACCGACCTGCAAAAAGCAATTACTTCATTTAAGGTTTTTGACTCTCTGCCCTCCAACAGCAGGTGAACCACCGTGCCATAGGAGACCATCTCACCGTGCATTAAGGGTGATTCGAAATGACCCATAAAAAAGGTGAGGCACTCCGCGACAGCATGTGCTGCCGAAAGCCCACCGTTTTCGAACCCCAAACCACTCAAGAGCGTGTTGGCTTCGACGACCGATTCTAAGGCGGGTCCTGCGATATTGGACTCGTTTTCCTTTTTGGCTTGAAGACCATGCGCAATTAAAAGGTCGTAGGCAAGGCGAGAGAGCGCATGGGCGGAATGTGTCTGTATTCCACCGGCAGGCGTCATGGATTGGGTTTTTCGACAGGTATCCGCTTCGAAATAGGTTGCCAAAGCATCCCCCATACCCGCCACAAAGGTCCGGACCGGCGCTTTGCTGATAATAAGAGTGTCCACAAGAACCATTTCAGGATTTAGAGGAACAAACACGACGGTTTCAAAGGCGCCCTGATCATCGTAGATTAAACATGCCCTTGAGGTGGAGGCATCTGTGGATGCGATCGTGGGGACCTGGATGCAGGCTACGCCGGCGCCCAGTTTTTCAATCGGTTTCGGTGGGACCACGCCGCAATTTATAACATCTCCCGCGGCCGCGGCCCGGCCCGTATCCAGTGTTTTACCGCCTCCGCAGGAAATGATGGCGTCATGATCTCCATCGATACAGGCACCTTTGACACGGGCCACTTCCGCCCAGGTGCTGTCTCCGCCAAATATTAGAAAACGGCATGAGATGTTGCGTCGGCCGAAATCCTTCTCAATCGGTTCACGACATATTTCGATTGCCGATGGATCGGCCAGGACCAGAGGATGCTTGATTCCCAATATGGACAAGTGCTCGGAAATCGATGATAGGGCGCCGGGACCTTGAACGTACCGCCGCGGAAAAACCGTGATCTTGGTTTCCAAAGGACGACTCCTTAACCCTCTTTCTTGTTTTGTTTCACAAGAGTTTCAACCGATTGGCACGCCTCTTTAAGATAGGACATCGATTTTTGAACTTCCGCTTCCTCCTCCGGCAAGAGATTTAATTCTAAGACCTCCTGAACGCCCTCCTTCCCCAGTTTCACCGGCACGGAGGCACTCAACCCGCTGGCCCCGTACTCTCCGTTCAGGACAACCGATGCCGGGAGGACTTGCCCTGAATCCTTGACAATGGCGGATACGATATCCGAGAGACCCACGGCCGATGTCCATCCGGTCGTGCGACCCGTCCCCAGACTCTCATACGCTTGCAGTGCTTTTGGTACCGCGTCACGAATTTCTTGCTTGTCTTTTTCATCCATGTTTACGGGTTTTCCCTCTACACGGAGGGTACTGAAAAGCATGACCTGATGAGGACCATGTTCCCCGATGGTGCAACCCCCTACGGTTGTGGAATCGACCTTGAGTTTTCGAGCGGCCAGCATGCGGAAGCGGTAGGAATCATTCAATGAATAACCGATGAAACGCCTTCGGTCCAACCCTGACATTAAAACCATGGCATAATTCAAGGGGTCTACCGGATTGGTGGCGGAAACGACAACGGCTTGGGGACAATAGGTCTTAATCTTTTGGGCGATTTCCGTAATGATGGGCAGACTATCCTTCAGAAGCTCCATTCTTGACTCTATAAAACGCCAAGGCGCCCCGGCCGCAACGATAACAATATGTGAATCAGCGAGATCTTCATCGGAATCAGCGGCCCTGACCGTCACGTCTTGGATGCTGGTGACGGCTGTCTCGAGATCCAACGTATGGCATTTGAGAAGGTTTTCATTGATGTCAAATAATACCAGCTCGTCACAAAGCCCTTGTGTCGCCACGGCATAGGCTGCACAACTCCCAAGGGTCCCAGCAGCTCCGATGATACTTACTTTTTCCGGCATAATCCCCTCCACTTCGTAGAGATGACGTCACTATGTTAAAAACGGCGCCATTTCATGGAATTCCGGCCATCTTTCGCACGACGAAAAACAACCCATGGACTATTCTTTCGAAAAAACCACCGATTTAATGTTCTGTTTTGCGTAATTTATGTGTTCACGAATGGTTCGTCCGACCTCATCATCCGCCAAGCGTCGGATACAGTCTAAAATCGCCTTGTGCCCTTTCAGGGCCTCAAGGACGGTTTCGACGTTGTCTATGCTTCTGACACGCCAAAGCAACATGTTGTGGCGCAGTTGCATGCAGTGCTTCACGAGTATTTCACTCCCGCTGCCTCTCTGAAGTATTTCGTGAAATTTCTCATCGAGTTCGACGAAAGATTTCGGGTCTCCTTTGAGAGCCGCTTCTTCACTCTTTCGAATGTTCTCTTCCAGGCTTTCCACCAGCCCCGAAGTTATGCGTTGAATTGCCCATTTTGCAGCCAGCGTCTCGTTCACGATCCGCATTTCGCAGATTTCCTCGACTTCTCTCCATGTCATATTGCGGAGCTTGTAACCGACCCGGGGAATAGACATCGAGAAGCCCGTCACGCTCTAAGCTGTGGAGCGCTTCTCTTACCGGCGTTCGAGAGATGTTCAGTATTTTGGCTAGCTGGCCTTCTATTATTCGATCATCGGGTGAAAAATGTCCGTCCATGATCAGTTGTTTAACAAAAAGATAGACCTGTTCACGTATAGAGAGGGACTCGTCTAGGCGAAAATCTTGAAATACCTGCTTGGTTTTCTCCAATTTCATCTCCTAGATAAAGAGAAATATTGCGTACCCCAGCAGCAAAAAACATAATATTAATCAACTTATTGTTTTTATTTAAATAACATATTTCTTAATAAAATTTAAGATAATATTAGTGCACCCCAAATATGAATGTCAACAAAAATTATCGCTGAATATTGAAAAATTGTGTTTTATATCTATTTTCAATATATTATATTCATTAAACAAAAAATAAGGCTTGATTTCCCACCCCATATCCTAACGTTTTTCTGGATTTTAAAGTCTTCTTTGGGGTACACAAATGTATTCCCATCGGAATTTGGTTAGCTAAGAGAAGTTGAAAATTGTGAGAGCTAATTGTGAAACGAATATATATGCGACCCAATCGAACGTTTCCCTACAAATTAGAAGCGAGATGATTTTTTACGGAACGCCTAACTGTCGACAAGCCAAGTTGATTTGGGGGAAATGCTTGCCGAGATTATGAGGTAGATGGAAAAAGCTAAGCGTAATGCAATTAGGGTGGGATGGAAAGCAGGTGAGTCTTATCCCATCGGAAAACCAGGGGTTTAGCGGGGTGCTATCCCATGGCGTCAATTACCTGAGATATCTTGACAATATCACAAAAAATTCATGGCATCAAGAATCTGCGATAAGCCTTACATATCGGTAACTGTCCTCAGGTCTATGAATTTTATTCGGAAAATCCTACCACCACAACATGTGGGGGTCAATCCATTTTCCGTTTATCCAGTTTCAGAAAAATAGTTCTCGCATACTTCTTGCCCCCAACACCGCGCAAAATCGTGCAAGGCTGATAGGATCAATTATAGATGTTCTGTAAGCCGTTCTTCGGCGCGTTCCAGGATCACAGCTTCGGCAAGAGCCCTTGCCTCAAGTTCCTATATGACAGAGGAGTTTGATCAAATCCTGAAACCGGCGTCTGCGTTTTTGACTTTTGCCCAAGTGGATTTGTCGCCCCCTCCCATGGAGAACGTTTCCCAAGTTTCCCTGCCAAACGCGAATGATCCGTCTCATGCACGAGAAATTCAAATGTCATGAAAGACCCTCCTTTCCGGAGCAGCAAGAAACTGGGGGTTAGCTTATCAATCCACGCCCCCGCATCCAAAGTCATCGATGGCTTTTCTCATGGCCCATACATTGCGGGCGGGGGTCGTGGGCGGAAGCTCGCAACCGGGTCCTAAGATAAAGCCCCTTTCGGCCTTTTTTCCTTTTTCAATGCATTCTTTCGATATTTCATAGACTTCATCAGGAGAACCCATCAGGATTACCCTTGGTTCCACGTTGCCCACAATAATGCACCTGTCTCCCAAGAACTCGATGGCCTTTGTCAGATCCACTTCGTGGCCGAAGCTCGCAATGCCCGGATCGCCAAACGGGACTTCCCTGTAATAGGGCAAGTTCAGGTTTTGGTCTCCGCAGATATGTGTGTATATGTAGCGGACCCCCATACCCAATACCTTCTCATGAAGCTCTTTCAAGTAGGGAAGAGAAAACTCCTTAAAATGCTTTGGAGAAATGACCTGGTTGGAGGATGTGGGCGTTGACGTGCGGAATTCAATGTTTTCAGGTCCGAAGGTTTCCACCCAATACCGGGCAAGCCGGATGCCGTAGTCTGTGACCAGTCGGAGAAGCCGGTGCGCCAGATCCGGTTTCTTGAATATCCACCTCAGCAGGTTCTCAAGACCGCACAGATTGGCTGCATTCATGAAGGGGGCGCCGATACTAACCGTCTTCACAAGGCCCTGCTTTTCCTGCAACCGGCAAAACTCCATATTCAGCGGCGCCATGCCTGCCCTCTCCACGGGAGGGATTTCAAGCTTCCATCCTTCCTCTTCAGACTGCACCGGATATCGAATAACCATAGGCGTCTGGTCAAATTCGTGAGAGGGCATCTTGATCTCTCCGCCGAAATCCCATGCGATGGAAGACGCAAAACCGAACTTCAGGTTTTCATCATTCCCATACATTTGCGCGGTCTTGATCTGAGCTTCCAGGCTTTTCCCGGGGTCAGTGTAAAACTCCCCTAATGAGATACCCGTGTTCTCGGTACAAAATCCCCGTGCGAAGAGATATAGACCAACCTGGTCAACAGACTGGCCCCGCAAAAGCGCCTTGACCCTTTCACCCGGCTTCATTTTTTGGTCGCTGAATTTCAACATTGCCATTGTGCACATACCCTTTTCCGGTTTAGACAGCTTTTGAACAAAGTATCATCCTGAGGCTTTTGAGGCAAATATTTCCTGACTTATTGGATTCATGGTTTGCTATTTTTTAACATTTCAGGTACTGAGGATATTTATTTTACGAGAGCATCAAGCTGAAGATCTCATTAGAAGGCCGGATAAAATACGTATGGATAGCAGAAAGACTGAATTACTGAAAATGATTGGAGATCGGGCCGTACAGCAGTTTTGGCGGGAAGCCTTCGAAGGCAAAACTTTTGGGAGCCGGCACCTCCATCGGGTCAATCGAATTGCCAGGCGTCTTTGGGAAAAAGAGGGGGGAGATGAATTTTTGATCCTTGCAGCGGCCTGGGTTCATGATGTGTCTTTGGCGCAGGGGGATGACAGCGACTCCGCAAAGGTGGAGGCATTCACAATAGACTTTTTGCGGGAATTTGAGGCCCTGTCGGAAGAGGAAATCCGGATGATTGGCCAGTGCGCGGGCGCCCATGAGACGGGGGGAGAGAATCTGACCCTGGAGGCCAGGATCGTTCATGATGCGGATGTGCTGGATAAAAGCGGCATGCTGGGCGTTGTACGGCATATCTGGAAGATGACTTATATGCTGAAAAAGAGGACACTCACCGAGAAGAACGATCTTAAAGAATTAGAGGACCATCTCAAAGAAAGAGAGGAAAGGCTTTTTACCAAAACGGCTATAAACATGGGAAAAACATTGAATCAGCCCAGGGAGTTGTTTTTCAGGGACCAGGAATTTGCCATGAAGACCATGACCCGGATCTCAAATCTGGATCAGCAGGGGGTGCTTTGTGAACATGTGGCCGAAATGTTGGTTAACGAAAGCAGTCATCCGAGTCTTGCTCGTCTCAGAGATCAACTTTCCTGCGATTTCTTGATGTAAACCGTTCCCATGTCGGCGTCCACCTTCACCTGCAAATAACGGTAAACAGATAGATCCATCCATTCGTATAATTCGTACGATTCGTGGTGAAAAAAGTGTATTTTCCGCAGCCTCAATCAATCAACGTCAAGGCGCCCGGATCACACCATTTCACGCACTGGGGATTGGGCGGGTCCCCGCAGAAATCACACTTGAGGGGGATTCCCGTATCGGGTTCTTTAAAGGCGGATTTGACCGGACAGGATGCACGGCAGACCACGCACATGCTCACCTCGACGCCGTTAATCACCGCAGTCTCCTTTGAATTGCATGCCGCTTCGGTGTAGGGACCGGCGATGACCGGGAAACAGACATCTTCTTCCAGATACACGCGAATTCGGGATCTCTGGGGATTCACCGAATTCGTGTGTTCCAGAGAACAGGCCACCTGGCACATGCGGCATCCCGTACACTTGGTATAATCGATCTTGATTCTCATGGGTTGACCGCGCCTCCTTCCGAAAGTCCCAGCTCCGCCAGCTTATCCGGGCTGGGAATGCCCTCTTCAGTCCATCCTCGAAGGCGATAATACTCCGGAAGCATACGATCCATGTGCACAATCTGTCCCTTGACTCGTGGTTCGTGGGTCATCCTCTTTGGCAGGGTATCGTCCTTGCTGGTTAGTCCCGCCTTCAAGTTGAACAGCCGTTCCATGTTCCAGATTTTTTCCCCGATGCGGACCAGTTCCTGTTCCGTATAATCGAGCCCGGTGATCACATTGAGCCACACCAGAAGTTTCTCGGCCCAGAGAGGACCATGATAAATAATCCAGCAGAGGACCGCCGAATCCACCAAAGCGATATAATCCTGGTCGTGCTTGGTCCATTTCACATGCTCTTCCGGTTCCCTCCTTCCATCGTAAAAAGGAAGTGTGGCCTTAGTATGGCTGCCTCCCACGTTGTTGGTGGCATATTGAAGCCCGATAATCTCGACTCCCTGCGGATGCCAGGCGGGCATTCCCATCCCCTTGACTCCCATGAAGAGTTCAGGGTGGCCGTACTTTTCCGCAACCGCTTTGCCTCCTTGCGCCAAAACATCTCCAAAACCCTCGCGAACGGCCGTCTTTTTGAGAAGTTCGAACATTGCCTTGGTATTGCCGAAACCCATGGCGCATCCCATTTCTTTTTCCGACAGAAACCCCGATTCAAACAGTTCCATGGCGCACGAAATGGTGGCCCCCGTCGTAATAGTATCCATCCCCAACTCGTTGCACAGATAATTCGCCCGGCAGATGTCGTCCAGATCCCCAAAGCCGCAGTTAGAGCCTAAGAGCGCCATGCTCTCATGTTCCGGGCCCTTGGCGGTCCACTTGTAATCCGAATCCTTGATGCGACTCCGTTTGCTGCACGCAAAGGGACACCCGAAACAGGCCTCGTCCCGCACCCGAATATGATCCCGCACATGATTGGGATCCTCATACCATTCGAAGGCCTTGGAGTACCCCTCCTGAAAATTGCGCGTGGCCTGGGTTCCACTTTTATTGGCCCGCCCCGGAAGGGACCAGGTTCCGTACATGCGTCGAGTGCGCAGCACACGGTTTATTCGGCCCTCTTCCAGGAAGTCCATAACCGCCTGTTTGTACCCCTTCACATCGGCCACATCCACCTGTCCCGTACCGGAGGCCACGATCGCCTTGACATTCTTTGAGCCCATGACCGCGCCCAGACCGGAGCGCCCGGCCGCACGGCCTAAATCAGCCATGATGCAGGCGAACTTCACCAGATTTTCGCCGGCCGGTCCTATGGAGACAATACTCAAATCGCTTAATTGCCACTCGTCCATGGCGTCGCTCAATTCTTTTCGAAGGGCATGCTCCGTATCGGTACACCACTTGCCCCACAAATGTTCCGCGGAGCGGAGTTCCACCACCTCATCCCGGATGTAGATATAAACGGGAGATTCCGACCGGCCTTCAAGAATCAGAAAGTCATAGCCCGCATATTTCAGATTCGGACCGAAATAACCGCCGCAACAGGGGTTGGCGATAAAACCGCTCAAAGGAGATTTGGACACAACAACAAACCTGCCGCCCGCGGGGACGCCCGTTCCGGTCAAGGGGCCGGTAGCAAAAATCAGTTTGTTCTCAGGGCTCAGGGGATCAATCCGGGGGTCTACTTCATCCATCAGGATTTTCAGCCCGGCCCCGCGTCCCCCCACATAATTGCGGCAAAAATCCGGAGACAAGTCTTCCACCGTGCGGTTGCCCGTGGTAAGATCAATCCTGAGTATTTTTCCTTTCCAGCCGAACATGGGACTCCTTTCCGACTATTAACCTGCTAACGGCTAACAACATCGAAAAAACCTGTTCCTCATTGTTTCCCAACACATCCAGGGCGCCGCTTCTGCACGATGCCGCGCATAGGCCGCACCCTTTGCACAGGGCGCTGTTTACCACCGCAATACCCTGCTTTGCATCCACTTCCACCGCATGAAAGGGGCAGACCTCGGCGCAGACGGCACAGCCGGTACATCTTCCGGCATCCACCCGGCAGATGGCCCCTTCTCCACGCATCTCTTCCCTGGACAACACGGTCATGGCCCGGGAAGCCGCGGCATGCCCTTGGGCGATGCTTTCAGCGATACGCTTGGGACCGTGGGCCAGGCCGCACAGATATATCCCGTCCGTGGGAAAATCCACCGGCCTGAGTTTCATATGGGCTTCCATAAAGAAACCGTCCGGGTTCAAGGGAATCTTGAGCGCCTGGGAGAGCTCGTGATTATCCCCGGGCGGAACAGTGGCCGCGGCCAGGGACAAAAGATCGGCCTGAAGCAGCATCTTTTGCCCGAGGGTCGGTTCGGTCACCGTCACCTGCACCCCGGAAGCAGTGACCTGCACCTCGGGTTTGTCCGCTTCATGATACCGGATAAACACCACCCCGCTCTCCGCGGCCTCCCGATAAGCCTTTTCCATGAGACCGTATGTTCGCATATCCCGGTAAAGCACGTAAATCTTCATTTCAGGGTTTATTTTCTTCAATTGGAGGGCATTCTTCACGGCTTGTCCGCAACAGACCCGGCTGCAGTAGGGGCGTTCGGAATCCCTCGATCCCACGCACTGAATCATCACAAGGGACCCGCACGACTGTATCCTCTCTTTTCTGGAAAAGATTTCCTCTTCCAGTTCCAGGTGGGTCATAATCCGGTCGTCCCGGCCATAGGAATATTCATCGGGTCGGTATTCGCCGGCGCCGGTGGCCACCACCGCTACGCCATGGGGAATATCCACGAGCGACCGCCGCTCTCCCGTTTGAAGGGTCGTGTGGAAGTTGCCCACATAACCCGAAAATGTTCTGATATGGGCGCTGGTATGGACCTGAATCAGCAGGTGATGGTAAATTTTCTGGATGAGTTCTTTGAGATAGGGCTGGACTTGGTCCCCTTCCAGCGTGTATCGAAGTCTTGTGGCCATTCCTCCCAGGGCAGCCCTTCTTTCCACAAGATGGACCTTGATTCCCTGGTTTGCCAGGGACAGGGCGCATACCATGCCGGATATGCCGCCCCCGATAACGAGGGCGGAACGGAGGATGGTATAGGGTGCCTGAAAAAGGGGGGTAAGCATTCCGGCCTTGGTTGCCGCCATTCGGACCAGGTCTCTGGCTTTGGCCGTGGCCGCCTTTTTGTCCCCGATATGGACCCAGGCACAGTGTTCCCGAATGTTGCACATCTCAAAAAGGAAGGGGTTTAGCCCGGCCTGTCTGAGGGCATCCCTGAAAACCGGTTCATGGGTCCTCGGGGTACAGGCAGCCACCACCACGCGATTGAGATCCTTTTCCTGAATAGTCTGGACCATCCGCCTGATGGAATCGATGGAACAACTGAAAGTTTCTTCCTGGGCATGGACCACGCCGCCGAGGGTCTTCGCATAGGCCACCACATCAGGCACATCCACCCCCTTGATGATATTGGTGCCGCAATGACAGACGAAAACCCCCACGCGGGGAGGCTCTCCCCGCGTATCCCGCTCCGACGGATAGGTTTTTTCCGAGACCAGGGTCCCTCGGGACACAGTCAACTTCTGGGTGGCCAGTGCCGCCGACCCACCGGCCATGGTCACGGAATCGGGGATATCCATGGGTCCGCAGAAAACGCCGCAGGCATAGATACCGGCCCTTTCGGTCTCCATGGGACGAAAAGCGGAGGGAGGTTGGCAGAAACCGTCTTCATTCAGGGCAATCCCCATTTTTTCCGCCAGGGTGCGGTGAGCGGCAGGCGAGGTGAGTCCCACGGACAACACCACCAGATCAAAGGCTTCTTCACGAACCCGGGTCCCATCCAGGCGATACCGGAGGGTTAGGGCATGGGTTTTTGGATCTTCGCCCACGACCGACGGTTTGGCCCACTGGAACCGGACTCCTGAAAGCCCCTTGGCCCGCTCATAGTACCGCTCAAACCCCTTGCCGAAGGCCCGCACGTCATTATGGAGGATAACGGCTTCAAGAGGCGGGATATGCTCCTTTGACAGGATCACCTGTTTTATGGCGTACATGCAGCACACCGATGAGCAATAGGGCTTATTGGCGGACACATCCCGGGAACCCACGCACTGAATCCAGGCGATTTTGGCCGGGGTTGAACCGTCGGACGGACGGCGAAGGACCCCGCCATTGGGACCGGAGGCACTCAGGAGTCGCTCGTATTCCAGGCTGGTGACCACATTCCGGTATCGGCCGTATCCATAGAGACTTTGCAGGGAAGGATCGAACACTTCGTAGCCCGGCGCCAGGATTATGCCGCCCACCCGGATCTCTTGCACCCCGGCCTTCTGGTGAAAATCGATGGCCCGCGTCCTGCAAGTGGGCACGCAGATCTGACACTCCTTCCGATTCAGAAAAAGGCAGTGGGCCGGGTCCACCACGCTCACGGCCGGCACGGCCTGGGCAAAAGGCAGATGGATGCATTTGACGGCAGCCAATCCCGCATTGTAATCATCCCTGACGCCGACGGGGCAGTACTCGGCGCACACGCCGCAACCGGTGCACTTTTCCGTATCCACATAGCGGGGTTGTTGCAGCAGACGAACGGTGAAATCGCCCACTTCACCCTGGACATCGTCCACCTCCGAATCAGTCAAAATGGAGATATTGGGGTTGGTGGCGCATTCCAGAAATTTGGGAGACAGGATACACATGGAGCAATCATTCGTGGGAAAGGTTTTGTCTAATTGACTCATCTTCCCCCCTATGGAGGAAGCCTTGTCCACCAGATAGACCTTGAACCCTGCATTGGCCGTATCCAGGGCCGCCTGAATGCCGCTGACGCCCGCGCCGACCACCATGACGGCGCCGATCTTTTCCCGGGCGACATTTTGCGTTGTAGAACCTGGATCTATCTGCGCCATTTAATTCTCCATTGCCATTTCCACAACCTCTGAAATATCCTTTATTTCCAGCTTCCCTTCCCGTTCCGCCGTGGCCACGCTGTCCTTGAAATTAAGGATGCAGTAGGGGCATGCCGTCGCGAGGATGTCGGCCCTCTGTTCCATGGCCTGCGCCACCAGGATGTCGGAAAACCGTTCCCCTTTCGGGGTTTCCATCCAGATTCTCCCGCCGCCCCCTCCGCAGCAGAGACTGTTTTCCCGGGCATTCAATTCATCCATCAGCTCCAGTCCCGGAATAGCTTTCAGCACATTACGCGGTTCCTCATAAATGCCGTTATGCCGTCCCAGATAGCAGGGATCATGGTAGACCACCTTTTTATTCACCTCGCTGGTGAAGGTGATTTTTCTCTGGTCAACGAGCTCGGCCAGGACCTCTGTTACATGGACGACTTCAAAACTTCCGCCCATTTCCGGGTAATCCTTCTTAAAAGTGGTATAGCAGTGGGGAGAGGTGGCGATGATCTTCCTTACGCCGTCCTTTTTGAAACGCTTCGATATTGCTTCCGGCAAGAGACTCAAATACGTCCCGGTTGCCCACCTTTGCGAACGCTTTCGCCGCAGCAGCTTTCGCTGTTTCCCAAGTGTCCCAAAGGCAATGCCTGCTTCCTGAAGAATCCGTGCCGTGGCCCGGGCCACATTCCCCAATCGGGTATCATAGGCCGGAACGCAGCAGGAAAAGTAAAGGGCCTCCTGTTCTCCGTTGAAGGGACTAATCCCCAAATTCCGGCTCCAGTCGGACCGTTTGTCCCGCTCTCCGCCCCAGGGATTGCCTTCACCCGTCAAACCTCCCATGGCGCTGCGAAGGCTCGCCGGGGCCATACGGTATTCGAAATTCAGCAGAATATTTCGAACGGCGCCCAGGACATCGGTAATCGCCACCCCCCGCGGGCAACGGCTCACACAGAGATTGCACGTGGTACAGAGCCACCACCACGCATTCTCCAGATCCACCAGTCCATACCGGGACTCACAGATCATCCGATGGGGCATGAAGGTCCTGACCGCATTCCAGGGGCAACTGGCCGTACAAAGGCCGCACTGAAAGCAAAGCTTGAAGGCTTCGCCCCCCGCTTCCCGGATCAGGTCAATGGCTTCTTCCAAAGGCTCGACGGTTTCCAATCCTGACTCCTTAATGCATATACCGTCCCCCATCCACCACCAGGGTCTGTCCCGTGATGAAATCACTTTCCGGACAGGACAGAAAAAGAGCGGCGCCGGTGATGTCATCCGGCGTTCCCAGGCGTTTGAGGGGGGTCTTGGTGGTGTCGTATTTTTTCACGTCAGCGAGAGAACGACTGGCTTCCGTGTCCGTAAACCCGGGGCCACGGCGTTGATGCAGATGTTATAAGGACCCAATTCAATAGCCAAGGCCCGGGTCAGGGCCAGAACGCCTCCTTTGGAAGACACGTAATGGACGAAACCGTGAGAACCGGTAAAGGCGGTTTCGGAGCAGAGGTTTACGATTTTGCCATAGGACTGCTGCTTCATGAAAGGGAACACGGCCCGCGTCGCCAGAAAGGCGCCTTTGACATTCACCCCCATGACCCGGTCCCACTCATCCAGGGAGATTTCATCAAAGGGCTTCCTGACCAACCCGTCATAGATGGCCGCATTGTTGATGAGGATGTCGATCTTGCCGAATGCCGCCGTGGTTGCTTCCGCCATGGCGTTCGTTTCCGGCTCGCTGGTCACATCTCCCTCAAAAAACCTTGCATCTCCGCCCAGTTCCTCGATGAGGGCCACGGTTTCTTTCATATCCTCCAGATCCTTGTCCCTGAGAACAATATTCATGACCATGATCCGGGCCCCTTCCTCCGCCAAACGAAGCGCGAAGGCCCGGCCCAAGCCACGGGCCCCGCCAGTCACAACAGCCACCTTGTCCTTCAAACGCATGTGCAATCTCCTTGAGCTGTTAGCCTTTAGCCATTAGCTGTCAGCTTAAGGCCAACAGCTAATAGCTAATTGCTCAATTAATACTCCGGCTTTGACTCTTGTAACCCCACGCAGGAGCGTGGAACAAGAGTTTGTCTTCATTCGTGCTATTCGTGTTATTCGTGGTCGACTCAATAGTCGGCTTCCGCAGTCCGTAATCATCCGCGATCACCTGGTAACAGTTGTAACTGGAACCCCGACCAATGGCGGGACCGCCCGCCACGCCGGAGGAACACATATACAGACCTTTGATAAAGGTCTTGAGACCGCCCGGCAGTCCTCGGAAACGGCCGCTCTGAGATCCGCCGCAGTTGCCTTCCGACCAGCCGCCTTCCCGCATATCCAGATGGGTATCCTGGATATCGATAGGGGTGGCGACCCGTTCGGCGATAAGATTGTCTTTGGTCATGTTGGGGGCGTATTTCCGCCATTGTTTCATCATGTCATCCACGAACTCATCATGCAGCTGTCGCCATTCCTTTCTGGAGAAAAGGCGCGCAGGAGCGGTGAATTCTTCCACGTGAATGCTGTGTTTTCCCTTGGGGGCACGGGTGGGGTCCCAAATGCTGTCGGGCGCCGTCAGGAGGTGAAACTTGGAAGGCATGCCCAGCAGAAAGATTTCGTGCATGTACTTGTCTTCCGTATACCCCAGGTCCTTGGGGAGATAGTAGGTGCGAGGGGTGCAATTGACATCGGGATTATCCTTGGCTGCCGTGTATTGGGGCAGCTCATGCACGCCGATGGGTCCCCAGAAGAGTTGTGCGCGATCGAAAAAATAGGTATCCACTTTCCGCTTCATGGGCGTGGTAAGATGATCCGGTCCGATCATGCGGAGAAACAACTGAGGCGTGGCATTGTCGGATACCACCATCTGTTTGGCCTCTATTTCGGTGCCGTCCAGGAGTTTGATGCCTTTTGCCCTGCCATTATCGATCAAGAGTTTATCCACTTCAGAGTTAAGAAAATATTCCACGCCCAGTTTCTTGCCGGCCGAGACGAGGGAATCCGTAATGGACTGGGTGCCCCCTTTGGCAATGGCCGCCGTCTCCCATCCCAACACCAGGTGGAGCGTCGCAAAGGCGAACATGATACCCGGCACATCGTCGGGGTAGATGCCGCAGGAGGTGAGGAACCCTCTCATGGTCAGGATCCTGAGCTCAGGACTCTCAAAGATAAAGTGGGCCCATTCCTTGGCGGTCATGAAGTGCATGGAGGGATCAAAACCCGTTTTGGGATCGAGGACCAGTCTTTCCAGGGCATCCGGTACGCCGTAAGGTGTGGGGATGGAATATCGAAATTCGTGAAATGCAGGCCGGATGTATTTGTCGTATTTGTCCGTCCAGTACAAATAGGCCTCGGCGTCGGCCTTGGAGAAACGGGCGATTTGATCGTATGTCTTTTTAACGTTTGACTCGCTGTATTCCGTCTTTCCGGTCTTGGGGTCCACTACTTTATAACCGGCATAGGCCACATAAGAGGTGCCGTCATCAAAAACGGCGGCTTCATTGGTATCCGGGAACACGTACTCCAGGCCTTCTTCGCGAAGGTTGAATTCCTTGTAGGCCGGATGGCCATAATAGCGCGTAAAGTGGGCGCAGAAATTGCCGCGAAACCCGGGGGCGGGAGAGTCATCGTAGGATACCGCGCCGCCGCCCAGATGATCCAGCCGTTCAAAAACTCCAACAGATAAGCCGGCCTTGGCCAGATAAGGGGCAATGGTTGTTCCGTGATGTCCGCCGCCAATGATTACTGCATCGTAAGATTTGTCCGCCATTTTGTGTTCCTCCTGTCTCTTTTGAAATATTTTAATGTTGAAAATGTGCGGTAGGGGCGAAAAGTCCTTCGTCTCTACAATTAACCCATAATTATCTGAGGCTCATAAGGACTTCGGCCAGTTTTCCTGCCTGGTCCTCCACCGAGCCTTCAAGGAACCGGCAGTTTCTTCCCATGTCGGGAGGCGAGGAGAGGGCCGCAATTCCCATTTTATGGAGCGCGTCCCCGGCTACACCGAAATCACCCGCGCCCCAGGTGGAAATGGCGCCCGATCCCTTCATGGTCTTCAACATCTTGGTCCTGGAGATATACCGCAACTCCCCCACCTCATTGCTCACGGTCACAAGCGCCGGCATTTTGGCTTTCACCCGTTCGTATCCGTCGGGCAGACTCTTTTTGACCACCACGTTCCCGTCTTCCACGGTGATCTCACGGGCCAGACTGATGCACGGAAGATCCAGCATTTCCCCCAGGATGAGTCCCACCTGTCCGGAATCCCAGTCCCCGGCCTGCCTTCCCGCCAGGATCAGATCGTACTTGCCGATTTTCCGGATGGCGCCCGCCAGTGCCGTCGCGGTGGAATAACTGTCCAGCTTCTCAAAGGCATCGTCTTCCAGCAGGATCAACTCATCGGCATCGGCCGCCAGGGCCTTTCTGAGCACCGTGTCCGAGACCTTTTTCCCCAGGCTCAGGACCGTTATTTTTCCGCCCAATTCTTCTTTCAGTCGAATAGCCGCTTCCAGGGCGTTTTCATCAAACGGACTGATGACCTGGGGGGCGTCCACCACCACTTCCATTTTCTGCTCATCCACGCGCACGTCGGAAAGGGGCGCTTCCGGATCGGGAATCTGTTTGGCGCAGACGATGATATGTATTTCCGTCATGACAACTCCTCCAGTTTTTCTATGAGAGCCGGTATTACCTCTTCATAATCTTCCACCACGCCGTAATCGGCCACCTTGAACATGTTGCAGGCCGTATCCGTATTGATGGCGATGATCTTTTTGGAATGAACCATGCCCACCAGATGTTGGATGGCGCCCGATATTCCCACCGCCACATAAATATCCGGAGCGATCATGGTGCCCGTGAGTCCCACCTGATGATCCGATGAGATCCAGCCCTTGTCCACGGCCACGCGGCTGCAGCCGATCATCACATTGCCGAAGGTCTTGCTCAGGGCCTCTCTCAGTTCCTCAAGCATCTCAAAGCCCTCTTGTTCTCCCAGGCCGGCCCCGCCTGCCACCACCACGTTCGCCTTGTCCAGGGAAACCACGTCCTCCTTGACGATTTCAAGGGATTCCACCCGGTTCATGGATTCATTGAGATCCACCTTGATCTCCACCAATTCCCCACCAGTTGCGCCCGGCTCCGCGGGCGGAAAAACCTTCCCCCGCACCGTCGCTAATTGCGGCTCGCCCGGGCACTTGAAGACCGAGATGGCATTGCCCCCTGAAACCGGCTTGGTCCTGAGAAGGAGGCCGTCCGCCGGATCGATGGACAGCTCAACACAATCGGTGGTCAGCCCGGATTTCATGCGGCAGGCCAGTCTCGGACCCAACTCCATTCCCATGAATCCGTGGCTCATGAGAAGGATTTTCGGTTTGATCTCACCGCAGGCCTGTTCCAGGGCCTTGAGCCACAGATCGGCTTGAAAACCCCGCAGCAGGGGATGCTCTAGCCTTATACACCCTGGCAGGTCCGAAAGAGAGGGCCTCATCGGCCACTCCGGAAATCCCGTCCCCCATCAAGAGCAGGGAAAAGTCACCGCCCGTTTCACCGGCCAGTTTCTTTCCCGCGCCCAACAATTCAAGGGTCCTCGTATTCAAGGCGCCCTCTTTTACTTCTCCCAGTATCAAAACCTCGTTCATCCCGAACCTCCTTATTTTCAGGCTTCTTTCCTGAAACCCTCAGAAAAACAAATAACCCTCTTCGTATCCTGATTCAAATTCCCCGGCGCCGAAGTCCGGATTTAGAAAATCCATTACTGTCAGGGTTTTGAAAAAGTTTTAGCCTTTGCTTATTCGTGTGATTCGTGGTCCGAAACGGTCGCCTGCAAAACCAGCTCATTCAGGTCCATGACCCGGAAGGGTTCTTTCAAACCGGCGGCCTTGCGCGCATCCTCCAGCATGATGAGACACAGGGGGCACGCGGTGATCAGGATCTCCGCGCCCGTGGCCTCAGCCTCCCGGATCCGGACCTCGCTCATCTTTACCTCGCCCTGCAGGTCCTGCCACATCCTTCCGCCTCCTCCGCCGCAACAGAGGCTGTTTTCCCTGCAATGCTCCATCTCCACCAGCTTGATCCCGGGAATGGCGCCGAATGATTTCTCTTGGCTCATCAAAAATCCGATTGTGCCGTCCCAGATAACAGGGATCATGGTAGGTGACCGTTGCCTCCAGACCCTTGCTTAAGGAAAGCTTTCCTTCCTTCAGCAGTTCCCAAAGGACTTGTGTATAATGGCGGGCCCTGAAAGAGGCCTCCGGATATTCATTCCGGAAGGTATGAAAACAGTGGGGGGAAGAGGTCACCACCTCGGCAATGCCGTATTTGTCAAAGATCTCCTCGACATCCCTCTCTTTGTTCTTCAAACAGCCCCAGTTCCCCCACGCGCCGTGCGATGTCTCCGCAACAGGGCTCTTTCTTTCCCAGGATGCCGAAATTCACACCGGCGGTCTGAAGGATTTCCGAGAAGGACCGGGCGATTACCTGCGCCGTGTCGTCAAAGGAGGTGGTGCATCCCACAAAGTAGCACAAATCGGCTTCCGCCCCCTTTTTTGGTGAGATCGGTCAGGTCCAGTTCCTTGGCCCAGGCCCCCCGTTTGCTCTTGGAGGACTCCCAGGGATTATTGTATTTGAAAAGCTTCTCAAGGGTCTGGCTCATAAGCGGCGGCACGAGGGTTCCTTCTTCAACGGCCAACACCCTTTTCCTGGTTACCGCCTCGAAGGCGGCGCCGTAGACCGGACAGACCTCCAGGCACGCCCGGCAGGTGGTGCAGTACCAGAAATTCTCATCCACTTTTATCGGTTCGTTGCGGCTCATGAACCGGATATCTCCCACCGGAGAATGTTTCTGCCACAACGCGTGCCGCATGGCCTGGACAAAATCCCGGGGCGCGAAAGGTTCCCCCGCGCCGGCGGAAGGACAGGCCGCAACACACCGGCCGCATCGCATGCAGCCGTCAAAGAAGATGGCGTCGCCCAGGTCAAACTCCCCCGCCCCGTCTTCCATCCCCAAGACTTTGGTCTCGGAAGCGTCCTGGAAATAGATGCTTGCGGGCGCCCCCAGGACATGAAACAGTTTGGTATAGGGAATCACGGCAATGAAACCAAGGCAGAGGAGGGTGTGCAGCCACCAGAGAAACGGGTAGTTTGCCTCGGCCGTGGCTGGTGTAAAAAGGCCGCTTACCCACCAGCCCGCAAAGGACCATGCGGCCCATGCCGGTTGCTGGGCCGACAGCCTTGCGCCTTCCAGCACGAAACCCGAAAGCACAATCAGCAGGAGCCACAAGGGAACGATGGCATCCTCCAGCCGTCTTTCAAGCCGGGAGACGCGCTGCAGGTATCTGCGAATGAGCGCCCACAGAATCCCCGAAAGGAGCATGAGGCCCGCCACTTCCATGATCAGGGAAAAGATCAGGTAGGCCGATCCCGTGAGAAAGGAAAAGACATAATGGTGGACGGCCAGCACGCTGGTGTCCGATAAAAAGGAGCAGAAAACCCCAGAAGATCAGGAGGTGCATCAGGCCTGCCGCCACATCTCCCTGAAGAACGCGTCGTCCCAGGAAGACATCCAGAATCATTTTCTTGAGCGCGGCCCCTGAAAAGGAAACCCCGGAGGATTTTGCGGTCTTTTTCCAGACGTGGATATGAGCGGCCACACCTGCCGCGAAAAGTCCCGTGGCAAGGGCCGCCAGTACGTAGAAGGCCCAGACCGAATCTATCTGCCAGAACATTTCGCGATGAGGGACCATGGAAATCCTTTACGATTTCGGCCTCCGGGACGGAGGGAGCTTAGCATTGAAATTTTGAATTGGGTTCATTATTGTTCTTTTTCTTGTTGACTTGTCAAAGCAATTGTTTTTATAAAGTCATAAGGTTTTCTTATGCGGCAGAAGATATGCTTATGGGATAAAAGATGCGAATCAACCTGAATCAGCTCCGGTCTTTTTTTCTGGCAGCCCGGGAAAAAAGTATCACCAAGGCCGCCGAGGCCCTGTATATTACCCAACCGGCGGTGACCATGCAGATCAAATCTCTTGAAGAGGATCTGGCGCTAAAGCTATTTACACGCTATGGAAAGGGGCTTGAGCTCACCGATGCGGGGCAGGGTTCTTTTCGGCTACGCTGAACGGGTATTTGAAATCGTGGAGGAGATGGAATATGTCCTCAAAGGACATGCCGATCTCTCCCATGGCTCCCTGACCATAGGCACCACGAGAAGCTTTGCAAGACACCTCATGCCGGGACTCCTTGCGCGTTTTCAGGAAAAGTATCCCGGCGTCAAAGTATTCCTCAAGGTGGGCAGTTCAACAAAAATTGCCGATGGCGTGATATCCCATGCATACGATCTGGGAGTCATCGGTCGAATCCCTTTTCGAAGCAAACTGAGCATGGTTCCCTATTCAAAAGAGGAGTTCTGCCTTGTGGTTCCGACCAGTCACCGATTGGCGGGAATGAAGGAGGTGGGTTTTCAGGACGTGAAGGACGAGCCCATCATCATTCGAGAAGATGGGTCAGGATCCAAATATGCCATCCTTTCTCTGCTCAGTTCCCACGGCATAAAACCGTCGATCCTGCTGGAAGCGGAAAGCGTTGAGTTTATCAAGGAGTACATCATCAAAGGTCGCGGCATATCCTTTCTTTACAAACCGGAAATCCGCCTGGAAGCGCAGTTGGGACTGCTCAAGCCCGTAACCTTGCGTGAAGGTCCCATCCTCATACAGACCGATGTGGTTTTCCCCAAGGAAATCGACATGACGCCACCCACCAAGGCCTTTCTGCGTCTGTTTGAGTAGTTGCCGCTGAGGTTTCAGGTTTCGGGTTTCAGGGCGGACATAGATTCGGTCTGGAGCTAGGATCGAAAGCAGAGAATTCCTAAGCCTGACACGTGACAACTTGTTTCCAAAGAAATAGATGCCTCACGCCACTCCGGGAAGATCGGGACGCTTTTTATCTTTCCCCCGTCTTCCGACAAAGCACCGCGGCCATGCATTCAACGGCCCTGGACAGTTCCCGGAATACGGGAACCCCGAGGTCTCTCGCTTCCCTTTGGAAGGCCTCGGCCAAGATCTTTTTTGCCCAACAGCCAGAAAAAAGCCGGTTTTCCCGCCGCCCGGACGGCTTCCATCGCATTTTGAAGGTTGAACTTCAGCGCCAGCCCTCCCAGAAAGATATGAAAAAGAACGGCATCCACCCCAGGGTCGTCGCAGACCGCCCGGATGGACTCCCCGTAAGCCTTCTCAATCCCTGATCGCTCTATGGCCGGCCACAGGTCGATCGGATTGGCCACCGGCATCCACTCGGGATACACTCCCTCTAAGATGGTGCGGGATTTTTCGCAAAGATCGGCCAGTTCCAGTCCGTATCGGTCCAGGAAATCGGCCGAGACAATGCCCCCGGCCCCGCTAAATGTCACGACGGCCACCCGTCCGCTCTTTCGTTTCAGAGGTTCGGGATAAACAGCCAGGCTCCTGGCCAGATCCATCATCTGATTGAAGTCGTCAGCGCGTACCACGCCCGCCTGGTCCATGGCGCCGCTCAACACGGCCCCGTCTCCCGCAAGGCTGGCCGTATGGCTCATGGCAGCCGCGGCCCCCTTTTCACTTCTTCCCCCCTGAAGGAGGACGATCGGTTTTCCCGATTTCCTGCAAGCCTGCAAAAAACGCCGACCATCCGTGACTGATTCAATGTAAAGGGCTATGGCATGGGTGTCGCCATCTTCTATCAAATATTCCAGAAGATCGCATTCATCCACATCGACCTTGTTCCCGATGGAGCAGACCTTGCTTATCCCCATGATGCCATGGGACATCAGGTCTATAAGGAACCCTCCGGACAACATGCCGCTTTGGACCACCAGCGAAACATCACCCGGGGGCAGACCATCGTCCCAGATGGTGGGAGAGACAAAAGAAAATACGTGTCTGGCGACTGCATCCACCACCCCCATGCAGTTGGGCCCCCAGATGCGGATGGGACTTTCGCGGACGATTGCGATCAGTTCATCCTGCAATTTTTTCCCTCCCTCTCCCGTTTCTGCAAACCCGGCGGACTCGATAATAACCCCGGGAATGCCGCGATCCGCGCAATCCCGGACTACCGCCGGCACCATGGGGGCAGGCACAAAAACGATGGCTAGTTCCACCGGATCCGGGACGTCCCGAACGGAAGAATAACACGGCTGCCCGTCCATTTCCGTGTAACGAGGGTTGATCGGATAGATCGTGCCCTTGAAACCGGTCTTTAAGTTACGCCAGATGGAAAATGCGCCCTTGTTCGGATTTGTCGTGGCGCCCACGAGAGCAATGCCTTTCGGTTTGAAAAAATATTCCATTCTTTTGGGTTTTCCGACCTTTCTGAAAAGTCCCTTCCGGTATCGAGGGAGGTAATTTATATTTGGTTTTCATGCAAAGAGGATACACCAAATCCCCGTCAGGAATGTAAAGCAATTGAGAAGGAGTGTCAATTTGACAGTTTGAAAAATTTTTCGACGACAAAGGGACACAGTCTCTTTCGCAATTCCTCGATTCCATTTTACATAGTGTTGACATTGCGATAGGTTGGCTCTGGAATCTTCCTGTTTGCAACTCCGGCATCGCTTTTGCTTTGAACTGTGGGGATGGGTCTTTAACCGGAAAAGGAGATGATGGTCGGATCAATCGACCATTTAAAGGGATCATACACCTATTAAGGAGAAAACCTGATGAGCATTCATAACCTGGAGAGAATCTTCAAACCCAATTCTCTGGCCATTATAGGCGCCAGTGAACGACCGGGAAGCATCGGCGATTCTCTTATGAAAAACGTCTTGAGCGGGGGCTACAAGGGAAAGGTTTTTCCCGTAAATCCAAAAACAGGGATGATTCACGGGCTTCCTGCCTGCGCTTCCGTTAAGGATATTGACCAATCCGTCGATCTGGCTATTATTGCGACACCGATCCTGAAAGTCCCTTCCATTATCCGGGAATGCGTTCGTGCCAAGATTGCCGGCGCCGTTGTGCTCTCCGCCGGGGGGAAAGAGATCGGCGAAAAAAGGACTGGAAGTGGAGGCTAAAATCAAAGAAGAAGCCCGAAAAGGAGATCTCCGTATTATCGGTCCCAATTGCATGGGGATTATATCAACGGAACCGGGACTCAATGCCAGTTTCGGCAGTTTGATGCCGTTGGCCGGAAAGATGGCCTTTGTATCCCAGAGCGGCGCCATCTGCGCCGCCATCCTCGACCTATCCATGCGGGAGGGAATCGGCTTCAGCCATTTTGTGAGCATCGGCTCCATGCTGGACGTGGACTTCGGGGACTTGATCAACTATCTCGGGGAAGATCCCGGTGTGAAGAGTATCGTTCTGTATGTGGAAAGCCTTACCAATGTTCGGAAGTTTATGGGCGCGGCACGGGCCATATCCAGGATAAAGCCGATTGTTGTTCTGAAATCGGGGAGATCCAGGGCCGGCGCTGCCGCTGCTGCTTCCCATACCGGCGCCCTCGCGGGGGAAGATGCCATCTACGATGCGGCCTTCAAACGTTGCGGCATTGAAAGGGTGGACACCATTGGCGATCTGTTTGATTGCGCGGAACTTATGGCCAAGCAGCCCCTTCCTGTCGGGCCGGGGTTAGGCATTATCACCAACGGCGGCGGACCGGGGGTCATGGCGGCGGATGCCCTGTCCGCCCAAGGGATCGAACCGGTTTCTCTCTCGGAGGAGACCAGAAAGAAGCTGGACGACATTCTCCCCCCATACTGGAGCAGGGCCAACCCCGTGGATATCCTGGGGGATGCCTCTCCGGAACGATGGAGAGACGCCATGAACATCTGTCTTTCGGCTCGCGAGATCTATGCCCTGGTCATCATCTTCGTGCCCCAGGCCCTGAGCAGCGGGGATGACATTGCAAGGGCGGTTTCGGAACTGATCCGGAGCCGCCCCTGCCCTCCCTTGTTTGCCGTATGGATGGGGGGAGAAAGCGTTGCAAACGGTCGCGCCATCCTCAACGAGGCAGGCATCCCCACTTATGAAACACCGGAAAGAGCCATCAACGCCTTTGTTCATCTGTATCGGTACAAACGAAATCTGGAGATGCTTCAAGAAATTCCGCCGGAACTTCCGCACTCCCTTCATTTTGATCGGGAAAAGGCGGCCGGAATCGTGCAAGACGGGCTGAAGAGGAGACGACCGTTGCTCACGGAAGTTGAATCAAAGGCCCTCCTTGCAGCCTACGGCATTCCCGTAAATCCCACGGAAATAGCGGAGAATCTGGATCAGGCCTTGGGGATAGCCCGGAAAATGGGATATCCACTGGCGATGAAGGTACATTCGAGAGATATCGTTCACAAATCCGATGCCGGCGGAGTGCAGCTGAACCTGCGATCGGAACAGGATGTTGAGGCGGCCTATGGGCAGATTCATCACCCGTTCGCAATCCTATGATCCGAAAGCAAAAATCCTGGGCGTGACCATTCAGGCCATGCTGGAACGGCCCGATTATGAAATCATCCTGGGCAGCAAGCAGAGACGCCCTTTTCGGCCCCGTCATCCTTTTTGGAATGGGCGGCATCATGACGGAGATCCTGAAGGATCAGTCCATAGCCCTTCCCCCTTTAAACCGGTTGCTGGCCAGACGTCTCATGGAGAATACCAAGGTCTACAAGGCGCTCAAGGGCTTTCGAAACCGCCCGCCGGTCAGGCTGGACCTCCTGGAGGAGATCCTGATTCGCCTTTCTCAACTCGTTACCGATTTTCCTGAAATCAAGGAACTGGACATCAACCCCATGGTCCTTTCGGCAAAGGGCGCCTGCGCCGTGGATGCAAGGGTCATGGTGGAACCATCGGAAATAAAGGCGCCCCATCATCTCGTTATCTGCCCCTATCCCAACCAGTTTGAGAGGACAGTAAAAACAAAAGGGGGGCGGGATCTTTTCATCCGGCCCATAAAGCCGGAAGACGCGCCGCTTCTTCAGGATCTTTTCCATACCCTGTCTGAAAAAAGCATCTACTACCGATTCTTCTCTCCGCTCAAATCCCTCTCCCACAAAATGCTTGTGACGTTTACCCAGATTGACTACGACAAAGACATGGCCCTGATCGCCATGGATACGGCACGCACAGAGGAAAAGATCCTGGGCGTGGCCCGCCTCATGAGAAAACCGGGGGGAACGAAAGCGGAGTTTGCTATTGTCGTGGCTGATGAATGGCAGGGAAAAGGGATCGGAGCGGCACTTATGGATCAACTGATTCTGGTAGCCCGTAAACAGGACCTGGAGTCCATATGGGGATTTGTCCTGCCCCAAAATAAGCAGATGCTGCTTCTTGCCAGGAATCTGGGGTTTAAAATCGACAGAGTCCCGGACGAACATGACGGCGGGGTGAAAATTGAGCTGGAAAGGCTGTGATCCGGAAAAATTGTCCATGCCGACAATTGCCGGGCCTCACACAACCTGGTATACGGTAACGGGTCTGGAATACCCTTTGGAAAGACCAGTGAATCGCACGTACCCCTCTCACAACACTTGGTATACGGTAATCGGTCTGGAATACCCTTTCACCTGTTGCGGAGGATGTTCTTTCAGATTGAAGGACTCTTGGAGCCTTTTTACGGTTTCCTCGCTTATGAGGATATCGCAGTGAAACGATTTTGTCAGATTCTGCATCCTTGAAGCCAGATTGACCGTGTTGCCGATCAGGGCATAGGACAGACGATCGTCGCTCCCGGTATTCCCTGCCAATACTTCGCCGGTACAGATTCCTATTCCGTGGGCAAACGGGGGTTTGCCCTGAGCAACACGCAGCGCATTCAGGCTTTGAAGAGCCTTTCTCATCTCCAGGGCGGCTTTTACGGCCTGATCCGGATGGTCATCGCATTTCAGGGGGACGCCGAAAACCGCCTCGATTTCATCTCCCACGTATTGAAGCACCAACCCCTGATGGAAGCGGATAACATGCTGCATGGCGGTGAAATACGCCCTCATGCTCCGGATTGCCTCTTCGGGATCGTTTTCTTCCACGTAGGTTGTAAAATCCCGGAGATCCGAAAACAACAAGGTTGCCTCTGTTCTTTCGCCGTTCAAGGGAATATTTCCAGCCAAAATCTGGTCCCTGATTTCCGGTGTGACATATTTTCCAAAGGTGTCCTTTATCCGTTCTCTGTCGGCAAGGGCGCGAACCATATCATTGCCCGCATCGCCCAGGACCCCGATTTCATCGTTGGACAGAACCCTTATGCGCTGATCAAAATGCCCCTCCTTTAATTTTTCCACCACATTCAGGATATCCTCAAGAGGCTCCAGAATTGATTTCCCCACAAGAACATTCAGTCTCATGGCGAGAATGATAAAGATGAGGCTTAAAACAGCAGTGAACACAAGAATCTCCCCGGCCAGTTCAGACGTGGAGATGGCGCTGTGTTTGGCTTCCACCGCAATAAACAGAAGCGTAACCAAAAGAAGGAGCATCGGGTTGAGTGTTCCCGCAAGATTGAGAAGCCTGATTCTTCGTAAAATGGAAATTTTCACTGTCCCCGGCAGCGCCGCCAGCCTTCCTCGCGGAAAAAATAGAGGAATCAGGTGTGCCCTTGAAAAATTTTCCAGCAGGAAAAAGGAGAGGCCCGCAGTGATCATACCGATCATAAAGGATCGAAAAAAAAGAAAAAAACATATGGTAACAGAAACATGAAAAAAGACGTGAAAGGTCAGAATTACAAGCAAAGGCACTATAATGTAGGTAGACACATTGATCAGGGTGAGTATCAGAGGAAGGTTGATAAGGCACTTTTCAGCCTTTTTCCTGAGTTCACCGGGGATTCTCTCCTGTCCGGTCGGGATCAGCTTGTATACGCGGGAGATGGGCTTTTGGATCCTGGATTGAATCCAGAGTATCAAACCCATAACCAGTGGATAAATGAGAAAAAAAAGGAGCCAGCCCTTCTCTTCAAAAAGAAAAAACCTGGTTTTTTCAAAAAACTCGAGGGGAGTAAAAAAGTTGAGAGCGAAAATCGTCAGAAAACCGAACAAGTTCGCGCTCAGGTTTCGAAGATAAAGCCCCGTCATCCCGGGTTGAAGAACTCGCGGTTCTTCCATGTTATCTTTCCCTGTCTTTAACGGCATTTTTGTCCCCATTTCTTGACAAAATTCTTCCCGTGGATTTCTTTAAAATTACCGTCTCTTCAAAAAATGTGGTACTATGTTCGCAGTGTATCCGTTTTATTAACGGTTTTCTCATTTAAAAACAACCTTCTTGAAAAGATGGCCCGTGGAAGGAAAAAACAGGAAGCGGCCCGCCGGCACGATTTTATAAGACCAAATAACGCATGAAAATGAACCTGGAAAATCCATTATCTCTTGAAAATGTCTGTGAAAGCCTCCTGAAAAGCGGGCTCATATCCATGGACCAGAAGAAGGAGATCCTTCTGGATAAAACCGCGTTGCATCAAAAATCCGATCGGATGCGGCGCCTTACCGGTATGTCCACAAGCAAGAGCTTCAATCCGGTCATTATCATCGACCAGATTGCCGCCTTGAAAATCAACAGGTGGGACGATCCTGAAAAAATCCTGGATGAAGATGCCATCTATCAATCCCTTGCGGAGGGATGGGGAATCCCCTACAAGAAAATAGATCCTCTCAAGCTTGATCTGGACCTTGTAACCACGACCCTGCCCCATTCCTTTGCCAGAAGACATCTGGCTCTGCCCGTTCTTGTAAAGGACGGATGCCTGTTTGTGGCCATGGCCAATCCTTTCAATGTTGAAATCCTCGATAATATTACCAGAGTTGTCCACATGAAGGTAAAACCCGTGGTCAGCTCCCGATCGGATATAATCAGCGTACTTGACGAATTCTACGGCTTTAAAAGGTCCGTTACCGCGGCGGAAAATGAGTTTTCCGGTTCTTCGGTGGATCTGGGCAATCTGGAACAGTACGTACGTCTCAAAACCGCGGAAGAACTCCCATCCAACGACAAACACATCGTGAACGCCGTGAATCACATCCTCAGTTATGCCTTCGATCAGCGGGCAAGCGATGTCCACATCGAGCCCAAGCGCGAAGTAAGCCTGGTAAGGATACGGATAGACGGGGTCCTGCATCCCATCTACGATTTCCCCAAAAAGGTGCACTCGGCTATCGTGAGCCGCATCAAGAGCCTTGCACGGATGGATATCTCCGAAAAACGGAAGCCCCAGGACGGCAGGATCAAGATGGATAAAGGGGGCGTGGAGACCGAGATAAGGGTTTCGACGGTCCCCGTGGCCTTCGGTGAAAAGGTGGTCATGCGAATCATGGATCCGGAGGTCCTTTTCCAGGATCTGGAAGAACTGGGATTTTCTCCGGAAGACCTGGCCTCTTACAACCGGGTTATCCATATGCCGCACGGCATGATCGTGGTCTGCGGCCCAACGGGCAGTGGAAAATCCACGACCCTGTACTCAACGCTCCGGGATCTCTCTTCACCGGAGATTAATATTACCACGGTGGAAGACCCGGTGGAAATGATTCATGAAGGGTTTAACCAGATCGGGGTTCAGACCGCCGTAAACGTAACTTTCGCCTCGATTCTGCGCAACATCCTCAGGCAGGACCCTGATATTATCATGGTTGGGGAAATGAGAGACCTGGAAACCGCCGTAAATGCGGTTCAGGCGGCCCTGACCGGACATCTCGTTCTTTCAACCCTTCACACCAATGATGCCGTTTCCGCCATCGTACGGCTCCTTGATCTGGGAATTCCAGCGTTCCTGATTCAGGCAACGATGATCGGTATCCTTGCCCAACGGCTGGTGCGTAAAATATGCGTGTACTGCAAGGAGGCTTTTCAAATAGACAGCTCGGAATTGAGCACGCAAGGCCTGGACCTGGGCAAAGAAGGACCTCTGGAGCTTTTTCGAGGAAAGGGATGCTTGAAGTGCCGAGGCACCGGTTATTCGGGCAGGATCGCCATTTTCGAATTTCTCCCGATCACGGAAACCATAAGGAAGTTGATCAAGGCCGAGACGGATACGGAGGCCCTTCACGCCAGGGCACTGGAAGAAGGGATGTTCACCCTCAGGGAAAATGCCGTAAGAAAACTCCTGGAAGGGAAGACCACCTTTGAAGAGGTCCTCAAAGTCACCTGGACACATACATAAGATCGATGGAGCCTATTTTTGTAAAACGGAGGATGGAAAAATGTCTCATGTTCCGGTTTTTCAAGGACCGACATCTAATTTGGTCGGTCCTGTTTATTTCCTTTCTTTTCCCGGCCACGCCATTATGTTTTGCGGGCAGTCAGGCCGATAATGCCGTATCCGCATCCGTGGTTATCGAGAGCAAAGGAGACGGGGGCATAAAAATCGGCGGCCGAAAATTTAAGGTAACGGATGGAACCCAAATTTTTGATCTCCTTGGAAAATCTATCCCCATTTGCGATCTCCCCGTCCCCAGTGAGGCGGTGGTTGAATATATCGATGTGGACGATAACGCCCCTGAATGCCTGAAAATTGAGGTTGTCAGACTTTTGCCGGGTTCGGAGATCGGCCCCAAGTCAAAGGATTCGGATTGAGGATGACACCGCCATAGGTCTATGGCAACGATGGAATATCAGCATGCTTGTTCAACTCAATATTCATGATTTCGCTATTATCAGACATCTGGAACTTTCTCTGAAGCAAGGATTGAACATCCTTTCGGGAGAGACAGGCGCCGGCAAATCTATTATTATCAACGCCATCAACTTGATTTTAGGCGGGAGGTCCTCACTGGACATTATTCGTTCAGGGTCCGGAGAAGCCGTGGTGGAAGCTTTTTTTGAATTTCATCAAGATGATGAAATCAAAGAGCATTTAAAGGACTTCGGGGTTCCTTTTGATGGAGAACTGCTCATCAAAAGGACGATCTCCCGCGAGGGTCGAAACAAGGTTTTCTTAAACGGCGCCATGGTCACCCTGCAGATGCTCTCCGGTCTCGGCCCCCGACTGATCAGTATTTCAGGTCAACATGAACACCAGAGGCTTCTGAACCCTGAGAATCATCTGCCTCTCCTGGATGACTTCAGCGGTCTTACGGGCGACAGGGACCTCCTTCATCAGATGTACCGCGGTTACCGGACTCTGGCGGAAGAAATGGAGACCCTGAAAAAGGAGATCGGACGGCAGGAGGAGAAGAGGGAACTGGCCCGGTTTCAGATGCGGGAAATCGAACAAGCCGCGGTGATTCCGGGAGAAGACAAATCCCTTTTGGAAGAAAAGAAGAGACTTCAACATGCGGAAGAACTGCTGGAGATCGTTACCAACGGATACCGGGTGCTATACGAAAACAACGATTCGATTCTTTCTTCCCTGGGGCGATGCACGAGGCAGGTGGGAAAGGCGGCGCAAATTGACGGGGATCTGACCCGGATTGAGGATATCCTCAATGGGATTCAGGCCGGCCTTGAAGATGCCTCTTTTACCCTCAGGGATTATCGGAAACAGATCGAAATCGATCCCTCGCGATTGGAACAGGTCTCGGAAAGGCTAAACGCACTCAATCGGCTCAAGCGTAAGTATGGGCCGGAACTGGAGGATGTTCTGGCCGTCAAGGAGGAACTGGTTTCCCGGATCTCCCAAATGGACATTCACGGGAAGAGACTTTCGGATCTGGAGGAAACCGCTCGACAGGCGGAAAAGGACCTGCTTCAAAAAGCCACTGCCCTTTCCGCGGAACGCAGGAAAGGCGCGAAGCTTTTCGAGGAAGACCTGGAAAGAGAGTTGTGCTGGTTGCACATGAACAGGACGGACTTTCAGATAAATTTTCAGGAGAACCGGTCGGCGCGGGAAAATACCAGGATAGGCCCTGACGGTATTGATCACGTGGAATTCATGATCTCTCCAAATCCCGGGGAAGCGCTTAAACCGCTCTCCAAGATAGCCTCCGGCGGCGAGCTTTCAAGAATCATGCTGGCCATCAAATCCATTCTTGCAAAGACCGGCGCTGCCGAAACGATTATCTTTGATGAAGTGGATGCGGGAATAAGCGGCGCCACCGCCGAAGTGGTGGGGAAAAAGATCAAGACCCTTGCTGATTATCATCAGATATTGTGCATTACCCATCTTCCCCAAATCGCCAGCCAGGCAGGAACCCATTTCACCGTTAAAAAGGAAGTGGTCTCCGATCGAACGGAAGTCTCCATCTGCCGACTGAATCCTGAAGAGAGGGTCCGGGAAATCGCGAGGCTTTTAGGGGGGAGTGAAATCACGCCCCAGGCCCTGGCTCATGCGGAAGATATGCTCAGAAAGAGCGGAAAAATAAAACCAGAGACGGAGCTGACACCTGAACCCTGAACACCGGAATCTTGTTAACAGGAGCAACCACTCATGAGAGAAATTGCGGTAACGGATATCGAAGGGATCCGAATAGGACACGCACAGGATCTGGACGCCCTTACCGGATGCACGGTGCTCATAGCGGAAAAGGGGGTTGCCGCGGGGGTGGACGTCCGGGGCGGAGCGCCGGGAACCAGGGAAACCGACCTTCTGAATCCGATCAATTTGGTTGAGCGGATTCATGCCGTTCTTCTTGCCGGCGGAAGTGCATTTGGGCTGGACGCCGCAACCGGCGTCATGCAATATCTCGAAGAACGGGGCGTGGGCTTTGATGTGGGCATCACGAAAATCCCCATCGTGTGCGGAGCGGTTTTGTTTGATCTGGAGATTGGGAATCACAGGGTGCGACCGGACGGCAAGATGGGGTATCAGGCCTGCCTGAATGCCATAAGTACCGGATGCGCGGAAGGGAACGTGGGGGCGGGGACGGGAGCTTCCGTAGGCAAAATTCTCGGCATGGAACATTCCATGAAGAGCGGACTCGGGACCTGCTGTTTTCAGGCGGGGGCTTTTAAATTGGGCGCAGTCGTCGCGGTAAACTGTCTCGGGGATGTCATCGATCCCAAAACAGGCGCCATCCTGGCCGGAGTCCTGAACGAAGACAGAAGCGCCTTTCTGGATACCGAAAAGATCATGATCGAACAGTTCGTGGACGGGGGCATTTCTTTCTGCGGCAATACCACCATCGGCATGGTTGTCACAAACGGAAAATTCACCAAATCCCAGGCCGGCAAACTTGCCTCCATGGCGCATAACGGTCTCGCAAGAACCATGAGACCGTCCCATACCATGCTGGATGGCGACACCATTTTCGCCCTGGCAACCGGCGAGGTGGACGCGGACATCAACGTGGCGGGAATGCTTGCGGCAAGGACCGTGGAAAATGCCGTGTTGAGGGCGGTAGTAAAAGCAAAAGCCCTTGGAGGGCTTCCCTGCTGTTCAGAACTGGGGTTTTTGCGGTAATTATCAAGGCCTAAGCAATACGCTTAAGATTTGACATTCAGCGGGGGCATGGTATATCCTTGGCGAAATCCTTCCAGGTAAAAACAGACCATTGAACAGGTGGTAGATTCCCATGGCAGAAGATTTTTATAAAATTTTAGGTGTATCCAAAGACGCATCCAAAGAGCAAATAAAAAAGGCCTACCGCAAACTGGCCAGGAAGTGGCACCCTGACATCAATCCGGGCAACAAGGACGCAGAGCAGAAATTCAAGGAGATTTCCGGGGCCTACGATTGCCTTGGCAATGAGGAAAAGAGAAAACTCTACGATGAATTCGGGGAAGAAGGGCTGCGAGCCGGATTTGACTCGGGAAAGGCGCGAGAATATTCCAAGTGGAGCTCTTCCCAACAAGAGCAACCGGGATACGGCGGGGAAGGTTTTGGACAATATCAGAATTACGAGGATATTTTCGGAGATATCTTTGGCGGACGGGCAGGCGGGGGAGGATTCAGGACGGCCGGACCTTCACGGGGGAGGGATATTCAGCATGATATGACCATCGATCTTCTTTCAGCACTGAAAGGATTTGACACCGAACTTTCCATGCAGAAACCGACAACCTGTCAGAGATGCAAGGGAACAGGGAACGAACCGGGCGCCACGATCAGCACCTGTCCTTACTGCGGAGGGTCAGGCAGGCAGGATGTGGCAAGCGGCCCCATGCATTTTACCAAACCATGCCCCCATTGCCACGGACATGGCCAGATCGGTAAACCGTGCACGCAGTGCGGGGGCAGCGGTCAGGTGGTTGGGACCGAGAAGATCCGGGTGGTTATTCCCAGCGGTGTAAAAGAGGGCTCCAAGGTTCGTGTCGCGGGCAAGGGCGAACCGGGGGCCAACGGGGGCAATCCCGGAGATCTCTATCTGATCATTCATCTGAGGCAGCACCCTTTTCTGAAGAGAGAGGGGGACAATCTGCTGATGGACGTGCCTGTAACCCTGAGCGAGGCAATGGCTGGCGGAACAATCAATATCCCCACCGTGGACGGCCCGGTCAAGCTGAAGATCCCGGCTGGAAGCCAGAATGGTCAGACGCTTCGTCTGAAAGGAAAAGGGGCGGTCAATCTGAAAACCAAGGAACGCGGCAACCTGATGGTAAGACTGTTTGTCACGTTGCCGAAAACGGAAGACGGCGAGGTGCTTGAAGCCGTCAAGAAAATGGATCGGCTTTACGGGGCGGATGTAAGGGCTGAAATAAAATTATAGGTTGTCGGAGCTGTTCTCAGTGTCAGCGGCCTGCATCCAGATGGGTCCGTACATGCCTTGACAGATCGGCAAGGATGGCGTCGAATTGCTTTCTCATCTCAATCATATTGCGCCTCATTTGCAGGATGATTTCAACGCCCGGCAGGTTCACCTCCAGCTCCTCCATCAGCATTTTGGCCACCCGCAATTTCTCTATTTCCACTGTAGAGAATTTCCTTGCGGGTAGATTATCATCCTCGCAGGTGGCGCATACAATACTTTCTTCCTCGAGAATCTTGAGAAACTGTTCTTCGACCTCGAAAAAGTCCAATACCTCTCTTACCGTCCAGAATTCTTTAGCCATGGCAAATTCCCGAAATCTGAAATAATTGTAGGCGAAATAAGGGGTTCAGTAACCCATATTCATTTTTTATATGGTGAGGCGAGTGTATCACAACTACAACAAATTCACAAGCTGATAGTCAAAAAAGAACGTCTCGTATGAATGTCATTTACATCCATTGCAGATCATGTTATTGGTAACGCCCAATTTTCCCGAGCGTTTTTGAATCGTTGGAATTTGCAGGCAAAAATATTTTCTAAATCTTTGGAGGGACCCTAAATGCTTCTGAGCCTTATGAGAAAGCATGCCAAATCGTGGCTTATTAAGGTGCTGATAGCCATTATTGCCGTCGTTTTTGTATTTTATTTCGGATACTCTTTTACTTCCAACAAGAATCTGAAGGTTGCCTATGTGAATGGAGAACTGATCAGCGAACCTGAATATCAGAAAACCTACCAGGATATGCTGGATGCAGTAAGAAACAGATACAAGGATATGTGGAATGACACCCTCATAAAATCTCTGAATCTCAGGAACAGGGCACTGGAAAATCTTATCAACCAGCGGTTGATGACCCAGGCTGCCAGACGTCTGGGCCTGGATGTGACGGAAAGTGAGATCCAGAAGGCAATCATGAGCTACCCTGCTTTTCAGGTGAATGGACAATTCGATGTGGGCAGATACCGGTCCCTGCTGGGCTACAACCGAATGAATCCCGAGGACTTTGAGTTGAACATGGGGCAGGAGTTGATTGACAAAAAGCTTCGAGAGTTCCTTTTTGCCTTTCTGGATATAACCGACGTGGAGGTACGAGATTACTACACCTTTATGAACCAGAAAATAAAGATAAGTTTCGTACCGTTCAAAACGGCTGATTACAAGAAGGAGATCAAGCCTGGCCAGGCCGATCTTGAAAGCTATTTCAAGGAGAATAAGGAACAATACCGATTGCCGAAGCAGATAAAGGTATCCTATATCGAAATTGATCCGGAAAGATTCAAAGGAAAAGTGGAGATCGCGGAAAAGGAAATTGAAGGGTATTACGAATATAACCGCGAGAGATTCACGGAACCGAAGAAAGTAAGAGCAAGGCATATCCTGTTTAAATTAAAAGAGAACGCCAGCGAAGAGGAAACGGCGAAAGTCAGGAAAAAGGCGGAGTCGGTCCTTGCGATGGCCAAGAAAGGGGAGGATTTTGCTGAACTTGCCAAGAAGTATTCCGAGGGGCCGACAAAGGAAAAGGGTGGAGATTTAGGCTTCTTTGAGAAAGGCAAAATGGTCCCCGCCTTTGAAAAAGCGGCGTACGCGTTGAAAGAGGGAGAAATCAGCGACATCGTGCAAACCCCGTTCGGCTTGCATATCATCAAGGTGGAAGAGATTAAAGAGGCGCGAACCAAACCGATCGAAGAGGTAAGACAAGAAATCGTAGAAGCCATTACCAAGAATATATCCGCGGAGCTCGCGCATGAAAAAGGGCTGAACTTAACAGATCAGATGCCCTATGATGTGGATCTTTCCAGCTTCGGCAAAGAGCAGGGGTTTGATGTAAAGGTCTCGGATTATTTTTCCACCGGCGCATCCGTTCCGGGCATCAATGAGAGTGAAAAAATGAGTGAATCCCTGTTCGCCCTTGGCAAGGGGGAGACCAGCGAACTGGTCCGGCTTGGAGATAAATTCTATATTTTCCAGGTGGCCGATAGCCGGGAATCCTTCATTCCGGAGCTCAAGGACGTGGAAGAACGTGTCAAAGAAGATTATATCGCGGCCGAGGCGGAGAAGGCCGCGAGGGCCGCGGCTGAAGACTATCTGAAGGAGCTCAAGGGAGGGAAATCCTGGGAAGAACTGGCCAAAGAAAAGGACAGGCTGGTGGAGACAACCGACTTTTTCAGCCGTAGGGACCCGTTTCCGAAAATAGGGTATGCCCCGGAACTAAGTGAAATGGCTTTCGGCCTTGGCCCCGAGAAGAGGTACCCTGAAAACGTCTTTGGAAACCCTCAGGGGACTTTTGTGATCAGATGGGACGCAAGCCAGGGAATCGATGAGAAAAAATTCGAAGAGGAAAAGGAGCAATTCCGCAACACCCTTGCGGAGACGTCCCACAGGCGTATTTTTGAAATATGGCTCCAGAATCTGAAGAAGAACGCGAAAATTGAAATCCTGAGACCCATGTCAGAGAGTAGTGAGTAACCGTTTCAGAGATCTTTTCCGTCCATGGCATCGACCTGAAAGCGATTACTTTTTCGGTTCGGGGCAGCATGGTTTGATCGGATAGCTCCTGCCATCCAATCGGATAACGTAGTTGCCGTTTTCTTCATCAACATATTCGGCCAGCTGATAATAGGCCGGGCGTAAGAAGCGGGCGGGGAAGGTCATGTTCTTTATCCTGCAATAAAGAACATGGCGATCTCCCGTGCAAAGGGTTTCCGGCAACAGATTTTCCTTTGTGCCATCGCTCAGGTGGAGCACGAATCCGGGCTTTCCATTTCCTGTTTTCTCTTCAAAAGCTGCCCGGGTAACCACAAAAGCCGTATCCTCCACATCCACATAACATTTTGTTCCCTGCCAGTTGATGAGATACTGTCCTGCCTCCTGGTCCAGTTCCATATTCCGGTAGAACAACTGGATCAGGTCTTGGCGAGTCATCTCGGCGCCTTTATGGGTCCAGCGCCCTTCTTTATCAATATGAATAAGGCATGGTTGAATTGCATCCGTCTCCGGTATCATTGCTGAACATCCTCTTTTGTTGTCCCGCGGTTTCTTTAGGCAGTCAGAGAATAGCCCCGTGCCCGACTCCCCGACGTCTTCTCCTGCCAGGAAAAATCAAATATCATCTCCTGACTGATTTTACAAGCCTCACCCCTGTTTTTCATCCCTCTGCCTGTCTTGACAAGCTTCATTATTAAGCTTAATTTTATCCCATTTGCATGAACAAAAGAGCAGCGTATCCTATTCAAGTTTCCTGGCAGCGAAATACGGAATCAGGAAGCCATTGCGTTACGAGGTCTTTTTTGCTGCCGCATCTGATTCCTATGGCAGCACCGGCCCTTGTATGCTGGTACGGACAAGTGGCTAATGACAAAAGTTTCTTTGTACCAGCATAGAAGGACCTCTCCACGGTCGGTGGAGATTTATCCAAGATGCGGCAGCAAAAAAGACCTCGTGACTCCATTCGTACCATTGTTTTTGAATAAGATACAGAGCAGTCTGTTTTGCAATTCCATTTCATGGAGGAACATAATCAATGCGATTTGATAAATTCACGTTAAAATCACAGGAAGTCGTTCAGGCATCCCAACAATTAGCGGAAAAACTAGGACATCAGCAGATTGAACCGGAACATCTGGTAAAAGCGATTCTGGAGCAGACGGAGGGCGTTATCCCGCCGCTTCTCGGAAAAATCGGAGCCAATCAGAATCAACTTCTTCAAGCCTTCGACGCCGCGCTGCACAAGCTCCCCAAAGTCTCCGGCACAAGTATTGGGCAGGCGTATATCTCTCCGAGGGCAAAGGCGGTGCTGGACCAGGCCTTTACCGAAGCAGAGCAGGTAAAGGACGAATTTGTAAGCCTGGAGCATATCCTTCTGGCCGTGACGGATGAGAAAAAGGGCGAAGCGGCAAAGATTTTTGCATCAGCCGGAATTACGAGAGATTCCATTCTCAAAGCGCTGGTGGATATTCGGGGAGGACAGAGGATCACCGACCAGAATCCGGAGGATAAATATCAGGCACTGGAACGGTTCAGCCGGGACCTTACGGCGGTGGCCGCCAAGGGGAATTTGGATCCCGTGATCGGTCGAGACGATGAAATTCGAAGAATCATCCAGGTCCTCTCCCGCAGGACCAAAAACAACCCGGTGCTGATAGGGGAACCCGGTGTGGGGAAAACAGCCATTGTGGAAGGCCTGGCCCAACGGATCATTCAGGGCGATGTCCCTGAGACCCTCAAGGACAAAAGGGTCGTGGCGCTCGATATGGGGTCGCTTATCGCAGGGGCCAAATACCGGGGCGAGTTTGAAGACAGGCTCAAGGCCGTTTTGAAGGAAGTCACGGACGCGCAAGGCCAGATCATTCTCTTTATCGACGAGATGCACACCCTGGTGGGCGCGGGGGCCGCCGAGGGCGCCGTGGATGCCTCCAATATGCTCAAGCCGGCCTTGGCCAGGGGCGAGTTGCGATGCGTGGGGGCCACCACCATCAAGGAATACCGGAAATATATTGAAAAGGATGCCGCCTTCGAAAGACGTTTTCAACCCGTGGTGGTGGAGGAACCCTCGGTGGAAGACACCATATCCATATTGAGAGGGTTGAAGGAAAAGTACGAGGTGCATCACGGGGTTCGCATAAAGGATTCGGCGCTTGTGGCGGCCGCGACCCTGTCGAATCGGTATATTACGGACCGGTTTCTGCCGGACAAGGCCATCGACCTCATTGATGAGGCCACGTCCAGGCTCAGGATTGAAATCGACAGCCTCCCCGCTGAAATTGACGATCTCCAGAGGAAGACCACCCAGTTGGAGATAGAGAGGGAGGCGCTTAAGAAGGAGAAGGACAGGGCTTCCAAAGATCGACTCGAAAAAATCAAGGATGAACTGACCAGCCTTCAATCCCAGACGGAAGAGATGACCGCTCACTGGAAGAAAGAGAAGGAGGCCATTAGCAAGATTCGGGAGATCAAAGAAAACCTGGAATCCACAAAATCGGAAGCGCAGCTTGCTGAAAGGGCGGGCGATCTTGCCAGGGCGGCGGAACTCAAATATGGAAAATTGATCCAGTTGGAAAAAGATCTGGAGGAGGATAACAAAAAGCTTGAAGAACTCCAGTCCAGTCAGAAAATGCTCAAGGAGGAAGTGGACAGCGAGGATATCGCCGAGGTGGTTGCAAAATGGACGGGCATTCCTGTTTCCCGAATGATGGAAGGAGAAAAAGAGAAGCTGCTCAAAATGGAGGAACGCCTGTCTCTAAGGGTGGTCGGGCAGGACAACGCCATCAATTCCGTTGCCAATGCCGTCCGAAGGGCAAGATCCGGGCTGCAGGACCCCAACAGGCCGATCGGGTCTTTTATCTTCATGGGACCGACCGGTGTGGGAAAGACGGAGCTTGCCAGGGCGCTGGCCCAGTTCCTGTTCGATGATGAGCAGTACATGATTCGCGTGGATATGTCTGAATATATGGAAAGACACTCCGTTGCCAGACTGATCGGGGCGCCCCCCGGCTATGTGGGTTATGAAGAGGGGGGATACCTCACGGAGGCGGTAAGGAGGCACCCCTATTCCGTGGTTCTGTTCGATGAGATAGAAAAGGCCCACCCCGACGTGTTTAACGCCCTTCTTCAGATCCTGGACGATGGACGGATGACCGATGGAAAGGGCCGTACGGTGGATTTCAAGAATACGGTGCTTATCATGACTTCCAACGTGGGGAGCCAGTTTATCCAGGAGATGAAAGGCCTCGAAAACGCGAAAATGGAACAGGCGGTCATGGATGCCTTGCGAGCTACCTTCAAACCGGAGTTCTTGAACCGGATTGATGATATCGTTATCTTCAATTCCCTTGGCCAGAAAGAGATCAGGAAGATCGTAGGCATCCAGATCGGTCTGCTCGGAAAGCGTCTGGCAGACAGCAAGATCATACTGAAGCTCACGGACAAGGCGGAAGAATATATCGCCAATATCGGATTCGATCCGGTATACGGGGCAAGGCCCCTTAAGAGGGCCATCCAGCGCTACATCCAGAATCCTTTGGCCGTTAAAATGCTGGAAGGGGCGGTAAAAGAAGGAGATCAGGTGACCATCGACGTGAAGGACGGCCAGGTGGTATTTGAATAGCTTGCTGCAGGATTGGGTATTTGCACAAGAGGGGTTTCAGGTGTCAGGTGTCAGTATTCCTGATGCCTGAATCCCTGTCGCGTAAAGGCGAATAAAAGCGAAGTCGAATAGCGAAGCGATTCCCCACTTCGTCATTCCGCGGGTCGCTTTTCTTGATGCTCGGTTTCAACCCCTTTTCCTATTGATCTTGTCCTTCAGGGTGCGCGAGGTCTTGAAGGAAACCCGCCTTCTGGACCCGATGATGATGCTCTCGCCCTGTCCGCGGGTTTCTTCCCGGCCTGGCCCATTTGAACCGCACCCGGAACTTGCCGAATCTTCGGATAAAAAGTTCATCCCCACCGGCTAACGTTCTCTTCATGATCTCAAAGAGGTGATCCACGATTTCCGCGGCTTTTTTCGGCTGCAGCGAAACGCAGTCCATCTCCGGAAAAAGAAAGAGCTGCGGGCCCTTTTTCCGATTCTTCATTCGAACCTTTTCTCGCACTTTCCTGATGATATCCGTTTTTGTGAGCGTCATATCCGGCGCCTCTCCAGTCCCATGGAACCCTGTGGCGGCTACCCGCCGAATTGCATATTGTAAAGTTGCCTGAACCGTCCGTTCTTATCGAGAAGCTCTTGCCTGGTGCCGGATTCCAGAATTCTTCCTTCCTCCAATACAAAAATGCGATCCGCACGCATGATGGTACTGAGCCGATGTGCAACGATCAGGATGGTCCGTGTGCCTTTCAGGTTTTCAATGGCCTTCTGGACCAGCCCTTCGCTTTCCGCATCCAGGGCCGAGGCGGCTTCATCCAGCATGAGAATGGCCGGGTCCACCAGAATGGCCCTTGCAATGGCAAGGCGCTGTCTCTGGCCCCCGGAAAGAAGACTTCCCTGGTCTCCAATCCTGGTCTGGTACTGCTCCGGTTGGGCCATGATGAATCCATGGGCATGGGCGGCCTTGGCGGCTTCTATTGCCTCGGCTTCCGATTTTTCCGGGCTTCCATAACGGATATTATACAGGATGGTTTCATTGAACAGGAGCGTTTCCTGGTTCACGATCCCGATCTGTTCCCGCAAGGACTTGAGGGTTGCATCCCGTATATCCGTCCCATCTATGGCGATCCTGCCGGCATCCACATCATAATAGCGCGGAACAAGATCGAGGAGAGTACTTTTTCCAGCGCCGGTGGAACCGACAAAGGCGATCATCTCTCCGGCCTTTATACGAAAAGAGATCTGCCGTAAGACCGGGGTTGTCTTCGAATAGCTGAAATCCACCCCCTCAAACACCAGGGAATCTTTATGCCTTGGAAGGGGAAGGGCGCCTTTCTTATCCCGGATATCAGGAACGGTTTCCATAATCCCGAATACACGATTTGTGGCCCCCTGAATGGTCTTGATACTGTTGTTGACCAGCGCCAGTCGCTTGATCGGCCGGTAGACCCTCGAGAAGGCATAGGCCATGGCCATGAGCTCTCCCAGGGTATGGTGGAAGTAGACCTTTCCGGCAATCAGGATTCCCGGCATCACCAGGAAAACAACGGTATCCATCATGGGACCGAGACCCTGCTGCCAGCGGTTCCAGTGCATCACCCGTTTATAAAGGTTCTCGGCCAGCCCGCCGAACCGCTTCACCTCGCTTTCCCCGGTAAAAAAGCCGTGAATCAGTTTCAGGCAAAGGAGGGTTTCATGGTAATCCTGGGTTACTTCGGCGGTGGCATCCTGCACCCGTACCGACTGCTTCTTCACTTTTTTTCCGAACAAGCGTACCAGGACCGCGATGAACGGGACCACGAAAAAAACAAGCAAGGTCATCTTCAGATTCATGACGAAGAGGTAGAGGAGAAATACCACCGCGGTAATCGGATACTCAATGAGTCCTAAAAGGACTTCCGAGATGAGGTTCTGCAACACGACCAGATCGGCTGTGGATCGGGCGATCAGCTCGCCCGCTTTCTTGCTGTGGTAGTACCCGATGGAAAGGGAAATAAATTTCTTGAAAAGATCTATGCGGAGGGCCTTGACCGCCCGGTTGGCGAATGCGGCGGCCGCAAGTCCGCTGAAATAGGTGGTCACCGATTTGAAAAATATGGAAACAAAGGCAACCAGGGTAAGAAGGACCAGCAAACGATTGGGAGAGATACTTTTTATCAGGACCAGTTCGGTTCTTTGCCAGGAGAACCAGGATCCCGATTGAAAAGCGATCCAGGGGATCTTCCAGGCTACCGGATCGGAACCGGTTTTCATTCCCTCATCAACAAACGGCTGAAGGAGATAAACGGGGACCACCACAAAAAGGGATGAGATGGCGGCGAGAACCAGGGCGCAGATGAGCAATGCGCGGTGCCCTCTCACGTAAGAGGCGATATCTTTGCCTAAAATGGTATCCAGCATGGAGGAAATCCGCCCTCATCGCCTCAATTATGCTTTGCGATATATGAATGACCGCGCTTCAGTCCACCCACCCGCCGGAAAAGCGGGAGGCTTTACAGCGCTCCGATAAGCCGTGAAATAACGATGCGCTGCACTTCGGAGGTTCCTTCCCCGATCTCCAGCAGTTTCTGATCCCTGTAAAACCTCTCCACGTTGTACTCATTCATCAACCCATAGCCCCCGTGGAGTTGAACGGCATGGTTGGCGCATCGGTACATGACTTCGGAACAGTGAAGTTTCGCCATTGCGGCCTCCTTGGTAAAAGGCTTGTTATTGTCCCGAAGCCAGCAGGCCTTGTACAGGATAAGTCGTGCGCACTCGATTTCCAGGGCCATATCTGCTAATTTAAAGGCATTGACCTGAAAGGTAGAGATCGGTTTTCCGAACTGTTCCCGCTCCCTGGCATATTTCATCGCCAGATCAAAACATCCCTGGGCGCCTCCCAACCCCATGGCCCCGATGGACAATCGGCCTCCGTCGAGCGTCTGCATCATCTGGTAAAAGCCGTTCCCTCTGGGGCCCAGCATGTTCTCTTCGGGAACGCGACAGTCATCAAAATACAGCTCGCTGGTGTTGGAGGCACGCCACATCATTTTCCCGTGCATCTCTCTGGCTTCAAAGCCCGGCGTTCCCGATTCAACGAGGATGCACGAAAGCTCTTGCCGACCATCTTCTCTTGCTCCCGTGCGGCAGAGGGAGGTGACGCCGGAGGTGAGTTTCGTGGAGGCGTTGGTGATAAAGATCTTGCTGCCGTTTATAATCCATTCATCGCCATTCAGAACGGCCGTGGTCTTGGAATTTCCCGCATCGGATCCCGCATTGGGTTCCGTTAATCCGAAGCCCCACAGGGCCTCGCCGCTGCACAATTTCGGTAGATATTTTTCCTTTTGTTCCTCGTTCCCGAAATAGTACAGAGGGCCTATTCCCAGGGAATTGCCGGCCGCCACGGTAGCGGCATGGGATCCGTCAACCCGGGCGATTTCTTCGGTGGCAATAATATAGGAGAGGTAGTCCATACCCTGCCCCCCGTATTTTTCCGAAACAAACATGCCGAAAAGGCCCAACTCAGCCATTTTCCTCATGGTTTCATAGGAGAACTCTTCCTTTTGATCCAACTCAATGGCTACCGGTTTGATTTCCTTTTCCGCAAAATCACGAACAGAATTACGAAGAATCTCCTGCTCCATGGATAGACTGAAGTCCATAATCACTCCTTATTTTTGAATAGGATACCATGAACCGATAACTGGAAACCGTAAACCATGATGTTGTTTTTATAGGCAGATGAGGAAAACTTGTCAATCATAAAAAGGAGACGAAACATCTTCATGAAATTTAACTAATAGCTAAGTATGAATTTTTTCAATTAAAGGCATAACAAAATAACTTGACATATACAAAATATTCATTAATACTAAAATTTAATCTTATCATAATAACTGTATAAAGAGGGAATAAGGCTTGAATATCGGTTCGTTGATTCGGAAATATCGAAAGGAAAAGAAACTGACGCTGAAGACCGTCTCCCAAAAGGCGAATGTTTCGGAAGGTTTTCTGAGCCAGGTGGAAAATAACGTGAGTTCACCATCGGTGGATACATTGGTGAGCATCAGCAACGCTATCGGCGTGAACGCGGGAGATCTCCTGAACCAGATCGAAAATCAGGAGCGATTGATCCTTATCCGCAGGGAAGAATGGATCGATGTGGACCTCCCCCACACGGGTTTTGCCACCAGACGATTCTTCCCGCCTGAAAGCAGAAGCGTCATCGACAGCGCCATTCTTGTGCTTGAACCGGGAAAATCGATCCCGGTTCGAAAAGGCATCAAGAATGGCCAGGAAATACTCTGTATTTTGAAAGGGTCTTTGGAGTTGATCCATCAGGGAAAAAAGATCACCCTCTCCGAAGGGGATGCCGTTCATTTCTGGTCTGATCCGCAGAAGCAGAGTATCTCTACATCCGACGACAACACCGCCGTGGCATTGTGGATTGGCACCTTGTGATCACTTGAAACCTAAAACCTAAACCTCATTTTTTTCCTGGAAGAACCATGTTACAGACGCGAAAACGAAAGGAGGAATAAGGATGATCAAATTCAGTGAACGACAGCTCAGGACGCCAAAACTCATGCGTCCGGTTTATCTTGTGACGGCGGGTCAGTCGAAGTTCGATCGGGCGATGCCGGAGAAAAGGACGGAAGAACTCTGTGTCGACGCGCTGACCATGGCGGCGAGGCTCATCGACAAGACTCCGGCGGAACTGAAAAGCTACATCCATACGGCCTATTACGGTCATTTTGCCGACCATTTCGGCGACCAGCTTCTTGGAGAGGCGGTTATCCACGACAGGCTTGGGCTGGACCCTCTTGGCAATGTGGGGGTCAAGACGGGAGGCGCCACGGGTGGCTCCACATTGTGGGAAGCGGTCAAGGCCGTGGCTTCCGGGTATTCCGACTGCACCCTGGCCATGGGGTGGGAGCGCATGGATGAGGTTCCCACGGATGAAGGGAACCATTTAATCTCCTGTGCCGCGGACAAGGATTGGGAAACCCCTCTCGGACACATCTATACCGGCTACTATGCCGTGATGGCCCAGAAATACTGGCAGGTATTTGGAAAAGAGGAAGAATCGTTCCGCCGCACCCTGGCGGAGATCTCCGTCAAGCACCACGGGTATGCGCGATTCAACCCCTGGGCTCAGGCGCCCATGAAGATCACGGTGGATGACGTGATCAATTCTCCCGTGGTGGCCTACCCTCTTCGGGCACTCGACTGCTGCCTCATGAGCGTCGGAGCCGCTTGCGCCATCATCTGCGACGAACCCACGGCAATGGAACTTACCAAGGGCACCAAGAACAAACCTCTGCGCATCTGGGTGACCGCCGGATCACACACCCTGAGGCCCGCATGCAGACGGGATATGGAAATCCCTCTGCTTCCCAACGAGAGTGCCGACCAATACGCAGACCTTGGAAAACGTTTTCCCGGCGGAGAGCGATATCCCGGATTTACCGGATTTCTCGCCGCCAGGATGAGCGCCTATTACGGCTACCGTATGACAGGGATCGTAGATCCCATGGAAGACCTGGACGTCATAGAACTCCATGACGCCTTCACCATCAGCGATGTGCAGACCTACGAAGATGTAGGACTCAGACCTTACGGGTACGGCAGGGATTTTGTGGAGTCCGGGGATTGTTATCACACCAACCCGCACACGGGTAAACCGGGGAGACTCCCCTCCAATCTCTCGGGCGGTCTGATCGGCTGCATGCATGCGGTCGGCGCCACCGGAATCATGCAGACCTTTGAAATCGCCTCTCAGATCTGGAATCGTTGGGCCGAGTTTCATGGAGATCCCAAAGTCTGGGAAGCGTTCGGCAGGAAAAAGCCCGACGACTGGACCGATCTTCAGGTAAAAGGCGCCAGACGGGCCATGGCCATCAGCCATGCAGGGGTGGGATCGCATGTTACGGCAACCATCCTGATGGATCCGGATCATCTCTTGAAAGAGGACGCATAAGGAGGGAAGAGAAAATGAGTATATTTGGAACAGTGAGGGTCAAGGACGGAAAATACAGGATAAAGGGCGATTTTCATCATGTGACGCCCAATATGCCCATACGAAATGAGGACGAAAACTGGAAGCTCATGGGGGTGACCAATCCCAGGGAAATGACCTACATCCATACCTACGGCGGGGAAGCCCCCTTCTTTGAGAGCATCTCCCAAGGGAAAATACTGGGCACCCGATGCGACAGCCCGGACTGCGAGTTCAAGGGGACCGTCTATCTCCCCTTTCGCATACACTGCCCGGATTGCCTTGGCAGAAACACCATTGTGGACTTTACGGACATCTGCAAAAATACGGCTGTCGTTCATACCTTTATGGTCTGTGAGCGATCCGGCGCCTTCAACACCCTGGACAAACCGATCAAATTCATCAATGTGGAATTCAAGGGAGTTGCCACTATCCTGATGAGTTATCTTTCCATCGGAGATCCAAAAATAGGAATGCGTGTAGTTCCCATCTTCAGGACGGTGAATCCCACCTACACGATTACCGATCTTTCCTGGGTCAAGGAAGGCGTCAAAGCGGAAGACCTTCCCGAAGGATTTTCGTTCGCGTAAAAGATTGGAATAAACAATAACAAAAAGGGTCGCATGCTGGTTGCGGCCCTTTTCTTTTTTCCGTATTTGTAATACAAAAGCAAATAAAGCATGCATCCTATTCAAAAATCCTGGCAGAATGGAGACACAAGGTCTTTTTTGCTGCCGCATCTTGGATAAACCTTTACCGACCGTCGAGAGGTCCTTTTATGCTGGTACAACGAAGCCATTGTTATCCATCCATTTTTCCGTACCAGCATAAAAGGGCCGGTGCTGCCACAGGAATCAGATGCGGCAGCAAAAAAGACCTTGTGACGGAATGGCTTCCGGATTCCGTTTTCGTCGCCGGGGAATTTGAATAGGATGCAATACAAGATCAAAATGGAATGGTACGGGCGAGTCCTTTCGAGCCACTCGCTCCTCTTCTTCAGGATTGTTCATCAGCCCGGCGCCCCGGCAAACCCTTGGGAGAATGCATGAAAAAGACAGCCTTGATTCTCGGTGTTTCCGGCCAGGACGGATCTTATCTGGCCCGTTTACTTTTAAAAAAAGGGTACAGGGTTGTGGGTTGTTCAAGAGACGCTCAAATATCCCGTTTTTCGAACCTGGTGCGGTTGAAGATTCGGGAGCAGGTGGAGGTCGAGTCGGTTTCGTTAAACGATTTCAGGAGTGTGCTTCAAGTGCTCAAGAAGATCAGGCCCGATGAGGTGTATAACCTGGCCGGCCAGAGTTCGGTCGGACTCTCTTTTGACCAGCCGGTTGAATCCTTTGAAAGCATCAGCGTCGGGACCCTCAATCTCCTTGAAGCCATCCGGTTTCTCGAAATCCCCATCAAACTTTACAATGCCGGGTCCAGTGAATGTTTCGGAAATACGGGAGATCGTCCCGCCGATGAGCTGACTCCATTTCGCCCCCGAAGTCCCTATGCCGTGGCCAAAGCGGCGGCATTCTGGCAGCTGGATAACTACCGGGAGGCCTATGGGCTCTTCGCTTGCTCGGGGCTCTTGTTCAACCACGAATCTCCGCTCAGGCCGAGTCGGTTCGTAACCCGTAAAATCGTCGATGCCGTTTGCCGCATCGCGAGAGGATCCGGGGAAAAGCTGGAGCTGGGGAACACAACCGTTGAAAGGGATTGGGGATGGGCTCCCGAATATGTGGAGGCCATGTGGTTGATGCTTCAACAGGAAGTGCCGGAAGACTTTATCATCGCCACTGGAGAGAGCCGCAAGCTGGAAGATTTCGTGGCCAGGGCCTTTGAAACGGCGGATCTTGACTGGCGGGCCCATGTGGTGTCAAACCGGCGGCTTTTCCGGCCGACGGACATTATGACGATCAGGGCGAATCCCCAAAAGGCGATGCGGAAACTGAACTGGAAGGCTCGATACCATATGAGCGACGTGGCCAGAATGATGGTGGAAGACGGGATGGAATCGCTGAGCTGAGGGATCGTTTGGAAGACCTTTACCTTCTTCCCTGTCCAATCCAGGCCGTCTTCGGTTTTCACGGTGTTGTCAACTTCTTTTTTTGCAGGGAATCATGGACCTTGAAGACCGCATGGAAATTTTCAGGAATTCCATTGGATTTGAAGACGTCGGGGACGAAGCCATTCGGCATGTTGCTGCACTCTCGTTCATCAAACGATATGGAAAGGGACAGATTGTCTTTGATGAAAATGATGCGCGTCATTATTTTCACGTGGTGGCGGGAGGCCTGGTAAAAGTCTCTCTGGTTTCTTCTTCAGGCAATCGAATGACCTATCTGCTGGCCGGATGCGGGGAACCCCTGAACCTGGTGGCTCCTTTCAGCGGCAATACCCGCCCCCTCTGCGCCGAGGCCATGGAAGAATCCGCCGTGGCTCATATGAAAAGGGAAGACTTCCTATCTTTTGCCCATAAGAACCCTCGCCTGATGAATAATATCATCGTCATCCTGGGGCACGCAGTGGACAGCGCCAACAGCAGGGTCCTGGACATGATGGAAATGCGCGTTGAAGAAAGGCTCATGAGGGTTCTTTTCACCCTTTATCTGAAATTCGGAGACAGGCTTGAGTTCACCAGTGGTGAGCTTGCTGAATTGGCCGGGACCACGACCGAATCGGCCTTGAGAGTCATGTCCCGCCTGCGGCAATCGGGCATTATTCAAACCCGGAGAGGGCGGATACATATCCAAAAACCGGAATGCCTTGAATCGGAGGGGACGGAAACCCTGTGGATCTGAACAACCTGTGGCGGCACGGCGGGATTGTTTCATTTTTTTGCCTTTTTCTGAAAACAACAATTTTTTTATTGCAATATGACAGCCGTCATGGAAAGGTTCTTTTATTGTGTGATAGGCTGAATCACAATTCCAAACTTCGAACAATCGGATACTGAAATATTGAAAGGGGGTGACAATCGACATACCGGTTATCTGGCGCCTGATGGTTAATCTTAAATTTCAATAAGGAGTTTCTGATATGAAGAAGATTTCTTTGTTTTGCCTCTGTGTTATGATCCTTGTTGCCGGATGCTTTGTCATTGCCCCCCCCAAATCCCAAGCCGAACCCATTACCCTTACCTACAGCAACTTTTTCCCCCCCACCCACATACAATCCAAACTGGCCGAGGCCTGGTGCAAGGAAGTGGAAAAGCGGACGAACGGCCGGGTTAAGATCCAGTACTTTCCCGGGCAAACCCTGACCAAGGCCACGCAAAACTATGATGGCGTAGTTCAGGGACTGTCGGATCTGGGACTATGCCTTTTCGCGTATACCCGAGGCCGTTTTCCGGTGATGGAAGTGGTGGACCTTCCTCTGGGGTATCCGTCGGGGATGGCTGCGACCATGGTAGTAAATGATGTATACAACAAATTCAAGCCCAAGGAATTAGACGATGTGGCCGTAATGTATCTTCATGCCCACGGACCCGGACTGTTGTTTACCAAAAAGAAACCGGTGAAAAAAATGGACGACATGAAAGGGCTGAAGCTCCGCGCTCACGGGACGACTGCAAAAGTGGTCAAGGCGCTCGGGGGAACGCCGGTGGCCATGCCCATGCCCGAGCTGTATCAGTCGCTCCAGAAAGGCGTTGTGGACGGCGCCATGTATCCCATGGAAGTGAACAAGGGATGGAAAATGGCTGAAGTGGTCGAATACGGGACGCTGGATTACCCCATTGCCTACACCTCCTCTTTTTATGTGGTGATGAACAAGGACAAATGGGCTTCCCTTTCCGACGAAGACAAGAAGATCATAGAGGAGATCAACAAGGAATGGATTCCCAAACATGGAAAGGCCTGGGATGAGAGTGATAAAGAAGGACGGGCCTACTTCCTCTCCAAAGGCGGGAAGTTGATAGAACTTTCCAAAGAGGAAGGAGACAAGTGGAAAGCCGCTGTTGCCCCCGTGATTGAAGAGTACGCCGTTGATGCGGATAAGAAGGGGCTGCCGGGCAAGGAACTGGTGGAGTACACGGAGAAGTCTTTGGAGAAATACAGCAAGTAGGTTTTTTTGAGTGACGAGCGACAAGTGGCAAGTGACGAACGTTTTTTTCGCGCCGCTTACCGGCTATTCATGGCGGAAGCCTTTTAACGGAAAGGCATTCGTTTGACAAGAAAACGCCCATCCTCCTTAAACTAAGGGGGGAGGGCGGATTTTGGGAGGAAGACAGTGGACGTCATGGGCCGTTTTACAGCAAGACTCATAGGTCTGGTCAAATTCCTGGGGGGCATTGCCCTGGTGGGGATGATGGCGCTCACGACGGCGGATGTGATCTTCCGGTATTTCGGACATCCCATCTTCGGCGCCGTCGAGATCGTGACTTTTTTGGCCACCATCCTGCTGGCCTGCGCCATGCCCATGACCCACGCGGAAAAGGGACATGTGGGCGTTGATCTGATCGTGCGTTTGTTCAGCCGTCGGGGTCAGGCGGTCAATGACGCCATCACCGGTCTGCTTGCCTTCATCCTGTTTGTACTGGTGTGCTGGCAGTGCACGTTGTACGCCCAGACCATGAAGAGGACGGGTGAAGTATCCATGAGCCTGGAGTTTCCCAACTATTTTTTCGTGTATGTGGTGGCGGTGGCCTTCGGGGTGCTGTGCCTGGTTATCCTTGCGGAACTGATGAACAACATTCGAACCATCTTCGGGAAAAAATGAATCCTACTCTTGTTGGCGTAATCGGAATTTTCGTGCTGATCCTGGTGTTCTTTACACGTATGCCTGTCGCCTATGTAATGGCCATGGTGGGGTATGTGGGTTTCAGCGTTCTGGTATCGGGAACAGCCGGGTTGAAATTGCTTTCCAGGGATTTCTACGATGTTTACTCGTCTTACGGGCTCACTATTATCCCCATGTTCGTGTTCATGGGCCAGATCGCCTTCAATGCGGGAATCAGCAGGAGGCTCTACGATGCGGCCTATAAGTTTGTGGGGTCTTACCGGGGTGGGCTTGCTACGGCCACCGTGGTCGCCTGCACCGCCTTCGGAGCGGTGAGCGGGTCTTCTCCCGCCACGGCGGCCACCATGGCGACCGTGGGCCTTCCCGAGATGAAACGGTATCACTACGCGCCTGAACTGGCCACGGGGTCCGTGGCCAGCGGGGGAGGCCTGGGAATGCTCATGCCCCCGAGCGTTGTGCTGATTATCTACGGGATATTGACGGAACAGTCGATCGGGGCGTTGTTTGTTGCGGGCATCATCCCCGCCCTCTTTATCACCATTTGTTTTGCCGTGGCTATTTCCGTCTACTGCTGGAAATACCCCGAGCAGGGTCCGGCGGGAGAGAAGTTTTCCTGGGGGGAGCGGTTTCGTTCTTTGGGAAAGACCGGAGAGACGCTCACGGTTTTCGTCCTGGTGATGGGGGGGCTCTTTACTGGGCATCTTCACTCCCACGGAGGCCGGCGGGGTGGGTTCAACCGCGGTGCTTCTGGTGGCGGTGCTTCGCGGGCGGCTTTCCTGGGATGGTTTTGTGAAATCGGTGAACGAAACCCTAAAGACGTCGTGCATGGTGCTGCTTCTGATTGCCGGCGCGGTGATATTCGGGCATTTTTTAGCCGTAACGCGCATCCCCTTCGAGGTGGCCAACTGGATTGCTGCGATGAATATGCCGCCCTTTTTGGTCGTCTTGATGATCATGCTGGTATACCTGATCGGGGGATGCTTCATCGATGCCCTGGCCCTGATCATGCTGACCATCCCGATCTTCTATCCGATCATCGTCAACCTGGGCTACGATCCCATCTGGTTCGGGGTGGTGATAGTCCTGGTAACCCAGATGGGGGTGATTACCCCGCCCGTGGGGATCAATGTTTTCGTGGTGGCGGGAATCGCCAAAGACGTTCCGCTGGAAACCATTTTCAAGGGGGTCCTGCCCTTCCTGATCGCCCTGGTAATCGGAACCATCATCATTATCGCGGTGCCGCCCATCTCTCTGTGGCTTCCCAACCTGATGTACTGACCTACTACACCTAACGGAGGATTGTTCCCCGTGGAAACGCCCTACTGGAATCCCTATCTGGAAACCCTGGCGCCGGAGGCGCTCAGGGACATTCAACTGAAAAAATTTCAGAACATGGTCGCCTGGGCCTACGATCGCTCCCCTTACTACCGGGAGATTTATCAAGCGGCGGGTCTTGAACCGGGGGATATTCGGTCGTGGGACGATATCGCAAAGGTCCCTCAAATGGATAAGGCCCGACTGAAAGATGGGCAGCAGGGCGACCCCTTCCCCTACGGACGGCTGCTGTGTCAGCCCATCGAGGACGTGGCGGAATTTCGACAGACATCGGGAACCACCGGCAAACCCGTTTACCAGGCGGATTCCTGGGCGGACTGGGAATGGTGGTCCGAATCATGGTGCTACATCCTTTGGTCCCAGGGATACCGATCGCGGGATCGGGTCTTTTTCCCTTTCGGATACAACGTGTTCGTGGCTTTTTGGGCCGCCCACTATGCGGCGGAGAGGCTGGGCTGTGAAGTAGTGCCGGGAGGGGTCTTGGATACGGCGGCACGCCTCCTCAAAATGCAGGAACTGAAAACAACCGCCATGATGGGAACCCCCACTTACCTCCTCAATATGGCGGATGTGGCCCGAAACCGGCTGGGAATATCCCCCGAAGACCTGCCCATCGAGAGGATCACCTGTGCGGGCGAGCCCGGGGCGTCCATCCCGACTACCAAGAAAAGGCTGGAGGATGCCTGGGGCGCGAAGGTATTCGACCACGCCGGCGCCACCGAGATCGGAGCATGGAGTTACGAATGCCTGGAGCAGCCGGGAGGTCTCCATGTGAACGAAGGATTGTTTCTGGTGGAAATCGAAGACCTGGACACGGGAACCCTGATTACGGAGCCGGGCCGGAAGGGAAAGATGATCATCACCGCCTTTGACCGCTTCGCCCAGCCCTGCATCCGTTTTGATTCCAAGGATATCATCGAGTGGCAGAAGGAGGCCTGTTCCTGCGGCCGAACCTATCGATTGATCAAGGGCGGCGTCCAGGGAAGGTCCGACGATATCACCAAGGTCAAGGGGGTGCTTCTCTCCCCTTCGGCCATCGAAGAGGTTGTCCGGGGGTTTTCCGAACTTTCCAATGAATATGAAGCAATGGTGGAGCGAATCGGCGACAATGAAAAGATTACCTTGAAAATCGAACTGGTTGAAGGAGCCGAATCCAACGAAAAGGAGATCCTGGCCCGTTTATCCAATGCCCTCCGGTTAAACACCAACCTGGGCTATGCCATTCAGGTCCATCCGCTTGGTTCACTTCCCCGGTATGAAGTGAAGGCTAGGAGATTCAAGGATTTAAGGAAGATTCACTGACAGGGGGAGCGGCATGTGGAAACAGAACAATTAGAAGACATTCGAAAAAGTGTGGCGGATCTCACGAGGGATGCGGAAACCCTCTTGATCCAGGCGGATGGTTTTCCAAGCATTCAGCAAAATACCAAGAGGGTTAAGGCCTGTATCCGCATGATGCGGATCGCCTTGGGGCAGGTAACCATGACGCCGGGAAGAACAGGCTTGAGCTAATCTGAGTCCAGACGAGGGATGACCAGGATCTGCTCAGACTGTATACGGATCATTCCGCTACGATTATCTTGTCTTACGTTCCCGGGCCTCGACCAAAAGACTTTTCGATAATCCTCGCTATTTTTTTAATCCCTCGGAGTTCATCCATCGCCATGCCGATCAAGTTTACATAAAGTTCCTTTACCCGTTTCCAATTCCTCGTGAGTAGGCCTTCGGGCCATCTAAGAATTTTCCTGAGTCTTTTCCGTTTTTGACATCTAAAAAGGATAGGAGTCAAATAGGACATGTCGGCATACTCTCCTACTTGAACATTTTTCCATTTCGTTGTAAAGAATGTCTTGCAAATGAGCTAAACATGACAACGTGGTACATAATCTCAATACGCAGGAGGAAAAGATGCTGAAACTTGGAGAAAAAGGCGCCATTATCCAGAGAGACAAGGAAACCTATGCTATTGCTCCACATATTCCATGTGGGGTGGTAACTCCTGAACTTCTCAGGAAACTGGCGGATGTGGCTGAGAAATACCATGCCCAGGCCTTGAAGATTACCGGCGCCACGCGCATTGCGCTCGTGGGCCTCAAGGAGGAGGATATCGATTCGGTGTGGGAGGACCTTGCCCTGAAACCGGGCGCGGCGGTTGGTCTCTGCGTGCGTAGCGTGCGGGCCTGTCCCGGGACCACCTTCTGCAAGATCGGTCAGCAGGATGCCCTGGGCATGGGGATGAAGCTGGATGAGATCTATCACGGACTGGAACTGCCGGGAAAATTTAAAATGGCGGTATCCGGCTGCAACCTGAACTGCGCCGAGGGCTGGGTGCGCGATGTGGGTCTTTACGGAAAGCCCAAGGGGTGGACCCTGACCATCGGTGGAAATGTGGGAGCAGCGCCCCGAATCGGCCAGGAACTCCTGAGTGATCTGAACGAAGAACAAGCCCTATCCGCCGTTGAAAAGGTGGTGAACCATTACAAGGAAAATGCGAAAAAGGGCGAACGCCTGGGTAAAATGATCGATCGCATGGGCTTTGACGCAGTCCAGGAGGCCCTGTCCCGTCTATAAACAGATAAACAATGCGGTTTCAGGAGAGGCTTCGACAAAAGATGGAAGAGTTGAATCAAGGAAGAGAAATGCCTTCGGTTACGGATCGACTAATATCTTTGGTTTTGGAATTGCCGGAGGATCGACAAAGAGCCCTTCTGGCGGAGCTTGAATTAAAGCCGTCTAAGGAAAGGAGGCGGCATATCAGGAAATCCTTTGTAACTGTTGCGGATTTTGCCTCTGAGAACCGCTCTTATAGTGAATTCATTCAGGATATAGGCGAAGGCGGCGTATTCATCCAGGCTTCGGGGTCCTTCTCTGTTGGGCAGGAGGTCTTGCTTACATTTCCGTTTCCAAACCTACACAAGCATATCAAGATTGCCGGTCGTATTGTCAGGGCTACTGATGCGGGAATCGGGGTTCAGTTTAAAACGGAAGGGCCTCTCGACCAGCTCTCGATTAAATCAATATTGAAGATGTTATAGCGCAGGCTCATTTCTGTCATGTTATTCGATTATTTTGAGGATATCCCCCGGCTTCAGTATTCAGGGATGCAGGGCACTGGATGAAATGGATATGAAATCATTACCTTCTGATCCGGTCGCCAATGGGGACGTCCCGATATTGAGAGTTCTTTCCAAGGCAATGGTGCGATCCCGATAGCGGCCACCACTGTCTGGCAACGGGGCATTTTAAACCTCTTACTGACAAGACCTTTGCTTTCGAGGATGTCCGGGAGGCCCATCGGTATTTTGAATCCAACCGCCGCCATGAGCGGAATTGAGGAGCATAATGATGAATGTTTGGGAAGCAATCTCAAAAAGAAAAAGCATACGGGCTTATTCGGATAGACCGGTCCTCGCCGAGGATCTGGAAAAGATTATCGAAGCCGGTCAATGGGCTCCAAATGCAGGCGCTTTTCAGATTTCAGTGATCCGTAATGCGGAGCTTCGACAACGGATCAATGACGTAACGCGTGATGCGATGGTTTGCTCAGGCATCGAATTTATTCGGCAAAGGGTATCTCTGCCGGGATATCAGCCTCTTTATGGCGCACCGATGCTGATCCTTCTTTCCGGGCCGACCGAGTCTCCATACAGCTTGGCGAATACGTCTTTGGCCGCGGAGAACATGCTCCTTCAGGCGACCGAATTGGGCCTGGGTTCGTGCTACCTTGTTTCCCCCACCTTGGCACTGCACGCAGCCGACAATCATCCTCTGGCGCAAGAGGCGGGCATCCCGGATGGCTACAAACTCCAGTGTGCCGTTATCGTGGGGTATGCCGCCGCTGAAAATAAATTCAGCCTTGGCGAGCGCACCAAGAGAGGGACTGTTCATTACGCCGACTGAGACCATCGGGGCCGGAAAGCGTGCCCAAAAAGCGTCAAGGCATGAGTTTATGGCCCTCCCTAAGGTCCCGGCCTGCAATAAAGGGTTCAGCCGGAGTATCTTCCGCCATTTCCCCCTTCACTTTTTTGCCCCCCTCCACCAGGGTGATCAGGTCGTCCACAAAGGTTTTCATCTCTTCGGCCTGGGCATTCATTTCCGCCGCCGCACCGGCGGACTGCTCGGCATGGGCCGCATTTTGCTGAACGACTTTGTCCATTTCCCCCACCGCCTTGTTCACCTGGTCAATGCCCTGGGCCTGTTCCACGGAGGCCGAGGCGATTTCCTCCACCAGTTGATGCACCCGGCCCGTAATTGAGATGTTTTCCTGGAAGGCCTCCTTGGTCGCAACCGTCAGTTTGTTCCCGACCTTTACGGCCTCATCGGTATCTCCGATCAGCGCAGCCGTGTTTTTCGCGGACTCGGCGGCCCGCATGGCCAAATTCCGCACTTCGTCGGCCACAACGGCAAATCCTGCGCCCGCTTCCCCGGCCCGGGCGGCCTCAACCGCCGCGTTCAACGCCAGAAGATTTGTCTGGAATGCAATCTCATCGATCGTCTTGATGATTTTCCCGGTTTCCTCGCTGGATCGGGTGATGTTTGCAATGGCCCCGTCCATGTCGGCCATGTGTTTTTCAACCTTCTCGACAATTTCCTTTGCTTCACCCATCATGATCTTTGCCTGGTTGGCGTTTGTTGCGTTGCTTTTTGTCATGGCGGACATTTCTTCAAGAGAGGATGAGGTTTCCTCAAGGGATGCCGCCTGCTCGGATGCCCCTTCGGCAAGTGCCTGGCTGGCCGAGGCAACCTGGTCCGTGGCAAGGAAAACTTTTTCGGCCCCTGAATTGACCCCATCGATAACCGCATTGATTTTGCCCACGATCTTTTTGATGGAGATGAATGCGTAGGCCGATCCGATCAAAAGAGCCGCCAGGATGGCTCCAAAAATCATCTGAAACGAAAACCGGGACTGGTCTTTGAGAATCTGAACACTGTTTTGGCCTAATTCAAGGCATATTCTGTTGAGGTTGCCATTGTAAATGTTCATTTGCTTTGTGTATTCTCTCTGATTGGCGGCCTGGTCCCTGAACTGCACCACCTTCGATTGAAAATCGAGATTCTGAGCTTGTATCTCAGTAGCGATCGGCTTTAACTGTTCGCTGGAGTTCACTTTTTCCGTCCACTCCTTGATGTCGTTGTTGAATTTTCCAAAACTTTCCTCGACTTTTTTCCAGTTTTCATCGGTGCTTTTGCTCATATAAGCGATTACGAAGCTCATCTGAAACTTACAACCCAGGAGCATCTCCTCAATCCACAAGCTTCCTGCATTGATCTTTTCGAGAAGGGGTTCATAGAGCGCCTGTGTTTCTGAAGCCAATTGGTTCTTTATCTTTTCCGACTCCGCATATTCCCCGAGAATTTTTTTATACTGGATCACCTCTTTTTCGCACTGGCTGAGTTCTTGCCTGCCTTGGGCATCGACGATCGGGTGGTCCTTGATTTTCCCGGCCATTGCCATTGTACGATCCAGTTGAGTAATCGCCGCCTTGTGGGCCTTTTCCTCTTTCTCCCTGAAGCCGGCATACAAGGACAGGAGGTATTGGTCCGTCTCAGCCTTAACGGTGGATACCATGCGTTGAAATTCATTGATTTGACTATAGAACGTGGTTACTTTCGAAACACGGGTGAGCCCCTGGTATCCCGCCATTCCCACTACCACCATCAACACGAGCATAATTGCAATTCCCAGTGCAATCCTTTTCCCGAGCGTCATTGTCCGCAGCATAGCATTCCCCTCTCAGTATCATGGAGTTTCAAAGATGGATTACCTTCTTGGCATTAATATCGACATTATCCGGCAAAACTTAAGTGGTAAATTTAAACCGATTTCAGAATTACAGGCAATGGGGACTGCCAATTAGTGACGAAATGACATAAAACAGGAATGATAGGTTCAATCCTGGCCTTGCCAGGGAGGATGGATCGGCATCGGAATCTCAATTTGCAGCCGTTACCAAAATGGATGTAAAAGGAAGAAAGGCGAAGGAGGAAACCCATTGATACCGATAAATGATTCCAATAGGTTATGTTGTTATTGGTAGTCCCAACGGGAATCGAACCCGTGTCTCCGGCGTGAGAGGCCGATATCCTAGACCGCTAGACGATGGGACCCCTGAAAAAAGCAAAGAGCAAGCATTTCAGAGCAAGAATTAAAAACCGGGCGGATTCAGATTTTATTGCCGCCTGCTTCCTTCTGCTCACTGCCTACTCATCACTGTTCTTTTCTGGCTGGGGGACGAGGACTCGAACCTCGGTTAACGGGGCCAGAACCCGCCGTATTACCACTATACGATCCCCCAGGAAAGTGGCAATTTATTCAACCAGCCCTAAAAAGTCAAGTAAAAAAACAGGCCCGATCAATTTCCAGTGGTCTTCCAGCACCGAACCGGATGGCCTGCGCCCACTGTATAGAGGGGGATCTCCTCCTTCCTGCAACGGCCCTCCACCAGCGGACACCTTCCCTGAAAAAGACAGCCCGGCGGTGGGTCCAGGGGGCTTGGCACGTCTCCCTTGAGAGAGATTAACTCCTTTTTCCGTAGCGGGTCCGGGATGGGCACGGCGGACAGAAGAGCGCTGGTGTACGGATGAAGAGGTTGGTTGAAAAGCTCATCGGCCTCGGCATATTCCATAATGCGGCCCAGGTACATGACGGCGATCCTGTCGCTGAAATATCCCACCACATTCAGATCGTGGGAGATGAAGAGATAACTGAGATGAAACTGTTGCTGCAGGTCTTTGAGGAGATTGATAATCTGTGCTTGTATGGACACATCCAGGGCCGAAACCGGTTCATCGCAGATAATCAGGGAGGGATCCACGCTCAGTGCCCTTGCCACTCCCACCCGCTGCCGCTGTCCGCCGCTGAATTCATGGGGGTAACGATCCGCCACGCGAGGAGATATCCCCACCTTTTCGAGCAGCTGGTTCCTTCGGTCCGTTCGCATTTTTTTGGTCAGCCCCATGCCTCGCAGACCTTCGTCAATGGATTGTCCGATGGTCATTCGGGGATTGAGAGAGCTGTATGGGTCCTGGAAAATGATCTGCATCTCTTTTCGAAGCGGACGCATCTCCTTTGGGGTCAGGGGCGCCATATCCTTTCCTTTGAAGATCAATTTTCCCCCATCGGGTTCCAGGAGTTTCAAAATCACCTTTGCCACGGTCGATTTCCCGCACCCGCTCTCCCCCACGAGCCCCAGGCTGCCGCCCTCTTCAATGGTGAAATCCACCCCGTCAACCGCCTTGACCCAGGCCGAAACTTTCTGGAAAAAGCCCCTTCTCACCGGAAAATATTTCTTCAGGTTTTCCACCTTCAAAATGTTTTGCCGATCAGTTTCCATGCTTTTCCCTGTCTTGCGTTTTGAATTCCTGGTCATAAATTACCGGGCACCTGCTCAGATGACCCTTCCCATAGTCGCACATCACCGGAAAAACGGATCGGCAGGTCTCCACCGCGGAAGCGCATCGGGGATGAAAGGGACAACCCTCGGGTTTATGGGAAGGATTGGGAACCGATCCCGGGATGCTGTGGAGTCTCTTCCCTCGGCTCGACCTGCCCGGGAGAGAAGCCAGGAGACCTCGTGTATAGGGATGCCGGGGCTCTGAAAAGATCTGTTCCGTATTTCCCTGCTCCGCAATCAACCCCGAATACATCACGTAGACCCTGTCCGCAATATTGGCGACCACCCCGAGATCATGGGTGATATAAAGAATGGACATGGAAATCCTTTTCTGGATCGATCGCAGGAGATTCAGGATCTGGGCTTGTACGGTAACGTCCAGGGCCGTGGTGGGTTCATCCGCGATGATCAGATCGGGGTTGCATGCCAGGGCCATGGCGATCATCACCCTTTGCCTCTGTCCGCCACTGAGTTGGTGGGGGTAATCCCGCAATTTTTGCTCAGGCGAGGCAATTCCAACATCCTTTAAGAGCGTGATGCACCTCTCTTTTAAGGCCTTCGATTCCAAATTTTCATGAACCTGGATGGCCTCCTCGATCTGATTTCCGATGGTGAAGACCGGGTTGAGGGAGGTGAGGGGTTCCTGAAAGACCATGGCAATCTGATTCCCGCGGATCTTTTGCAACTCCGCATCCTTCAGCCGGAGAATATTTTCTCCCTTGAAAAGAACCTGGCCGGAAATAATCTCCCCGGGAGGTTGGGGAACAAGGCCCAGGACGGTAAGAGCGGAAACCGTTTTTCCACATCCGCTTTCCCCCACCAGACAGACCGTCTCCCCTTTCCCCACGTCGTAGCTGACGCCATCCACGGCGCGTGCCGTGTCGTCCCTTCCGTGGAAATAAACCTTCAGGTTCCGTACGGAAAGCAGAGGCTGGTTGTTCGTATTCATTCTCTCTATTTTTCCCTGAGTTTGGGGTTCATGGCATCCTTGAGTCCCTCGCCGAACAGATTGAAACAGAGCACCACAATGAGAATGGCCGTGCCCGGAATAAAGGTCAGCCAGGGGGCGTCAAAGATAAATCGCTTCCCGTCCGCGAGGATGTTTCCCCAGGTGGCGTGCGGGGGCGGAACGCCGAAACCCAAAAAACTGAGCCCGGCTTCCGTCAGGATTGCGGTGGCGATGCCGATGGTGGCGGACACAAGCACCGGAGCAATGGCATTGGGCATCATATGCCGGAAAATAATTCTGAGATTCTTTACCCCCAGGGCCTTTGCGGCCGCAACAAAGTCCTGCTCTCGTAAAGACAGGAATTCGGCTCGAACAAAGCGGGTGGTGCCCATCCAGCTCGTAAGTCCGATGACGATCATGATATTGTACATGCTTGCGGGCAGAAGGGCCACAACGGTCAAAATCAAAAAGAAACTGGGAAAACAGAGCATGATATCCACCAGCCGCATGATAATGGTGTCCATCGAAATCGCATTCCCGTGCGCTATTTTGAACCACTTCGGGGGATTTCTTTTTCGAAAGCTCCGTTTTAAAACCATAAGCAAGGCGATGGAGGCACTCCCGGTAAGGAGCAAAGCAACCCCTGCGGGCCCTTTCCTCAGTCCCAGCAGAACAAGGCCTGCAAACAGGATGGCGCCAATCAGAACGTGATCATATTTAATGTAGCTCTGTCCGAAATATCCCGCGATGCCCCCCATGAATATGCCCACCAGAACGGAAATTCCGACGGCTACAAATCCAACGGTCAGGGAGACCCATGCCCCCTGGAGCATCCTGGCAAACACGTCCCTTCCCAGATCATCCGTGCCGAAAAGATAAACCCCCAGTTTGGGCGCCTCCCCCCGGCCCAGGGTATTCAGGTTGGGCCTGGTAAGCGGAGGAAGAAGCTTTTCCTGCAATCGGATCAAAGCGGGATTGATGACAGGGTCCTGCCCGGAGGTGAGAACCAGTCCCACAACGGCCGTGAAGAAGAAAAGAAGAAAAATCACCAGCCCCAGAATGGCCAGCCTGTTTTCCTTGAAAAGAAGCCACAGCTCTTGCAGCCTTGTGCGTTTCGGGATTTCCGGATGCTGCAATATTTGTTCAGTGGAAATCATAACCGGATCCTGGGATCTACAACGAGGTAAAGAAGATCCGACAGAAAAGTTCCCGCGAGAACCAGTACGGCCGAAATGAAGTTCACGGTCAGGATAATGGGGTAATCCCTTGCCAGAATGGCCTCATAGGCCATTCTCCCCATCCCCGGCCATGAAAAAATGGACTCGATGATGACCGATCCGCCGATCAATCCGGGAAGGATCAATCCGAACATGGTCACAAAGGGCAACAGGGCGTTTCTCAGGGCATGCTTGTAGTGCACCTGTTCGGACGGCAGGCCTTTCGCCCTTGCGGTTCGTACATAGTCCTGTCCTTCCACCTCAAGCATCTGGCTGCGAACGTATCGAGAGAGAACCGCGATGCCGCCCGTGGCGCCGAGTATGGAGGGAAGCAGGAGGTGCCAGATGCGATCCATGAAGACATGGGTCCACGAATAGGTGCTCAGGCCGAACGTCTCCATTCCGATGACCGGAACATGGAGCACGGTCACCGTCAGGATGATCAGGATGTAGGCGAAGAAAAACCCGGGGATGGAAATCAGCAGGTAGGCCAGAAAAGTGGCGCTCCTGTCGTACAGGCCCCCCCGGAATATGGCCGAACGGATACCCACCGGAAAAGACAGGGTCCAGGTGAGGATGGTCCCCACGATGAACAGAGGAAGGCTGTTCAAAAAACGTTCCCATATCTTCAAAAGGACGGACTGGTTGTCCTTCCAGGAAACAATCTTTCCCGTAAAAAGCCCCTTATAAAAATAAAGGTACTGGCTGTAGAGCGGCTCGTTCAAATGAAATTCCTTTTTGAACCGCTCCACCATTTCCGGGGTGAATTTGGGATTCAGGGGGTCCACCTGGCTCGGTTCGCCCGGCGCCAGGTGGATGATAAGAAAAGAGACGACGGACACGAAAAAGAGCGTGATGGTCTTTTGAATGATGCTTCGTCCAATGAAAGAAAACATGTGCTTTTACCCCTACCAGTTTTCAGGCGTAAGTGACGGCATCTCGGGAACCTTTACCCATTTGTTGAAATCAAAGGTGTAGTTCCCCATCTTGGTGGGCTTGATTTTTCTGTAGGCCATCACGCCGTCCTTATCCAGATCCCTGATGACAATCCTTTTGTCCAGCACGGCCGTCCATTTCCCCACATACAAAAATGTGTAGGGCTGCTCCCGTGCAATAATTTCATGAAGTCTGTGGCAGTACTGCACCTGTTTTTCATGATTGTATTCCTGCCGTATTTTCAGGATGAGTTCATCCGCCTCTTTGTTCTTGAATCCCACAAAATTCAACTGATAGGGGTGCGTCTGGGACGAATGCCAAACCTGGAAAAGATCCGGTTCTATCCCCATGACCCAGCCCAGGACCACTGCATCGAAATCCGCCTTGTCCACCCTCTCCTGGATAAAGACCGACCATTCGAGCATATCCGTTCGCACGTCTATGCCGATCTGCTTCCAGGCATCCTGGGCAATCGCCAGGACCGCCTTCCGGATGTCGTTTCCGCTGTTGGTGATGAGCGTAAAAGCGAATTGCTTTCCATCTTTTTCGAGCCATCCCCGCGCGTTTTTATGCCACCCCGCTTCTTCCAGTAATTTGAGGGCGCCTTGCGGGTCGTAGGGAATCGGCGGGATCTTGTGGTCGTAATAATCGGTCTGTTTGACAAACGGTCCGGTGATTCTCTCCGCCTGCTTATAGAGTACGTAGTCAATCATCTTATTCACGTCTATGGCCATGCTCAAGGCTGTTCGTACCCTCACATCATTGAAGGGCGCCCTTCTCATATTGTATCCGATATAGGTATAGCCGAAAGAATCGCCCGAAAAACACTGAAATCTCTTATCCTTCTCCAGCCTTGCCACCTGATGGGGCTGCACGTCGTAACTGTCCAGCGTACCGGAGTAAAATTCCATCTCCTGGGTCAAGAGATCGGGGATGATCCGCAAGAAAAACTTTTGATAATGTGGAGCGCCTTCCCAATAGTGATCGAAAGCCGACAGCGCTATGAACTGATCGGACTTCCATTCGTTAAAAAGAAAGGGCCCGCACCCCACCGGATGCCGGTTGAAGCTGCTCTGCCGAATGGAGAACTTGTCGGGGGGTATGCCCGCGGCTTTCGCCTCCTTTAACAGGACCTTTCGATTCAGCAGATGTTCCGGCAGAATGCCCATTCCCCATGTTCCCAATGCCGGAGAATAGAGCCTTTTGTAAACGATTCGAACGGTCAGGGGATCGATCACCTGCACCTGTTTCACCGGCTCGAAATCGGACAATCTCGGAGAAAGATTTGCCGGGTTCAAAATGGCGTCATAGGTGAATTTCACATCCCCTGCATCAAAGACGTGTCCGTCGTGGAATTTCACGTTCGGCCTCAGATGAAAAATCAGCACGGGATTTTGCTCAGTGGGGGGAAGGATCTCCTTTACATAGACCGCCCGTATCTTCTCGTCCACCGGAGGTTCCACATCCAGGAAGGGCGTCCCGTTGAAAGAGGAAAAATAGTCTTTTCCGAGAAGCTTCGTAAGATTGCTGAAAAGGTCCTGATCCACCTCCGAAAGCGTCAGTTTGACTCGGGCCGGGGCGTGAACGGTTATTTTCACTTTCTTTTTTTCTTTTTCATTTTCCTCTGTTCGGACAGTTTGTCGCGTGTCGGGAGGGATGAGCGCGACCTCTTTGATTCGATGAAGAGTAGCGCGCAATTTCTGGTCCGTGATTTCCTTGTCCCCCATGGCCTCCTGAATCATTTGAACGACGTCGCGGGCGGTTATGATGCCTTTTCCCGGAACCGCGGCCTTGTCGTTGAGATAAAAATAGGCCTCCTCGCTGATTTCCCAGGAGGTGGCAAGCCGCCCCCTGAAATGCAAATTTTCATCATAATCGATCAGGCCTTCGAATACCATGGACTCGATGCGGCTGCTCGTGGAATTCGCCGAAAGAATAGGATTGAGCAGGGTGGCGTCTCCCAGGGTAGCCGTAATATATTCGTGAAGGCGATCCGGGTTTCCCTTGGTTTGCTGTTCGTAGGAGGGAACCCACAGATAGGACTGAAAAAGGAAGAGAAGGATGAGGGCGGGGATCAGTATCAGTAGGCGTTTAATTGTCATTTCAGATAGATGGCAGCCTGGACATCGTTGTTTTGCCGGAAAGGGCCGGCGCCCCGCATTACGCAGACATCGTTTCTCAATAATTATGGAGCGAAACAATGTCAAGGGAAAAGCCGGTCCGAACGGGATTTCGGCGGAGTATGCAAGTGAAACCGCTCTTTTCAACTTGACGGGAGGGGATCGAATATCAATAATAGAGCTGTAATTAGCTAACGGCACAAGTCCGAATATTTCATGGAGGGTGTTAAAGAGATGAATGCACAGCCAAAGATGGATCCGGAAGTATTGTCCATGGTCATGGAAACCATAGAAAAGTTGGAGAGGGAAAAACTCCCTCTGGAAACCAAACTGGAAATGGACAGATTGGGTGAATTTCCGGAAAAATTGATCCGGTTCATGCTGGGGCCGGATATAGCCCTCCATCTTATTTTCATACCGGAAGAATACGGCGGACTTGGCGCAGGTGCGACGGAGATAGCCATCGTGTCGGAGAGAATGGCCAAGATGGACCTTGCCATTGCCACCTCTTTTTTGGCCATATGCCTGGGGATGGATCCCATACGGGTCGGCGGCACACCGGAACAGCAGGAAAAATATATTACGAGAATTGCGGAAGAGGGTCTGGTGGTGGCCTATGGCGTCACGGAACCGGAGGCCGGAAGCAATGTGCAGGCCTTGAAGACAAAGGCGGAACGTGTGCTGGATGATCAGGGAAAAATCAAGGGGTATAAACTTAACGGACAGAAACAGTTCATTACCAACGGAGGCGTAGCGCAGCTCTACACCATTCTTGCCGAGGCGCCGGACGGACCTTCCTTTTTCGTGGTGAAAGGGGGTACGGAGGGACTTATCCCGGGAAAACACGAAGACAAACACGGCATTCGCGCATCGGATACCTGCCCTCTGAGTCTGGAAGATCTTTTCATCCCCGTGGAAGACCTCCTGGGGGGAGCGGAAGGCCAGGGGTTGAAACAGGCCAACAAGGTGTTTGGATATACAAGGCTCATGGTGGCCACCTTCGGTCTCGGGGGCGGGGTGGCAGCCCTGGAACGGGCCATCAAATATTCCAAGGAACGGGTCCAATTCGGCACAACCCTTGCTCAGAAGCAGGGATACACCCACCGGCTTCTGGTCCCCAATGCGGTCCGCCTTGAAGCGGCCCGCGCCTATATCGAGGAAGTGGCAAGAAGGCTCGACACCGATGAGGAAGACCTGCAGGTGGAGGGGTCCATCGCCAAATATTTCGCCACCGAGGCGGGGGATGCCATGGCCAACGATGCCATACAGGCATTCGGGGGGTACGGCTACATCAGGGAATACGAGGTGGAAAAGATCAAGCGGGATGTGAAGATCCTGACCATCTACGAGGGGACCAGTGAGATCCAGAGAAATATCATTTCCATGTTCCGCATGCGGTCCGCCGTACGGTCCAAAGGGGGATTTTACACGGAAATGGCGGGCAGTTTGAAGGCCCTTGCCGAGGATACGGGAGGCCCTGCCCTGGCCGGCGCCATTTCGGCCATGAATACCGTTATTCTGGAGGCACGTGCCAACAAACTCACCAAGTCCCAGCATGTGATGTTTCTCCTGGCCGACATGATGACCTGGGCGGAGACGGCCAAGGCCCTCTGTCATAAGGCCGCTATTCATCGGGATGGACAGGTTCGCACCCCTGCCTTCGTGAAAGCGGCCGCAAGATTGTTTGTCAGGGAAACGGTCGAAAAAATTTATCTTAACAGCCTGAAAATCGGCCGGGGTTGCGGCCTATCCATCCCCAAGATCATTGAAGCCGCACAGGGACTTGCCCGTGGACGCCGTCTTGCGGGACTATCTTCAGGACATGGATCTGGTCGCGGCGGAACTGGTGGAGTGATCCATCATTTTTCTTAATAAAAACAATCTCATTCTAAAAGGAATCAGTGGCCCAAAAAAGATATTATCGCCGGCCGAGACCTTCGCGTTCCGGCAAAAAAGACCGTTTCAGAGAAGAACCAGATTATTCGCAGCCAAGGATAGACCCGGTACTCAAACCCTTTTTTGAGCAAATCGGCGTTCCCGAGAAAACCCCTTTCATCCCGGATCCTTTTCAATTGGAGGCGGTGGAGGCCGCCATGAACCATGATGTCCTGGTGACCGCCCCCACCGGATCGGGGAAGACCTGGATTGCCTCCCATGCCATCTATGAGTATCTCGCAAGGAATATGCGGATCTGGTACGCTTCCCCCCTCAAGGCCCTCTCCAATTCCATCTATCAGCAATTCGTCCGGGAGTTCGGTCCTGAAAATTGCGGCATTATCACCGGCGACAGGAAGGAAAACCAGGACGCGCCGGTCATTGTGGGCACCACGGAGATCCTGCGCAATCAGCTTTACGATGCCATGCACAAAGGGGTGAATATCCGTACGGATCTTGTCATCCTTGATGAAGCCCACTATCTGAATGATCCGGAACGGGGCGTGGTGTGGGAGGAAGTGATGATCTACCTGCCGCCGAGGGTGAAGCTCCTTCTCCTTTCCGCCACCATATCGAACCCGCAGGATGTATGTGCCTGGCTGGGAAAAATCCGGAAAACTTCACACCGGGTGATCCAGAGTTATATCCGCCCGGTCCCTCTGAAGACACTTTTTCTCTTCCCGGACGGCCTTATGGCTCCCTTAGGGAGCGTCAAAGGGCCTGGACCCCAAGGTAAAGGGCTTCCTTGCGGAGAGTGCCAATGTCAGGGGCAGGCACGGCGCGCCCGATTATGGAAAGATGCTGAAATGCCTCAGAGAACTGGATCTTCTCCCTGCCCTCTTTTTTCTCAAGTCGAGAGCGGATTGCGACAATGCCGTTCTTACCTGCCAACCCAGCAGAAAGGTCTCCCAAAAGCGAAAACTCAAGGCGGTTCTGCAGTCTTTTCTGCTGGAATATCCTCATCTGAAGGAAAACCGGCAGATTGAATATCTGTTGGAATCTCTGGTCGGTTCTCACCATGGCGGGCAACTCCCCTATTGGAAGGTGCTCATCGAAAAATTGATGAACCAGGGTCTCCTGGAGGCCATTTTCTGTACCTCCACGGTGGCTGCCGGGGTGAATTTTCCCGCGCGGACCGTGGTTCTGCTTCAGAGTGATCGCTACAATGGGCACGAATTCGTCGATTTATCGGCGGTGGATCTCCAGCAGATGATCGGCAGGGCGGGCAGGAGGGGAAAAGATAATATCGGTTTCGCATTGACCATTCCGGGACCCTATCTGAAACCCGGGTTGGTGCAAAAACTGGAGGACGCCTCCCCCGATCCCGTTGCCAGCCAGATCCATATCAATTTTTCCATGACCTTGAACCTCCTTCTTTCCCATTCCCCGATGGAGATAAAAGATCTTCTGGAACACTCTTTCGCGGCCCACCAGTATGGACCTGCAAATCCCGAGCTGGAAGAAAGAACCATCCATCTTGCAAACAAGATTCGGAAACTCCTTCCCGAGGCCCGGTGCGACAGCGATGATCCCGGGGAGATTTATGATCAGATCCTGATTCGATCGTCCCTGATCCGGAGCATGGAAGCGGCCCGGATTGCCAGGTTTCGAGAAAACAAGGAAAGCAGTGGGCCGGGCGCCTTGACGCCGGGAAGGCTTTTCCTTCATAAAAACAACAAAGTCTACATGGTTTTCAAGACCTATTTCGACCGGGGAAGGCTGGTATGCGCTTCCCACAATATCTTGAAAAAAGATCCCGAAAAACCACGAAAACTCAAATTGAAGAGGGTGGATCTCCATCAGATTCAGGTTGTTTTCGATCAGGTTGTGCGTATTCCCGAGGACTATTCAAGGGACGAACTGGATCGCATTTTCGACGAAATCGCCCTCGAAACCCTGAAACCGGTGGGAGAGGCGCCATCCGAGACTTTCCCCGGAGGACGAGGAATCTTCTCGCCTGAGAGAAAGGATGGCAGCCCTGCCCTGTGAAGCGTGTCCGCACAATAGCCTCTGCCACGCGGAAAAGAAGAACCGGATTCTGCGAACCCTGGAGGAATTCCAATCGGTCATTGCCGGGATGGCAAGGATCCGGCAGCGGATTGTGGCATAGCTTCAAACGGCATCTGCGTTTTCTCAAGGAAACGGATTTTGCGGATGAACACGGCAAATTGACGGTCGATGGAAGGTGGGCATCCAATCTCAGGCTGGATCAACCCCTCCTCATAGCCGAAGCCATCAGAAAGGGGGCGTTTGAAAATATCGTTCCCGAAAATATGGCGGGAGGGCTCGCTCCTTTCGTCTGGGACAGGGGGCAGGACGTGGACATCCTCTTGAGAGAGGAGATGGATCTACGCCCCATGGAGGATACATTCCGCCTCATTCAGGAAAGAATTCTGGAACTCAGGAGATTGAAATCGAGCAGGGGTTTTGAGGGTCCGCCGCTCCTCTACTGGCCCGCGGCGGCGGTCTACCTGTGGGCAAAAGGGATGACCTGGGAGGATTTGATCCTCACAGTGCACGTGAGCGAGGGGGATATGGCTTCCCTGATCATGAGAACGGCGGACCACCTCAGACAGATAGCGGCCCTGAGAGATACCCATCCGGACATCGCCGCGGCGGCTTTAAAGGCCATTGAACGGATATTGAGGGAGCCGGTTTATATCCCTTGATCCGGGAAACTCGGGGGAAAAGAATCGGAGGCTTTGTTCTTTAAACCCTTCATGCCCTTCATGGTGACGTCTTCTCCGAATATTCAGCAGCGGTTTCAACCGGCATCCTGAAGGACATCACAAATGCCGGGGCCAAAAATCTCCACCTGCCACTTTCTGATCTCCCGAATTTCTTCCATCTCTTCCGGTTCCTTCGGGTTTGCAATGGCAAGCGCCTGTATCTGGGCGTTGGTGCAGACCAGAGACGGATCAATTCCACGCTTCTCCCCAATCCGATCCCGCCACTTTTTCAAGGCCTTTATTCTGGATGTCTCCTTTGCCATCAAGCGCCTTACCGTCTTTTTAGGAAAAGGTTCGAGCGCACTGCCGGGGAGTTCCAACCCTTTCCTGACCATTTCAACGATGACATCCCCCATCAGTCCGATCAACTTGGGACTGAGCCCCGGTATGCCTGTAAGTCCCCGTTTATCCAATGGTTTGCGCCTTACAATCTCAAGAACCGTGTTGTTCCCAAGTATTTTGAAATGGGGGCAGTCTCTCTTTTGTGCCATCTGGTCCCGCATGGAGAGAAGATTTTCTAGCATGGTGATATCCCGGGAAGCTCCAGACCTTCCCTGACCTTCTCAATGATGGCGTCCCCCATCAGTCCGATCAACTTGGGACTGAGCCCCGGTATGCCTGTAAGTCCCCTTTTGTCCAAGGGTTTGCGCCTTACAATCTCGAGAACAGTGTTGTTCCCAAGTATTTTGAAATGGGGGCAGTCTCTCTTTTTTGCCATCTGGTCCCGCATGGAGAGGAGGTTTTCCAGCACGGCGAGATCCCTTGGACCCAACCTTGATGCCCCTTTAAAATGAAGGAAAAACGGCTTGTTTTTCGCGGCATTGGGTCTGACCCCGGCCAGCAGCACGCACTCTTCTTCCACACAGAAAAGAAGTCTTCTTTCAACCAATTCCTTCCTGAGAACCCGGGCCAGGGGAAGGAGATAGCAGATGTCCTGGACGGCATAATCGAGCATCGGCTCCGGAAGGGGTCTTCTGGACCAGTCCTTTTTCTGGTACCTTTTGTCGCTGGCAACACCGAATCGTTCCTGTAGCAGACTCGCCAGGCCGGTTTCCTTCATGCCTAAGAAACGCGCCGCGATCTGTGTGTCGAAAAGGGAGCGGACCTCAATGGTGAAGTCTCTGTACAGGGAACGAATGTCGTAATCGGCGCCATGAAAGATTTTCCGGACCTTCTCGTCGGCAAAAACAGGGGCCAGTGGCGAAAGATCCTTCACGGCGAGAGGGTCAATGACAAAATTCCAGGACGGGGTGGAGATTTGAAACAGGCAGACTTTTTCCTGGTAATGAAACATGGAATCTCCCTCGAGGTCCACACCGATCTCCGGCTGGCACGCAAGTTCCGCGATGACTCCTTTCATATCCGCATCTGTTTCAATGAGCGCGTATTTTCTGCTGTCGGAAATAACTTTTTCTCCTCCTCAAACGACGGTGAAGTGCCGTTCTTCAAATTCCGGTTTTCCCTCGTACCTTTTCATGAAAAATCCCGGGGCCATATCCGCGTTTTCGATCATGGACGGGTTGATTTCGATGCCGGCCTGATGAAAGGCTTTTACAATGCTCGCCGGCTTTGGCGGACAGCTCTTGATGGGGATCATCTCCTTGATATCCGGGTTGTCTTTGTGCTTCTGGTACATGCATTTCCCGAAGAGAATCGTCTTTTTCATGCCCGGGGTAGGCGCCATCGATTTTCCCGTAAGCACTTCCACATCATCCCACGGCTCGCCTTTCCAGGCCGCGGCGATGGCGGCAAGGACAACGCCGTTCAATCCCGAGCAGTAGGTGCACATGGTCAGATCGTATTTGCGATAGGCCAGGCCCTTGATTCCCATTTTCGCCATGGGCAGGGGCAGGATGTTGTCGCTGTAGGGAAAGGCGGACTCATGATGAAAAGCCACCTTTTCGAGTTCTTCCCCCACCACCTCCACGTCCGACAGGTCCAGGCTTCCTGTTCCTTCTCTTTGCCGCATGGACCAGGTGCGGCACCTCTGACGGTTCCTGCCCCAATACCCTGGCGCCCACCAGATCCGCCGACAATATGTCCGCTGAAGCCACGAGAATATTGCTCCGGCGGACACGACCATCAAAACTCGGCCCCCGAGCCGTTGTATAGATGCCGTCAAGCAGAGTAAAGATGGGAGGCATGGCGATCCGCCAGCTTGCTGACCCAGTAATTCAGATCTTTCACCGGATCGGCATTGTGACATTTTCTCCTGGACTTGATATCGATCGTTCCTTTAAGATTCTTGATTCCTAGGCTAACCACCGTCTGAGCGTGGGTTTTGAGCACCGGGATATCCACCACAAAATCACTGTCCAGGATGTCGGCATTAAAACGAAGGGTATCTCCGTTTCCCAGATCCACTTCCCGGAATTCCCGTTCATGGGTATTGATCGCCTTGACGCCGTAACGCTTTTTCAACAAATTGTATCCGAGGCTTTCAAAGGCGGAAGCCGGGGTTTCTCCTCGGTCCTTGGGCGACATGACAATGCCTTCCCCGATCGTAATCTCTTCCACCCCCCTCTCTTTGAGAAGAATCACCATGTCCTCCACCGTTCGGGAGGTGGTAATCACCCCCCATTTGGGAAACCGAACCTTGTGGGTCCAGAAAACGATATTGGGCTTGATGAATACTTTTGCCTTGGGGGGCAGGAGATCCAGCCCTCCGCACAGATCTACGGCCTTGCGGACGGAGTCCTGATTTTCTTCATAACGTACAATGGATACAACCGGTTTACCCATGATAATTCTATCCTCCTGTCAATCCCTGTGGCAACCCCCGCGGAGGGGATTGACGCCTATGATAACGGCTAATAAAACGCAGCAGGGTGAATCATCTCAATATCCGGCTCTTTTTGTCAAGGGTTTCAAGGCGATCCCTGACGGTCAGACAGCCGTCTTTCATGACCAGCACCCTGTCTGCGTGTTTTATGGTGGAAGGTCTGTGGGCTACGATAATGGTTGTCCTTTCCTCGGTTATCCTCAGGATGGCGTCCTGTATCAGTTGTTCCGTTTCAGGATCCACGCTGGAGGTGGCTTCATCCAATATGAGAAGACGCGGATTGCCTGCCAGGGCCCTGGCAAAAGACAGAAGCTGACGCTGTCCCGCGGAAAGGGTCGAACCGCCTTCACTGATTTCCCGGTCGAAACCGCCCGGGAGTTTTTCTATAAACGGCCGTGCATTGGCGGTCTCGGCCGCGTCCCTTATCTGTTCAAGGCTCAGGTCTTCCCTCCCCAGCGAGATGTTTTCCGCGATCGTCCCTGCGAAGATAAATACGTCCTGTTGACAGATGCCGATCGTCTCTCTGAGTTTCCCCGGGGGCCATTGCCTGAGATCAACGCCGTCCAACAGGATACGGCCTTCATCGGGATCATAGAATCGCTCGATCAAATTGGACAGGGTTGTCTTGCCCGATCCGGTGGACCCCACGATGGCAACGGTTTCCCCCGGTTTTATTTCAAAGGAGATGTCCTTGAGCACCTTTGGGCCGTCACCGTATCGGAAATGGACGTTTTGAAAAATCAGATGTCCCCGGATGGTTTCAGGCAATACCGGATTCGCCGGTTCGGGAATAACATCTTCCTGATCGATATATTCAAAGATCCTTTCCATCGAAGCCATGGCCTGTTGCATGATATTGTATTTTTCCGATATGTCCCTGACCGGTTTAAAAAACATCTGGATGTAACTGATGAAGGCCACAAGGGAACCCAGGGTCAATTCTTCCTGGATCACCTTTCCTCCACCGTACCAGATGAGCACGGCCACGGCGATGGAAGAAATCATTTCCATTAACGGCATGAAAACAGCGAAAACACGAATCTGTTTCATGCCGGCAAGATAGTTTTCCTGGTTGATTCGGGCGAAAATCCGACTTTGGGATGCTTCCTGTATAAACAGTTGGATAACCTTCATGCCCCGAATTCGTTCCTGCAAAAAGGCGTTAATTTTTGCCACGGTGGTTCGCAGTTCCCGGAACGCCTCCCTGGCCATGGTGCTGAACAGGATGGTGATGCCGAAAATGAACGGCAGAAGCGCAATACAGATCAGGGCAAGCTGGTAGTTGATGGAGACCATCACGATGAGTATTCCCAGAAGGATGAACAGGTCCTTGAAGACCGTGATCAATACGGATTTAAACATTTCATTCAGGTTTTCGATATCATTGCTCACCCTTGTCACAAGGCGCCCGACAGGGTGTTTGTCGAAAAACCGCACGGCCTGGGACTGCATCTTTTTAAAAAGTTCCAGCCGGATATCCAGCATGATCCGTTGTCCGGTGAATTCCAGCAGATAGTATTCGCCATAGCCGAAACCGATCGATAAAAGGAGCAGAAAGAAAAAAAGCGCCGCGAGCACGGCGACGCCGGTGAGGTCGCCGCCGCGGATCTTGACCCGGTCTTTTTCAGGCAGCTTCTCAAGAAGCTTGTAAGGGATCATGCTCCAGCCGTCATCCATCGTGCAAAATAGCTTTCTTATAGGGGTCCGGGATAAGGTCCCGTTTTTCGGTATTGAATCGATAAAACCTTTCGGACAGGAGAATTTTGTTCTCCCTGAGCCGATGCAGCTCGGCCGGATCTATCTTCTTGAGGTTCTTATTGGAGATAAAGAACCCCGACTTGCTCTTATCTTGAATGAATAGAGTCCGATACTCTCGCAGGATCTTCCGATCTCGAGGATTTATCGCCTTTTCGGAATCGATTCGATACCAGGAAGAAAGGATGTACCGGTCAATGGCAATTTTGGTAAGGTACGGCGCCGCAAGGTCAAAAAGCGTGATGAGGATGGAGAACAGGAGACCCGCGGCCACCGTTTTCTTATAGGGAAACGCATAGGCTGCGAGGCGTTTGAGCAGTTTGAGATTATAAGGCTTTCCCAGTTGTCCTTCTTCCGAATATCCAAAATCTCCGAACATTTACTGAACGTCCCCCATTTCCAGCCGTTCCGCCATGAGCTGTTCCTTGTAAAGGGCCGTATAGGTTCCATCTCTTGTGATAAGGTCCTGGTGGGTTCCCTGTTCCACGATTCCGCCTTTGTCCAGAACAATAATGCGGTCCGCTCTGAGAATGGTCGAAGACCTGTGAGAGACGAACAGGGTGGTTTCGTTTTTACGCATATCGAGTATCCGGTTGAGGATTTTTTCCTCCGTCTTCATGTCCACCATGGAAAGCGCGTCATCCATGATGAGGATCGGAAAGGGTCGCACCAGGGCACGGGCGATGGTCAGTCTCTGTCGCTGTCCCCCGGACAGGGTTTTTCCCAGCTCTCCCAGCCACGTATCGATGCCGTCTTCAAGATCCTGAATTTCATCCAAAATACCGGCGACCCGCAGAGAATCCAGGATTTCTATTTCCGTGATCCCTTCTCTTCCAAAAGTGATGTTGTTGGCTACCGTATCTGAAAACAGGAAGAGATCCTGTGTGACAAAACCGATTTGTTCGCGGAGTTCTTGAAGGGGCATGGCGCAGACATCCCGACCCGCCACAAAGACTTTGCCCGTCGGCACATTCAAGAGTCGGGGAATACTCTCCAGCAGGGTGGTCTTTCCGGACCCCACCTTTCCGACAATGGCAACGGTCTCTCCACTTTTTATCCTTAGTGAGATGTGTTTCAACGTGTGCTCGGCAAGACCCTGGAATTTCATGCTGAGATCATCGATGACAACGGCGGAATCCTCCCGTCCCGCTTCCTCACCATGCGGAGGCAAATGGGAGTTTGTTCGTCGTGCGCCGGTTTTGGCGGGCAAAGGATCCGCAATTTCCGGTTTTTCCTCCAGAATGCGGTTAATGCGTCGCATGGAGGCGGACCCTCTCTGGATCAGGTTTGTCACCCATCCCATGGCCATCATGGGCCAGGTGAGGAGGTTCAGGTAGGCAATGAAGGCCACAAAATCGCCCGGAGTAATGTGGTCGAGGATCACATAGCGTCCCCCCAAACCTATGACAATGGCAAGGCCCGCATTGGAAAAAATGCTCATGATGGGGAAAAAGAGGGCAAGCGTCCTGGCCAGACGCATGTTCTCGGACACATATTTCACCCCCATTTTCTCCGTTTTGCCGTATTCCCAATTTTCCCTGTCGTGGGCCTTGATCACTTTAATCCCGGCGAAAGACTCCCGAACCTGTTCCGTAAGATCGGCAAAGGTCTTTTGAACGGCTTCAAACCTCTCCGACATGCGTTTCGTCAAGGCCCTGGTGAACAGGATCACGATCGGAGCGGGGATCAAGGCAATCAATGTGAGCCGCATATCGATGGAAATCATGAAGCCCACCGCGGCCGTGCCCAGGACGGCTCCGTCCACAAAGGCCACCAGGCCCATACCGCTGGCCATTCGAACGGAGTTGATGTCATTAATGGCCCTTGCCATGAGATCGCCTGTTTTGGTTCGTTTGAAAAAGGAGGGGGAAAGGGTTTGCACATGACCGTAAATCCGGGACCGCAAATGCATTTCCACCTTCCTTGAGTGGCCCATGATCATGTGTCTCCAGGTATAGCGGAAGATTGTGACCACCAGGGCGATGCCCCCGATCATGAGGGCATATTTCAAGAGCTGGATCCCCGTTTCGGGATCGGATTGAATGGTGAGGAGGTTGATCGCCTTTTTGATAATCAGAGGAATGAGCAGCTGGAGGAAATCCACCAGGAGAAGACTCCCCAACCCCACTGCAAGAGCCAAGCGGTTCTGGATGAAGTACGCTTTGAGCGGTCGAAAATTCTTTAATGTGTGAACAAAAGGAACCGTCAAATTTCTTTCACCGAAGTCTCGAATTTCAAACGAAATTTTTCAATTTTGGAATGCAATGTGGGCCGGGAAAGCCCCAGGAGTCTGGCGGCTTTCGAACGATTGCCCCCCGTCATATTGAGGGCTTCTTTGATCAGAAGGCTTGCGAATCCGTCCATACAGGCATCGAAGAGGTTGTCTTCTCCCTCATTCTTGAGGGCATTATGCACCCATCCTCGAATAGCATCCTCCGATTCTCCTCCCTCTTCCCGGACACCCGGACTTTTTTCATCTATGGCGTGGGCTATATCTTCCGCATTGACCGGCGCCCCGCGGTTGAAGATGAGCGCCTTCTGCAAGACATTGGAAATTTCCCGAACATTTCCCGGCCAGGCATAGCCGTTCAATCTTTTCAATGGCATGATCCGTGATTCCCGGGTTGTCCATCCCCACCTGGGAGGCATGCCTCGACAGAAAATATTTCGTGAGCAACGGGATATCTTCCACCCTCTCCCTAAGTGGAGGCAGTAAAATGGTCACCACTTTGAGGCGATAATAGAGATCCTCGCGAAAACGCCCTTGAGACAAGGCATCTTCAAGGTTCCGGTTGGTCGCCGCGATAATCCTGACATCCACCGGAATGGTGCCCCGCCCTCCCAGACGCTCGATGCTCTTTTCCTGGAGGAGCCGCAAGACCTTGGCCTGAATGCCGGAGGGCATGTCCCCGATTTCGTCCAGGAATACGGTGCCTCCGTGGGCCTGTTCAATTTTCCCCACCCTCCTGTGAACGGCCCCCGTGAAGGCGCCCTTTTCATACCCGAACAGTTCACTTTCCAGGAGATTTTCGGGGATGGCCACGCAATTGATGACCAAAAACGGCTTTTTTGCCCTGGGGCTGTGCTGATAGATGGCCCTTGCAGCCAATTCCTTCCCGGTCCCGGATTCCCCTCGAATCAGCACCGTTGCATCGGTTGAGGAAACCCTTCCGATAGCCTTGTACACCTCCTGCATCGGTTTGCTTCGGCCGATAATCGCCTCTCTGGAGGCATTTTCCGGCACAACATCCACATCGACCGGGGATCTGGAAAACCGTCCGGCCTCAAGGGCCTGAGCAAGGATTCCCAACATTTCCGGGATATCAAAAGGCTTGAGGATATAATCAAAGGCGCCCAGTTTTGTGGCTTCAATGGCCGTCTCGGTGGTTCCGTAGGCCGTCATGATGATAACCGGCAGTTTGGGTTCGATTTCGTGGATGCGTTTGAAGGTTTCGAGACCGTTCATACCCGGCAGCCGCATATCGAGGATAATCAGGTCCGGGACCCTGGATCGAATCTGCGAAAGACCTGCTTCCCCTGAAGGGGCGTTTCTGACCGTATATCCTTCCTCTTTCAACAGCCTTTCAAAGCTCATTCGCAACTGGTCATCATCGTCAATAATCAGGATGTCGCTCAAAACCGCACTCCTTCGGGGCTTGCCGATTTGACGGGAAGCACAATAATAAACGTGGTTCCTTCCCCTTCGTTGGAAACAAAATCCATTCTTCCGCCATGTTCCTCCACAATCCTGCTCGCGATGCTCAGACCGAGACCGGTGCCCTCTTCCTTGGTGGTGAAGAACGGCTCCAGGATTTTGGGTTGAAGGCTTTTCTGAATTCCGGGGCCGTTGTCTTTCAAGCGGATAAGAACCACCCGCCCATACGGTTCCAGGATGGTCTGCTCTTCTTCGATGATGATCTGTCCTCCGCCTTCCATGGCTTCGCAGGCATTCTCCACGAGATTTACCAGAACCTCCTTCAATTGTTCCGGATCGCCCTGGATTTCCGGCAGGTCTTCCGACCTGACCACGCTGGTTTTTACATCGTACGAATCCAGCCGATGCCTGAGCAGCTGGAGCACCATATCCACCAGTTCGGAGGGATGGATCTTCTGGATCTTTAGCTTCGGAGCACGGGAAAATTCCAGAAAATTCTGAACAATGGTGTCCACATGGTTGATTTCCTCTGAGATCACATCGAAATCGTCTTTCTGGGCATCCGACAGTGCAAGCGTCCTGTTAAGGGAAAAAAGCCGCATTTTGACCGACGTGAGGGGATTTCGAATGCTGTGGGCCATACCCGCGGCAAGCTTGCCGACGGAGACCATCTTTTCGGCCTGCAGGAGGCTTTCCCGACTCTTTTCCAGTTGGGTCTGTGCCTGGTCCGCATCTTCGATGAGTCCGCGCACCGATTCGCTGAGCGAGTATACCTCATCCCCCGGTTTTTTGGAAGCGCCCTTTCTATCCGCGGCAACCGTCAATCTGTGCAGAGGAGTGAGGATGTGGTGTATGAGGAAAAAAACCAGGAGGAGACCCAGAACCAGGACCGACGCCATTGCGATCGCTACAATGATTCTCAATCGTTGGGCCTCATCTTGGCTGTCGTCCCTCATCTCTCCTTATGCCGGCCGTATACAGGTTTTTGTATTCTTCACACAGTTCCAGAATCCTGAAGAAACGATTCCTCACGCTTTTGTGGAGTTCAGCGCCTTCAGCCTGTTTTCCCATTTTATAATAGGAAATTACCCTGTCCTTTACCGCGATATACTGAACATACTCGGATTCAATCCGTTCAAGCGTTTCCTTCTGCTCGTTGGTTTCCGCGGCGGAATTTGCCCTTTTCATCCTTTCTTTAAAAACCTGGCGGGCTTCTCCCAGACGTCTGAGCCACTCGGGATCATCGTCCAGGAAATAATAGGACAGAAATCCCTTCTGGTTGACCAGAGCGATTTCAAGGGCCTCAGCGGACTGGAAGGCGGCGATATCCCTGTCAATGACCTTGGTTAAAAGGATTTCCATCCGGTAAGAGTACCAGATGGTGATTATTCCACCCATAAGCGTAACGGAAATCAAGGCTGCCAGAAGCAGACAGATTCGGATGCGGAGGGTTATCTGATTCCACATGCTTTGGTTCTCCACCAGTTCTGTTTCATAAAAAGACTCTGAAAAGGCCAGGATATACGCCACAGTCGGTTTGGCGCCCTGGTTTGTTTGAGAGAGGATATCAGTTTGTTGCCATGATTTCAAGATTGCTGTAAGATAGCGGACCCGTTTAGGAAATTTACCCTTGCTTATATCTCGGCAGTGTATTAATTTTGGGCATAAAGGAACTTTAATCATGCGGAAATTTCTATTGTGCCCCCATTGCGGCAAACCGGTGGTCTCCTACAGAAATCCTGTCCCGACTGTTGATATTATTATTGAAATGGGTTCCGGAATCGTTTTGATCAGGACGAAAGAACTATCCCTTTGGGTGGGCCATCCCCGGTGGTTTTGTAGATTACGGAGAAAGCCTTGAGGAGGCGGCCTTGAGAGAAGCGGAAGAGGAAACGTCTCTGAAGGTGGAACTTCTCTTTCAATTGGGCGCCTACTCGGATCCCTCGCGGGATCCGAGGCAGCATACGATTTCGGTGGTCTTCGGGGCCAGGGCCGACGGGAGGCCGGTGGCCGCCGATGATGCGGAAGATATCGGGATATTTGATTCCAGTTCCATCCCGAACGATCTTGCATTCGACCACGGGAAGATAATTCGGGATTATTACCGGAGGATGGACCAAGGTTGATTTGCCGCTCGGAATGCGCCCAACTGTTTATCGAGGCTTGATTCTATTTGCTATTTTTTAAGAAACTAAAGGGTCTACTCCTCCCTGCTTTTCTACTGATTTTGCTGTTTGCGGCAACCATCCTGCTCCTCAATACGCTGATACAGAAAAAATCCGTTCAGGCCTACCTGTTAAAAGAAATTTCAAAAATGACCGGATACGAGCTTCGTGCAGGCGAAATACAACTCTCCTTCTGGAGAGGCTTCGGTCTGAGCGTCAACAACCTCTCGGTGATTTCGCCGGAGGGATCCGAAAAAATGACGGCTTTCAGGGTCAATTTGAAGCTGAACGCGAAAGAACTGTTGAAAGGAAGATTCATTCCCGGCGAAATTCAGTTGATCGCCCCGGAAATACAATGCTCCAATCCTTTTGACGAGGATATGCCGATAAATCAGGCGCCCTCTTTGTTCGGCGAACATTTTCTGGAGGGGGTTGCCAGGCTGCCTTCTCTCATGGTGGAAAAGGCCCATGTGTGCGTGAAGGGGGTTCCTGTTGCGCTGGAGGGCCTCTCGGCCAGAATAACCCTGCCCGACAATACCCTTCATACCGTCAAGGCAAGCTTGAAAGGAGCCGCTGTTTACAGGGGAAATGAAATTCCCTTTACCGCCGAAATTGCATTGGAGTTGACGCCCGGCAAGGAAGCATCCCTGAGCGTTGATTTTACATCGGGTGATGTGCCGCTTTCCCGTTTCAGTTGGCCGGGGGCTGTTCCCGTGAATGGGGGGACTGGAAAAATAGAGATCACGGCCCGGGGCAACCCTTTCAAATCGATGATGGGCAAAGGACGGATTCTCTTCAAAAATCCCGACTTTATGATCGTGGACGGGAAAGATGAAAAGCGGTTTGTCTTCAATGAATTGCGCCTTCCTTTTACCGCTTCTTACGCGGAAAAGAAGATCATCATCCCTTCTTTTCAGCTGCGGGGGAAGGGGTTCTTCCTGAAAGGAGATGCGTCCCTCAATATGCAAGAGCCGACCAATCCTCATCTGGATCTCCAGGTCAACAGCGCCGAGATGGCTCTCGCGACTTTCCGGAATATCTTTCCCTCTTCTCTCCTTCCCCGATGGGTGGACGAAAAGCTCTTCCCTCTTTTCTCCGGGGGAACGGTTCAGGTTGATCGCTTTTCCTTGGATGGAAGCCTGGAACAGCTGGCGAACCTGGACCATGCGTCCAACGCCGGGGCGCTCCTGCTCCGTTTGGATTGTAAAGGGCTGACCGCCTTTGAGGGAAGCGAAGGCCTCCCTGTTCAAGGCGTATTCGGGAAACTGGAGATCAAAAAGGGGGCCGTCAACGTCTCAGGCGTAAAGGCTCATTTCGGGCATTCCAAGATCTCCCGAGGAACGCTCCATGTGGACAGCCTTTATGTGGATGACCCGAAGTTTCTGATTGTCATGGCGGGGTCCTTTGATATCGCGGATCTTCTGGAGCAAAAAAGACTCTCTCTTCTACCGGATGATATCCGTCGAAACTTGGACGATTTTGAAGACGGAACCGGGAGACTCGACACGAAGATAAGCCTGTCCTACGAGGACGACTGGACATTTCCTGAAATCAGAACCGGCAGGTTCATTTTTTCCGATGCCCGGATAAAACACAAGAAGATCTTGTTTCCCGCCGTGGTGGATAACGGCATTCTTACGGTTGAGCCGGACGGTCGGAAAAAATTTTCGGCATCCGGATGGTGGGGAAGATCAAAAATGGAGGCATCCGGAATTATAGGAAAAACATGGGAAACCATGGAGGCCCGGATTCAATCCGAGACGGATATGAATGAATGGCTGGAGCGATTTTTTCCTGAAACCTCCCCTCTATTGAAGTTTAAAACGAGCGTCCCGTGCGATCTAACTTTGAAAAAAGGAGAGAAAGAGTGGGCGTTTGATGGGAAGATTGATCTGAAGAAGGTTTCCCTCGAAACAGACACCCTGACGGTCGCTCCTTTCAAGATTCAGGGGGAGACGGTTTTCCACGCACTTCTGAAACCCGGCAAGGAGTTTCGAATTTCTGATTTGAAGTGCGATATGGGGGCATCCAGTCTCCGGCTCAACGGGCTTATGGATCTTCAAAACGACGACTCCATTCAATTCGAAGCTTCCAGCAATCGTATTGTTCTGGAGGACCTGGGCATTCGTTTCAAGAAAAGGAATCTGCCGGCCGGCGGGGATCTTGGGTTTGATGTTTCCGTAAAGCTATCCCCCTCAAAGCCGATGGAAACCACCGTACAGGGCGCCATGACGGGGAACGGCCTTTCTTTCGAAAGCGCTGTTCTTCCCCTGCCGGTTAGCAACTGCGATTTGAATGTTGCCTTCTTCGGAAAGAAAGTCCGCATCGAAACACTTCATCTGAATATGGGCAAAACGGAATTCCAGATAAATGGCGCCCTCCAGGGGTGGGATGGTCTGTCCGGGAATCTGACCGTCCGAACGGATTATCTTTATCTTTCCGATCTGATACCGGGCGGCCTGCCCTCCTTCGTAAATAGGGTGTCTTCTCCATCGGGAAGGACCGGCCCGGTAGAGGAAACGGGAAGCACAAAGAACGACCGTGTTTCCGGACCCGTTTCCATCATTTCCGCCGAAGAACCGGATACACCTGTTTTTCAAGAAGAAAAAAGGGAACCATCCTCCATTGTCAATCCGAACCAAACCACGCCGTATCCCGGCATGAACGGCGACGAAGAAAATAAGCGGGAGGAAAGAATCACCGGCCAATTTGTAAAAAAATCGGATATCCAATTCAATGTCAGCGCGTTAAAAGGGGAGCTGGGACAATTCAAGTATGGCCCCCTCAAAATAGAATGTGCTCTGCGGGCGGGCGACGTCTACGTCAGCCGGTCGAGACTTCGCTGGAAAAATGGAAGCCTTCGCTTGCGCGGACATATGAAAAAGAACGGAAAGCCCGAAACGATGTTTTCCGGCTACCTCGAAACGGACCGACAGCCTTTGCGGGAACTTCCTGAATCCCTTCATTTCATACAATCCAATGTGGAGGGGGATATGACCATGGAGGCATTGTTTTTTACGGAAGGAAACAACGAAAGAGATCTGGTCTCAAACCTTACGGGGACCGTCAATTTCGACCTGGAGCACGGTGTGGTGAAAAAATCCCATGTTTTTATTAAGATAATGGATTTTCTGAGTCTCCAAAGGGTTTTTCAGGAGCGCTCCCCCGATCTTAGCAAGGAAGGGCTTTATTTTGAAAGTATCGGGGGAAATATCGGATTGGAGAAAGGCATTGCCAAGACGGAAGGTTTAACCATGCAAAGCCCGGTGTTCAATGCCGTCGTCAAGGGAGAAGCCGATCTGAATACGGCCACCTTGAATGCGGAATTGGGGATTCTTCCCCTGGTAACCATCGATACCGTGATCAGCCACATACCGATTGTAGGATACCTCTTGACCGGAGATGAAAAGGCGCTGTATGCTGATTACTTTCAGGTGCAGGGTCCCATATCCAACCCGGAAGTCCATTACATAGCTCTCAAAAGCATCAGCAACGGGACCTTTGGACTATTGAAGCGCATGTTTCTTACCCCCCAGCGTCTGTTCAAGAGCATCTCGGACGCGGTCGACGAATTTGAGGAAAAGGGGGTTCCCCTTCCGGCGGACGAATTCAAACCGGAAAACGATATGGGCGCGTGAGCAGGATGGCGGATTTTGAATGATTAGTAATTGAGGATTATTTTTATGGCGAAGAAAGAAAAAGATCTGGTTGAAATTTTTAAGAGGAGAACAAGACATCCTTTCAGACCAAGGGCCTCACATATCATAGGCAGGCTTTTTCCTGATTTTGAAACGATGGAGAACACGGGGGATTCACTGATTGCAGGATCCTGCCATTTTGAAAACAACCTTCTTTATGTAGTGGCACAGCAGAAGCCCAGGCCCGAGGACCTCCAAAACAGGCAAGATTTGAGCAAACTCAATTACGGCATGCTTACCTCGGATGATCATTCCGTTATTCTTGGAATTCTCAAAAAGGTCAGGAAAGCGGATCCGGAAAATACCTTTCTGTTCACCATCATTGATACCTATGGCGCCGATATTTCCATGTATTCGGCGCAGCGTTTTCAAGCTTTTTTTATCGCCCACCTCATCAGTGAGTTCTTGACGCTCCCGCTCAGAACCATCTCGCTTATTCTGGGAGAGGGTGGAAGCGGGGGGGCACTGGCCATTCAGGTAACGGATGTCCGGGGGCAGATGGAAGACGCACTCTACGCAACCGCCCCTCCTGAAAGCATGGCTTCCATTGTATTTCGTGATCCGGAACGGATAGAGGATGCTTTAACCATCCTGAAACCCTCCGCCAAAGAATTGAAGAGCCTCGATGTCATTGACCGGATCGTTCCGGCGCCCGAGAACGTAACCAACGCTGAAGAAATGGCGGAGAATATCCGACAATTCCTTACGAAGGCCATGAAAGATCTCTCACGATCAAAAATCAACAAACTCATCAAGAAAAGAGAGATTCGCGCAAAGCAGTACGGTCTTTCAAAGGGAACGGGCAAGTTTTATGATATCAAGCGATATATTGAAAAACCCATAAAAAAGGCCTTTCGAAAACCTCCCCCGGACATAAAGATTTTGAATTACACCAGTTTGACGGAGGTGAGCGATAACTACGGGAACATTCAGCAGATCGAAGACAACAAGGAATTGATCCAGTGCGGCGCCGGAGCGGACGGAAGCAGACGTGACAGGGGGTGCGGAAAACTGATTCCCTTGAAGGCGTTGCTGGACAATTTCAATGTGTGTCCCGAGTGCGGCTATTCCTACATCCTGGGGGCAAGCGGCTGGATCGACTGCCTTGCGGATACGGGCAGCTTCCATGAACTATACCGGAATCTTACGGTGGACCAACTCCTGGACGAGGAGGCCATTACCGGTTACTACAGGGACTTTCTGGCAAAGCAGGAAGGTCACTCCCATTTCAACGAATCGCTTGTGGTGGGAAGCGCACGGATCTTCGAAAATGAAGTGGTCATGGCATTAAGCACTTTCTACTATTGCGGAGGATCCATGGGTGTTGTCTTCGGTGAGAAATTCAGACGGGGGGTGGATTACGCCATCCAGGAAAACATCCCCTTCATAAGCCTTTGCTGCTCCGGCGGGGCGCGGCTGTATGAGGGCATTTCGGCCCTCATGCAGATGGTGAAGACGATAGAATCGGTCAACCGCCTCAAGCGAAGCGGTCTTCCCTACATTTCCATTCTGGCCGATCCTTCCACCGGCGGCGCCATTGCCAGTTATGCGGCCCTGGGGGATGTCGTTATTTCCGAACCGGGCGCCCTCGTGATTTTCACCGGTCCCCGGGTGATGAAATCCAGGGGTTTTGAAGTGGATGAAAAGCTGGTCAGGTCCCAATATCTGTGTGAGATGTCAGGCCACATTTACGATAATCTGGACTACTATCACAACATTCGGGGCATTCAGGAGATATCCGAGCGAAAGTACATGAAACGATGTCTTGCCAAATATCTGGACTTTTACGGGCGCATGAACTTCAGGCACAGGAGAAATCCGGAAAAGAAAGAAAAGAAGACCTTTCTGTTCTAAGCGCCCAACATTTCCATCTTCTCCAGGAACTCTCTCAAAGCGGGCTTCATGTGGACCGGGCCCAGATCCATACGATTCAAGGCCCGGGCCAGGATTTGGATTTTTTCCGGAAGGGCGGCTTTTCGGTTGACGATAATAACCGGCTTCCCCCTGATCCTGCACAAACCCCCGGACGAAAAGGCCGCCTCGCTGTCCATGGACTCGTAGCGGACCTCCATTTCAAGGCCGGATGCCAGATCTTCAAGGAGACCCAGGAGGACTTCTTCGTCCAAGTTGCATCCTTAGTTCAGTTTTTTCATGGCATCCACCAAGGCCCTGACCGCCTCGGCGGAATGATTCAATGCCTCTTTCTCGGCATCCGTCAACTTGATTTCAATGATTTCCTCTACGCCGCCGACTCCCAGTTTCACGGGGACCCCTATGAACAGATCATGGATGCCGTATTCTCCGTCCAGGCAGGCCGCACAGGGGAGAATTTTCTTCTTGTCCTTCAAAATCGCCTCGGCCATCTCAACCGCCGCGGAGGCCGGGGCATAGTAGGCGCTGCCCGTCTTCAAAAGGCCGACAATTTCCGCGCCTCCGGTCCTCGTCCTCTCCACGAGCGCATCAATTCTGTCCTGCGACAGCAACTCCGTGATGGGGATGCCCGCCACCGTTGAGTACCTGGGGAGCGGGACCATGGTATCCCCGTGTCCACCCAATACGAATGCATGTGTATTTTCAACGGACACATTGAGTTCCATGGCAATAAAGGTCCGGAAACGGGCCGAATCAAGGACCCCCGCCATACCAATCACCCGGTTTCTTGGAAATCCGCTGGCTTCCCGCGCCACATGACACATGGCATCGAGAGGGTTGCTGACGATAATCAGTATGGCATTGGGAGCAACGGCAGCCACGCCTTTTGTCACGGCGCTCATGATGGCCTTGTTGGTGGCCAGAAGATCATCCCGGCTCATTCCGGGTTTTCTCGGAATACCCGCCGTAATAATGACGATGTCGGAGTCTTTCGCCTCGGAATAATCGCCCGACGCCCCCGTTATTCTGCAATCATGCTTTTCAATCGGCGCCGCCTCCATCAGGTCGAGGGCCTTCCCCGCGGGGACACCCTCAAGAATGTCAATCAGAACCACATCAGCCAGTTCCTTTTCGGCAAGACGCATCGCGGCGGTAGCGCCTACATTTCCGGCGCCTATGACAGTAGCCTTTTTTCTCATTGTACGACTCCTTTCTGTTATTTTTCATGAATGATTATGACGCGTATGTACATGCTTGTCCAACCACATGCACTTTCGGGAAGAGGGCTTAATCTATCTTTACATAGACTTTTCTGGATCGTGGCCCATCAAATTCACAGAGGAAGATTTTCTGCCAGGTTCCCAAAAGCAGATCTCCTTTTTCCACGATCACGGAGACTGAACCGCCGACAAGTGATGTCTTTATGTGACTGTCGGAATTTCCTTCCCTGTGGCGATATCCTTCGTCCGCCGGCGCCAGTTCATTCAGTTTCCTGATGATATCGATACAAACATCCGGATCCGCCCCCTCATTGATCGTGACGCCGGCGGTGGTATGGGGAATGAAGACCATACAGATTCCATCCACAAGGCCGGCGTTTTCAATCTGCTCCTGAACGGAAGAGGTGATATCCACCATCTCGATTCTTTTGTTGGTCTTTACGAAAATTGTTTTTCGCATCGATCTTCTCCGGTAAAAGCGTTTGGATTAAGGCTTCCTGAAAGGCCCGGACGCTGGTTTTCCCTCAGACTCCCCTTCGGCAAAACCCTGTCCACCGACAGCGTCGAAAAGTGACATACTCTTTTCGACGAGCCTTTCAATGAACAGGTTCTTCGAAAAGAGAGAATCCCTGTCGCTGAAGTTCGTGGACGACTTAAGACAGGTGCGGGCGTTTTTCTCATCATTTCGTTTCAGAAAAAAGTACGCCATCTCCTCAAGCCTCTCCTTCAGCAGTCCTGACTTTTCCGGGGGAAAAACCGCTCTGCCGCATTTCTCTTTGATTTCCATGGCCCGCACCGCTTTCTGCATTTCCGTCAGGATAATGGGACTTTCCTCGATGGCCGCGATCTCCTCCATGAAGGGTTTCAACCTGCCATAATCGATAATCCAGCTGTGCATGACCTCTTGATCCAGAAGAGAATCCACTTCCCGGTTCGCAAGCGGCTGGTCCTGTGTCCAAGACTCGGGAAGCTGGTCAAAGATGATCGCATGATTCAGCAACGAAGCGTTTTCCAGCAGCCAGGGCCTCAATTCCAGATAGGATTCCGAAAGCTCCCTTTGCAATTCCCGATTTTTCTGGTGGGCCTTTTCGAGCAATGTTGCTACATGATGCAAAGATGTCTCCACCATGGGGCCGGAAGACTGAGAAAACTCCTCGATCACTTGTATGGCCCTTTTCTTTTTTGCGGTGCCCAGCATCATATGTTCGATGCCGTTTTCGTCGGACACAACGCCGAATGCCACATCGGTTCCCTGCATGTTTCGCTTCAGGATCAGAGCAAAGGATCTGTATCCGAATCCATCTATGGCGCCCACAAGGCATCTGGGTTCATCTTTCGGCAGAGCCCGCAAAATGGAGGGCGCCTTTTCTTTTTCAAAAAACCCGTCAGTGGATATCCCTTTGTTGTCGAGTTTGAACAAGACCCGTTTGATGGCCTTCAAGACCTGTTTGTCCTTAAAGGCGTCTTTCAAGGCGGCAAGAACGGGGAGGGAGGCCCCATCTTTGAGGGGCATGAGGCTTATGAATGCGGCGGCCGTATCCGCATCGGGAAGAAGGCCCACAACCTCTTCCGGATTAAGGCTGTCCATCCTGTTTAATAAAGAAGATGCGACCTTTTCCTGTTCTTTGCCGGATGGTCCCGTTGCTTTGATTTTTTCTTTTGTCTTTTTTTTATGTTTCATTGCAGGTCCCAGTCGCCACAGGACAAAATTCATTCATCACGCGGGCTTTTTTCCTCAATGGCCACATGATCGTCAAAACCTTCTTCTTTCAAGTACACATTGATGGTTTCCTTCAACGACGTAGCCCACACCCCTCCAACATAGTTGGGCGCTATGGGCAGTTCTCTCACATCTTCTCCCCTGTCCGCGAGAATGGCAAGCTCAATTTTCCTGGGTCTTCCATAATCCATGAGTGCATCCATGGCAGCCCTGACGGTCCTTCCAGTGAAGAGAACGTCATCCACCAGAACCACCAGTTTTTCATCCAAGGAAAACGGAAGATCCGTCTTACCCACGACGGGGGTAGGGCCTATCCGCGTCCAATCGTCCCGGTAGAGCGTAATGTCAAGGATTCCCAGGGGCGGTTCTGTCGCTATAAGCGAAGCAATCGCTTTTTGCAGCCGCGCCGCGAGATACGCCCCGCCGGTGCGGATCCCGACAAGAACCATATCCCTTTTCCCACCATTTTTTTCCACAATCTGCCTCGCAATCTGATCGAGACAATCAGAAACATTCTTTTCATCCAATATAATTGATTTTTTCATTCGCAGACCATATTCATCTTTTCAGGATAAGAATCGTTTTTTGGTAAACTATGTGACGAAGGAAAGTTTTCAAAATATTCCCATTGCTTCTATTTTGTCAATAACATTTTTAAAACCAACTATTTGGATGTTATTCAAAAAAGTTTGCAAAGCCCCCTCTTGAAATCCGTGGCGTGGCTGCCGGAAAATAGTGACAAATCGAGGCATATGGTATAGAAATAAGGCATACCATTCAACAATGGATGGTCTCATAAAAGGTTTCCACACCCATCGCTCCCGCGAACGCGGGAGTCCATAAAAGATTTATTCTATAAAATGTGGGAGATATCGTCTCATGGACTCAAAAAGAGCCATTATGGCATTTGCTCAGAGTGAAAAAATTAAATCCGGCCTTATCTGGGCCTCCAATGGCATTGAGTTGCTGGAGGGTCTTTCCATGTCTGAAAGGTCGGGGGCCGAAAAGGTTGTAAGAGGACTCATCAATATGGTGTTCCATGAGGTGAGCATCTCAAAGAATGTAGCCGAAAATGAAATCTGGAACGAAGTGGAAAAAAATATGGAACAGGCGTTGGTTATGCTCAATTCCGGGGTCGCTTCGGAATCGCTGGTGCATCTGACCCAGGCCCTGAGCAAAGTGACCAGTATCGGTCATCGCTCCATGACATTTCTAAAAGATGAGGGGTTGCTTTAAAGGATTACAATCCAATTGATCTGCAATTCATGGTTGCTTGTTACTGGTGGTTGTCCTGAAACCCGAACACTGAAACCTGACACCTTACCCCTGATCAAGGGTCCTTAAAGAGTGGCGCATCACGTTAATGGGCGATGAGCCTGAATTCAACTGCAGTCGGACTTCAGAGGCCATCCTTTTTAGCATGACGGCCTTTCTTTTCATGGGCTCATCCCAACAGGCCAGGAGCGTGTTGTTATGAAAAAGCGGCTCCTGCACAAGGTCGTATTCCGAAGCGGCCATGGCCTTTTCCCACAGGGCGGTGAGAGGAATAGGGGAATATTCCGAAAGATAGGGCGAGGCTCCCGCGCTGCCCACCAAAGCGATCGTTTCCTCAACGGATTCCGTGGACTGTCCGGGCAGGCCCATGAGGACATAGGCCCCGATCTGCCGCCTGCCGTAACCGGCCTTTCGGAGATTCCGCACCGCTCTTTCAAAATCTCCTTCTTTTATCTTATGATCAAGCTCGCGATGAAATGCCATGTCCAGTGCCTCCACCCCCAATCGAATGGTGCGAAACCCGGTCCGGTACATGAGACCTGCCATCTCGGAGGTAATGTCTTTAACATGCATGGCATTGGGTGTGTGAAATCTCAGGTCCAGGTCCAGACCTGCCAGTTTTTCAAGCAACACTCCCAAATGGGTCGGTGCGCTCACCAGGAGGGCGTCATCGTAGAATGCGAAATCACGGACACCGAAATCCTTGTGCCAAAAGAGGATTTCATCAAGGACCACCTCCGGGTCCCTCTGCACGAACCGTGGATTCAGATGGCGGCTGGCGCAATATTTGCACTGGTAGGGGCATCCCTTCGATGTCATGATGCAGATATAATCGATCCTGGTAAGGAGATCAAATGCGGGTCGCAATGCCCTTTCCGGATCGGGTTTGTCCACGGGAACCGGTATCCCGTATTCATCCAGGACTTTCAAAATAGCAGGCCATGCCATCGCCCAAAACGACTCTGTCTGCGCCGGAGCACTCCGTTGCGTGATCGGGACAAAGATTTGCGTAGATGCCGCCTAAAAGGATCGGGACATCCGGATAGACTGTTTTCGCAATGCGAATGGCATCTCTCACTCCGGGGTACCAGTAGGTCATCAGAGAAGTAATGAGAATGGCGGATGGTCTCCCGCAGCGTCTGAGATCTTCTTCAAGCAGCATCGGAGAGATTCCGTATCGACTGTATGGCCTGGAAATGTTCTTTAACGGCGCCGGCTTGGGAATCGTCTCTTTCCAGAATTTCCCTGTGCCGTAAGCATCCCTCCTTGGACGTTTCCAGGTTGCCCCGGCTTTCATCCGGGGATGGTGTACGTCAAGGCAGTCAATAAGGTGAACGTGAAAATCATGCTGCCGTAGAAAAGCGGCAAGCTGAAGCAGGCCCAACGGTTTGGACCACAGGTCAAAAGCCGCAAAATCATAAATCCATGGATTGACCAGGATGAGGGAAGGTTTCATGGCCTTTCTTTCCGGGTTAAGGAGATCAATTCTATGAGAGCCGTGGTGCAGAGGGTAAGGGAGTCGAGAGTGGAAGTCAAGGGTTCTATCGTTGGCGCCATCGGTCCGGGACTGTTGATCTTCTTGGGAGTGGGAGTCGGCGACAAAGAAAAAGATGGCAGCTATCTGGCTCAAAAAATAGCCAACCTGAGGATTTTTCCTGATGATGGCGGATTGATGAACCTTTCCCTGCTGGATACGGGAGGAAGCGCTCTCGTCGTGTCTCAATTCACCCTTTGGGGTGACTGCAGGAAAGGGAGAAGACCTTCATTTGCCAAGGCTGCCGGACCGGAAGAGGCAAGGAGTCTTTATGCGTGTTTTATCGCATGCCTCAAAGAGAAAAGCATTCCTGTTTCAACGGGCCGTTTTCAGGAAATGATGGATGTGCACCTGATCAATGACGGACCCGTTACCCTATTGCTGGACAGTGCTCGAAGTTTTTAGGCCCTTAGTTAGGCCCTTAGTCCATGGCCAATTCTTTTTCAAGCTCCGATATCCTTTTTTCAATCTGCTCCTTCTCTTCCATGCCCGGGCTTTCTTTCTGCAGGCGAAGTTTCAGGGCCAACAGTTCCATGGATGAGCGGTATTCACAACAATTGATCTTCACTTCTGCTCCTCTTTTCTTTCCCGCACCTCCCCTTGCCTGTATGCTGATGAAAATCCCCTCAGTCCTGTCAAAGGGGTTAAATATCCCGGCCATTCAGGGGCAGGACGGTATTGGGATCCAACCGGATGCTCCTGCTGCCGTCAAAGGGTTTATCGTGATCTTTCAATACCTTGAGAAACAGGCCGGAGGGTTCGGGATCCAACTGGAAAATAACGGTGAAAATCTCGTCCACGGAATTTACCGGATAGGGGATTCCCCTTTCATTCACCTCCTTGATATGGCGGTGGGAAAGGGCGGAAAGCCATATCTCAAGAGAGAAATCTTGGGCAATCTTCTTGAGGCCTTCAAACAGTTCGATCCCGGTATTTTCAAAATCAAGGCCATCCACGATGAGCGTTTCGGGACTGAATTCCAGCCGGTCCGCCAGGTTATTCAGGTTGGCTCGCAACCGTTCCAGATCAAAGCTCTTGTTCAGATAGGCAAGAATCATCCGATTCCGCTGGATAAGCATCTGGTTTTCATCTTCATTGGGAATAGCAAGCGCCTTTGCAATGTCCTGGTAGATGACGTTGTAGTAGGAGGTTACCTTTTCAGGCCCCTCTTCAAGAGACACATGGACCAGCTTTCCAGAACGAAAGATCCTGTCAAGGGCGATGTGGATCAGGCAGGCCGTTTTTCCAACGCCGGCTCTTGCAATCAAGACGCCCATATTTCCTCGCCCCAGACCTTCAGGGGAAGATTTCTCCAAAATTTTCAACGGACTTATGGAAGCAAAATTGGTCATTGCCTCTTCTCTCCTTTTCCTTTTTTTCTCAGGTTCGATTTCAATTCCTCCGACAAAGATTCAGGGACCTTTGCGTATTTTGCAAACTCCATGGTGAATTCCGCCTTGCCTTGCGTCAAAGATCGCAGAATGGTGGCGTAGCCGAACATTTCCGACAACGGGACCTCCGCTTCAATGATGCTGAATTTGCCGCTTTCCACGGAACTTGTAATCATGCCCCTTCTTTGATTAATGGATCCCATAATGTTTCCCTGGAATTCAGAAGGTCCTTCCACGGAAACCTTCATAACCGGTTCCAGAAGGACCGGCTTCGCTTTCATGTAGGCCTGTTTGAAAGCGCCGATGGCCGCCTGGGCAAAGGCCATCTCCGAAGAGTCCACACTGTGGGATTTTCCATCATTTACAGTAACTTTCATTCCCAGGACAGGATACTCCAGTACCAGCCCCTTTTCAAGGCACGACTGGAATCCTTTGTTTACGGCCGGGATGTACTCCGTAGGGATGGATCCTCCCTTGACTTCGTTGACAAACTCGTAGGTGTCATTTTCCCCGGGTTCCATGAAGCCCGCCACTCTGCCGAACTGTCCGGATCCGCCGGTCTGTTTCTTATGGGTATAATCAAACTCCGCCTTCTGGGTGATGGCTTCCCGGTAGGCGACCTGTGGAATGCCCGTAGCGACCTGGGCGTTGAATTCCCTTCGCATCCTCTCCACATACACATCCAGATGAAGCTCTCCCATCCCTGAAATGATCGTTTCCCCGGATTCGTGATCTACATAGGACCTGAATGTGGGGTCTTCTTTCGTGAAACGATTCAGGGCCTTGGACATATTGTTCTGCGACTTGTTGTCTTCGGGAATAATGGTCAGCGAGATAACCGGCTCCGGGACGAACATGGACGACATGGAATAGTTCAGGTTTCCATTGGTAAAGGTATCGCCGGAATAACAATCCACCCCGAACAGCGCGATAATATCGCCTGCTGTTGCGGCGGGAAGATCTTCCATCTGATCAGCGTGCATCCTCACGAGGCGACCTACCTTGATTTTCCTCCCGGTCCTGATAATGGTCAGATCGTCGCCTTTCTTTATGGACCCCTGATATAATCGAATGTAGGTGAGCTGTCCGTAAGGCGTTACTTCCAGTTTAAAGGCATGGGCAACAACCGGCAAATCGGGATCGGCCTTCAGGAGGACCTCCGCCTCGCCGTTATCCAGATCCAATGCCTTGTTTTGCACATCATCGGGGCAGGGCAGATAGCGGATAATTCCGTCCAGTGCGGTCTGAACGCCGATATTTTTATAGGCGGAGCCCAAGAAAACGGGCGTCAGTTCTCTTAACAGGGTCCCCTTCCTGACGGCTTCGTGGATCATCCCTTCCTCCACGCTTTCCGAAAAGATAGCCTCCATCAGGGCATCCGAGAACATGGACACGACATCCAGCATTTCCTCTCTGCGTGTCCGGGCCTCCTCTTGCATGCCTTCGGGAATTTCAGCCATTCTGATCTCTTCCCCGTTGGGCCCTTCAAAATAGACGGCCTTCATGGAAACCAGGTCAACGATTCCTTGAAACTCCGATTCAAGACCGATGGGGATCTGCATCAACACCGGATTGTGTCCCAGTTTGCTGCGTAACTGTTCCGCCACCCGGTAGGGATCGGCCCCGGACCGATCACATTTATTGATGAAAGCGATACGAGGCACTTCGTACCGATTCATCTGCCTGTCGACCGTAATGGATTGCGATTGCACTCCGCCAACGGAACAAAGGATAAGGATGGCCCCGTCCATTACGCTGAGCGCCCTCTCCACTTCAATGGTGAAATCCACATGCCCCGGTGTATCGATGACGTTAATCTTGTGCCCTTTCCATTCACAGTGGGTGGCTGCGGAGGCAATGGTGATGCCTCTTTCCCTTTCCAGCTCCATGGAGTCCATGGTGGCCCCCACACCGTCTTTTCCCTTCACTTCGTGAATGGCATGGATTTTTTTCGTGTAGAATAGAATCCTTTCGGTGAGGGTGGTTTTTCCAGAATCAATGTGGGCGCTGATGCCGATATTTCTCAGATTATCTATTTCGTACACGCTTTAAAAAACCTCGTCGTATAGCAGTTGTAAGATGTCGGGTGTTTGGTTCCGGGTCTTGTTCACGGGAAACAGGAAAAATAATGGTCAATGATGCATTGTCAACTATTTATTGATATCCGGAATGAAAAAGAGGATCCGATGGGACGGATCCTCTTTTAAAGTATTCCAGATTGCGTCAAAAATCAATCTTTGATCAGAAAGGATAGGCCTCCATGTCGATAATTCTGTCCGCGATCTCTCTTTTCAGTGTTATGGCGTCGATGGGTTGATACCGGGCCAGTTTCTTGACCCCGGCCAGTTGGGTTCGAAGCATGTCTCCTTCTTCCACGTAGGCCAACGCCTGTTTCGCCCAGATTTCTATCTGCGGAATCATGTCGTCCACATAGCACTTGACCGCGGCGATCCGGTATTTGGCCTTTTCTTCCCCCTGTTTGTCTATCATCTTGAGCGTTCTTAAAAGGCCGCTTTCCATGGCAAACACTTCCATGATGATATCGGCGATCTTTCCAAGAACTTCCTGCTCCTTTGTAAGACCCGGGCCAAATTTCTGCGCGGCTACTCCTGCCACCATCAGGGCGATCTTTTTGCTCATTTTAATCATGTGTTCCTGCTGGGCAAGCGGGGTATCGGGCAGTTGAACCGCCAGCGGCGAATAGCCCATGAGAAATCCGGCAATAGCCTGTGCAGCGGGAAGGAGGTTCAATTTCCCCTTCATCGCCCTTCCCAGCATGGTCCCGGGAATGAGCATCCGGTTAATTTCATTGGTCCCTTCCCAAATCCTGTTGATCCTGGAATCCCTGTAATATCTCTCCGCGGGGTATTCTGAACAAAAGCCGTACCCACCCAAGATCTGTACATACTCATCCACGCAGTAATCCAGGACCTCTGAACCATATACCTTGGAGATGGAACACTCGGCGGCATATTCTTCTATGGCTTTGGCATTTTCGGCGCCGCTCTTCTTGGCTTCGGCATTCAGGGTTCCCAGTTTATTGTCGAACATGCCGGCCAGACGATACATGACACTGTCACTCATGTAGGTCTTTACGGCCATGTTGGCCAGTTTGGTCTTGATCATTCCAAAAGAGCTGATGGGCACCTTGAACTGAATACGGCCATTGGCGTATTTGACGGCCTCCGTCACACACCCCTTGCATCCGCCCACGGAAGCGGCTCCCAGTTTCCATCGGCCGATATTCAAAATGTTAAAGGCGATTTTGTGTCCCTTCCCCACCTCAAACAGGACGTTTTCCACCGGCACTTTGGCGTCTTCCAGGATGACGGGGCGGGTGGAGGACCCATGTGCCCCCATTTTCTTCTCTTCTTTCCCGGTGGAAACCCCCGGAAAATCCTTTTCGACGATGAAACCGGTAAAGTCCTCCCCGTTCACCTTGGCATAGACAATAAAGCTGCTTGCCCAGCCCGCGTTGGTAATAAACATCTTTTCTCCGTTCAGGATATAGTGTTTTCCATCTTCGGAGAGAACCGCCTTTGTTTTCGCGTTCATGGCGTCCGAACCCGCTCCGGGTTCGGTCAGGCAGTATGCGCCGCACCACTGGCCCGATGCCAGTTTGGGAAGATATTTCTTCTTCTGTTCTTCCGTACCGAAATAGACGATGGGAAGACTGCCAATCCCGGTGTGGGCGCCGTAAACCACCGCGAACGACCCGGCAACTCCGAGGGCCTCCGTCACGATGGTCGTGCTTACTTTATCGAGACCCATGCCTTCATATTCTTCAGGCACATCGGTTCCCAGAAGGCCCAGCTCGCCGGCCTTTGCAAGCAGTGACAGGACCAGTTCATGGTTCTTTTCCTCAAGAGCGTCCGTATTGGGAAATATCTCTTTGGCAACGAAATCCGTTGCCGTTTCAAAGATCATTTTGTGCTCATCCGTGAAGTCCTCGGGGGTAAAAACATCTTCCGGGGCCGCATCGGTAATCAAAAATTCTCCTCCCGCAAAAATCTTTTCTTCCGCCATTTTATTTCTCCTTTCTCCATCCATCCTAATAGTCTTCAATCTCAAACATTCCCGCGGCGCCCATTCCAAAACCGATACACATGGAAACCAGACCCCAGCGGAGTTTCCGTTCCTGCATTTCGTAGATCAACTGCGTGGTGAGTTTTGCGCCCGTACAACCAAGGGGGTGACCTAAAGCGATGGCGCCCCCGTTCACATTGGTAATCTCAGGATTGATTCCCAGTTCGTTGATGCAATAGATAGCCTGGGCCGCAAACGCTTCATTCAGTTCAATCAGGTCAAGTTGATTTATATTCATTCCTGCCAGTTTAAGGACCCGTGGAATGGCAACGGCGGGGCCCACCCCCATCACTTCGGGCTCGCACCCCTCTACGGCGTGGAACCTGAAAGTGGCCATGGGCTTCAGACCCAGCTCTTTGGCCTTTTCTTTGCTCATGAGCACCACACCTGCCGCGGCATCACTGGTCTGGGAAGAATTTCCGGCCGTTACGCTTCCTCCGGGCTTAAAAGCGGCAGGTATTTTCGCAAGGCCTTCTTTGGTGGTCCCCGGACGCACGCCTTCATCCGTATCAAAGATGAACTCTTCCTGTGCAAAGTGACCATTGGGCAACTGTTTCTGCTTTTTTACCGTCAATGGCACGATCTGGCTCTTAAACCGGCCGGCTTTCTGGGCCGCTTCCGCCTTCTGCTGACTGAGGGCGCCGAATTCATCCTGTTCCTCCCGGGAGATGTTGTAGCGCTCCGCCACATTTTCAGCGGTCAGTCCCATCCCGGTAAAAGCGCCCGGTCTCGTATCCACCAGTGCAGGGTTGGGGTACATCATGCTTCCCCCCATGGGGATCTGGCTCATGCTTTCCACACCCGCCGAAACAACCACATCGGCAAAACCACACATGATTTTTTCAGCTCCGATGGCAATGGCCTGGAGCCCCGACGAGCAGAATCTGTTTACCGTCATTCCTGGTACGCGGTCCGGCCAGCCCATGGACATGACCAGGACGCGACCAAGGTTCAGGCCCTGCACGGATTCGGGGAATGTACATCCCACAATCAAGTCGTCAATCAGGGAAGGGTCCAGATCCCCGGCCCGCTTCATTAAATCGCCTAACACGGCGCACCCCATGTGTTCCGGCCTCGTGTCTTTCAATATGCCGCGGGGCGCCTTTCCAACTGCCGTCCTGCAGGCTGCAACAATTACGGCTTCTTTCATAATATCTTCCTCCCTCCGGATGGATTCAATGGGTTGAGAGATTGTTGCGCCGAACCGCCGGCCACTTCAAACAAGCAACCGTGCGGCCTGAACGCGAAATATGCTTAATTCCTGAGCGGTTTCCCTTTGGTCAACATATGCTGGATTCTGGCCTGGGTTTTGGGGTTTCCGGCCAGACTCAGAAACGCCTCCCTTTCCAGATCAAGCAGGTATTGCTCACTGACCATGGTATCGGGAAGAACATTGCCTCCACAGAGGATGTACCCTATCTTTTCGGATACGGTCACATCATGGTCGGTGATGTAGTTCTGTTCATGCATAGTCCAGAGGGCCAGTTTGATCATGGCAAAGGTACTCTCTCCAGGGACCCGGATGGCATCCCTTGGTCTTGGCGGGGCGTAGCCTTCCAAATTCATGGCTAAAACCGTATCCTTGGCTTCCTGGATCTGATAATCGCGATTCACGGTCATTTTGTCAGTTGGTTTCAGAAAACCCATTTTGACCGCTTCCGGACCTGAAGTGGACACCCTGGCCATGGCGATGGTTTCAAAAGCCCTGGCAACAAAAGGCATCATTTCTATTTGTTTCGGGTAAATGCCCCCTTTCTGGACCTCAAATATCCGGTCCGTATTCCTCAGGAACATTTCTTTTGTTCCCCCCCCCGCGGGCACAAGGCCCACGCCGGCTTCCACAAGCCCCATGTAGGTTTCAGCCGCGTACCTGACCCTGTCGGCCGCAAGACAGATTTCACATCCTCCGCCCAAGGCCATGCCCGCGGGCGCGGCCACCACGGGTTTGTCTAAGTATTTGAGTTTCATCAAGCAATCCTGCAAGGCTTTGATCATCCAATCCAGGTCATCCCATTCCTCTTCCTGTGCCGTGAAGAGAACGAGCGGAAGATTTGCCCCCGCGGAGAAATTAGCGCCGTGATTCGCGATAACCAGGCCGTCGAAATCCTTATTTACGATTTCTCCCGCCTGTATCATCATTCTCACAATATCGTCGCCCAGGGCATTCATCTTGGTATGGAACTCCAGGCAGAGCACGCCATCGCCGATATCGATGAGGGTGGCGCCTGTGTTTTCCGCCACCACTTTGTTCTGGTCTTTGAGGGAGGGCAGCAGAATAATTCCAGGTTTTAAAGGTACTTCTTTGTACGTTTTTGTGGCGGGATCATAATAGAACGAGACCCCTGCCTCCTTTTTGTAAAAGGACTCTTTCCCGGCCGCCAGCATCTCCTCCACCCAGGCGGGGATTTCATAGCCGGCTTCTTTCATTTTCGCCACGGATTTTCCGAGACCAATGGCATCCCAGGCCTCGAACGGCCCCATTCTTCTGCCAAAACCCCACTTCATGGCGTTGTCGATGTTTAGGATATCATCGGCGATTTCAGGGATTCGATTGGCCGAGTAAATCAGGCTTTCCGAAAGGGTTCGAAAGGTAAACTGGCCGGCCAGGTCCTTGCCGTAGAAGAGTGTCTTCAGCTTATCCTTCAGCCCCGAGGCGTTGTTGGCTGCCTCCAGGGAGGGAAACTTTACCTTCTCCTGCGGGGTGTATTCCAGTGTATTGTAATCGATGGACAGGATCACCTTTTTTCCATCAGGATCTTTGCTCTTCTTATAAAAGCCCTGTTTGGTCTTCTCGCCCAGGAGTTTCTTCTCCAGCATCTGTGAGATGAAATCCGGGGCCTTGAATATTTCGCGTTTTTCGTCGTTCGGGGCCCCTTCGTACACATTGTCTGCAACGTGAAGCAGGGTATCCAGCCCCACCAGATCCGCTGTCCTGAACGAGGCGCTCTTGGCGTTGCCCATGACCGGGCCGGTCAGTTTGTCCACGGCTTCCACCGAAAGCCCCAGATCCACCATGGCTTTGATGACGGCGAACATGCTGAAAGTTCCAATACGGTTGGCCACAAAATTGGGAGTGTCCTTGGCGTAGACAATGCCTTTTCCCACGACTCTTTCACAGATTTGAGCCAGAGTCTCCACCACCTCAGGCAAGGTGTCGGGACCGGGCACAATCTCAAGGAGCTTCATATATCTGGGAGGATTGAAAAAGTGGGTAATGGCGAAATATTTTCTGAAATCTTCAGAGCGGCCTTCGCACATGGCCTTGGCGGAAATCCCTGATGTGTTGGACGAAATAATCGTCCCTGGCGTTAAAATAGATTCGATCTTTTCAAAGACCTTCTGTTTGATGTCGAGCCTTTCCACCACAACCTCAACGATCCAATCGACGTCTTTGAGCTTTGCCAGATCATCTTCCAGGTTGCCGATGCTGATCAGCTTGGCGTTTTCAGGGATATAAAAAGACGCGGGTTTCGATTTCAACGCAACTTTGATCCCGTTGGCGCCGAATTTATTCCTGAACGCTTTGCTTTCGTCTGTAAGACCTTTCTTCTTGTCATCGTCGGTCAGCTCGGGCGGGATAATATCGAGCAGAATGGTCTCGATCCCCACATTGGCCAATTGGGCGGCGATGGTGGCCCCCATCACACCGGCCCCGATGACGCCGGCCTTTTTTATTTTTCGGTCCATGGACACCTCCTTGAAAAAATCGTGTTAGGTTCACCGTTACTTGCTTTGGATGACGAAATGAATTATGAATGAATTATCATTCATTTTTGACAGTAGTATGGTCGTCACGGTATGTCAAGCATTTTTTGTTCGTCCTTTCAAGAAAATGGACAACGACTTTATCCGCTTGAAATTGTAGGATAAAGTGGTTTCCGCAAGGCATATGGTGCATCTACGGGGCAAGTCCGGAAGATTTTTTTCTTGTGCTTTTCGGCGCAATTCCGCATGGAGAGAGATATGGAATCGATGATTATTTCAAAACGGATAGTTGACTGGTACGCCCGGCGCCGGAGGGATCTACCCTGGCGCCGGACACGGGACCCCTATGCCATCTGGGTTTCGGAAATCATGCTCCAGCAGACCCGTGTGGACACGGTAATTCCTTATTATCTGCGGTTCATGAAAAGGTTTCCCGCGGTTCAGATACTCGCGGAAGCTTCCCTGGAGGAGGTCTTGAAAGCCTGGGAGAATCTGGGATATTATTCAAGGGCCCGACATCTCCATCGCGCGTCTCAAAAAGTAGTGGAAGAGTTCAGGGGAATCGTGCCGGAAAACCGGAGCGAACTCCTCAGGCTTCCCGGGATCGGGACCTTATACGGCCGCGGCCATTCTCAGTTTTGCCTTTGAGAAAAGCATTGCCGCCGTAGACGCCAATGTGATTCGGGTACTCTGTCGAATCTTCGCCGTTCAAAAACCCCCGCAAGAGGCCCGGACCAGAAAGCGGATTTTGCATATGGCGGAAAAATTGGTTCCCGAAAGAAACTCGTCTTCCTATAATCAGGGGCTTATGGACTTGGGCGCCACCCTGTGCACACCCCGCAAACCCTCCTGCAAAAGCTGTCCCCTGAACGATCTGTGCGAGGCCTGTAGCAGGGGCCTGCAGGAACAGTTGCCCGTATCCGTGAAAGGTCCACCGATCCCGCACAGGGAGATGACTGCCGGCATCATTACCGACAACTCAGGCAGGGTCCTCATTGTAAGGAGACCGGAAGAGGGTCTTCTCGGGGGATTATGGAAGTTCCCCGGCGGGGAAAAGGGCGGAGATGAAACCCTGGAACAGGCCCTTCAAAAAAGAATTCTGGAGGAGACGGGACTCCAGGTTGGGGTCCAACAAAAAGTCACGTCGGTCCGCCACGCCTATACCCATTTCCGCATAACCCTTCATGCATTTCGCTGCACTATCGATTTATCTCAAGTACAAGGGGCAAAGAACCCATATTTGCAGTGGTCGCCATTTTCGCAATTGAAGGACTACCCTATTTCAAAAGCCGACAGGATGATTATGGAAGCGCTCGAATGAATTGTTTCGGATTCCGCCGCAACGTTCAAGAAAAGAATGAACACTTTCTTCCTGTCTGATGCCGAGCCTGGTCAGGGCGAAGTCGTACCGGACGGGATCTTCGGGCGCAAACCTCCGAAAAGAACGGGTAATTTCCATGGCGGTTTTCATGTTTGCCTGTTTTCCTTGGGTGAGACCAAGAAGGAGAGAAATCCGATGCATGTGGGTATCCAGCGGAATGATCAGTTTCGAAGGGCTCACCCCCGGCCATCCTCCCGGATCAACCGCATCCGCGCGAACCATCCATCGCAGAAAAAGGTTCAGCCTCTTGCAGGCACTGCCCCTTGCGGGCATGGGCAGAAGGCTGTTTCGCACGTCCGTCATGTGCGATCTGATTTCATCGGTCAAAGAGGTGATTGCCGGAAGAACCGTCTCCCCGGATGGATCATAGGCCGACAAAAAGCAGGAATATAGTGATCCGTGTTTTTCCAGGACCTTTTTTATGGCAATCAACACCTGGGAAAGGTCTGTACCTGAAGTAAATCTGTGCCTGAAATTCCGGAAAAGATCTGAAATATTCGCGGGGGAAGAGGATTCCAGAAAGACAAAAGGAGAATCTCCCATTTCTTGCAGAACGAAAGAAACACTTTTCAGGATCTGGGCTACGCGCCCGTAGGCCAGCGAGGAGGCGACAAAGCCTGCAATCTCGCGATCCTCGCTTTGCCGATAGAGATAGAGGAATTCAAGGGGATCGGGATGGACCCAGCTCCGGGAATGATATCGGGAGTAAAGCCGGTCCAGTTGGTGCTTTAAGAATAGGGCCATCTTTTTTTCTTGGGAATCTAACGGGCCATCGACCCGCCATCGATCGTAATCACTTCGCCGGTAACATAATCCGAAAGCCCTGATGCCAGGTACAGGACCGTTCCGACCACATCTTCCGTTTTGGCGATTCTTCCAAAAGGGATGGTGCTTTCAATCTGTTTTAAAAGTGCTTCATTGCTCCAGAAAAGCTGGCTGAATTTTGTCATGACCACACCGGGCGCCACCGCATTCACATTGATCTGATCGCGGGCCAGTTCAACCGCCAGGACTTTTGTGAGCATTTCCAAACCGGCTTTGGCGATACAATAAACCCCCATCCCCATGGCGGCCCTTTTTGCGGCGGTTGAGCTGATGTTGATGATCTTTCCCGCTCCGGCTTTTTTCATGAGAGGTACAGCCCGGCTTGAAACCAGATAGGCTCCTTTGAGATTGCTGTCCATAATCTTGTCCCAAAGCCCTTCATCAACGCCGACAACGGAAGGCGTAAGGATATTCATTCCCACATTGTTCACGAGGATATCCAGATGCCCGAATCGTGCCTCCACCGCTTCAAAAAGGGCCTTTACCTGGCCGGACTGTCCGATGTTTGCGGCTATACCGATAAGATCCAGTCCTTCCTTCCGAAAGTTTTCGACGGTGGCGTCCAGATTTTCCTGCTTCCGTCCACAAACAATCACCTCAGCGCCGTTGGCAACCATGGCCTTGGCAATGGCCATTCCCAGACCCCGGCTGCCGCCCGTGATCAGTGCTTTTTTCCCTGTCAGATCCAAATTCATTTCGCTCATGACACCCTCCCGAATGGTTTTACGACAATACTCCAACTCCCCGGCGCTTCCCTACTCCAATACTCCCCGCTCCCGGTTTGCCCCCGCCCGGGATGCCCGCGGCAGGTGCGGCCTTCATTTACGACCGTCAAAGCGGAATTTTTCGAGAACAGCGTTTTCCAGATCGGCGTGCAGCATGGTGTTCCGAAAGATCTCTTTGCGGTTGAGAAGAATCTTTAAGACCTCCATGGCCTGAAGGGTTGCAATGAAGGCAGGCGTCAAGGCGGGAACCCCGAAAATAGCTTCCGCGCTCTTGGATTTGTCCCTTCGGGAATCCTCCTCGCCATAAAGAGCCTGTATCCCCGGATCACCCGGGTAGATGGTCATCATCTGGCCTTCAAAGCCTGCCAGAGCGCCATGGACCAGCGGGATGCCCAGATTTCGTGCCGCTTTTTCGATAACAAACCGGTCTTTGACGTTATCAAGGGCATCTACAATGAGATGGGAACCGGCGAATATTTCTTCCGCATTGGCGGCATCCACTCTCTGCGGCCGTGAGTGAAGGTTCACCCCCGGATTGATGTTGCCTATGACGGCAACAGCGGCCTCCGATTTGAATGTCCCGAGCCTGTCCATGCTGCAAAGCGCCTGGCGGTTCAGGTTGGTCTCGTCGAAGCGGTCATAATCGATCACGGTCAGGTTTCCGACTCCCACCCTGGCCAAGAGGAGGATAACCTGCCCTCCCAGACCCCCTGCGCCCACTACCGCAACGTGGGCGCGGGCAAGCCGGAGCTGCTCGTTCAGGGAAATGGCCTCCCGGTTTCGGACGTAACGGCAGGGACAGATTCCAAGCGTCAACGCTTGGACATATACCTCGCTTACGCTCACCTCTTTTTCACGGGCGATCCGCAGGGACTGCTCATCTTTTAAGATCTTCACCCGACGTCCCGCCGGATCCTCGATTGTCAGGGCGTCTGAAAGAATTTTATCGTGCATCTCTTATCTCTCTCCGGAACTCATTTTCCATTTTCGTCCTCGGTCCCAGGGCATGGAAAAATTATTCTTTTTTCAAACCGGCCCGGCCATCGGTCTTTTCTTGACAAAATCCACGGAAATGGTAAAAATCCCCTATTTGTTTTAGTCGTAACGGTGATTTTTTATATTCTCAGTCTTTTTACCCGAATCAAAACCCTAAATTCAAGGAGTTATTTTATGAAAATTCTCGTCAGTGATCCTCTGTCGGATGTGGGAGTGAAAATTTTCAAGGACACTCCGGGCATTGACGTTGATGTCAATACCGGGCTTACGCCTGAAGAACTTACAAAAATTATAGGTCCCTACGACGGACTGGTTATCCGCAGCGCAACGAAAGTTACCTCGCAAATACTGGAGGCCGCGGACAATCTCAAGGTCATAGGACGGGCAGGCATCGGATTGGATAATGTGGATATTCCCGCGGCAAGCAAGCGCGGGATTGTGGTGATGAATACCCCCGAAGGGAATACCATCACAACGGCGGAGCATACCATAGCCATGATCATGGCACTCTCAAGAAATATCCCCCAGGCAACATCCTCTCTGAGAGAAGGCCGGTGGGAGAAAAAGAAACTGAAAGGCCAGGAGGTTTACAACAAAACACTCGGGCTCATCGGCGTCGGACACATCGGGCGCATCGTTGCGGATCGAGCCAAGGGTCTCAAGATGAAGGTCATCGTATATGACCCGTATATAAAACCGGAGGCCATTGAGAAACTGGATCTGGAGCCTGTTTCTTTTGATACCCTGCTGGAACGGGCCGATTATATAACCATTCATACCCCCAAAACAGACGAGACCGCGAACATCATAAACGCTGAAAGCATTTCGAAAATGAAAAAGGGCGCTATGTTGATCAATTGTGCGCGTGGGGGGATTGTGGATGAAGAAGCTGCCTATGATGCCCTGAAATCCGGCCATCTCGGGGGGGCCGCTTTTGACGTTTTCATTAAGGAACCGCCGGGGGAAAGCCCCCTCATGACCCTTCCCAACTTCATATGCACCCCGCATCTTGGCGCTTCCACCAGGGAAGCCCAGGATAACGTGGCAAGAGATGTGGCAGAGCAGATCACGGCGTACCTGCTCCATGGGACCGTGAAAAATGCCATTAATGTCCCGAGTATCAGTTCGGAGCTGATGACCGTTTTAAGGCCTTACGTGACCTTGTTGGAGAGAATGGGCTCCATGCAGACGCAGCTTGCCGACAGTGCCGTCATAGAAGCCCATATCCAATATTCCGGAACGGTCACCCAGTACGACACGGCCCCGTTGACCACCTCCATGCTCAAGGGTTTATTGACCCCCATCCTTAAATACGATGTCAATTTCGTCAACGCACCGTATATCGCTTCAGACAGGGGAATCAAGGTTGTGGAGTCCCGGAGCAATACCTCGGATGATTTTGCCAGTCTTGTGAAACTGACGGTAAAAACGCTGGAAGGTCAAAATGTTATTTCCGGGACCATTTTCGGAAAGAGCCTGCAGCGAATTCTGCGCATTAACAACTTCTATCTCGAGGCCATTCCGGAGGGGCATAACCTCCTCATTCAAAATCTGAACACTCCCGGGGTTATCGGGAAAATCGCTTCAATCCTTGGAGAGCACAAGATCAATATCAGCCGAATGCAAGTCGGAGAAGAGAAGGAAAAGAAAGAAAATGTCATTTTTTTAACAACCAGCGACCTGGTCTCCGATGATGTTGTAAAAGAACTCCGCAAACTTGATTACGTCATATCCGCACGAAAGATTGAACTTTAGGAGTCAAAAATGACTGAAGAAGAAAAGGGATTCATTGTAAAAGACAGACGCTCCTTTGGCGAAGACGGCGCGTTGAAATCCGAACCAACGGAGAAACCGGAAAAAGCCGCGGAAAAACCGCAAGAGGTCGCGAAGAAACCGAAAGAGCCGCCGGCGCAAAAGCCGGAGGAATTCCCTCCCTTGCCGGAAGTGAATTTTTCCTCTCTGATCCTGAGTCTGAGTTCATCCGTTCTTTTTAATCTCGGTGAGATTCAAGATCCTCAGACCGGAGAGAAGAGCAAAGACCTTTCCTTGGCCAAACACGGCATAGACACCATTGCCATGCTGAAGGAAAAAACCAAGGGGAACCTGTCCAAAGAGGAGGGATTGTTCGTTGAAAATGTGTTGACCGACCTCAGATGGCGGTTTGTAAAAGCCCGGTGATCTTCATGCTCTTGAAACCTGGAAGCAGTCTCCCATCTTACATATTCCACACGCCCGCCAAACTCAATCTGCGCCTCAAGATAACGGGCCTCAGGGAGAATGGATACCATGAACTTGTTTCCGTCATGGCCCCTGTGGGTCTCTACGATCGCATTGAACTGAAACCGGACAAGGAAAATGCCACAAGGGTGATTTGCAGCGGATTTCCTGTACCCGACGACGAAAGCAATCTTGTTTTCAAGGCCATAAAGGCTTTCTCTTCCCGCACGGGCATGGATCAGGGGTTCGTGGTACATCTTACCAAGACCATCCCCGTTGCGGCGGGCCTGGGAGGAGGAAGCAGTGACGCAGCCTGTGTCCTGATGGCCCTCAATGAAATGTATTCCCGGCCCCTTTCAGAGGAAAAGATCGCGCAAGTGGCTCTGGAGCTCGGGGCGGACGTTCCTTTTTTTCTTCATGGCGGTCCTTGTATTGCCCGAGGCGTTGGAGAGATTCTGAGGCCCATTCATGAGTGGCCCGACCTCTGGTATGTGATTGTGATGCCGCCCATCGCCGTATCCACCGCCTGGGCGTATGCTCAATTTGACAAGCATTTATTAAATAAAACGAAGAAAGACGTTAGGGAATTAGAGTTGACAATGGATCAACATCACTATATAATGCCGGATTTCAGGGGGGAGAAGTCACAACTGCTTCGGCTGCTGGAAAACGATCTGGAAAGAGTTACCATTCCAGCGTTCCCGGTCATTGACACCATCAAGACTCTTCTCCTTCAAGCGGGAGCCGATGGGGCCCTCATGTCCGGCAGCGGACCGAGTGTCTTCGGCGTTTTTCAGGCAAAGGGCAGGTGTTTTCAGGCAAAGGAATTTCTACAGAGAACAAAACGTGGGGAAAGTTTTTGCCGTAGAAGGATTAATGGGGTGTCGTCAAGCGGTAAGACACGGGCCTTTGGAGCCCGCATTCGGAGGTTCGAATCCTCCCACCCCAGCCAATGAGAGGGCGCATTGAAACAGGATATTAAATTTTTTGGGGGAAGCTCCAATCCGGAACTCACGCTTGAGGTCTGTGACTATTTAGGCATTAGACCGGGCAAAATTGTGGTAAGGTCATTCAGTGACGGAGAAACCTTGGTTGAGATAGGAGAGAATATTCGAGGCCGGGACGTATTTGTACTGCAATCCACCTGCACGCCTGTAAACGATAATCTCATGCAGCTTCTGATTATGATGGATGCCATGCGCAGGGCTTCAGCCGAGAGAATTACCGCGGTTATCCCCTACTATGGATACAGCCGTCAGGACCGGAAGGTAAAGCCGAGAGTTCCCATCAGCGCGAAACTGGTTTCCGACCTGATTACAGTGGCAGGGGCGAACAGGGTGGTGTCCATGGATCTTCATGCAGGACAGATTCAGGGATATTTCAATATCCCCGTAGACAATATATTTGCTGCTCCCGTACTGCTGAAATATATGCAAAAGATTCTTCATGACGATCTTGTCATTGTGTCTCCCGATGCGGGCGGCGTTGAAAGGGCGAGAGCCTTCGCTAAACGCATGTCGGCTTCCCTGGCCATTATCGACAAAAGGCGCGAGGCCGCGAATGTGGCTGAGGCCATGAATATCATCGGGGAAGTTGAAAACAAAACAGCGATTATTCTTGATGACATGGTGGATACCGCGGGGACTTTGACAGAGGCGGCACGCGCCCTCAAAGAAAGAGGCAGCATCAAAAGTCCACGCATGCTGCACGCATGCCGTCCTGTCGGGGCCGGCCGTCGACAGAATCGAAAACTCTCCCATTGATTTTCTCGTGGTTACCGATACAATCCCCCTGCGAGAAAATGCCAGAAACTGCGGCAAAATTATTTCCCTTTCAATCGCTGAACTTCTTGGCGAAACCATAAAGCGCATTCACAGCTCGGATTCTGTGAGCACGCTCTTTGTTTAAATAACCGAAGCACCTTTACTTTAAAGGTGCTTTTTACTTTGTGAAAAATTTTATTTGGAGGTTACTGATGCAACAAACCACCCTTGCTGCGCGCGTGCGAAAAGAAACGGGAAAGGGAGCAGCCAGACAACTGAGAAGGAATAAACAGATCCCCGCCATCTTTTATGGTCCCTCGACGAAATCCACCATGCTGGCCATAAATTTATCCGAATTCGATCGTATTTTGAAATCGGGTGGAACGGAAAACACCATTATTGATCTTGAGATGACCACGGATGAGGGAACGGTCACCAAGAAGGCCATTTTGAAAGACCACACGGTTGATCCATTGAAAGGGACCTTGCTCCATGCCGATTTTTATGAAATTTCCATGGATAAGAAGATCACCATCAACATCCCCGTGCACCTGATGAACACCCCCAAAGGGGTGACGGACGGCGGAATTCTTCAACAGATCAGGAGGCAGCTGAGCGTGACCTGCCTTCCGGACAAAATAATCGCCTCCCTGGAACTGGATGTTTCCGGAATGGATATTGGAGATTCCCTCCACATAAGAGACATCAATCTCCCGGAAGGGGTAGCCTGTGACGAAGATGAACATTTGACCGTTGTGATCGTTGCCGCGCCGGCCTTGGCGAAGGGAGCGGAAGAAGAAGAAGAAGAGGAAGAAGCTGTTTCCGATGAAGGAAAGAGCTCCGAAGAAGCAAAGGATTAACCATTTCGTGGAAGTGGAAGGAGGTGACTGTCGCGGCAGGATTTTGTACTTGGTAGTTGGACTCGGAAATCCAGGTTCACAGTACAGAGACACAAGACATAACGCTGGTTTCATGGTCATTGAATCATGGGGCGGAAAACTGAAAGCGGATCTCGCCGGCTCTGGGTTGCCGCCAAGAAACATCGAGGCCAAGGTAAACGGAAAAAGCGTCCTGCTTCTGTGTCCTACCGACTACATGAATCGCAGCGGAGAATCCGTGGAGGCTTGTGTTGAGCATTATGGCCTGGAAATGGAAAGGATTTTGGTAGTTCACGATGACCTGGACCTGCCTGTGGGCAGAGTCAAAGTCGTCAGGGGTGGAGGACCTGGAGGACACAAGGGAATTGAATCCATTATCCGCCATCTGCACAGTAAAGATTTTGCTCGAATCAAATTGGGCATTGGACGTCCGCGATACGGAGAAGCCGTGGAGGAATTTGTCCTTTCTCCCTTTTATTCGGATGAAAGAGAGGTTGTTCAAAATGTGATTCGGGCATCGGTCAATGCGTGTGAAATGTTTGTTTTGGAGGGGGTTGAAGAGGCAATGAATCAATTCAATTGCCTAAGCTTAGACAAATAAGGAGGAATGAAACTAATGATTGGATTAACGAAACTGGCGCCCTTTATCGGGATTTTAAGTCTCATTATAGCCTGGTTGATCTACGGTTATGTGAAGAAACAGCCTAATGGAACTCCTTTAATGCAAGAGCTTGAGGAGGCTATCCACACAGGCGCCATGGCTTTTTTGAAGAAAGAATATTCCGTGCTTATCATCTTTATCGCCATCGTCTTTATCCTTTTGGGTTGGGCCATTGCATGGAAGACGGCGATCTGCTTTGTGACCGGCGCCCTTTGTTCCATGGCTGCCGGATTTTCCGGTATGACGGCGGCTACCAGGGGAAATTCCAGGACTGCGGAAGCCGCCAATAAGTCCGGCCAGGCCAAGGCCCTGAACGTCTCTTACTTCTCCGGTTCCGTCATGGGGCTGGCGGTTGCGGGTCTGGGACTCCTGGGCCTGGGGTTCTGGTTCTGGATTTACGGGGGAAACCCTGAAACCGCCCAGTATATCAACGGCTTTGCCATGGGCGCAAGTTCCATCGCTCTGTTTGCCCGTGTGGGCGGCGGCGTGTATACCAAGGCCGCGGATGTGGGCGCCGACCTGGTAGGAAAGGTCGAGGCCGGCATTCCCGAGGATGACCCGAGAAATCCCGGTGTTATTGCCGATAACGTTGGCGACAACGTAGGAGATATCGCCGGCATGGGCGCCGATATTTTTGAGTCATTCGTGGGATCCGTCATCGCCACGATTGCCATCGCCGCCACCATGTCAATCAATACTCCGGAAACCCTTGGTGCGTTTGTTAAGGCGTTCCCGGTTCTTCAGGGCCTTGACGCAACGGCCATCAAATTGAAATATATGGCCATGCCGATTCTCGTAATAATGATAGGTCTGCTGAGTTCTTTTGTGGGCGTCTTTTCCATCAAGATCTTCCAGAAGGGCAGTCCCGCAGGCGCTCTCCGGTATACCACCTTCGTGGCGGCGATCATTTTTGTGATCCTGACCATCGCTGTAACCAAAGGTCTTGGCATGCCCATGGGTGCTTTCTGGGCCATCTTTTCGGGACTCCTTTGCGGCATCGCCATCGGGCTTCTGGCCGAATACTACACTTCCGGTCCCCCGGTGAAACGGATTGCCGGGCAGAGCGAGACCGGCGCCGCGACGGTGATCATTGCGGGCTTGGCCGTGGGCATGCAGTCCACGTGGCTTCCGATCCTCGGTATCTGTGTGGCGACCTTTGTCGGCTATCACTCAGCCGGAATCTACGGAATCGGCCTTTCCGCGGTGGGTATGCTCGCCACGGTCGGCGCTACCATGACGGTGGATGCGTACGGACCTATTGCCGATAACGCAGGCGGTATTTCAGAGATGGCGGGTCTTGGACCGGAAACCAGAAAGATTACAGACAGCCTGGATGCCCTTGGCAATACGACCGCTGCCATCGGAAAAGGGTTTGCCATCGGCTCCGCGGCCTTGACGGCCCTGGCGCTTTTCGTGGCCTTTACCCAGGCCGCCGGGCTGAAACAGGTTCTCATAGATAATCCTATGGTGGTTATCGGTCTTTTTATCGGTGGGATGGTCCCCATGACCTGTGCTGCTCTGACCATGACGTCCGTGGGCAAGGCGGCCTTTGCCATTGTTGAAGAGATCAGACGACAGTTCCGGGAAATCCCCGGTCTGCTGGAAGGAAAAGAAGGCGTCAAACCTGACTCGGCGACCTGCGTGGCTATTGCCACTACCGCCGCCCTCAAGGAAATGGTCCTGCCGGGACTGGTAGCCGTGTTGACTCCGGTTCTCGTAGGATTCCTGCTTGGCGCTGAAACACTGGGCGGAATGCTTCTCGGCGCCACCGTAGTGGGCGCCTTTCTGGCCCTGTTTATGTCCAACGGCGGGGGGGCCTGGGATAATGCCAAGAAGTATATCGAAGAAGGGCATTTTGGTGGAAAGGGTTCCAACAACCACAAGGCTGCAGTGGTCGGGGATACCGTAGGCGATCCGTTCAAGGACACCTCCGGTCCCGCCATGAACATCCTGATCAAGTTGATGTCCGTGGTTTCCCTGGTTATTGCGCCGGTTTTGCCTCACGTAGGTATTCTAGTGAATTGGTAAGGCTTGGTTTGAATGAACTTTTATAAACCGTGACGAGATGGCGAAGGCCCGTGATCCGCGAAGGCGTTTTTCAACGGAACCATGGGTCTGAGCCGTCCGTTCATTTCCTGTCTGGGCACCTGACATTTTGAACGGATTCCGCAAAGTGGAACCGGATCTCACAACGGCGGAGAGATTCCACTGTAAGCGGGGCCATTGTTGATTCCCATGGTTTCAGATGGGACGCCGCGTAATAGCCTATGGATTGGAGGTATAGATGTTCCAGGTGGGAGCTTTGGCAGTTTATCCTGCGCATGGAGTCGGTATTATTGAGAGAATTGAATGCCGGGATATATCCGGTTGCAGGCAGGAATTTTATGTCATGCGAATTCTCGACAATAACATGATCATAATGATACCTACCAGCAACGTTGATAATGTGGGCTTGCGAGATATTATAGAGGAGGCCGAGATTCCCAGGCTCTACTCCATTTTGAAAGATCGGGATGTGACCCTCGATAATCAGACATGGAATCGCAGATATCGGGAATACATGGATAAAATCAAGACCGGTTCCGTATTCGAGGTTGCTGAAGTGTATCGCGATCTATTGATCCTTTCAGTGGAAAAGGAACTTTCTTTTGGTGAAAAGAAGATGTTGGAAACAGCGAGGACCCTGCTGGTAAAAGAGATTTCCCTGGCCAGACAGGTGGATGAATCAGTGATTGAAAAAGATCTGGATGGTTTTTTTGCCTGAGCGCCGGTGGACCGCCCCGTTTATTTGGTCAAGACCTCAGTTGCCGTGCAACCGGTGTGATTCGCTTTTAAATAGAACACGACGCAGTCAAAGGGAATCGGTCCTGCGTGGCAAGATCAAGCGTATCTCCCATCGCTTGAAACCCCGCTTATCCCTGTTTTCCGGTGGCATTCTCGTCTCACGGACCAAGCATTCCTTTTTGATCATTTTCCCGACCCTTTGCCATGCTAAACCTGTTCGTTTCTTCGCTGTTGAAAACCCTTCAGCCATTTTTACCGGCTACGCCCGGCATCATCCGTCAGTGCGTTTGACTGTGGAGAAAGATTGTCGATTTTTCTGTTGCCTGAGAGTATGAACGATGTCAGGCTGGATCTTTTCCTCTCATTGAAGGAATCCGCCCTGTCGCGGTCCAGGATACAGTCCTTGATAAGGGATGGACATGTTCAAGTAAACGGACATTTATCCAAGCCAAGCCAGCGTCTTAAGAGCGGGGATAAAATCGACATCACCGTTCCGCCTCCAACTCCCGTAAACCTGGTTCCGCAAGAGGTGAATTTTTCTGTAATTTATGAGGATAAATTTCTGGTCGTCGTGTCAAAGCCCGCGGGGGTCGTTGTCCACCCGGCCCCCGGCCATTCCGAGGGAACACTGGTTCACGGGTTGCTTAAACATTGCACCGATCTTTCAGGTATTGGAGGAGAGCTCAGACCGGGAATTGTACACAGGCTGGACAAGGATACATCCGGTCTTCTGGTGGCCGCAAAAAATGATAACGCACACCTGTCTCTTGCCCGGCAGTTTAAATCGGGCGCCGTCCGAAAGGAATATGCGGCCATTGTGCATGGCAGAATGAAAACCCATGCTGGAGAGGTCAATCTTCCCGTTGGTCGGCACCCCGTGAAACGGAAAAAAATGGCTGTCGTTTCCACCGGGGGAAGGCAGGCAATCACCAGGTGGCGGATGGTCGAGGAATTTGATGCCGGTTTTTCCTTCCTGTCCGTTTTGCTCAAAACAGGCAGGACACACCAAATTCGCGTGCACATGTCTCATATTGGACATCCGCTGGCCGGCGATTCCATCTACGGACACGGACCCAACTGGTGGAAAAGGACTTTCCCTGCGGGTAGGCGGTTCTCCTGCGATGTGCGGAGGCAGATGCTGCATTCCTTTCGCCTGGGCTTCACCCATCCGGAAACCAATCAATTCATGGAGTTTGAAAGTCCTCTGCCACAGGATATGGTGCAGGTGCTGGATGCGCTAAGGATGGGTTGAGCGAAAAAATAAGCCTCGATTTAAAATTGGTCGGAAGTTGACAAACGCACTTGACTTTGAAAGGAAAGATGTTAATATTATAGGTCTTAAAGAACAAATTTCCTGCCTTGTGGGGGATTCGGCAAAGACCGGATATCTGGATCGACTTCGAAACGACTCTACTGAGGAACCTTCTCTGAAACTCACATAAATGAGTTAAGCGTGTAGTCCGCTGCGTCATCGAAAGGGTTTTGTCTTTCAGCTTTTTTGGCTGATCGGTGGGATTTACGCCCTTGCGGGTCAGCAGTGAAGCTTGTTGCACCATGCTGAAAGGGCTGAATGAATGTGAACGCTCGGGCCGATTCATACCTTGACGGAGATTCTGCTTTCCGTATGGTTATCAGTCTGTGAAAAAGGATCGTTATTTTTTAAAAATGGAGACAAACCATGAATCTTGTTGAACTTAAGAAATTAAAAATCAGTCAACTGACCGATATGGCCAAGGCATTCCGCATTGAAGGCGCCTCCGGAATGAGGAAACAGGATCTTACTTTTGCACTGCTTCAGGCGCATTCCGAACAAAACGGCCTGATTTATGGAGAAGGGGTACTTGAGATCCTCCCGGATGGTTTTGGCTTCCTCAGGGCGCCGGATGCCAACTATCTTCCCGGACCGGATGATATTTACATATCTCCTTCCCAAATTCGAAGATTTAACCTCAGAAAAGGCGATACAGTTACCGGTCAGATTAGGCCTCCAAAAGAGTCCGAGAGGTATTTTGCCCTGCTCAAAGTGGAAAACGTAAACCATGAGGATCCGGAGATCTCCCGGGAGAAGATCCTTTTTGATAACCTGATCCCCCTTTATCCCGAGGAAAGAATCAAACTGGAAGTGGAGCCCACCAATTATTCTACACGAATCATGGATATGATGACCCCTCTGGGTAAGGGACAGAGGGCCCTCATCGTTGCTCCGCCAAGAACCGGTAAGACCATGCTGCTGCAAAATATCGCCAACAGCGTCACCGCAAATGATAAGAGCATTCACAAGATCGTTCTTCTCATTGATGAAAGACCGGAAGAGGTTACGGATATGATTCGTTCGGTGGATGCGGAAGTGATCAGCTCAACCTTTGATGAACCTCCACAACGGCATGTGCAGGTTGCGGAGATGGTGATAGAAAAGGCTAAAAGACTCGTGGAACATAAACTGGACGTGTTGATTCTTCTTGACAGCATTACCCGTCTGGCTCGGGCCTATAACTCCGTTGTTCCGCCCAGCGGGAAAATCCTCTCAGGCGGTCTTGATTCCAATGCCCTTCACAAACCAAAACGCTTTTTCGGCGCCGCGCGAAACATTGAGGACGGAGGAAGCTTAACCATCATCGCAACCGCCCTTATTGATACGGGAAGCCGAATGGATGAAGTTATTTTTGAAGAATTTAAGGGAACCGGAAACATGGAAATTCATTTGGATCGGAAACTCAGCGATAGACGCGTTTTTCCCTCTATTGATATCAACCTTTCAGGAACGAGGAAAGAAGAGCTTCTTCAGAACGAAGCGGATCTCAACAGGATCTGGATCTTGCGCAAGCTCCTTGCTCCGCTCACACCCGTTGACAGTATGGAATTTCTACTTGAAAAAATTAAAGGAACAAAAGATAATAAGGAATTCTTAGACTCCATGAGCAGTTGAGCAGCCTGTTGAAATAGCACGGGTTTTTTTGCTTATGCGAGGATGTTACAGACACTGAAAAGAAATAAGGAGAGAATAAAGCGATGAAAGAAGGTATCCATCCCGAGTATTATAGAACAATGGTCAGATGCGCCTGCGGAAATGAGTTTGAAACGGGATCCACCATAAAGGAAATCAATATTGAAATTTGTTCCAAATGCCATCCGTTTTATACCGGCAAACAAAAACTTGTTGATTCCGCGGGAAGAGTGGAGCGTTTCAGAAAGAAATACGCTCAGTTCAACCAGGGGCAACAAGAAACCCAGACGCAGGCATAAGGACACAAGGATTCCGACCTGGACTGCATCAAAACGGCGTGAGGACCGATTCCGTGTTCCATATTCCTTATCCGGCTCCTCGGTTTTATGGGCCTCAGACTTCTCCTTACGGTGATGATGCGCTTCACTCCGAATAGATCATCCTAACTGCTGTACTGTACCCATCGGTCGGCCTGTAGAGTCCGCGCAACCCCTGGCGCAATGGAAACCGGATCGGAGCGTTTCATCCCCGGGCATACTATGTCTGCCGTCAGGGCTGCCCCTTCGCGGCAATCTTCCGAAGGGGAAAAGCGACCAGACGCGTCCTTGAAACGTCGTCCGGGGCTACAAAAGATTTTTCGTGAGTGACTTTCATGAAGCATTCGCACGCATGGGAAAGGCCAAAAGGATATGTTCGGAAAAATTAGAGAGATCGAAGATCGATATGTCGATCTGGAATTCAGCCTCAGCCGTCCGGAGGTGGCCCGCGATCAAAAAACCTATCAGAAACTTGCCAAAGAGCACAGCGCTCTGATCCCCATCGTAACCGCTTTCAGAAAACACCGGTCCGTCCAAAATCAAATCGAGGAAAACAGGACTTTTCTCAACGATTCCGACTCCGACATGAGAAAGCTTGCAAGAGAGGAAATCGAGTCTCTGACCTCAGCCCTTGAAGGCATTGAGCAAGAGCTGATGATTATGCTGACTCCCAAAGATCCGAATGACGAAAAGAACATCCTGCTGGAAATCAGGGCAGGCACCGGCGGAGAAGAAGCCGCACTCTTTGCCGCCGATCTTTTTCGCATGTACAGCCGGTACGCGGAATCCAGGGGATGGAAGACGGAAATTCTGAGTCAAAGCATGACGGGTATCGGGGGCTTCAAGGAAATTATTATCCTTGTTTCCGGACGCATGGTTTTCAGCAGGTTGAAATATGAAAGCGGCGTTCATCGTGTACAGCGGGTTCCCGAGACGGAAACACAGGGCAGGATTCATACGTCCGCGGTCACCGTGGCCATTCTGCCCGAGGCCGAAGAGATCGATGTGGAAATTAATCCGGAGGACCTTCGAATCGATGTTTACCGCTCCTCCGGATGCGGCGGTCAGCATGTGAACACAACGGATTCGGCCGTTCGAATCACGCACATTCCCACGGGCATTGTGGTGACCTGCCAGGACGAAAAATCTCAGCACAAAAACAAGGCCAAAGCGATGAAGGTCCTTAGATCCAGGATGCTGGATATGGAAACCGCCGAGCAGCACTCCAAAATGAGCGAGGAACGCAAGAGCATGGTTGGTTCAGGGGACAGAAGCGAAAGGATTAGAACCTACAATTTCCCACAGGCGCGGGTTACCGATCACAGGATCGGGCTTACCCTTTACAAGCTGGAAAACCTCCTCCATGGAGAGCTGGATATGATTATAGATCCCCTCATCACGCATTTCCAGTCCGAATCCATGAAACAGGCCCGGTAGAGAAACGATCGGGCGGCAACAGGGCTTTCGGGTTGCTGTTTTCCTCATTATAAAAAGCCATATGCCTGAAAAAAATTGGAATATAAAGGACCTGCTCTCTGTTGCCGCTGATTATCTGCGTCAAAAAAAAATAGAAAATCCTCGCCTCACAGCGGAAGTGCTCCTGGGGCACAGCCTGAAACTTGAACGGATCGGCCTCTACCTTAATTTTGATAAACCGCTGACCCATGGGGAGGTTTCCGATTTTCGCAAACTCATCCAACGCCGTATCGGGCATGAGCCATTGCAGTACATCACCGGGCAACAGGAGTTTTGGTCTCTTGATTTTGAAGTGAACCGCAACGTCCTTGTCCCGAGGCCTGAAACGGAAGTTCTCCTGGAGCAGGCCATCGATCTGGCAAAAACCGTTCCGGTTTCATCAGAGCGACCCCTGCGTATCCTTGATTTGTGCACGGGAAGCGGGGTCATCTCCGTGGTTGCGGCAAGGGAGATGGACGATGTTCATGTATGGGCGACCGACATTTCACAAGATGCCCTGGAGGTGGCAAAACGCAATGCAGAGGCCCACAAGGTGTCGGACAAAATAACCTTTTTGCAGGGTGATCTGTGGGGGCCTCTTCAAAACCTTCGTTTTGATCTGATTCTCTCCAACCCTCCCTATGTTTCGACCAGTGAATATCCCGATCTTCCTCCCGAGGTAAGAGACCATGAACCCAAGATTGCCTTGGACGGCCGAGAGGAAGGGTTGCATTGCATCAAGGAGATTATAAAATTCGCCCCCGGTTTCATCGATTCGGGGGGATGGCTCATGATTGAAATGGCGCCGGCGCAGACAGGAACGGTCATGAGCATGATGGACCGGATGAATGCCTATACCGGAATAAAGCGGGTAAAGGACTACAGCCGTTCCTACAGAGTGGTCGTGGCCCAAAAGGTGTGATCAAACCAGTTGTTTAACCCATTTACCAGGAAGAACTCCGCCGTGTTGTCAAAAATTATCCTCACATGTTGTCTGACCGGTTTGCTCTGTGGGCTGTGTCCTCCACCCGGCAGGGGAGAAGGAAAGCTACCCGTTACCGTGAGCATTTTGCCCCAGAAGTATTTCGTAAAAAAAATCGGGGGGGATCTGGTGACCGTCTCCGTCATGGTCCTTCCCGGTTTCAGCCCTGCTACCTATGAGCCCAAGCCGGCGCAACTCAAGGATCTTCATGCCTCCAAAATCTATTTCGCCATTGGGGTTCCCTTTGAAGAATCCTGGTTGGAAAGGTTCAAACGGATCAATCCGAACATGGCCATTGCCCATACGGACCGGGGAATCACGAAACGGCCTATGATGGCACACAATCACGGACTTGACGAGGCGATTCACGGCCGGGAAGAAAAGCCTGTAATGGAGACCGATTCTCCTGATCCGCACATCTGGCTTTCCCCTCCTCTCGTAAAATCGCAGGCCCGGGTCATTGCGGCGTTTCTTATAAAAGCGGATCCTGCAAACAGGGGCGTGTATGAAGCCAATCTGAACAATTTTCTGGACGAACTTGATCGTCTGGACAAGAAGATAAGGGAGATCCTTGAACTCGACGGCAAACAGAAGGCCTTTCTTGTTTTTCACCCCACCTGGGGATATTTTGCGGATCATTACGGCTTAAAGCAGATCCCCATTGAAGCCGAAGGCAAGGAACCCGGCGCTGCATACCTGGCGGAAATCATTCGCTTTGCAAGGAACAACAAGGTTAGCGCGATTTTTGTCCAGCCGCAATTTTCAACGAAGACGGCCGAGGTAGTGGCCGGAGAAACGGGCGCCCATGTGGTTATCGCTGATCCGCTCGCTGAAGACTGGCGGAAAAATCTCCTGGTTGTGGCGGAACAATTCCGGCTGAATTCCGGTCCCAAGGAGAAGATAAAGTAATGTTCACTCAAAGGAAAGGAGACTGGAGAGCAAAACGGGTATCCACGGAAAAAGTGCTTTCAAAAATAAGACCGGGAATGAGTATTTTTCTCAGTACCGGGGTAGCGGAACCCCGGGCACTGGTAAAGAGTCTCATGGCTTCGACACTGGGCAACTTGAGAGATCTGGAATTCATACAGCTGGTCAGCTTCGGCCAGGCCATATCCTTAGCGGAACAGGATACCCACAAATTCCGACTCAAGACATTCTTTGCGGGCTGGGTGGCCAGCGAAGCCATCACGGAAGGAAGAATTGATCTTATTCCCACGAGTTTTTCCCGGATTCCCTCTCTCATTGAGTCCGGTAAGATCGGGATTGATGCGGCATTTATCCAGATTACCCCCCCTGACAGGGCCGGATACTGCAGCCTGGGCTCCGCCATAGATGTGGCGAGACAGGCCATGGAGCAAGCCTCCCTTGTCGTGGGCGAAATTAATGAGTGGGCGCCCAGGACTCTTGGGGACACCTTTGTTCATGTGGATGATTTTGATTTTCTGGTGGATGCTACGGAACCCCCCATCTACTTTCCCCGGTGGCCCGTAGACGAGGTGTACGATAAGGTTGGCGCCAACGTGGCATCCATTATTCAGGATGGCAGTTGCCTGGCATTTTCCGTGGGCCCCCTTTTTGAGGCCATGGCGCTCCATCTTAAAGGGAAAAAGCATCTGGGCATCCATTCGCCGTTTTTTACGGACGCGGTTATGGATCTGGTAAATAGCGGCGCCGTCTCCAATCGAAGGAAAGGGACTTTTCTTGGGAAATCTCTGGCGGCCTACGCCTTGGGAACGTCGGAACTGCTCACTTGGCTTCACCGTAACCCGCTTGTGGAATTTCAAGGCATTGATGTGGTGGCGGATCCAAAAAGAATCGGAAGCAACGACCGTTTCATTGTTGTAATTCCAGCCCGCAAGGTGGATCTTACAGGTGGCGTGGCTCTGCATACTGGAAAAGGAAATGTGGGGGCCGGGCCGGGCGAAGCCCAGGAGTTCCTGACTGGGACAAAGTTCTCAAAGGGAGGGAGAATCATCTTTGCCTTGCCGAGTCGAAACCTGAAGAATGAGTCCAACATCATTCTTTCCCTGGAAAATTTTCCCGATCAGTTTGCAGGAAGAGAAGCCATGGATATGGTGGTTACCGAGTACGGCCTCGCATCCATGACGGGAAGAACCATTCGGGAAAGGGCGCTGGCACTGATTGATATCGCACACCCCGACGATCGGGAGAAACTGGTGGCCCTTGCCAAAGAGAAACACATCCTGTATCCGGACCAGATCTATCTTTCAGAATCAGGGCATCTTTATCCTGAGGAGCTTGCATGGACCCAGACATTCAAGGATGGTTTGACTGTTCGTTTCCGAGCCATCAAACCATCGGACATGGATGAAATGAGGCGCCTTTTTTATCGGTTCTCCGATAAGTCCGTTTATTATCGCTACTTCTCGCCCATTAAGACCATGCCCCATTCCAAAATGCAGGATTATGTCAATGTAGATTACAGGAGGTTCATGTCGATTGTCGGCCTCATGGGGGAGCCGGGCGAGGGAAGAATCGTTGCCGAAGCGAGGTATGTTCGTTTTCAGGACCGGCCCCAAGCCGATGTGGCGTTCGTGGTGGATGAGGCTTTTCAGGGAAAAGGCATTGCAACATTTCTTTTTAAGACCCTCATGAGAATTGCCCGCGACAGAGGGATAGAAGGATTTCACGCGGACGTACTGGCTACGAATAAAGCGATGCTGAAAGTATTTGAGTCCGCCTCGGAAAGCCCCATCCAGGCGGTACTGGACAGCGGGGTGTATGAACTGAAGATCCCTTTTTCCGCCCGGGACGAAAATCACACGGACGGTGGCGAAGGCAGATGATTACGCAGGTTATCGACTTTGAAAAGAGCAGGCTTTTATTGACGGCAAAAAAGGCTTTCCGTAATTGGAACAGCCGTTTTCATGAGCATTTTGATTTTGAAACAAGGCTCGGCGATGTTTCCATCGGGATACTTTCTTTTCTGGCACAGGGAAAAGACCAAGGGATGTTTTATCTGTACGATCTTATCATGCGCCTGAAGAATTTTGGCTCGGGGTTTGAATTCAATGAGATGGACCCCACACGAAAAATGCTCATTATAGACCATTACCTTTTTCTGCTGGACCGCATTCGGTTTGAATGCATGAAAAGACTCAATTGGCTCGAAAGTTATCCGGGCCAAGATCTGACCCTCGTAGCTCTTGTGTTGGAATTTGAAAAGCGGGGGCTTTCGCTTCAGGCAAAAATCCCTCAGTTGAGCAGCGAACATCCCGCCTACGCGGAATTTTCGGCCCTGATTCCGTACGACAGAGAGAGCTTCATCAGAAAGATGATTCCGGCCCTTATGAAGGAAATGAAAAGCTATGCAGATTCCCTGTAGATCCAATATTCAATACGAGGATTCTATCTATGCGTGACAAGTTCATCACTCTGGATCACGGCAGTGGGGGCGAAGCATCCCATGAGCTGGTTCATGATATTTTCATGAGCCGTCTGTCAAATCCTTTCCTCGACAGGATGGATGACAGCGCCGTTTTGAACCTTTCCAAAGGGAAAGTGGCCATGACGACGGACTCCTATGTGGTGGATCCCATTTTTTTTCCCGGAGGGGATATCGGCAGCCTGGCGATCCACGGTACCGTAAACGATCTGTCCATGCAGGGGGCTGTTCCGCTTTATCTGACCCTTGGTTTGATACTGGAAGAAGGTTTCCCCCTTGAAGATCTCGCAAAGATCGTGGATTCCGTTGCCCAGGCTTGTCAGGAATCCGGGGTAGCGGTGGTGGCCGGAGATACCAAGGTCGTACCCAAGGGGCATGCGGATAAGATTTATATTAATACCGCGGGCATCGGTTCGATTTCCGACGGGATTGATGTGAGCTGCTGCAACGCCGAACCGGGAGATCTGATCCTCCTTAACGGACCCGTTGGAGAGCACGGGCTGGCCATTCTCACCCGTCGCCAGGGGCTGGAATTGAAATCGGCCCTCTTGAGCGACAGCGCTCCCTTGAACTCCCTTGTTGGTCGAATTCTTCACGTTTGTCCTCAAACCCATGTACTCAGGGATCCAACGAGGGGAGGAGTCGCCACGGCACTGAATGAAATTGCAACCCAGTCAAGGGTCGGCATTCATCTTTTTGAGGAGACTCTTCCCATCAGCACATCGGTTTCCGCCGTATCCGAGATACTCGGGATCGATCCCCTGTATGTGGCCAATGAAGGAAAATGTCTGGTGTTTGTTGCCAAAAAAGACGCGCAAGCGGTTCTTCACAGCATGAAAGAGCACGCTTTTGGAAAAGCCAGTGCCGTCGTTGGAGAAGTCACCGATCAACACATCGGGAAAGTATGGCTCAAAACCAAAATAGGGGGCACCCGGATTCTCCCGGTCCTGACAGGGGAGCAGCTCCCGAGAATCTGTTGACGAGAAGAGTCCTTTACTATTGACTCATTTCCTGATAAAGAGGAATCGGACACGTTCGGTTCCTCCTAAGAGGGATCGCTGAGGACAGGGAACAACCCATGGCCTCTTATTTATTTGATTATACGCACAAGGAAAGGAAACCTATGGCATCAAAAGGAAAAGAAGAAAGGTCGGAACAGAAGGCCTACTGGGAGGAGAAACTGAGTCAAAGGCTCGCAGAACTCAAGGAGCAAGGTGTTGAATCCGCAACAGTGACCAGAGACACCACGGTCAGACAGCTCCGGGCCAAGCTCAGAGAAACGAATAAACGGTTGGAAACCATTGTGAATCGGGAAAAAAAGGTCCAGGATATGGCCGTCGCCAAGGCGGAAAAACTGGCAACGCCCAAAGTAAAAAAGACCAAAAAGAAGGAAGTCACGGAGGAGTCGGAAAGCAAGCGTCAGCAGAAAAAGAAAAAGAAAAAAGAGAAGCAAGCCGAGTGATTTCTCTATCCATCTCTTTCTGTTTCCAGCGAAAGGAATGCTTGTCCTTCAGACTCTACCAGACGGGATAATGCTTCGGGTCTGAAGGCCAGCTTCCTGAATATTTTCTCTTCAACGCTGCCGCAAAGGAGAAAATTTTTCCTTATGGCCTCGCGGAGGTCTTCCTTGCCGCAGGCATATCGGTCGATAATATAGTCCATCCGTTCATGCAGGCTCACGATTTTGTCGTGATTGACCCGTTTGTCCGAGTAGTAGACAATTTCCTTTTCGCAGTAGACCCCTTCCAACTCGTAGTTTTTCAATCTGACGTGTTCTCTGACAATGGGAGCAATCTCGTCCAGATTGTTTTCAAGGCAGATCCGCATACCCATCTCCGCGTGGTTTTCACCGGACTCAAGGGCCGGCGTCTTGCCGATGTCATGGAGGAGAGCCCCGACAGTGGCTTTCTTGACGGAAACATCAATTCCGGAACGCTGAAGATCACGGGCGATAAGAAACGCAATTTTTCCTACCATTACCGTGTGGGCGCGGATATTTTCCAGCATGGCGTACTTATCCATCAAGTGAAAGCATTCTTGAACCGACGGTATCATTCTCGTTTCTCCTCCGTTCAAAATGTGATTCCGGAGGAAGTTACCAGCCGGGAGAATTCCTTTCAAGGAAAATCCGTATTGCATGAAAAGGAGGGACGAAGTTTTCCGATATCCCGTGCCCGATTTGCCTCATGCCGGCCAAAATTTACTGGAACATTGACAACCGTTCGCATTTTCTTTACATTTCACACAGGAGGACCCGGCATCTTGCAGTATTTGATTTTTACCGACTTGGATGATACGCTTCTGGACCATGAAAGTTATTCCTGGGCCGAAGCCGGACCAGCCTTGGATTTTTGCCGAGAGCGTGGCGTACCGGTTATCCTTGCTACCAGTAAAACAAGATCGGAAATCGAACCGCTGCATGAAATCCTTTCTCTTTCCGCTCCCTTCATCTCTGAAAATGGCGGTGGCATTTTTTTTCCACGGGAAATTAGCGTCGGATGCCCCCTTCGGAACCTCGCCGTCCCGCCGTTTTCGTTTGGAAGGCAACCAGGAGGTTGTCCGTTCGGAAAATGGACGGAAGGGGTTCTGGAAGATTTCCTTGGGTATGAATTACGACCGTCTTGTGGAGCATTTCAGGGATATTCGCCATGAACTGGGTTGGGACATGAGGGGATTTTCGGATATGGATCCGACGGAAATCGCGCGGTTGACAGGACTGGACGAAGAAGGAGCACGGCTGGCTTCCAAGAGGGAATTTGATGAGCCGTTCCTTCTGAACGGTCTTTACGAAGATATGGGGCCACTCAAGAAAATTGCGGAAAGAAAAGGGCTTGTGGTTACTTCCGGAGGGCGTTTTTTCCACTTGACAGGAAGAAATGACAAAGGGATCGCCATGGATTTACTGATTTCCTGGTATCGACAGCGGTATGAAAAGATCCTGACCATTGCCCTCGGGGATAGTCCCAACGACTTCGGCATGCTTGAACGCTCCGATTTTCCCGTACTCATTCCGTCAACAAAGGACTACCCCATGCTGAAAGACGACATTCCGGGGCTTATCATGACAGAGGAGATGGGCCCAAAAGGCTGGAACACGGCCGTATTACAGATCTTAAAAGAAAATCAGGAGGAGCACGATGTCTGATGTTTTTGAAAAGGAGGCGAACCCGGAAAATATCAAGAGGGCCAAACTGGTGGTATGCATACCCTCCTATAAGGAAGCCGATTCCATCGCCTACCCCGTCTCCCGGGCCGATGAAGGGTTGAGAAAATATTTTTCGGAATACGAATCCGTCATCATCAATTGCGATAATAATTCCCCTGACAATACAAAACAGGCATTTCTTGATACCCCCACAAGAACGCCCAAGATCTATCTTTCCACAGCCCCCGGAGTAAAGGGAAAGGGAAACAACTTCAGGAATCTCTTTCAAAAAGTGAGTGACCTCAATGCAAAAGCGGTGGTGGTGGTTGATGCGGATCTTAAAAGTATTACGCCCGAATGGATCAAACACTTGGGGGAACCCCTCTTCAGCGGATTTTCTTATGTGGCGCCCCTCTATATACGGCATAAATATGATGGAACGATTACCAAAGGAATCGCCTATCCCATGACAAGGGCGCTGTATGGACGAAGGGTAAGGCAACCGATTGGAGGGGATTTCGGTTTCAGCGGCAGGCTGAACCAGGTGTATCTTGAAAGCACGATCTGGGATGAATCCGTAGCGAATTTCGGCATTGACATCTGGATGACCACCCTGGCCATCAATCAAAAAATGAAAATATGCCAGGCTTTTATGGGAAGGCCGAAAATTCACCGGACAAAGGACCCGGGGGCTGATTTAGGGCCCATGTTCAGACAGGTCGTGGGCACCATTTTTTCCATGATGGGACACTCTGATGCCTTTTGGACGAAAGTAAAGAACAGCAGGCCCACCGCCATATACGGCTTTGGTCTTGGAGAAGTGGAAATGCCGCCCAAGGTCGGGGTGAATATGGAGAATCTTCTCCATCAGTTTCAGCGGGGTTTCGAAACGCACAGCGCGATATGGCAGGAAATCCTTACGCAGGATGCCTACAGAAAGCTTTTGGAGATCAAGGGAATGCGGGTTTCGGAATTTAATTTCCCCACCGATCTCTGGGCCAGAATTCTCTTTGATACGGCGGTCTCCTACGGCAGAGTGACCATTGATACGGACCAGATCATGGATTCTCTGATTCCTCTCTATTTTGGGAGGACTCTGTCCTTTGTCCTGCGAACGGAGAAAATGACCATCAAGCAGGCTGAAGAAGCCATCGAAGAGGATTGCGCCACATTCGAAAGGGCCAAGCCATATCTCCTGAAACGCTGGGCGGAATCGGTGAAAACCCCATAAGGAAAAAAATCAGCGGTGAAATTGAATGATCTGCCCTACTTCAAAGGGGCCGCCGGTCAGCGGTTCGGCGAGGGAATGCTTTTCCATGACTTTGGCGGTCTTTATTTGCCCGATTTTATTTCCGAAAAGATGAATATCCCTTCCGCTCGCCGAGGGAATGGCCTTCCCGAGAGAAAACACATCAAAGATCTGCCCTTCATTCAGGCCCACCTCGCTGCCCGCGTTGAACAGGATTGTGCCCTCATCAATAGCGAGGATTTTTCCGGTAAATGCATTTTCCATCAGCCTGTCTTCCACTTCCGCAACCAGTCTTTCCAAAATTTCGGGCATCGCTTCCGAGGTTACCCGTTTGATGTATTCCTGCTCATCTTCATTTCCAGCCTCATCGAGGGGAACGAAAAACTCTTTCGAATCAAGTTGGGTAAGAAGAAGGGTTTTGGTGGCAATATCCACAATGTTCACCGCGACCGATACCACATAAATTTTCTTCCAGCTGTCAAAAGGCCAAAGGCCTGTTTTATTGATAGAAATTTCAATGGGGTTCAGAACTCCGATCAGGAGATCGGTCATACCCATCTGCTCGGCAACATCTACGAGGACTGAACTGGTAACGACGCCGAATTGGGGAGAATTCATGGCAAGAGAGGAGTACTGTCCGTCCGGGGATTTATACAGGAGCAAAGAAGGAGATTTTTCCAGAAGGCTGTAAAACTCCTGGTTTAGCTTTTTCACCCTTTCAGGCCCCAAACCCGCCTGGTCAACGAACGGAAAGACCATCACGCGTTTTTTGAGGAAATCGCCCGTCGGCAGGATTTTTTTTGCCACGGATCGGGGCAGCACGGTTTCAACCGTCGACTTTGTGGCACTGCAACCAAGAGACAATGTCAAAAGGAATGCCAGTGTGGAAAGCAGCAATCTCCGCCCGGTGTCATTGGAGTTTGGGTATTTCTTAAAAAACAATTTCAAAAGAGCTGAACTCATTCCGCCATTCCTCTTCTTTCTTGATAATCTGTTGTACATTCGCTGACCGGGGGCCCTGACGGCACCACGAGACAAAATCAGACATCAGGACCTTCGCCCCCCTCTGCCAGCACTTCCACGGTTCCATCGGGAAGATTGCGCACCCAGCCTTTTATTCCGAGAGAGACCGCCTCCCTGCGGGTGCTTTCCCGGAACCAGACCCCCTGCACGCGCCCCTTAATAATCATGTGTACTCTTTTGTTCTCCATATTGCACCCAACCTGTCGGGTTATGAAATGCCCAACAACGCCTTGAAGTCTTCTTCCTTCAGAATTGGGACATTAAGACTTTCCGCCTTCCCTAATTTTGAACCCGGAGAATCCCCCGTCACCAGGAAATCGGTGTTTGCCGTTATGGAAGACGCCACTCTCCCTCCATTCTTGACGATGGCCTCCTTGGCTTCCGAACGTTTCATGGAACGCAGTGTGCCCGTAAGGACAAAGACCTTGCCCTGAACCTCGGAAGAAGAAAGTACGGGGGGCCTTTCCATGATCAGCCCCGCACCCAACAACCTGTCGATGAGCGTTCTTTTCTGCTCGTCTTCAAAATAGGATACAATGCTTTCCGCGATTTGAGGCCCGATTCCTTCGATGGCTACAAGATCCTCTTCCGTGGCTTTTTGCAGCATTTCGATGCTTTCAAAATGTTCCGCAAGGAGTGCCGCCACATACTCCCCCACATGTCTGATGCCCAGGGAAAAGATGAATTTTGACAAGGTCGTCTTCTTGCTTTTCTCAATGGCGTTCAGGAGATTTCGGGCCGATTTTTCCTTTATCTTATCAAGCGTGAGAAAATTTTCCAAGGTCAGATTGTACAGGTCTGCTTCATCCTGTACCAGCCCCCTTGCCATCAACTGGTCCAGAATTTTTACTCCAAGGCCATCAATATCCATGGCCCCTTTCGAGACAAAATGCTTCAGTGCACCCCTTACCTGAGCAGGGCAGAGAGGATTCTCACATCGCAGAGCCACTTCCCCTTCTTTTTTCGCTACGGCAGACCCGCATACGGGACAATGGGAAGGCATGGCAAACTTTTTCTCGGTTCCGGTCCTTTTGGTTTCACAACTTTGACGACTTCCGGTATCACGTCGCCTGCTCTCTGAACGACAACCGTGTCTCCCTCACGGACATCCTTCCTTTCGATTTCATCGGGGTTGTGCAGCGTTGCCCGACTAACCGTTACGCCGCCTATTTCGACCGGTTCCAGGTGAGCTACCGGCGTGAGCACCCCCGTTCGACCAACCTGGACGGCAATTTTTCTGATCCTGGTTGTTTCCTGCGTAGGCTTGAATTTAAAGGCGATAGCCCATCGCGGGCTTCTGGATTTCGTGCCCAGGCGGGCCTGCAGGTCCAGGCGGTTTGTTTTGATCACAGCCCCGTCGATTTCATAGAGGAATTGATCCCTTTTCTCTTCAATCTCATGACAGTAAGCCATGACATCTTTCATGTCGCGGCACAATCTGATGTGGGGCCTGTTCACACGAAACCCCCATTCCTGCAAGGCCAGCATCATTTCGTAGTAGGTAGCAAAGGCTGGGCCCGTGATGGTCCCGATCCCGTAGCAGAACATATTCAAGGGCCTTTTTACCGTTACCCTGTGATCCAGCTGCCGCAAAGATCCGGCTGCCGCATTTCGCGGGTTGGCAAAGGGAGGAAGACCTTTTTGCAATCTGCTGCCATTTAATTTTTGAAATGCGGCCCTTTCCATATAGACTTCGCCCCTGACTTCGAGGAGATCAGGAGGCAATGGCCTGTTCTTTTTTTCCGTCAGTTTCAGGGGAACCGTGAGAATCGTTTTGATATTGGCGGTTACATCTTCTCCCACGGAACCGTCGCCCCGTGTGGAAGCCACCTTAAGCAGCCCCTTCTCGTAGACGATTTCTACGGCCAATCCATCGATTTTTGGCTCCACCGCATATTCAACGTCCCTGCTGTCTCCCAGAAATTTTCTGATCCTCCCATCAAAATCGATCAGATCCTTGTCACTGAAACCGTTTTCAAGGCTGAGCATCGGGATCGTGTGCTGAACGGCGGAAAAGGTTTTCTGAGGGGGGGCGCCTATCTTTCTGGTTGGTGAATCAGGGGCCGCCAATTCCGGATATTGTTTTTCAAGATCGAGCAATTCCCTGAAAAGCCTATCATATTCGGCATCGGATATTTCAGGGTCATCAAGGACGTAATACATCCGGTTATGTCGCCTGATCGCCTCGGATAATTCGCTGATTTTTTGCGCTATGTCATTCATTATCCGGTTTAAACCTCTTCTTCACGGCCTCGAGAAGACCAAAACATCCGGTAAGCATCATGTCGCCAAAAGGAGCCGCCATGTGTCCTCCAAGCGAGGAAAAGCGCTCGCGATTGGGACCGGTTATCACCAAGGTGCTGAAAAGAACCCGCAAGGGATGCCCCCGAAAGGATCGTGCATCCGTGGCCCATTTCATCCAGAATTTCCTGATTGGAAAGCTCTTCCTTCTTGAAACGTTCCAGATGTTTTTCGAGTTTTTCAGGATTCATCAGGGAGGTATGGTGTTCGTAAATACCCCAAACCCTGTTTCCTTGGAGCAACGCCGCCAGAATATGTTCATTGCCGATATTGACAATGACCACCCCTTCTTCACGCCGCGCTGAAATCCAGGGGTCGGTAAGAGCGCCAAGGATGGCAGCCACCCCTGTGTCCATAACCAATGCCCCCGGCGCCGTTTCACGGATGGCTCGCATGCGGGTGAGATGTTCCGGCGGTTTTTCATAAAGCAGCGCAGCAAAACCCTTTTGGGCATGCAGCAGCTCGTTCCACTGTTTGAATCGGAATACCCTGTTGCTCTCATGCGGGGAAAAACCGTGGTCCTGGACGGCAACAGCAACGATTTCCGGCGCCGAAACGTCAAAGAGAGCCAATGCCTGATGAATTGCCCCGAGGTTCAGATCTCCCATGGTCAATTCCTTGAGAGGTTCAATAATAGGTCTTTTTTCAACAATTTCAATGCCCATGCCTCGGACTCTATCCAGGTTGTCATGGAAGGTGAGGGCGGGCCTCTCCAGGGCAAATACCTTTAATCCTGCTTTCAGGTGCCTGCGTACCGCCGCGGAAGATGGGCCGCCGCCCATCACATTTCCCGAAAGAAAGAGATGTTGTCCATTTCTTGTGGCCTGGCCTATTTTCCCTGCAAGGATGGTGGTTGCAGAGGGCAAGATCATCTTTGGGCAGTTTTCCATGGATATGCCATGGCGCCATACAAGGATATCCTGGGTGCCGCTTCCGATATCGATGGCAAGCACGCCGTTTTCTATATGCATCAAAATTCTCCGGAACGATTACCTTCACAAGCGGTTCCGCCGCTTGGATGGCCTATTTTGCTCAGAAGAATCTCGGCCGCCAGGCGAGACCCCCTCTTGAGTGCGGGATTTGAAAAACCCGGTGTCCATTTTAAATCGAAAAGCTCGTCCGAAACGACCAGCAACCCGGCCATGGCCACCGAACGATACAGGGCCACCGTGAATAGCGCGGACATCTCCATTTCCACCCCTAAAACGCCCTGCTCTTGAAATGCCCTGACCTTTCGAGGGGTTTCGCGATAAACCGCATCCGTTGTCCACACAGTCCCCGCGGAAAAAGGGATCTGTTCCTGCTCCATATATTCTAAAAGCATCCGGTGAAGATCCGTGTCCGGCTGAATGGATTTGTTGCCGACAGGATAATGCCTGGACGTACCCTCCTCCGAAACGGCAAGCGTGGGAAGAAGGATGTCCCCAATCCGCACATCCGGCTGCAGTGATCCGCACCAACCCAAAACCCAGATTCTCTTGGCGCCCATAACGATGAGTTTTTCAAGCGCCATCACCGCGTGAGGAGCGCCGGTGAAAGGACCGCAAAGGCCCAAAAACGGGGTTTCAGTTTCTTCTTTCACATACAACGGATACAGCCTGGAGCCCGGGAATGCTACTTTGCTTGCTCCGCTCCTGCCTGCAAGATAAGCCAGATCGGACGGAATCATGGCCATGATCACGTCGCTTCCCAGGGCCGGATCGTTTCTGCCCTTATGCGGTCGAATAATGCCTTCTTCGTCCAGCGAATTTTCCATAAAGCCTATTACGCATTGTGAAAGATAAACTCTCGGAATAAGCCCATAAGAATCTAAAACCGCTCCTAAAACGTTTTCCACTGACTTTTTACGAGACGACCAATAGTAGATGGTATCGGCTTCCATGGCAACCCAAAAATTCAGCAGTCCTCATTATGCGTTTTGTTGGTGCGAAGGCCGGGGAGAAATAGGCGATAAGAGGAATTGCCGCACCTATAAACATTTTCGTGTTAAACCGGCTAAAATATGGTAATGTAAAGCAATTGGGAGGTCATTTCTCCTTACATCCGTTTTTTTATTGACAAAAAACTATCGATTAAAATATACTGAAAATTTATCATGTTAAAGAGAAATCATGTTTGAGAGCTTATCCGATAAACTAAACGGCGTGTTTAAGAAGCTGACCGGTCGGGGCAGATTGACGGAGAAGAATATCCAGGATGCCCTCAAGGAAGTTCGTCTGGCCCTGTTGGAGGCGGACGTTCATTATAAGGTAGTAAAAGAACTGGTCAGTGACATTCGGAACAGGGCGGTTGGGCAGGAAGTTCTGGAAAGTCTGACTCCGGGCCAGCAGATTATCAAGATCGTTAACGACGAGCTGACCCGCCTCATGGGAGAAAACCGGCATGACCTTGAATTTGAGGGCGTCGGCCCCCACCGGATGATGTTGGTGGGACTTCAAGGTTCCGGAAAAACGACGACTGCCGCGAAATTTGCAAAATACCTTCGCAAACAAGGGAAAAAGCCTTACCTTGTTCCTGCTGATGTGTACAGACCGGCCGCCATTGAACAATTGAAGAGACTCGGCGCCGAAATTGATGTACCCGTTTTTCCTTCCGAGCCTGACGACAGGCCTGAGGACATCTGTGTCGCGGCACTGGCCAGGGCGGAACAAGAGGGAGTGGATGTCCTGATCATTGATACCGCGGGCCGGCTGCACATCGATAAAACCTTGATGGATGAACTGATAGCCATCAAGGCCAGGATCAATCCCTCGGAAATTTTGTTGGTTGCGGATGCCATGACCGGGCAGGATGCGGTCAACGTAGCCGGGCAGTTCAACGAGAGCCTGAATATCACCGGCGTGGTGCTCTCAAAAATGGAAGGCGATGCCAGGGGTGGGGCCGCCCTGTCCGTTCGCGCGGTGACGGGTAAACCCATAAAGTTTGTCGGCGTAGGGGAAAAGATCAGTGCGCTGGAGCCTTTTCATCCCGATAGAATGGCCTCCCAGATCCTTGGAATGGGCGATGTTCTTTCCTTAATTGAAAAGGCCCAAGATCAATTCAGTGAGAAAGAAGCAAAAGCTTTAGAGAAGAAACTGAAAAGGAATGAATTCGATCTCGAGGATTTTCGTTCCCAGCTCAAACAGATGAAAAAACTTGGATCTCTTGAAGATATCCTCGGGATGCTCCCCGGCATGGGGAAGTTAAAAGCCATGAAAGGGATGAAGCCGGATGAAAAAGAGCTGGTCAAAGTGGAAGCGATCATTAATTCCATGACGGTGGACGAAAGAAGAAAATTCAAGATTATCAACGGCAGCAGGAGACGCAGGATTGCCGGAGGAAGCGGGACCACCGTGCAGGACGTAAACCGTCTGCTTAAAAATTTTGCGCAGACGAAGAAGATGATGGAGCGTTTCACAAAAAAGGGAGGGCTTAAAAGTCTGTCCTCCATATTCGGATGAACGAATACAAATAACAGGGGGTTAATACAAGCAGATGGCAGTGAGAATTCGATTAACAAGAATGGGCGCCAAGAAAAAACCTTTTTACCGTTTGGTGGCAACGGATTCAGAGTCGCCTCGGGACGGAAGATTTCTTGAAATTCTGGGGCACTACGATCCCATGAAGGAACCGGCTGAAGTAAAGGTGCATGGAGACAAGGTGACCTACTGGCTCGAAAAAGGCGCCAAGGTCTCCGGTTCGGCCAGGGCTATTCTGAAAAAGGAAGGGCTTTTGAGTCCTCAGCCGGCAACAAATTAAAACAAGCGGTTTTATCGAATGCGTAACGTAACGATTCGATAAAGCAATCAGCATTCGGGCATTCTGGAAAACGGATACTCTATGCCATGATGAATGTCAGAAATATTAATCGGCTGATTTTTATCCCGATCGATTGGAAAAAGGCTTAGCTGGTAACGGTAAATCCAAACGAAGTTTCACACGAGGTAAATCGGTATGAAGGACTTGATTTCCTATATTGCCAAAGCGCTTGTGGATAATCCGGAAGAAGTTGGCGTTACTGAAGTGGAGGGAGAACAAACCTCCGTTATTGAATTGAAAGTGGCCAAGAACGATCTGGGCAAAGTCATAGGCAAGCAGGGTCGAACAGCCCGCGCCATGAGAACCATTCTCAGTGCGGCCTCCACCAAAATCGATAAAAGATCTGTACTGGAGATCATAGAATAGGCTTGCATCCAGGCATATCCGAAGATTTTCTGGTGATCGGGAAAGTCATCAAGGCCCATGGCCTTAAGGGTCTTCTGAGGGTCCATTCCTACGCCCAGTCGGAAGAAACTTTTCAGGATTCCCCTACCGTTTTCCTGAGGAAAGAGGACTGGGAAAAGGCCAGGGAATTTACTGTGGTATCCGCGACGGCCTATAAAAACGGCGTTCTGATGGCATTGGAAGAGGTTCGTTCCATTGAAATTGCCGAGACCCTTAAGGGAGCGGAAATTTGTATTGAAAAGGGCTCCATGGTCCGTGCGGATGATGAATATTTCTGGCATGAATTGATCGGGTTGAAGGTTTTTTTGAACACCGGGGACTATCTGGGAGACCTTACCGGCATCATCAGTGAAAAAGGAAATGACATTTATGTCATAAAGAACGGGGACAGGGAATGGCCTATTCCCGCAACCCATGAGGTGGTGCACGATATCGCCCTGGAATCGGGAACAATGATCATCTGCCCTCTGGAGGGGATGCTTGATTTGAATGAGGTTTGATGTCCTTACAATCTTTCCCGGCATGTTTGCGGGATACCTGAAGGAAGGGTTGCTGGGCAAGGCAATCACAAAGGGGGCTTATAGACATACGATTGGTGGACATACGCGACTTTGCCGAAGGGCCCCACAGGGCGACGGATGATCGTCCCTACGGCGGAGGAGAGGGGATGGTCATGAAGCCTGAACCCATATGCGATGCCGTCGAATCGATTGAAAGAATCGGCAACAAAAGCCTCGTTGTTCTCCTGAGCCCTCAGGGAGAGACCTTCAGGCAGTCTGAGGCCTGGAAGTTGGCGGAACTGGATCAGGTCATTATGATCTGCGGAAGATATGAGGGGATTGATGAACGGGTTCGGCTGACCTGCGTTGATCGGGAACTTTCCATCGGAGATTATATCCTCAATGGTGGAGAGGTAGGCGCCATGGTCATTATTGATTCCGTCAGCCGGCTTATCCCGGGGGTTCTGGGGGGAGAAAGGTCCGCCGCGGAGGATTCATTTGAAGAAGGACTTCTGGAATATCCGCAATATACCAGACCGCGGATTTTCAGGGAGAAAGAGGTTCCTGAAATACTGTTGTCGGGAAATCACGAGTTGATCCGCCGGTGGCGAAGAGCTGAGTCTCTGAGAAAGACTCTTAAAGAGAAGACCCGATCTGCTCACTGAAGCGGAGCTTACTGACCAGGACAAAAGAATTATGTCCGGACTGTAAGGGGTTACCCATTGCGTCTTTACACAGGGCTCATCCATTTTCCGGTATACAATAGAAACTTCCAGAAGATCGCCTCTTCCATCACGACGCTGGATATCCATGACTTGGCCCGTCTTGCAAGGACCTACAGCGTGGAAGGACTTTTTATTGTTACGCCCTTGGAAGATCAGCATGAAATTGCGGCTGAAATGGTAAGACACTGGTTAACAGGCCATGGCGCCTGCTATAACCAGGACAGAAAGGAAGCCATCGATCTCGTGTCTGTCGTTCCATCCCTGGAACAGGCTATAGCCATTGTAAAGGATTCGGAGGGACAGGCCCCCATCCTTATCGCCACCGATGCAGGAAAGCGGAGTCAACGGCCCTTGACCTATTCGGAGGCAAAAAAAATAATCGAGGAAGACCGGGTGGTTCTTCTGCTGTTCGGAACAGCCTGGGGTCTCCATGATGAGCTTCTGGAAACGGTTGATTATGTATTAGCCCCCATTGCGGGTCGAAACGGATACAATCATCTGTCGGTCAGGACAGCCGCCGCCATTATTATGGACCGCCTTGTCGGCAGGGGAACGGAATAACAAGACAACGAAGAACCACGAACGAAATACGAAGGAGCAAAAGGAAATGAATGTGATAGAGATGCTCGAAAAGGAGCAGATGCGAGGCGATATCCCCAGCTTCATGCCGGGGGACACCGTTAAGGTACATGCCAGGATCAAGGAAGGCGAAAAAGAGCGGATCCAGGTATTTCAAGGGGTTGTTATCAGAAAGCGAAACGGGAATACCGGGGCCACATTTACGGTCAGGAAGGTTTCCTATGGAATAGGGGTGGAGCGAATTTTCCCTTTTCATTCCCCTCTTATTGATAAAGTGGAAGTCTTGAGCAGGGGAAAAGTCAGAAGATCCCGTCTCTATTATTTGCGGAAGTTGAGAGGAAAGGCGGCTCGAATCAAAGAAAAGAGATATTAGTCCGCGGACAAAAAGGCCTGACCAACAACAAAACCACAGCCATTTTAAGAGAAAACAGGAAGTGTCCCCTCCTGAAAATCTGAATCTTTTCCCACAAAACGTTTTCCGTGCACCTGACAGGCCAACCTTCCACGAAGAGGCTGCACGGGAAGCGGGATTTTCTATTATTGCCGGGGTGGATGAGGTTGGTCGGGGGCCTCTTGCGGGACCTGTTGTGGCCGCTGCGGTTATTTTGTCTGAAAGCCCTCTTCTTCCGGGAGTGAAAGATTCCAAGCAGATGACGCCGAAATCGCGTGAAGAGGCCTTCAAGAGGATCCGTTTTGAGGCCCTGTCCGCGACGATCGGCGTGGTTTCCCGTGAATATATAGATCGTTTTAATATTCTCAAGGCATCTCTCGAAGCCATGGCGCGTGCGGTCCGCTCCCTTGACCCCCAGCCTGAATTCCTGCTCGTAGATGGAATTCATCCGGTTTCATTGCCAATCCCCCAGCAATGTTTGAAAAAGGGTGATCAGGTCAGTCTGAGCATCTCCGCCGCTTCCGTAGTGGCCAAGGTGTATCGGGACCGAATCATGTCGGCGTACCATGAGGCTTTTCCAGCCTATGGTTTTGCCCAGAACAAAGGGTATGGAACTCCCCGACACCTTGAGGCCTTGAAACAATATGGACCAACTCCCATACATCGCCTGACCTTCAAGAGGGTTCTGTAATTGACGAAAGAGAGACTGGAACTCGGACATTTCGGTGAAGAAATCGCTTTCAAGGAAGTCAGACGTCTGGGCTATAAAGAGATTGAGCGCAATTACCGATGCCCTCTCGGGGAAGTGGATCTCATTGCAAAGGATGGAGATACGCTGGTATTCCTGGAAATAAAGACCAGGAAAGGCCGTTCTCTCGGTTATGCCAAAGAGGCGGTAAATGAAAGAAAAAAAAGGCAGATCTCCAAAGTGGCGTTGACCTATATGAAAGACAAAAAATGTTTTGGAATAAAGGCAAGGTTCGACGTTGTAGCGGTCTCCATAGGTTCGGGCAAGCCGAAATTTGAAGTCATAAAGAATGCGTTTGACCTGGCCTACTGAAAAGGAATCGGCCTGAAATGGAAAATCCTGAATCAGTCCCTGTAAATGGCCAGGCCAGGTCTCTTGTACATGGTTGCAACGCCCATTGGAAACATGGAAGACATTACGTTGCGCGCCTTAAAATTCTAAGAAGTGTTGATTTGATTGCCGCGGAAAGCGTAACCAGGACCAGGGGGCTCTGCCGGCACCACGAGATCGGGGCAAGGCTGACCAAATATTGTGAACATAACAGGGCGAGAAAGGCGAAAGAGCTTACGGAAAAGCTCAAATCCGGGTTGAACATTGCACTGGTAACCGATGCGGGAACACCGGGTATATCAGATCCCGGCGCTTATCTTACAAGCAGGGTCGTTGAGGAAGGGATACGGGTTATTCCGGTGCCGGGGCCTTCTTCGGTGGTTTCCGCGCTTTCCATATCGGGGATGTCGGCCGATGCCTTTGTTTTCATGGGATTTTTGCCGAACAAGAAAGGGAAAAGACGGCAGGAACTGACCCGTATTGCTTCAGAAAAGCGAACGATGGTTTTTTTTGAAGCGCCCCATCGCCTCATGGCAATGCTTGCAGACCTGTACGATATTTTGGGGAACAGACCCATGGTCATGGTACGTGAAATGACCAAGGTGTTTGAAGAGGTGGAAAGAGGACCTGTCGGTGGTCTCCTTGAAAAGCTTACGGATCGCGAAATCAGGGGCGAATTCACCCTGGTGGTATCCGGCAGCTGTAGAAACGGAAGGTCCCCCGACATTAAGCAAACAGGCTTTGAAAAAAATGGAGGCCCTGCTTGAAGAGAGCCATGCATCCGTAAAGGATATCGCCCAGCGCATAGCCTTGGAAGAGGGGATTTCCTATAGGCGGGTTTATAAAGAATGCCTCTCCAGGAAAAATGCCCGCAAGGATCTTTAGGATTTATGGAAACGATAAGAAAACTCAAGATAGTCAATAACCTTGGACTTCATGCGCGGGCAGCCGGAAAGATCGTGGAACTGGGAAAGCGCTATGCCTCGCAATTGATTCTGCAAAAGGATGGTCAGGAGGTGGACGGTTCCAGCATTCTATCCATACTGACCCTGTCATGTCCGAAGGGTACGGAAATGCAAGCCAGAATTATTGGAGTCGATTCAGAGGATTTTATGGAAACATTAGCCCGTTTGTTTGAAGAGCGTTTTGGAGAAGAAAGATGACACGGGAGTCCAGCGTCGAAACAAAAACATTGCAGGGAGTTCCCGTTCATGCCGGAATCGTCATCGGCAAGGCCCATCTGGTAGACAGATCCCGGGTCAAAATCCTCTATCAGTATATTGTGGACGACGGACAGGTCGAAAAGGAGATTGAACGATTCAAGGATTCGGTCAAGACCGTTGAAGACCAATTGATTGCACTCAAAAACGGAATGCCCGAAAAAGTCAAAGATCATTCGTTTATCCTGGACAGCCATCTCATGATGCTCAAAGACAGCATGTTCCGGGATGCCACCATCAAGAAGATTCGCAAAGAGAAGATTAATGCCGAATGGGCCGTCAAGAAATCCCTCCAGGAGATCCGAGAAGTTTTTGGCCAGATAGAGGACGATTATATCCGAAATCGCATCTCCGATGTGGAAAACGTCACGGAAAGGATACTGCGAACGCTTTCTGGAGAAACGCATCAAAGCCTGGCTGAAATCAACCAGCGGGTGATCATCGTGGCCCACGACCTGTCTCCGGCCGATACGACCGAACTGAACATCAGCCGGGTCAAAGGATTTATTACGGATATCGGAGGCAAAACTTCTCACACGGCCATTATGGCGCAGGCCCTTGAGATTCCGGCGGTGGTGGGCCTCAAATCCGCTACGCAGTTGGTGCATGACGGCGATTTGCTTATTGTGGACGGGACTACAGGGAATGTAATCATCAACCCGGATGACCATGCCATTCTCCAGGCCCAGGAAAAACAACTCAAATTCGAGAAATACCGGTCAAGCATTGTCAGGTTGAGCCATCTCCCCGCGGTGACCCTTGACGGATTCAGGATAGCCGTCTTGGGGAATATCGAATTTCTTGAGGAAGTTGCCGCCGTAAAAGATAATGGGGGGGAAGGGATCGGGCTTTACAGGACCGAGTTCCTTTACTTGAGAAATAAAGGGTTTCCAAGTGAGGAAGAACTTTTCGAAGACTACCGGGAAGTGGCGGAAATCATGAACCCTTTTTCGGTGAGAATACGAACGTTGGACCTGGGGGGCGATAAGTTTGCTTCCGAAATGGATATTTCAAAGGAGTTGAATCCGGCCCTTGGGTTGCGCGCTATTCGTTTCTGCCTGAAAGAACCGGAAATATTTAAAAGCCAGTTGCGATCTATTTTACGGGCAAGCATCTATGGCAAGATCGAATTGATGTTTCCCATGGTATCCGGGTTGCAGGAACTCCTGGATGCCAAAAAGATCCTCAACGAGGTGAAAAGTGATCTGGACCACCGAAATATTGAATACGACCGGGATATGAAGATCGGCATCATGATAGAGGTTCCGGCCGCCGTGGCCGTGGCCGACGTGCTGGCCCGTCATGTGGATTTTTTCAGCATTGGAACCAATGACCTGATCCAGTATTCCCTCGCCATCGACAGGGTCAATGAACACGTTGCCTATATGTATCAGCCGTTTCACCCGGCTATCCTCAGGATGCTGAAATTCACCGTACAGGCTGCAAAAACGGAAAATATTCCGGTTTCGCTTTGCGGAGAAATGGCGGGAGATCCCCTTTGCGTGGCCATTCTGCTGAGTCTGGGATTTGACAGCCTCAGCATGAACGCCAGGGCCATTCCTCTTATCAAAAAGATTATCAGGGCCACCTCCATGGAACAAGCCAGATCTCGATTTTAAGAACGTGATGGTACTCGATACGGCAAAAGAGGTGAACACCTACGTGCTTGAACGCGTCCGAAGCCAGTTTCCCGAACTGGTGGAAAGAGGATATGTGTGATGAGGATGGAGACATGAAGAATGATACGAGCCAGAAGGTCGTCTGCCGGAATAAGAAAGCGGCGCACGAATATTTTCTTGAAGAATTCCTCGAAGCCGGGATCGTACTGCTTGGGGCGGAGGTGAAATCTCTCAGGGAAGGAAGAAGCAATCTGGTGGACAGCTATGCAAAGATAACGAAGGGGGAGGTTTTTCTGCACAATATGCACATTACCCCCTACTTCTTTGCGCACCATGTGGAGCTTGATCCCACCAGAAAGAGAAAACTTCTCTTAAGCAAGAGAGAAATACGACGCCTGATCGGAAAGACGGAGGAAAAAGGGTATTCCCTGATCCCGACGAAAGTCTATTTCAAGAATGGCCGTGCAAAAGTGGAGATCGCCCTGGCAAAAGGGAAAAAGAAATATGACAAGAGGCAGGTGTTGAAAGAAAAAGAACTGAAAAGAGATATGGATCAGGCACGAAAACAAGGCAGATATTGACATCCAGGTTTCGTGGTGATTATTATAGAAACATAAGAAAGTGGATACAGAGTGAACACCAAACAAAGAATATTGTAAAGGGGGCGATACGGTTTCGACGGGGATAATTGAATTTCAGGTTGCATACCGAGGTTCCAGCTGCTCGTAAAACAGGTGGGCTCAAAGTAAACGCAGACGATTACGCGTATGCTCTAGCCGCATAAAATGGCTAGCGTCTTGTCGGTCTTTTCCTGCGTGACCGAACGAGACGTCGATTAGCAGGATAGCGTTATTTTTTTTACCTGCAAGGGAATAATGCGAAACACTATTGCGGGTTAGCCCTGAGGCAGTTCTGCCCAATTACGACCCACAGGGTTAAATTAAGTATTGGGCTAAGTATGTAGACACCTGGATGGAAGATTTCCGGACGCGGGTTCGACTCCCGCCGCCTCCACCAAAAGTAATACCGATACGATCCGATAAAGCCTGAAAACCCCATTCCTCAAAAGGATTTGGGGTTTTTTGTTGCCATCGTGTTTCAATAAAATCCATTGACATCCGGTGTTTTAAGGCGGCGTTTATGACGGTATAGGCTTATGTCAATCGAGCCCTTATTTATCCTGCAGTTTAAACTCGAGCGTTTCCACAATCCGTCGTAACCGTTCCTCATTTTCCACTTTCCGTCCCAACAAATCTCGAACGTAAAAAACATCCGCGACCTGATCCCCTTTTGTGGCGATTTTCGCGATCCGGATATCCAGCTCGAAATCGAAAAGAGCTTTCGTGATCCTGTAGAGCAGGCCCACGCGATCATCTGCGAAGACCTCGATCAGCGTGAAAAAATCGGAAGACCGGTTATCTACAACCACCTTTGGAGGAAGGGAAGGCTTCGTGTTCACCACGGTCAGGATAGAGGGGGTTGCCTTCTCCTTGATTCGGGCTTCGAGAGACAGTTTTCCCTCTGAAATTTCCTTGAAATCGCGTTTTACTCTCTCCCAGATTTCCTTTGACCGAAAACGATCGGGAGGAGCCGTGACCTTAAAGATATCCACAGCGGTTCCATCCTGCCAGGTATAAATGTTGGCGGAAAAAATATTGATGTTGTGGAGCGCCAGCACACCTGCAATAGCGGAAAAAAGTCCCGGTCTGTCCTGGGAAACGAAGGTAATTTCAAAACAGCTTTCCATCTCGTTTTCCTGGATTTCCATGGAAAATGAGCGTTCCTTGTCTTGCAGTCGCGCCTTTCTGAGATGGTCGGCCATCTCGATATGTCTGCTGATCTCGGAGGGTTTGCAGTTCAGGAGATATCTTGGCGACAGGATGGAAAGAAACTCTTCAAGTTTCAACGTCTCCTACAAGTTCCGGGCATCTGCTTCCGCACCGCCGCAAGGGTCTTTTCCACCTTTCGGGAAGCATCTTCGGTGGCCAGTTCACCCCTTTCAAGCATATTCAGCACCTTGAAAAAAAGCTCCTGGACAAGGTTCGCGATCCAGGTATTCCAGGCCCTTGGCCCGGTAGCCCTGGAATCGGCCCAGGTTAACAGATAGAGCATTTTCAGCCGTTCCGGATCCCCAACCGTTCTGGCGCACTGAACCACCACTTTTTCATCTCCCAGGTCCCTTCGAGTGGCGGTTTCCATGAGAAGAAGATGATTTTCGATGAGAAATACAATCTTTTCAGTGGCCTTTTCTTCGTAATGCATCCTTTTCAAAATGCCTCGCGCTATGGCCCCCCCTTTTCGCGCGTGGTCTTTTCCAGCCTTGCCCAGATCGTGGAACAAACCGGCCAGGAAAAGAGGTTCCGGATCAAGGAGTTCTGAATAGATGTCCAGAAGCAAGAGATCCTTTTCGTTGCCGGGAGACTTCAGAAAACGGACCGTCTCCAGGGAATGCCTTCCCACAGGAAAGATGTGGTAGGCATCGAATTGAACGCGGTCTCTGATATCTTGGAATTCAGGGATGAAGGCCTCCAGAAATCCCACTTCGAACATTTTATCCAGAGACTCAAAAGCGCGTGAGCCGTTTAGAATGGACCGGAAACGATTCACATTTTCGGGAGATTCCCTGAAGGCATCGTCCACAAGAAAAAGAAACTCGCGGATCAACCTTCCTGCTTCCATGGACAACGGGCATCCGGAACGGGCCGATTCCTCAAATATGGACAGGAGAAGGGAGGGGTTTGAAAGGATGGCAGTCGCCGAATCAAAGCCGATTTCGCCCATTTGAACATGAAGGCCGTTCACTTGGGTGGTCTCGAACTGTTTTCCGGGTGCGGTTTTGTCGGAGAAGTAGGAAGTCATGAATGAGCGGTTCAGTGACTTGATCGTGGCCATGGCGCTATGCAGCTTCCCCATGAACTGTTCCACTGCCAGAAAGGAACCCTTGTCTTGAAAGCCCAGTTTTTCCGCCATTTTCTTTTGGTATTCAAACCCCAGCCGATCATTTTTCCTTCCGGCCAGATGGTGGAGGGTGTTTCGAACGAGCCAGATAAAATGAAGGCTCTCCCTCAGTTCCCGGTATTCGTTGTGGGAAAGCTTTCCCTGGTATTCCAGATCCCTGGGCGACCGCAGACCGAAAGAAGCGCCTGCCGACCAGAGGATCTGGTGGTAGTCTCTCAAACCTCCGATTCCATCCTTGAGATTGGGCTCAAGGAGATAACTTGCGTCTCCAAAGGTCTCCTTGCGAACCTGGTGATTGTCTTCCAGCCACCGGATAAACGCCACAGCCCTTTTCGTGATCACCTTCTTATAAAGGTTTTCCATGAGGGTTAGATAGGTGGGCGAATCTCCACACAGAAACCGGGCATCCATCAGGGAGGTAAGCACTTCAAAATCATCCCGGCAAAGGGAGAGGCAGTCCCGCAGACTGCGAACTCCGTACCCCAGATCAACGCCCAGGTCCCAGAGTGGATAAAAGAAATCCGCCGACAAGTCCTTGGCCAAGGCCGGAATCTTTGACTTGAAAAGGATGAGGACATCAATGTCCGAATGGAGATTCAACTCCTTTCTCCCGTAGCCCCCCACGGCAAGAACCGCAAAATTCATCTTTTTTTTGAACAGATCATGCCCTACTTTCGTATCCTGATGGCATCTCCTGAAGTAGGCGTCAAAACTCTCACAATGGTCTTCTTGAAACGTTCGAGAGACTTTTCCTTCATCAAATCGAGAAAGCAGACGCCATTTGGATGCCTCCAGTTCTTCGGAAGCGGGTGTCCTTGTTAGGGTGCGGTCGTGGGAGCGCGACGGTGCCGCCATTAGATGGCCTCCTTCCCCATTTCTCCGGTACGTATCCGGATCACTTCTTCCACGGGCAGGATAAATATTTTGCCGTCTCCGATCTGGCCGGTTCTTCCTTTTTCCTGAATAATCTTTACCGCCTCGGCAACCATGTCGGATTCCATAACCACTTCAATTTTGATTTTTGACACAAAATCCACCTGGTATTCGGCCCCCCGGTAGACCTCCTTGTGCCCCCGCTGACGTCCGAATCCCTTGACCTCACTGACGGTCAACCCTTTGACCCCCATGAGAGAGAGGCCGTCTTTCACATCATCCAGTTTAAACGGTTTAATGATCGCTTCTATCTTTTTTCATCATGTCTCTCTCCTCTTTCATTAATAGCTGTAACCGGTTTCATTATGGACGGTGGTGTCCATTCCCCGTATTTCTTCTTCGTCGGAAATCCTCAAACCCATCACCACATCAACAAACTTCAGGATAATGCAGGTCATGACAAAGGCAAAGACCATGGTTGCGGCGACAGAAACGAATTGAATCCACAGCTGTGCGGCGTTGCCGAAAAACAGCCCGTTGGCGCCGGCGGGGTTGATCTCCGTGCAGGCGAACAAGCCGGTGGCCAGAGCGCCCCAGGTTCCTCCCACACCATGGATTCCTACCACATCCAGTGCATCATCATAGCCCAGGCGTGCCTTCAGGAGAACCCCTCCATAGCAGAGCGCTCCCCCCATGAACCCGATGATGATGGACGACATGGGCCCCACAAAACCGGATGCGGGGGTAATGGCCACAAGGCCGGCTACGGCCCCGGAAGCAACGCCAAGGGTGGTAGGTTTTCCCCTGTGAATCCATTCAAAAATAATCCAGGAAACGGCGGCGGCGGCCGATGCCAGGTGCGTGACCACAAAGGCGTTGGCCGCAAGTCCGTTTGATGCCAGCGCGCTGCCGGCGTTGAAACCGAACCATCCGAACCACAGCAGGCCGGCCCCGGTAAGCGTCATGGGCAGATTATGGGGAATGAAGGCCGTTGTCCCGTATCCTTTCCTTTTTCCAATGAAAATCGCGGCAGCCAGGGCCGAGATACCCGAGCTGATATGGACCACCGTTCCCCCGGCGAAATCCAGGGCGCCCATCCCTCCCATCCAGCCGCCGACACCCCAGACCCAGTGGCACAGGGGGTTGTACACAAGCGTGGCCCAGAGAAGGGTGAACAGGATGAAGGCCCCGAATTTCATGCGCTCGGCAAAGGCCCCCGTAATCAGCGCCGGCGTAATGATGGCAAACATGCATTGAAAGATCATGAAGGCCAGGTGAGGGATGGTGCTTCCATAGTCAGGGCTCGGCGCCATGCCCACCCCTTTCAGGCCGAACATGGTCAGACCTCCGATAATTCCGCCATGGTCCGGCCCGAAAGCCATGGTGTATCCCCAGAGGCTCCATTCAATGGAAATGATCCCAAGGATAATAAAACTCTGCATCAGGACACTCAGGATGTTCTTGCTCCGAACCATGCCCCCATAGAAAAGGGCAAGCCCCGGGGTCATGAGCATAACAAGCGCGGCTGAAATGAGTACAAAAACGGTATCTGCGGCATTCATGGATTGATTCCTCCTTTTGGTTTTTTAAAGAAGGATGCAAACCATATGCCATGTTGGCAAAATCGAATATTATCTTTTAATTCAGGTAGTTATTATGCAACAAGCAATCGCCGACCTACAATACAAAATCGTACGATCGTAGGTTGTGCATACAAAATTGTATCGTATCCGATTCGGGTTTCCCGGGTTCACATGGAGAAAAAGAAGAAATTGAACCGCTAACGATAAGATTCCCATGTGGTTCGTTGTCCGGATCGGGGCGGACAGATCGGCAAAGGAAGCTTTGGGTGGCGGCTGCTGGGGCTCGGAGATGGCAAAGCATTTCGATATTATAGAAACGGTAACCATGCGGATTCTTTAAGGGGAAGGCCATGATAGAATTCACCTGAATGACACACTATGGGTCGAGGTGGTCCTTTCTTCTTGCATAGCGGGTAAGCATGCCGATCGCCTTGATGCAGGTTTCCGGTTCTCTGAAAACCGGGAATCCGAAATCTTCGAGTTTATTTGCCATAGCCGATGTGTTCGATGAATTGGGTCCGTAAACCCAGGTTACGACAGGTTTCCGGGCATACGCTTTCATCTCTTCATAGGCTTCCATGTAGGCGCTGGTATTCTTGCCGAGAGCATCCGCCCAGACCACGTTAAAAAGGGAGTCCACGTTTTCGTCCGCCAGCACCGCCCTGAGAATGCGGCTATAAAACACTCCAAAATCCTTTACGGTCGGGATCATCGGTCCCAGATCAACCGGATTTTGTCCGAGGTCTTCAGAAATTTCTTTAAAAATCTCTCTGCTTACCGCGCTGAATTCCGCCAGAGAACCAGCCCATACCCGGCCCCCTCATCCACGGCCAGGACACCCACTCCCCCCGTAAAGCTTACCACGCCGACCCGATTTCCAGAAGGAAGGGGCTGGGAAGCAAAGACCTTGGGCAATTCAAACAGCTCACTGAATTTGTCGATCCTCAAAAGACCGGCCTGACTGCACGCGGCGCCGAATATGGCGTCGTCCACGGCAAGGGACCCGGTATGGGAAGCGGAAGCCTGCGCACCCGCGCTTGTTTTCCCCACTTTCAGGGCCAGGACCGGTTTCTTGAGCGATACCCTTCGAGCGACTTCCAGAAAGCGCTTTCCATCGCTGATGCTTTCGAGATAGATGCTGATCACGCCGGTGGAATCATCATTCTCGAGGTATTCCAGCAGATCGCATTCATCCACATCGCACTTGTTTCCGAGATCACAGATCTTATTAATCCCGAAACCCAGGTCCGGATAGGAATAGGCCTGGGGGTTAATCATGCCGGTCTGGGAGCAGATCGTAACCGGCCCTTTTTTGAGCCGGTAATAGCCTGCATCGTAGGGACACGGGTTTAACCCGTTTGCGCGTGTTGATAATCCCGGCGGTATTCGGGCCGATAATTCGGACACCCAAGCTTCTTGCCGCCTCCACCAGCTCTCTCTGCAACCTGGCCCCTCTGTTCATCTTTTTCTGCAAAGCCGTCAGCCACCACTACTACCGAACGGATGCGGTTTCGACCGCATTCCTCTATAATCCCCACCACGTTCCGGGCATTGATCATGACAAGAGCCAGATCCACCTGCTCCGGAATATCGCTGAGGGAAGGATAGACCTTCAATTGCAAAACTTCCCGGTATCCGGGATTCACAGGGAAAATGTTTCCTTCATATCCTGCTTCTATAAGGGATTTTACTACCACGTATCCCCCAAAGCCTCCTTCCCTGAAGGAGCCGATCACTGGCAATGCTTTCGGGTTCAAAAAATAGGTCCAGGGCTGTTCTTTTTAATTCATCGGGATTCATTTTGTCCTCATGGGTTTATCATATTTCAAGTTTCCTACGACGCGCCATGTCAGGAAAAGCCCCCGCCACATTAGGTTATTTACAATATCGCAACAGGTATGTTAGTTTTAGCCTTCTACTCTTTTTTGACGGATATTTCAATTTCATTACACATCTTTCAGAAAAATGCAAGGAGTGCTATTCCAATGGCAGACAAAAAGCATATCCCCCTGGGCGTTGGTTTTTATCCGGACTGGTTTTACAAACATTACGGCATATCCTTTGGAAGAGAATACTATTATCGACCCGGAAAAGCGGGTGAAGACCCGAATGGAAATCGCAAGGCGGCTTCACGAGAGGTTCGGGGACGTGGGGCTGGGCGATCCGGATCCAAAACCCGTGCCGCTTATCACATTCGGGATGGTCATGCTGCCCGCCATATTCGGGTGCGAAATCATCTATAAGGATGAAGCCCTGCCCTGGGCCATGCCGCTGAATCTTTCCGAAAAGGAAATCATGGCATTGAAGGTTCCCGATATCTTTCACAGCCCTCCCATGACGAACATGATCGAACAAATTGAATATCTTCAAAGATAAATACGGTCATGTGGTGGGGGATATCAATACGACGGGGGTCCAGAATCTGGCCCTCAAAATTCGGGGAGACCAGCTCTACGTTGATTTTTTTCAAAATCCCGCCTTGTGCCATCATCTGCTTGCAGATCTGTACGGAATGCGTCATCCAGCTTTTTCAATTCAACCAGAAAACCACCGGGAACGGCCGCCGTGGACGTGACCCCCATGTGCGATCCGAAACTTTATGTGATTCCAAACTGTACCGCGGAACAGATCTCCCTCAAGACCTATGAGGATTTTATCCTTCCCTACGACAACCAGGTGGCGGATGCCTGCCATCCCTTGGGCATTCACCATTGCGGCTCCGTAAACGAAGTGCTTGAAGGGTATGCGAAGGTTCATCACCTGGCGTTTGTGGAGATAGGCTTCGGGTCCGATGTGAAAAAGGCAAGGCAGGTATTCGGACCACAGGTGGCTATCAATGCCCGCATCAATCCCGTCCTGATGAAAAACGGCACAGCCGGAAGACGTGGCCGCGGAGGTCCGCAACCTGATAAGCCAGGGGGATCCCCTGGAGAATTTTTCCATAGACACCGTGGGGCTTACCTACGGCACGCCGGACGCAAATGTGAAAGCGGCCCTCAACACCGCGAAAGAATACGGGCATCATACACAAGGGGCCCGCCGCAAAGTCTTCCAGGAGACCCCCACGATGAGAGCAATCGGAAAATCATCCGGTGGAAACGACCATAAGCAGCGAAAAGAAAGACGGTGGTAATCGGTGCGGGACAGCCCCTTGTCATCATTGGAGAGCGCATCAATCCCACGGGACGCAAAGACCTTGCAGAGGCCCTGGAGAGGGGAGATCTTCGGGCCGTGCAGAAAGAGGCGCATTGCCCAGGCGGAAGCAGGCGCCCATATCCTCGATGTGAATGTGGGGGTATCGGGTATCGATGAGCCCCGGGTTTTACAGGAAGCCATTGCGGCCATTGGAGAAGTAACGGATCTCCCCCTATGCATTGATTCCGCCTTGCCGAAGGCCCTGGAGGCGGCCCTGAAGGTCTACAAGGGAAAAGCGCTGGTAAACTCCGTCAACGGAGAAAGAGACAAACTGGAAAGGATACTTCCCCTGGTCAAAGGAATATAGCGCCGCCGTAATCGGCCTTACCATGAACGACCGTGGAATCCCGAAAAAAGCCGAGGAGCGGCTTGAAATTGCGAAACCATCGTAGAGAAAGCCATGGAGATGGGAATCCCGGCGGAGGACGTGATCATCGATCCCCTGGCCATGGCCATCAGCGCCGACAGCATGGCCGGCGTTGAAACGATCCGTGCCCTGCGGCTCATACGCGATAATCTGCACGTAAACCAGACTCTTGGTTTGAGCAACATTTCCTTCGGGCTTCCGGAGCGGAAACGCCATTAACGCCGGTTTCTTGGCCATGGCGGTTACCAATGGACTCACATGCCCGATTCTGGATCCTACGGTGAAGACCATGAAGCAGGCAGTCCTCATTGCAGACCTGCTTTCCGGAAAAGATGACTTCTGCATGAACTATCTCTCTTCCATCGGGAAAGGTTCGAAAGCCGCCGGAGTTTTAAAAAGCACTCCAGCCGGCAAAAACTCCGAAGAAATGCGGACCTTGAAGAACTGAAAAATGCGGTGATAGCCGGAAAGCTGAAAGAGGCGGTGGCGCTCACAAGAAAAGCGGTGGACAAAAAGACAGACCCCGGCAAAATCATCGACCATGGCACTCATTGCAGGGCTCAATGCGGTGGGGGAGCGGTTTGAGAAAAAAGAGATTTTCGTGCCGGAAATGATGATTTCAGCTCGGACCATGCAGGCCTGCATGGACATCGTGAAACCGCTATCTGAAAACAGATGCGGGCAGGAACCTGGGGACGGTGGTGATCGGTACGGTTTTCGGGGATCTCCATGACATAGGGAAAAACTTGACAAAACTCCTGCTGGAAAGTTCCGGCTTCAACGTGATTGATTTAGGGGAAAATGTCCCCCCGGACGTTTTCGTAAAAAGGCAAAAGAGAACCAGGCCCGGGTGATCGGACTCTCCTCCCTGTTGACGACCGGCGATCCCTATGTGGAAGAGACCGTAAAGGCCATCAGAAACAGTACCCTGGGGAAAGAAGTAAAGATCATATGCGGCGGCGCGGCCATGACCCGGAAGTTTGTGATCGATACGTGCGGGGCCGATGCCTATGCGAAAGATGCGGCGGAAGGGGTGAGCAAAATAAAGGAGATGGCAAGGGGGTAAGGGATTCATAAGAAAAATGAAAACCGTTGTATTTGAACCCTTTGGAAAGGTACGGGAGGCAGACGGAAAATCCAGTCTTCTGGAGCTGGCAAGAGCTGCGGGAGTCCCCTTGGCCTCGGACTGTGGCGGCAGGAAAACCTGCGGCAAGTGCAGAATCCGGATCGAAACCGTTCAGGCCCGATTCCCGGAACCCACCGGCCGCGAAACAGAAATTCCTGGGCGATCTGACCCGGAAAGGGTACCGTCTGGCCTGCGAGACCATACTGGAAACGGGCGCTCGGGTTTATATCCCTGAGGAAAGCCGAACAGGGCGTCAGGTTATTCTCACCTCCACCACCAGCCACAACTATCCCGGTCGACTGAATCCCGCGCTGAAGTCGTTCCGTGTGGAGGTGCCTCCCTCCGTCCTTGGCCATGTTGCGGCCGACAAAGAGCGATTTCTGTCCGCATTGCGCGCGGGGTACGGGATAAGAAGCTCCCGAAATCGATTTTCTTGTCCTGAAAGATCTTCCCCGCATCCTCCGTTCCGGGGGCAAGGGGGTCAACGTTATCCTGTTTCAAAAGAAAGAAATCATTCATGTGAGTCCTGCCGATGAAGGAGGATTCTACGGAATGGCCTTCGACATGGGCACAACAACGGTGGCGGCCTGTCTGATAGATCTGGTTTCCGGAAAAAAACTAACCGTGACAAGCCGCCATGAATCCCCAGATCCCTTTCGGGGAAGATGTCCTTACCCGCATCGGTTTCTGCGGCAAGAAGAAAGAGAACCTCCAGTCTCCTGCAGTCCCGAATGATCGATTGTATGAATGGCCTCATCAGAGATGCGGCACAGAATGCCGGAATCGATCCAGTCCATATCCTGGAGGTTACCGTGGTAGGGAATACGGCCATGCATCATCTCTTTGCCGGAGTGGTTCCGAAATATCTCGCGGAGGCCCCCTATACGCCGGTCTTTCGGAAAGGAGAATATATAAAGCGAGGGACCTGAAGCTGGAAATCTCTCCCTCCGCATATGTCTATCTCCTTCCCGTAAAGGCGGGATTTGTAGGCAGCGATGCCGTCGCCTGCGCTTTGGCCAGCCGCATTCACGGCGTAAACCGGCGACCCTGCTAATCGATCTGGGGACCAACGGGGAGATCCTTTTTGGAAACAACAAGGGGCTGATCTGCTGCTCCACTGCCGCGGGGCCTGCCTTTGAAGGAGGGCACATCCGTTTCGGCATGCGTGCCGCGGCCGGCGCCATAGACCGGGTAAAGATCGATCCCGTCACGTACGAAGTCACGGTCCGAACGATTCTCCATAAACCGGCATTGGGAATTTGCGGATCAGGGATTATTTCGGCGGCGGCTGAAATGGTAAGAACCGGAATTCTCTTGACAAACGGAGGCTTCAATGACGCCGTCAAGACCCCGCGCCTGCGAGCGGGGCAAGACGGAGCAGGAATTTGTCCTGGTCTGGAAGTCGGAAGGGGGCCTGCAAGAAGATATCGTCCTGAGTCGGAAAAGACTTGTCCGAACTCCAAATGGCCAAAGCCGCCCTCCACGGGGGAGCACAGCTCATCATGGAAAATGCAGGGATGGAAAAACCTGACCTGATTCTTCTTGCAGGGGCCGGAGGAAATTATGTGGAACCAGCCGGATGCCTGCGCCATCGACCTGATTCCGGGTTGTTCCACAACAAAAGTCATCGGAATCGGGAATGCCGCCCTCCACGGCGCCTGCCTGGCCCTGATGGACAAAAATCAGAGAAGGGAGGCGGAGCGGATAGCCGATCGCATGGAATATGTGGAACTTTCCGGCCTCACCCGCTTTCAAGACCTTTTCGTATCGAGCATGTTTTTCACTCAGGCCGAAGACAGTTAGAGCCTGAACCAAAACCCTGTTCAGGCGCCAGGTGTCAGGTGTCAGGTGCCAGGTGTCAGGGAGAAACCCGGATAACTTTTGAAAGATAAACCATAATATCCAATAGGTATGCGTATCCTATTCAAATTCCCTGGCAACGAAATACGGAAGCCGGAATCCATTCGTACCATTTTTTCTAAATAAGATACAGTTATGCTTTCTATAGCTGAAAATCTGGAACATCGGCGCTGAAACCCGAAACCTGAAACCTATGGACATAGACTATCACTTTCAAAAACCCGAAGAAATGGATTCAGCGACTCTGGAGGCCGTTTACCACCTCATCAAGGAAGCGGGAGGCGTAGGGACATCCTGGACGCGGGAAATGCTCCGCAATGCCTTTCTCGTGGGGTACGCGGCGCATGGAGATAAAATCATCGGCACCAGCACCCACAAATTCCCCAAGGAAGCCTACAGAAAAAAGATCGAAGACGCCACGGGACTGGATCTTTCCGGATACCTGGAAAGGGGATATACCGCGGTAAAAGAGGAATTCAGAGATCGGGGAATCGGAGGAGAACATCATCAGAGGGCTGATTGAACGATCGGAAGGCAGGAAGATCTACGTCACCATCCGGATGGATAACCCGTTTCCCCTCAAGATGACTTACCGGGAAGGGATGTTCCTTTCCGCCACATTCATCAACGACAGGACCGGACACGAACTGGGCGTTTTTACAAATGTTCCGGCGCTTGATTGAGCCTTAAAGATCGGTGATTAGTCATCGGTCATGGGTCACAAGCATACTCGTCACTCGTCACTTAAAAATAAGGTCTACGCATCCGTAAGGTTCCTCCATCTTCCTGTTCACTGCTGATAAGTCGCTTTTACATCCAAATCGTCTTCACGGGAAGGAATATTCAGCCCGACAATTTTCTCTTCCCCTCCCTCCCCTTCCTTTGAAAACGCAGCTCCGTAAGAGAGTGTCGCTGCTTCCATTATCTTGAATGGCTTCAGCCTTCCATAGAGATAGTCCGCATCAAACAGGTGATATTCCCTGTCGATGAAAAAATACCGTTCCCTGTCGGGCATGGCGTGGCAGGCACGAATCATTTCCCCGTGTACCTCCCGGTCAAACCCCACATAGGTCCTGGTCGGCTTGCTTGATGCCTCTATGAGCTTTTTCCCGGATACCAGGATGCAGATTTCCCCTTCCTGGATCTCCGGACTTCCTTCTTCTCCATGGATGAACCGCCCCACATGGGGGGCCATTTGGGAGATGATATCCCAGCTCATCTTCGTATGCCCCTTTATAAAACACCGCGAAATCGGTTTTTCCCCATACCCCTTTCGGAACCGGATGCTGGAACAACCACGAATTTCAGCAAGTAATTTCCGGGTTTCCTCCGAATAATCAAGGATCTGCAATACAATGGATCGGGCATCCCTGGTGACTTCCGCCAGGATACGGTCCAGCCGGTTCAGGCAATCCCTCGGCAGGCTTTCTTTTTTTCTGACGAGGGTATTTTCAATCAGAAGACCGTCTATCCCGCAACAGAGAAAGGTAAGCACGGCATCATATACGGTGCGTATGATGGGTTGAGCATTGATATTGAAAGACGTGTTCAGGATGACTGGAATCCCGCTGAGCTTTTTGTATTCCTTAATGATTTCATAAAACACGGGGTTTTGCTTTTCGCTCACTGTCTGCAGTCGGGCCGTTCCATCCACATGGGTGACCCCTTCCATGCCTTTTATCTTGTCCGGAAGGACCCCGTAGATGACGGACATAAAAGGCTCCGCCCGGAACCTATCGAAATAATGGCCCACCTCTTCCTCCATGATGGTGGGGGCAAAGGGGCGCCAGGGTTCCCTGTATTTAATCCGCTCATTGGTCCTGTCCCGCGACGCCAAGGTGGGCGCAGCCATAATGGACCGATTTCCAAGCGCCCTCGGGCCTATTTCCTGTTTCCCTTGAAAAAGGGCCAGGATCTGGCCCGCGTCAAGGAATCCCGCGATCTCCTTCGGTGAAGCTTCCCTGCTCTCCACAAAGACAGGAAGATCATATTCCCTGATCAGCCTGTCCAGCTCCGCCTGTGGAGAAATCTCTCCATACCCGGCATACACATTCTGGATTTTCCGCCGTGATGCAGAAGAACGGGACGAGGAAAACCTTGCAGCCGAAGCCAGGGCCGCGCCCAGAGCAATCCCCCTGTCCGAGGAGAGGGGTTGCACGAAAATATCGTCGCAGATCCCGGACTGCAGAATACGGTAATTGAGAAGGCTGTTCATGGCGACGCCGCCGGAAAAGCAGAGATTTTGAAAAGGATGCATTTCCCTGACAGCCCCAAGTTTTTCAAGGATAATCTCTTCAAGCACCGTCTGAATGCTGCAGGCCACATCAGCCTGTTCCCTGCTGAAGCGGTTTACGGGTCTTGGCCGGGGGACGCCGAAAGCCTCGGCGATTTTCCCCCTCGTTTCCAGGAGAGATCCCCCGGGCCACCGGTATCCGGCCCCTTCACTGCGAAGCATCTCCAAAATACGCTCCCTGTAAACAGGCTTCCCGTAACTGGCCAGTCCCATGATTTTTCCGCAATGCTGGGAAGTGTTGTGCGTCCTGTACCCAAGCCATTCCGTAAAATACTGATACAGGATGCCAAGAGAAAAATCGTTTGTTCGTTCACTGGATATCCTGGAGATGGTGTGATTTATTCCTTCATAAAAGGATGTGGATTCCGATTCACCTGTCCCGTCAGCCACCATAATCAGGGCTCTGTCAAAACCCGATGGGAAAAAGGCCCCCGCTGCGTGGCAATCATGATGTCCCGTAAAGCACACCTCGTCCCATGTGACTTTTCCGGAGAGATATTCCAGGATCTCTTCACTGCGCACTTTTTGGAAACGGACAAATTTTTTCAGAAAATCGGCCTGCGCCTCGTCCGGATTGAACCCGAAGGTGATGGTTTTGAAATGCTTCAGCGGAGTCCTGATGATCTCTTTGAGGGCGAAGTAGGGATTAAAAACGTCATCTTTTCGCCGTTAAACCGCTCCTCCTCGAAAAGATGCACAATATCGAGATTTTCATCCACCACTGCCACGCCCGTATCATGGCCGGCGTAAATTCCCAGATGGTATACTGCCATGGACTAACCGATCTCCCTCATTTTTGTGTCCTATCGAATTCTGTCGGCCTGAACGTGGACGGAATCACCGCTTGTAAGCCCGGAAGGGTTGATAATCATCCGTTCATCCTCCTTAAGCCCCGACAGAATTTCCACTCTGTTATCGTAATAGTCGCCCAGGCTCACTTCCCTGAAGACGGCTTTTCCCTCATCCACCAAATACACACCTGTTTTTCCTCCCTCTTCGGCGAGCCACGCAGAAGGGATCTTGATCTTTCTGCCATGGGCAACGGAGGGAAGCTCGAACCTGACGGTCATCCCGTCGGCCATGCGGGGATCGGGATCATCCACGGCAAATTCCGCCGGAAAAGATCTGGTTACGGGGTCTGCCGTCGGCGAAAGGAAGAGGAGTTTGCAGGAAAATGTTTCTCCCGGGATGGCGGCCACGGTAAAGTCAAACCGTTGTGTTTCTCTCAAGGCATAGATATCTTTTTCGCCAAGGGCGATCTTTATCTTTATCCGTTGCAGGTCGATGATTCGGGTAATGGGGGCCCCCGGCGGGACGATTTCCCCTTTCTCCACATCTCGAAAGGCAATGATGCCACTGCAGGGGGCATGAATCATCGACTTTTTATAGAGGTCTTTTTTCAGGGCAAGTCCCGCCTCCGCCTGCCGAAGATTGGCACGAGCCGTATGGATATCCTCGATGCGAGGCCCCTGAAGAGCCATTGTCAGCCTTTGCTTTGCCGATTCCATCCTTGCTTTCGCCATGGCCGCCTGTTTTTCCGCTGCATCGAATTCACTCCCGGAAATGGCGTTGATGTCGTGGAGCTGCTCCAGCCGTTTAAATGTCTTTTCCGCTTCCAACAAAGCGGCTTCCGCCTCCTCAACACCCGCCTCCGCGATCTGTATCTCCTGAGGCCTGCTGCCCTTTTCCATGGTTTTCAAACGACTTTTAACCACCTCTACGGCGGCCTCCGCTTCGCGCACCTGAAGGCCGGCGCTGCTGGTCCCCACCTCCGCAAGAGGTCCCCCTCCTTGACCCTGTCACCCTTTTCAAAAAGGAGTTTTTCAATGACCCCGCCCAGTTCGCTTGCCACATTCACCTTGTGAAAAGCCGTCAAAACCCCCACATAGGAGATTTCGCCTTTCGGAACCAGTGTTCCGACGGAGCGAAGTTCAACCTCTTTGCTGTGCCTCTGGACGGCCCCATTCTCCTCGGTCTTCGCCGCAGGGTCGTTGCCGCAGCCAAAGAGCGCCAGGACAAAAGCCGCAAAAAGAAAGCCATGGATGGCTCGTGAAAGGCTTATAAAAGGAGCTATCTTCGTTCTGTTCTGCATACAATTTCTGCTCCGGTCCGTCATGGGATTGCGTAATGCCTAAGAGATGCCATCAGCGGTTAGATTTTACCAAACCAAAGTTCCGAATAGAAAATAGGAAACCATTCCGTCACGCGGTCTTTTTTGCTGCCGCATCTGATTCCCATGGCAGCACCGTCCCTTTTCCTTTGCTCTTTAAATGAATCTGAATAGCCATGATTGCAGCGGGCGTGATTCCTGAAATCCTTGAGGCCTGTCCCAGGGAGATCGGTCTGATTCTGGTGAGTTTTTCCCTGACCTCCGTAGTCAACCCATGGATGCCGTAATAATCGATTCCAACAGGAATCTCCGCTTCTTCCATCCGCATGGTTTTTTCCACCTGAAGCCTTTGCCGATGGATATATCCTTCGTATTTGATCCGGGTTTCCACTTCCTCGGCTACCTGCGCGGGTATTTCCGACAGCCCGGGATCGAAAACCGTTAGATGCTCAAAAAACATTTCGCTCCGCTTGAGGATCTGCTCCAGGGGAATGGCCGTTTTGATGGGGGCAGTCCCCAATCCTTTCAGCTTCTCCAGGATATCTTCTGTGGGTTTCAGCCTGAACTCCTTCAATCGGACCATGAGACTTTCCACATCTTCCCTTTTTCTGCAAAAATCCCTGTAGACATCCTCCGAAACCAGGCCAAGAGCATGTCCCTTGTCTCTCAGCCTGAAATCAGCATTATCTTCCCTCAAAAGCAGCCGGTATTCCGCCCTCGATGTAAACATGCGATAGGGCTCCATAACCCCTTTTGTAATGATATCGTCAATCAACACGCCGATATAGGCTTCCGATCTGGAAAGGATAAGGGGGGCCTCTCCCCTGATTTTCAAAACGGCATTGATCCCGGCCATGAGACCCTGTGCGGCCGCCTCTTCATAGCCCGAGGTCCCGTTTATTTGCCCCGCATGATACAGGCCCTCGATCAATTTGGTTTCCTGGGTGGGTTTAAGCTGAACCGGATTGACATAATCATATTCAATGGCATAACCGGGTCTTGCGATTTCAGCCCTTTCCAGGCCGGGTATGGAATGAATCATCCGGATCTGGATGTCGATGGGAAGGCTGGTGGCCAGCCCGTTGGGATAAACTTCAGCCGTATAAAGACCCTCCGGTTCCAGGAAGATCTGGTGTCGTTCCCTTTGGGCAAACCGGACGACCTTGTCCTCAATGGAAGGACAGTATCTGGCCCCTATGCCTTTAATGATTCCGCTATACAGAGGCGAGCGGTCCAGACCTTCTTTGATGATCTCGTGTGTATGCCCGTTGGTATAGGTGACATGACAGGGCACCTGGGGCAGCGGAATGTCTTGGGTTGTAAAGGAAAAAGGCCTTGGATTTTCATCCCCGTGTTGCGCTTCAAGGCCTTCATAATCAATGGTATTTCCATGTAAACGGGGGGTGGTGCCCGTCTTCAGTCTTCCCACCTCAAAACCAAGTTCTACAAGCTGTTTCGGCAGGCTTGTGGAAGGGGGATCCCCCATGCGACCGGCGGGAAAATGATCCAGGCCGATATGGATCAGTCCCCGCAGGAAGGTGCCGGTCGTTAAAATAACCGCTTTACCCGGGAATCTCTCCCGGATGCTGGTCTCGACACCATACACCTTTCCATCCTTGATCAGGATCCTGTCGACCATGGCCTGACGGATATGCAGGTGTGGCTGCGATTCCACCACGGTTTTCATGCGCCGGCGGTAAAGGTCCCGATCGTTCTGGGAACGCGAACCCTGAACGGCCAGACCTTTGCGCGTGTTGAGACGTCTGAACTGGATTCCCGTCCGGTCCGTATTCCTGGCCATTTCCCCGCCAAGGGCGTCGATTTCTTTCACAAGATGGCCCTTGGCCAGCCCGCCGATGGCAGGATTGCAGCTCATGGCCGCTATATGGTCCAGATTAATGGTCAAAAGGAGGGCCGAGTGCCCCATTCTTGCCACGGCCAGGGCCGCTTCGCAGCCTGCGTGCCCGGCGCCGATGACAATCACATCATAGGTTTCGTCGCTCATGAAAGGAATCTCTCAACCGGTTGTCCCCATTGCCTTTGGAAGAAATTCTCACGAAGGATAATGGGTAACAATCGTCTCCTCCCGACCCGGACCAACCGAAATAATGGGGGCCGGAATGCCCGTAAGCGTCTCAATGGTCCTGATATAGGCCCGGGCCTCCGAAGGAAGCTGATCCAGACTTCTTGCTCCGGAAATATCCTCCTTCCAGCCCGGCAGTTCCTCATAAACAGGGCTGCATGCGGACATCTCTTTCAGACTTACGGGCCTGTGAGAAATCCTCTTGCCGGCGATTTCGTATGCCACGCATATCTTGAGCTTTTCAAGACCGGTAAGCACATCCAGTTTGGTGATGGCAAAACTATCCAGGCCGTTCAACCGCACGGAATCCCCTACAATCACAAGGTCGAGCCAGCCGCAGCGCCTCCTGCGACCCGTGGTGGCCCCGAACTCTTTTCCCCGATCCTGGATATAATCCCCGGTTTCGTCCACCAGTTCGGTGACGAAAGGACCGGCCCCGACCCTTGTGGTATAAGCCTTTACAATGCCCATAATATGATGCAGGTGCTTGGGACCTATTCCGGTCCCAACGCATGCGTTGCCTGCCACCGGGTTGGACGACGTAACATAGGGATAGGTGCCATGATCAATATCCAGGTGCGTGCCTTGCGCTCCCTCAAAAAGGATACTCTTGCCCTCTTTTATGGCCTGGTCCAGTTCTACGGAAACATCCGTAATGAAAGGACGCAGTTTTTCTCCGAAGGCGATATAATCTTCCACAATGGGTCCGGCCTCCAGCGGCTCCGCTTTCAGATATTCCTTTAAATAGAAGTTCTTCTCTTTCAGAACCGCCCGGACTTTTTCTTCAAGGGTCTCCGGTTCCGTCAGATCAACCGCCCTTATCCCCGTTCTGGCCACCTTGTCTTCGTAGCATGGCCCTATTCCGCGGCCGGTCGTCCCGATTTTGGCTTTTCCTTTGGCACTCTCCCTGGCAAGATCGATAGCCTTGTGATAAGGCATGATAATTTGAACTTTTGAGCTGACGGAAAGCCTTCCCGGTCCAACGGAAATCCCCGCCTTTCCCAGTTTGTCAATCTCTTCAAAAAGTACGGAAGGGTCCACCACAAGACCATTGCCTATGAGGCATTTCTTGTTTTCATAGAGTATTCCCGAAGGAACGATGTGAAATATATACTTCCTGCCTTCCACTACAAGCGTATGCCCCGCATTGGCGCCCCCCTGAAACCTGACCACAAGGTCGGCCCTTGCCGTCAGCATATCCACTATCTTTCCCTTTCCTTCGTCACCCCACTGGGTGCCCACTACAACTGTGTTTGTCATATGTTTCTCCTGGTTTTTAGCTTATGAAAATGTCTTTTTCAGAACGAAAAATCTTTTTTGCTCACCACCTTCAGACAGGCATCAACTACCCTCGAATCGTAGCGAATGCCCTTTTGTTCAGAAAGTTCCTGCTCCGGCCTTTTCCGAACCCCGGGAAGCCCGGTATGGGCGGTGAGAAACCATGGCCTCATACGTATCGGCCACCATCAGGATCCTGGCCCCCAAATGGATTTCTTCCCCTGAAAGCCCCCGTGGATAACCCGATCCATCCATTCGTTCATGATGCTGGAGGACTATTTGAGCGACCGGCCAGGGGAATTCGATCCCCTTCAGGATATCATACCCTGTCTGAGGATGTTCCCGGATCATGGCCATTTCCGGCTCGGTTAATCTTCCGGGTTTGCTGAGAATTTCTCCTGGAATGGAGATCTTGCCGATATCGTGCAGCATGGCCGCGATACGAATGCCGTCTACCTGATCCTGAGGCAGTTTCATCTCCCTGGCAACGGCATCGGCAAGCGATGCGACCCGTCTCTGGTGCCCCGATGTATAGGGGTCTCTTTTTTCAATGGCAAGCGCCATCGCCTCCACGATGCTTTCGATGACGGCTCGCAACCTTTCAACACTTTCAAGAAGTTTTCTCTCCGCAAGACTCCGGTTCTTTATGTTGGCGCGTCTCTGAAGACACGTCTCAGTCTGAGAACAAGCTCCTGAATGCTGACCGGTTTTTCAAGAAAATCGCTTGCCCCCATCCTCATGATCTTGTCGTAGGTATATTCCTCCATGAGGCCGGTCATGACAATCACGTCGGAGTCGTATCGTTCTTTCACTTTTTCAGTCAGTTCGATGCCATCCATACGGGGCATGGAGATATCCGTAATCACGATCTCGAAGGGGCTCTTTTCCATGAGGTCCAGAGCCTCCAATCCATCGGAGGCCGTGGCACACTCAAATCCAAAATTTCCCAGAGCCGTCTTCAGAAAATCCCTGAGCATGGCCTCATCGTCCACGAGCAGGATACGCGTCCTCAATGGAATTTCCTTTTGGTCCTTTTCCATGGATTTCATGAGAAACACCCGAACCTTTTCAAGGGGTCAGCCATTTGCGGTAATCCTCCGGAGTGTCTGCGTCCCGAAAGTCGTAGTCGCCCGAAGGTTCCACCAAACAGATGCGATCGCCGATTGCCTTGAGAATGGATCTTGCCCCTACATCCCCTTTCAGTCGCCGGATTTCAGGATAAAGGGCGGCGCTGAAAATAACAGGATGAACAGCTCTGCCGGCCGCCGAAACCGCCCCCACGGGCAACCCTGAATCCAGGTAGCGTTCCATCAGCAGATTGATCATCTTCGTTTCAACGCCCGGCATATCGGCCAGAAGGATCATGACATGTTTGTAACGGTCTCCGACAGCATCCAGTCCGGCTATGATTGATGTACTCAGTCCTTCCGCATAGTTCCTGTTTTCTACAATGCGGAGTTTATCCCGGAGCAAGGCGGAGGGATGGTTTTTTTTATCTCCTCAAACCGGTGTCCCAGAACCAGAATCACTTCCCTCAGGTTGGATTCCAACGCCTGTATGAGCGAATGACCGAGGAGCGTTTTACCTCTGAAAGGCAGGGCCTGTTTCATACTGCCCATGCGAGATGATTTCCCGGCAGCCAGGAGAATTCCAGCCACGCTTTCCATAGATTTCCTCCGCACCAGACTGGGAAATTACCGGTTCCCGGGGGTACAGCTTCGGCCGATCCCCGAAGGAGTATTGCAGACTGCCGTAAATGGAATGTCCTTCAAGCGCGCGTTTTTGGAAGCGTCTTTCTTATCAGCCTTTTTTCTTCTTGGCCTGTTCTATCAATTCAAGAAGGGACAGCATCTTATTCTTTGAGGGTCTGCCAAATGCTTTTTCCCACTGGCGCTTTTTATCTCCTTTTGAAGGTATTCTTCCACCGGAAAATGTTGGAACCAGCAATCGAGGGTCTTAAAGCAGGGCAACCCTTCATTTTCGATTCGACAATAGGAAAAGGAGATCTGGTGCCCGAGTCTGGGACACCGAATTTGATAATCTTCGCCCGGAGGCTTGTCTCTATGTCCATTTCTTTTCCGTTTCAAGGTTCTGCAAGTCACTTTCCACAAAAACCCCTGCAGGAGATTTTACCAATGCACAAAATCTCCCGCAGGATAAAGATAGTCATTAAAAAAAACTATGAGAAATTTCCCCCCCCGATACTGCTTCGGTTTCGGCATGGGCTCTAATTCGGACAATGCCCTCTTGATTTCTTCCGCGGGCAGGGGATAGTCGGCAAGCTGTCCATCAAAATATGCCTGGTAGGCGCCCATATCCACCAGTCCATGCCCACTCCAGTTAAACAGAATAACCTTTTCCTTGCCTTCTTCCTTGGCCTTCAAGGCCTCGCGAATCGCCATGGCTATGGCATGGTTGCATTCGGGAGCGCTGATAAAACCTTCGGTCCTGGCAAAGGTAACTCCTGCCTTGAAGGTTTCCATCTGGCCGATAGATTCCGCGCGGATCAGGTTATCGAGAAGGAGCTGGCTGATAATGGGGGCCATCCCATGATATCGCAGACCTCCCGCGTGAATGGGCGCAGGAACAAACCCGTGACCAAGGGTATGCATGGGCAGGAGAGGCGTCATCCCGACGGTGTCGCCGAAGTCATAGGCAAAGGGGCCTTTGGTCATGGTGGGACACGAACTGGGTTCAACGCCGATGATATCGATTTCTTTCCCATGGATCTTGTCCCGTACAAAAGGAGTACAGTTTCCCGCAAAATTGCTGCCCCCGCCTGCACATCCGATCACCACGTCGGGGTAATCCCCGGCAATCGCCAACTGTTTCTGTGTCTCCAGCCCATTGATCGACTGATGCAGCATCACGTGGTTCAAGACACTCCCAAGGGAATATTTTGCAGTCTCCACTCCGTGACCGCCTGTTCCACCGCTTCGCTTATGGCGATTCCCAAGCTTCCCGGAGAATCAGGGTTTGCCGCGAGAATTTTACGACCGGCCTCGGTTTCATTGCTCGGACTGGCCACGCAGTTGGCGCCCCATGTCTGCATCATGAGGCGGCGATAGGGTTTTTGGTTGAAACTGATCTTGACCATGAATACTTTCAACTCCAATCCGAAAAAGGCACAGGCCATGGAAAGAGCGCTTCCCCATTGTCCGGCGCCGGTTTCCGTGCAGATTTTTTTGGTTCCGGAGATCTTGTTGTAATAGGCCTGGGGAATGGCGGTATTGGGTTTATGGCTTCCAGCCGGACTCACGCCTTCATTCTTGTAGTATATTTTGGCCGGCGTTTGAAGGTATTTTTCCAGCCCATACGCCCTGTACAGCGGCGTAGGACGCCATATAAGATATTTTTCAAGGACCGGTTCGGGGATATCTATCCATCTCTCCTGGCTTACCTCCTGTTCAATAAGAGGCATGGGAAAGATAGGAGCCAGGTCATCAGGGCCTACGGGCTGACCGGTTCCCGGATGAAGTGGCGGCTCCATCGGCGTGGGCATATCCGCCATGATGTTGTACCATTGACGTGGCATTTCCGACTCGGGCAATATAATCTTTTTGGTTTCCATAGTCGCTCCTTCTTTCCAATCAGTTTATGGTTCTTGTCCGTTGTGAGTGGCACAACGCCTACGACCACAACGGATTTTCTTGCCAGGATCTGTCGGCCGCTCCGGGGACCTGCCTGGTTGTGTTTGGAGTATAGGAAATTTTCATTCACCGGTCAATAGAGAATGGAAATCCCTATGGGCACATTTCATCAAAATGTGAATAGCTGGTGAATGAATAACTTTCATTGACAAAAAGGCCTGTCTTCTCTATCATTACAGGATAGATACATCTCCTTTCCAATTTTGACTCCGCAGTACCCCTGCATGCAATCTAATCGGATCTTCAAGCAGTAGGAGTTATTTTGGTTCCTCAGAGATTTTTCCGCCGGGAATATTATCCTTTTGCAGTGCAATGGTTCACGGCGGGTCCTGTTAATGTATCGAGAAGATAAATCTTTACGGCTTTCCGATTCCTGGAATCGACCCGGGAACCGCTTAAGTTTTTTTATTGAAAGGGTTTTTGCGCATGAGGTTTGAAAATGTTTCCATTTTAGGGCTTGCCCACGTGGATGCCCCCTACCGTATTACTTCAGCAGAACTGGAAGAACAGCTATCGCCTGTCATTCAGCGAATAGGCGGACGATCCGATATGATCCAATCCCTCACGGGCATTGTGGCAAGACGTTTCTGGGATGCAGATCAGCAACCAAGTCAGATTGCCACCATGGCGGCGGAAAAGGCTATCCAGGACGCCGGAATTGAAAAATCCCGAATTGGCATCCTCATCAACACATCCGTATGCAGGGACTATATTGAACCTTCCGTAGCCTGTCTCGTGCACGGCAATCTGGGTCTGAATCCCGAGTGCATCAACTTTGATGTGGGCAACGCCTGCCTGGCCTTCTTAAATGGAATGGAAATTGTCGGAAATATGATCGAGCGAAAGCAGGTGGATTACGGTCTTGTGGTCGATGGAGAAAGCAGCCGTTTCGTCGTAGAAACGACCATTCGCAGGCTTTTGGAATCCCCATGCAGTGCAGAAACGTTTCGAGCGAGCTTTGCTACCTTTACCCTCGGTTCGGGAGGCGCGGCCATGGTTCTTGCACGATCCGAACTGGTGCCCCGAAGGACATCCGCTCTTGGGGGGCGTAAGCCTGGCGGCGACCCAGCACAGGAATCTCTGCCGGGGCCAGGTGGACCGCATGGAAACCGATGCCAGCAGTCTTCTGGTGGCCGGCCTTGAACTTGCGGCGCTAACCTTTCAGAAAGCGCGCAAGGAACTTGCGTGGCAACCGGACGAGCTGGATGAATGCGTTCTCCATCAGGTCAGCGCCGTACACACGGCCAAATTGATAGAACTTCTCGGACTGGATGAGAAGAAAAGTCTACAAGACTTTTCCGGAATTTGGAAACGTTGGGCCGGCCGCCATACCGATCACCCTTTCAAAAGCCCTGGAAGCAGGTCGCATTCAAAAAGGCAACCGGGTAGCGCTCATGGGGATCGGAAGCGGGTTGAACTGCGCCATGATGGAGGTCGTCTGGTAACCATGTTCAAACGGAGGCCACATGAAAGCACTGGTTACCGGCGGCGGTGGTTTTTTAGGCAAAGCGATTGTGAAGAGCCTGCTTCGCCGGGGAGACGGGTTGTCAGCTTTTCGCGGGGCGATTATCCCGAATTGGAGCGATCGGGGCCGAACGGTGCGGGGGACATTGCCGATGCCCAGGCGGTTGCCTCGGCATGCGAAGGATGCGACACTGTTTTTCACGTGGCCGCCAAACCCGGGATCTGGGGCGATTATAAGCAATATTACTCTACCAACGTCACTGGAACAAAGAACGTAATAACGGCCTGCCGGAAAAATGGATTGCCAAACTTGTCTACACCAGTTCCCCCAGCGTCGTATTTCAGGGGGGAGATATGGAAGGGGTAGATGAATCCACACCCTATCCGGCTAAATATCCGACCGCCTATCTGGAGACGAAGGCCATGGCTGAAAGAAAAGTCATGCAGGCAAACGGAAAAGGGCTGGCCACCGTCGCCCTCAGGCCCCACCTGATCTGGGGCCCTGGCGATCCCAATTTTTTACCCAGACTGATGGAGCGCAGAAAGGCCGGTCGGCTCTTCAGGGTGGGAAAGAAACCCCATCTCGTGGACTGCATCTACATTGACAACGCGGTTGAAGCCCATCTCCTGGCCGCGGATCGGCTGCATGCCGGTTCTCCCATTGCCGGAAAAATCTATTTCATTTCCCAGGGAGAACCCATTGACATAGGTGAGCTGATAAATGGCATCCTTGGCGCCGCCGGTCTCCCGCCCATAGAGACGAACCATTCCCGAAGGCCTTATCCATGCAGCCGGATGGTTGTTTGAAAAAATTTACTCCACACTTGGTCGCAAGGAAGAGCCCCCCATGACGCGCTTTTTAGCGAAACAGCTTTCAACTGCCCACTGGTTTGATATAAGCGCGGCAAAAAGGGATCTGAATTACCGGCCGCTGGTTTCCATTGAGGAAGGTTTCAGACGCCTTCATGAGTCTTTACAGGCAAAAGAAAAAATTCAGGGTTCATCCATCCCTGTTTTTCAACCGGGACGGACTGAACCCTGAACCAAAGTCATCAGGCTGCTTCCAGACTCCTCCTGTCGGACATATCAAGAAGGACCCGTTCCCTGGCCTTATCGATGCCAAGCGCCTTGCGCTTTTTGTCGATGTGGGCGATCATCATCTTCGCCATCTCATGCGGGTCTGCGGAAAAACCCCACTTTCCAAGGCCCTGTTTTTCCAGCCCGTCAAAGAGAAGATCATGAAATTTCGTTCCCTCGACAATGGGAAAAGTCACGCCGAAAACCGTAAACACCCCGGAGGCGACGAAATACTGACCAATGGCGATGGCCTTTTCACTCATCCACTCGGGGGCCGCGCCCGCTACCGGAAGATCCGCAAGGCAATCCCCCAGGCCGCCCACGCGAACCATCTCGGAGGCCGCTATGAGTATCCTGCTGTTATCCACACAGGAACCAAGGCCTAGTACAGGCGGCATGCCCACCGTTTCGCAGACTTCACTGAGACCGGGACCGGCAAGATGGGCCGCTTCAGGGGTACAGAATCCGGCCTTGGCCAGGGCGATCTGAGAACAGCCCGTCTGCAGGACCAGGACATCGTTCTCGATAAGCTCTTTCACCAGTTCCACATGCACTTCATCCTGTCTGACCCGCGGGTTGGTGCACCCCACTACTCCGGCCACTCCACGGATCCGGCCATTGATGATGTTGTCGTTCAGCGGCACATAGCTCCCGCGGAAAGAACCGCCTAACATATAGTTGATATATTCATAGGAAAAACCATGCACTCCGGGATTGACGATATTGGGTATCTCCACGGGAAGGCTGCGGTTCTTGAATCGCTCGATGGCTCTGTTCACAATCTTGTCCGTGCATTCTCTCGCCTTATGTTCATGAAATTGAATATGTTCCGCTCCTTCAATGTGACACCGTGAGTTGGTCGTAAACAGGGGCGTATTGTAGCACTCCGCCACTTTTGCCAGGCCCTGCTTGATGCACTGAATATCCACCCCCATGGCATCCACCGCTCCGGTTACCAGAATGGCCTCCGTGGAACTGAAATTCCCTGCATGGGGCACCCCGTGTCTCGACATCATTTCGGCCCCGGAACAGCACATCCCGACCAAATTGATATCATCGGCTCCCGCCTTTTTGGCCTCTTCGATGAGAGCAGGGTCACTCACGGATTCAAGAATGGATTCAAAAAGATTCGGTTCATGTCCATGAATGATGATATTCACCTTATTCTTTTTCAGTACACCCATGTTTACTTCAGTAAGAACCGGAGAAGGGGTTCCAAAGAGGATGTCCGATATTTCCGTTGAGACCATCGAACCTCCCCAGCCATCGGCCAGGGCGGTCCTGCTGACCTGTTTCATGATATTTTCATAGTGCTGATCCACGCCGATGGCGTCCGATGGAGCATCTCCATGATTTCCCGCATGGCCCCACGAGGAACGATTCCCAATTTTCTCCAGTTTTCCAGGGTCTTCTCCGGAACTCGTTTCATAAAGGGAACTTCCCCTTCAATCTGGGTATAGGTCCGTTCAAGTTCCGCATACAGTTCCAGGGCTATCTCTTCCTCGCTCTTGCCCTCAACCTCGATGCCGATCGATCTTGCGACCGATTCCAATTTGATCGGGTCCTTTATTTTGTAGTCTTTTATTTTCCCGGTCACGACTTCCCGAAAAAGATCCAGCATGGCCATGCCATGGTCCGTATGGGCTGCGGTACCCGCCGCTACCATTCGACCAAAATTCCGTGCCTGAATGGTATCAATGGTTGCACCGCATATGCCCACCTTCCCGTATGGGTCTTTGGCACTCAGTCTACAAGGACCCATGGAACAGTGTTTGCAGCAGGCGGAATCCGCCCCTATGGGACACGCCTTCATTGTCGCGGCCCTGTCAAAACAAAGCTCCACCCCATCCCTTCTGGCCTTGGCCAGCATTTGCGCGGTTGCATCGCAGCTGGTTGCCTCTTTTGGCGGCAACAGTTTATCATTCACTGTCGTTATTTTTTCCATAATGACCTCCTCTTTATATAGAAATACGTCCGGTTCAACAACTGAAACAGTTATACATCTATTTGCAATAATATATGTTCCAAGTTAATACCGAAATAGATATCCTCAAGAGGAAGTTTTTGAGACCAGGACTGGTGTTTCTTGAAAAAGCTGGAAAATCATGCCAGATAAGGGTAGAAGAAACCTGAGCCTAAACCAGAGACTCCCAAAGAAAGACAGTATTTCCTATAAAAGACGATCTGACAAAAAAAAGGTTTTACTCGCGCGGCAAAATGGCTATTATATAGCCACAATATAGTCATTAATTATTCCAGGGAGCAGGAAATAAGGCGGACACGATGAAGATTCAACACGCGAAGGACTTAAGCGAGATAAGCCTGGCCCGGAGGGAGGCCCTGTATTATCCTGAGGCCTTGACGGTCAATATCGGGATGGCTTCCTGCGGCATCGCGGCGGGGGCCGACAAGACGTTTAACAGCGCCCGAGAGGAGTTCCGCGGAAAAGAGGATATCCGGATTCAAAAGACCGGGTGCCTTGGTTTTTGTGAAGTGGAACCGCTTGTGGAGGTTTACAGGAAAAACGGTCCGAGGGTAATCTACAAAAACATTACGCAAGATAAAATAAGCCAAATCATTCACGACTACATGAATGGCCGGTTTGATGCCAAAATGATCCTCGGGCAGATGCGCGATCCACGCTCCGTGATCGAAGAGAATTTCCGAAACCCTTGAATGGATTGCAACCGCTTGAAGGGATTCCGTTCCTGGAAGATATCGGCTTTTTACAGAAAACAGATCAAGATTGCCCTGCGCAACTGCGGGTATATCGATCCCGAGCGCATAGAAGACTACATGGCAAGAGGTGGTTATGCGGCCTTTTTCAAGGCCCTCTCGGAAGGACAGCCGGAAAAGATCATTGCCGCCATAAAGGATTCCGGACTGAGGGGCCGCGGAGGGGGGGGATTCCCGACCGGGGTAAAATGGCAGAGTTGCGCCGACCACGAAGGAGAGCGTTTTATCATCTGCAATGCGGACGAAGGGGATCCCGGGGCCTATATGGATCGGAGCATTCTGGAAGGAGACCCGCACACTATTTTGGAAGGGATGCTGATTGCGGGGCTTGCCATCGGTTCGGAGCAGGGTTTTATCTACGTGCGCAATGAATATCCCCTCGCCGTAAAACGTCTGGTAACCGCTATCAGACAGGCAACGGATTACGGCCTGATCGGAAACGATATCGCGGGATCCGGTTTCAATTTTCAGGTAAAGATTTCCACCGGCGCAGGCGCGTTTGTCTGCGGTGAATCAACGGCCCTCATGGCATCCCTTGAAGGGGAGGTCGGCAGACCCAGGGCCAAATATATCCACACCGTGGAAAAAGGTTTCAGGAGCAGCCCGTCCAACTTGAACAATGTGGAAACCTATGCCAACGTCCCCGTCATCCTCTCCAAAGGGGCCCGATGGTTTGCTGGTCTGGGTACTCCGGACAGCAAGGGCACAAAGGTCTTCAGCCTGGTTGGAAAAATCAGGAACACGGGACTGGTGGAAGTCCCCATGGGGATCCCCCTGAAGGAGATTATTTACGACATAGGGAATGGAATTCCCCGGAAGAAGAAATTCAAGGCCGTTCAGACGGGAGGGCCGTCGGGCGGCTGTATCCCCGAAGAGATGCTGGATATCCCCGTAGACTATCAACACCTGGCCAAGGCAGGCTCCATCATGGGTTCCGGCGGCATGATCGTCATGGATCAGGACACCTGCATGGTGGATGTGGCACGCTATTTTCTCGATTTCCTCAAGGATGAATCGTGCGGACAGTGCAATCCGTGCCGGGAAGGAATCAAGAGGATGCTCCAGATCCTCACCCACATCTGCGAGGGGAAAGGAAAAGAAGGCGATATTGAACTCCTTTTGGAGCTGAGCGACATGGTGGGCAATTTTTCTCTGTGCGGCCTGGGCACCTCCGCTCCCAATCCCGTCCTGACCACCATCCGCTATTTCAGGGAGGAATACGAGGCCCATATCCGGGACAAGAGATGCCCGGCCGGGCGTCTGCAAGGCCCTCTTTCATTATGAAATCGACGAGGCCGCCTGTACCGGCTGCAGGCTTTGCGGTCTCAAATGCCCGCAGGAGGCCATCACCGGCGAAAAAAAGAAACCGCACAGACTGGATCCGGAAAAATGCATCAAGTGCGGCATCTGCTACGATGTCTGCAAATTCGATGCCGTGGTAATCAGATAATGAAAGTTGGTTAGCTATGATCACTTTCAAGCTGAACGGGAAGGAAGTACAGGGGAAAAAAGGCCAGTATATCCTGCAGGTGGCCAGGGAGAACGGCATCGAAATCCCCACCTTGTGTCACCATGAGGCGCTGGAGCCGGCGGGCATGTGCAGGTTATGCACGGTGGAACTTTTCGACGGCCGCAAAAGCCGTTTTGTAACCGCATGCAACTACCCCATCTGGGAAGGCATGGAGGTCTTTACGGATTCGGAGAAAGTGCACAATGGCCGTAAACTGATCGTGGAAATGCTCCTCTCCCGCTGTCCGGAAGTCCCGGTTATCAAGGACCTGGCTTCGAAATACGGCATCGACGAACCCCGTTTCGAGCTGGAGGATGATGATTGCATCCTGTGCGGACTCTGCGTGAGGATCTGCGAAAAGATGGGGAACAGCGCCTTAAGTCTTGCAGGACGCGGTACGGATATGAAGGTGGACACCCCCTTCCATCTCCAGTCGGATGTGTGCATGGCCTGCGGGGCATGCGCTTCCGTCTGCCCGACGGGACATATCCGGCTCGAAGAGATCTCCGCCCAGGCCGTTTCAAAAGATTCCATCCGAATACGATATGGGGCTGAAAGGACGAAAACCGATTTACGTCCCTTACGCCCAGGCCATTCCCAATACGCCTGCCATCGACAGGAATCACTGCATTCATTTCAAGAGCGGGGGGTGTAAGATATGCTCCGAATTCTGCGGAGTGCACGCCATCGATTATCACCAGCAGGACGAGACCATCGAACTGAACGTGGGGGCCATCGTGCTGGCGCCCGGCATCCAGCCGTTCAATCCGGAAAAATATAAGACCTATGGTTATGCCAGACATCCGAACGTCATCACTTCCATGGAATTTGAACGGATTCTCTCCGCCTCCGGGCCTACCCTGGGGCATCTTCAAAGGCCGTCCGATAACAAAGAACCCCGGAAAATCGCCTGGCTTCAGTGTATCGGATCGCGGGACATAAACGGCTGCGACCACGGATACTGTTCCTCCGTCTGCTGCATGTACGCCATCAAAGAGGCGGTCATCGCCAAGGAACACGCCGACCACGAACTGGATTGCGCCATCTTTTTCATGGACATGCGCACCCATGGAAAGGATTTCGAGAGATATTATGAAGATGCAAAGAATAAGCATGGGGTGCGCTTTATCCGCTCCCGGGTTCCCACCGTGGATACGGGCGGCAAAAACGGCGATCTTCTGCTTCCCTATGTGAATGAAGAGGGCCATGTGGTTGAGGAGGCCTTTGATCTTGTGGTCCTTTCCGTAGGGCTTGAAACTTCTCCGGAGGCACAGGAAATGGCCGTACCGTCTGGGAATCGATCTGACGGATGGAGGGTTTTGTGAAACAGGATCCTTTACTCCCGTGAGTACTTCGAGAGAAGGCATTTTCGTGAGCGGGGCATTTCAAGGGCCCAAAGACATCCCTCAGTCCGTTATCGAGGCAAGCTCCGCGGCTGTGGAGGCGGGTGCGTTGCTCTGCAGCGCCAGGAACTCCCTGACCAAAGAAAAGACGCCTCCTGAGGAAGTTTCGGTGAGAGGGGAAAGGCCCCGTATCGGCGTCTTTGTCTGTCATTGCGGGATCAATATCGGCGGGGTGGTGGATGTTCCGGCGGTACGCGAGTATGCCGCATCTCTGCCGTATGTGGAATATGTGGCGGACAATCTTTATTCCTGCTCCCAGGATACCCAGGAGAGCGTGGCCAGGGTAATCCGGGAAAGGGGGCTCAACCGCATCGTTGTGGCCGCTTGTACGCCCAAAACCCATGAACCTCTTTTTCAGGAGACGCTGATCGCGGCCGGGCTGAACAAGTACCTCTTTGAAATGACGAATATCCGGAACCAGGATTCCTGGGTTCATAAAAGTGATCCGGCCGTGGCCACGGAAAAGGCCAAAGATCTTGTTCGCATGGCGGTGGCCAAGGCGGCTCTCATAGAACCGCTTGTGGAGACCGAACTGAATATCGATCAGGCGGCGCTGGTGGTGGGGGGCGGAATTTCAGGAATGGCGGCCGCGAAAAGTTTTTCGAGACAGGGTTTCCAGGTCTGTCTTGTGGAACGCTCTCCTGTCCTGGGGGGACAGGCAAAGAGGCTTTTCCGGACCTGGAAAGGGGAGGATGTATCAAGGAAAGCTCGCGGAAATGATCGAATCCGTGCCGAACAGACCCCAACATCGACGTTCAACTCCATACGGAATTGGCAAACGTGGATGGTTTCGTGGGGAATTTCACCGCCACCCTGCTCTCCTCAAGCGGAGAGAAGAAGGAATTTAAACACGGCGTTGCGGTACTTGCCACGGGAGCGAGCGAATTCAAACCGAAAGAGTATTTTTACGGGAAAGATCCGCGGGTAATGACGCATCTTGAACTGGACGAACGGTTCATTGCCGATGATCCCGCTTTAAGGGCATTGAATACAGCGGTTTTTATTCAGTGCGTCGGTTCCAGAGAACCTGAAAGGCCCTACTGTTCAAGAGTATGCTGCACCCATGCCGTTGAAAGCGCCCTGCACCTGAAAAAGCTGAATCCCGCGATGAAAGTATACGTGCTCTACAGGGATATCCGAACTTACGGGGAGAGGGAATATCTTTACAGGGATGCGCGTCTTGCCGGCATCCTTTTTATTCCCTTCACCCTGCAGAGCAAACCACAGGTATCCCTTGAAAAAGACCGGTTGCGGGTGGAAGTCCTGGACAAGATCCTGGGCAAAATAGTCGTTATAAGGGCCGATCTGTTGGCCCTGGCCTCAGCCATTGTTCCGCTCGGGAGATGAAAAGCTGGGTCAGCTATTCAAGGTTCCCATGAATGAAGATCGGTTTTTTGTGGAGGCCCACGCCAAGTTGGGACCTTCTGAATTTGCCACGGACGGGGTCTTCCTGTGCGGTATGAACCATTATCCGAAACCGATCGATGAATCCGTGGCCCAGGCCCTGGCTGCCTCTTCAAGGGCTGTAACGCTGCTTTCGAGAAAAACCATCAGCATGAGCGGGACGGTAGCCCACGTAAAGGTGGATTCCTGCAGCGGTTGCGGCGTCTGTGTCGTTCTCTGCCCCTACTCAGCGCCATCCAGATGGTGGGGGGCGTAATGCCGGCAAAGCCGAAGTGAATCCCGCACTGTGTAAGGGATGCGGACTATGCGTCGCCTCTTGCAGGTCGGGCGCTCTCAATCTCAGGGGATTTGGCGAAGATCAGATCATGGCCATGATTAATGAGATTTGACAATGAAGATAAATGATAATGAAATTTGATCAATGAGCTTTGATTTGGCAATCACCCTGGAAAACAGGAGAATTTTATGGAAATCGTAGATCTGGATCAGGCAGATCCTGATTTTCTCAAGGAGTTGGCCGCGGAGGTCGGAGGAGGGGAGATATCCGCATGCTTCACCTGTCGAACCTGCGCCGCAAGCTGCCCCATATCGGCCCTCAACGAGCGGTTCAGTCCCGCGAGGATTATCCGCATGGCCCTTTACGGGTTGAAGGAAGAGATCCTCCAAAGCGACTTCATCTGGCTTTGTTCCAGTTGTTACGCGTGCCAGGAAAGATGCCCCCAAGGGGTCCGCATCACGGACTTCATGACCCTGCTGAAAAACCTGGCCGTCAAAAGCGGCCATGCACCCGCGGGCATCAAGGCGCAGAGGAAGCTGGTCACGGGTCAAGGAAGAATCTATCCCCTGGACGATTTTGACAACAAGAAGAGAAAGAAAGCGGGATTGCCGGAACTCCCTACATCCTGTGACGCCATCGGCAAGCTTTTCCCTGAGACCATGCAGGTCAGCGATTAAGAATTGAAGAAACAGGAATAAACAAATGAAATACGCACTCTTTTTAGGATGTACCATTCCGGCCAGAGCCAGGAACTATGAACTTTCCGCCAGAAACGTCGCGGAAAAACTGGGGATCGAATTCGTTGACATGGAAAAATCTATGTGTTGTGGATTTCCCATTAAAGCCGCAGACATGGAGGAATCCGAACTATTAGCCGCCTATAACCTTGCCCTGGCGGAAAAAGAGGGTCTCGATATCTGCGCCCTGTGCAGTTCCTGCACATCTGCGCTCTCTGAGGCATCGCACCTCCTCTCCTGGGATGAGGAACGCCGGAAAAAGATCAACGAGCGCCTGGACTGTTTGGGACTGAAATACGAAAAGGGCGCCAAGGTGAGGCATTTCGCCAGGGTCCTTTTCGAGGAAGTCGGGGCGGAAAAGATAAAAGAGCAATTCCAGAAAGATCTCAGCGGCCTGAAGATTGCCATTCATTACGGCTGCCACTACCTGAAGCCCTCCCAGGCGCATGATCATTTCGACGATGTGGAAGATCCCCGCTCCATTGACACCCTGGTGGCCTTGACGGGCGCCCGGGTCGTGGACTACCCTGGAAAAAAGAGATGCTGCGGGGGCCCCATTCTACCCGTAGACGAAAAACTGGCTATGTCGGTGACCAAAGAAAAACTGGACGGCATTTCCGCAGCCGGCGCCGACGCCATTTGCCTTGTTTGCCCTTTTTGCTCCGTTATGTATGACGGAAATCAGAAGAGCATTGAAACCGAATACAATGTAACCTATAACCTGCCCGTCCTCTACCTCACGCAAATCCTGGGGCTCGCCATGGGAATCGACAGAAAAGCTCTTGGATTGAACATGAATGTGGTCAAGACAAAGGAACTTCTTGAGAAGTACTCCTGATGGAGACCTGAATATCTTTGCAGGCATCCCCTTCAACGCCTGTCACGATACTTTAACCAAATTCAGGGCCATCATGGTGGACACAACCTCATTTTCCTGATTTACCATTTCGCAAAAAGAAAACAACACGCCCCGGTCCGGCTTGGTAGTGGATGGTTTTACTTTATGAACCGTGATCCGAAGCATCAGGCTGTCGCCGGGGCGGACTGGTTTGAGCCAGCGGAGTTCATCCACCCCCGGGCTTCCCAGGCTGGCTTTGCCTGCCAGGTAGTTTTCAACAAAAAGTCGCATAAAAAGACTGGAGGTGTGCCAGCCACTGGCGATTAGCCCCCCGTAAAATGTGTCCCTGGCCTTAACCGGGTCGGTATGGAAGACTTGAGGGTCAAACTTCCTGCCGAACGTCATAATCTCCTCTTCCGTGATGGTGATAGGGCCAAACTCGTGAATATCACCTTCCATGTAGTCTTCCAGATATCGATCTTCTCGTGAAGTGGTAAAAGTAGTTTTGTTCATTTCTCCATTCCTGTATCAATATTTGTCGTCAATCGGTGGTTGAAAAACCCTAACAGAATAACAATCTTTTCAAACGGCTTTTAATAGAAACAGCTTTGTGAAGTCAAACCAGAAATTTTTATGGCTGAAGGACACAGGGCCGATCAACGTCCTGGTTACCTGATTCCGCATAAATAAGATAGCGGAAAAAGCGGACGATCATTTAAAATGCCGGCTTTTACATACCCAGTCACAGGCGTATATCATAAGGCTTGCTTATCCGGGCCAAATCGGATAAATATCCTTTTATCGAAAAATGCAGGTTTCAATCCTGCGTCATGCCAAAAGGATATGTTTTATTTTTTCGATTCTTGATCGTTAAGCCGTAACGGGAGAAAAAAATGATTATTTACCAGTCTAAAAAACCCTGCAGTAACGAAGAAGAAAATGAAACACCTATCCTTGGTGCGTCGATGGCCGGGGAAGATCTTACGGGTGATAAGAGCAACAATATTTTTCTTTATGAAGTGATCACGGACCAATCTGTATTAAGAATTAGAAAGGCAATCGACAAGAAAGTAGTCGCTCACAGAAAGTTTCTGGTGGAAAACGATCTGGATGTACAATCGATCGAAGGCTATTTACATATCAACCTATTCATCAATAGTTATGGAGGGAGTGTTCCAGACGCCTTTAATCTCCATGATTATATCAAGAGGTGTCTTATTCCCATATACACCTACATAGAAGGCATTGCCGCCAGCGCTGCAACCATCATTTCTTTGAGTGGAAAAAGAAGATTTATGACGCCCAGGTCCTTGATCATGATACACCAGCTCAGCAGTTGGTTTGGGGGCAAGTATGAGGAATTTCAGGATGAAAAAGCGAATATGGATTTGTTGATGAAAATGATCAAAGAGGTATATCTTGAGCATACAAAATTAACACCCAAGAAATTGAATTCTTTGATTAAGAGAGATATTTACCTGGGCGCAGAGAAATGCCTGGAATATGGATTTGTTGATGAAATATTTTAGACGGCCTGCCCCCACCTGCCCGGAATGGGAGTCCCGCAGAACTCACACCGGCCGTCTTTCATGTGAATCTCTCCGATGGCATATCCGTTACGACCGATTACCACTTTTTTGCAACTGTGGCAAATTGTCTGGGTGCCTTCGTGCCCGGGAACATTCCCGAGATAAACATAATGGATCCCTTCTTTCAGGGCCACGGTCCTCAGGTTTTCAAGGGTTGAAATGGGTGTGGCCGGGAGCCGGGTCAGTTTGTACTGGGGGAAAAACCTCAGCAGATGCAGGGGATAATCAGGCCCCAGCTCTTTTAAAATCCATCCGCACATCTGTTTGATCATTTCCGGATTATCCACATAGCCCGGAACCACAAGCGTGGTCATTTCAAACCAGACCCCTTCTCCGTGAAGCGTCTTAAACGTTTCCAGGACCGGTTGAAGCGTTCCGCCGTTCAGAGTCTTGTAGATATCGTTACTGAACGACTTGAGATTGACGTTGGCGCCATCCAGATATTTGGCAAGGCGAAGAAGAGGCTCCCGATTGATATACCCGTTTGAAATGAGCACATTTCGGATGCCGGCCTCGTTAGCGAGTTTTGCCGTATCCACCATATACTCATAATATGTGGTCGGCTCCGAATAGGTATAGGCGATGGAAGGGAGCCCCCTTTTTTTGACCTCCGTCACAACCTGGTCCGGAAACAACTCCATATGTTCCATCTCTTCAGGTTTCCTCTGGGATATTTCCCAGTTCTGACAATTCAAACACCTGAAATTGCAGCCGGCGGTGGCGATGGAAAAATACGGGACTGGGGTGGAAATGATTCAGGGGCTTCTTTTCAATAGGGTCCACATGGATCGCGCAGGGATCCCCATAGGCAAGGGAGTAGAGCTTTCCTCCGATATTCACTTTCGACCGGCAAACGCTCCTGTCTCCGGGATCAAGAACACAGCGGTTAGGGCAGACCTGGCACTGGACTTTTTTTCCATCCGTGGCATAAAAAAAACCTTCGATGGACCATTTCCAGGGTTTGTCGGGCGCATCGTTTTTAAAGACGTGCCCTTGGATCGATCTATTACTATTTCCATCGTTTTTTCCAAAAAAGCCGTACCCGGCGCCGGCGCAAAAAAGGGCCGAGACACCCAGGCCTGCCTTTTTCAGAAACTCTTTCCGCGTCATGATCTCCGCCATAATCAGGTCCTCCCTCGCACGTCGACGTCGTCAAATGGTTTCATCTTTCCGGCTTTAAAGCCTATAGCCATACTGGAAAGCTTCATCAGAATCAAAAACCCCGCGCCGTATTCCATACCCCACAAGGGATCAGGGCGGCCCCCGTTGCCAGCGTTCCCACCGCCGCCCCCCACAGATCCGCCGCCAGGCATCCTGCCGCGGGGCTTTTCTCCTCCCCGATAATCTCTGTCACAACGGGAAACTGAAAACCGCAGAAAAAAGAGAAGACAAAACAAAAAACAAGAAAAAGCAAGGGAGGGGGTTCCATTCTGGAACCGGACAGCCATACATAAAAGATAATCAGTAACGAAATCATGGCAACTTCCGAAACATGAAGCTTCAATCTTCCGGATCGGTGCCATCTTTTCCCTACCATCGCCCCCGGCAGTAGACCCAGCAGGGAGCTCGCAACAATAAGTCCGATCTGCAAGTAGACGTAGCCGTAAAGGACCTGGAAGACAAAAATGACAAGCATCTCCGATCCCATGGCCGTAAACCCGGTGGTAAAAAGGACATATTCCTCCTTTTTCATAAAGACAAAATAGGTCAGGACAAGGAGCAGAATGCCTGCGATGAAATAGACGGGAGAAGAATCGTGCCTTGCAAACCATTGCTGAAAGACCACGCCCATCAATCGGGGTTCAAAATCTCTGTTTATTTCCCTGCTTGCCCCCAGGGCCTCCCGGACCTCCAGAAACCTTTCCGGCGTAACATCTCCGTAGAAATATCCCTCGATAAAGGGGGTTGAGATCTTCTTCTTTTTGAGCAGGGAAGGGATATCTTCCGAGATTTTTCCGTCGCTGAAAATAAAATAGACCTGCCGGCCCGGAATGAGCAGGGCATTAAGGAAAAAGGGCTTTGCCGAATTATAAAGGATGGAAAGTTTCTTCCTCACCACTTCCCCGATATAGTTGGGCGAGTAATTCATGTTCAGGCAGAGGACCCCGTCCTTTTTCAAGGCCTTCTTGGCAAAACCGAAAAACTCCGTGGTGAAAAACCGGTTGATCTGAAAGGTATCCGGATCGGGAAGATCGATAATAATGGCATCATAGATTCCCGATTTGCCTCTGATAAACCTTCTTGCATCCATATTGGAGATTTCAAGAAAGGGCACGGGGTATCACGCCCATTTCCAGCCCCGTAGAAGTCAGGGCAGGATCGATTTCCACATAGTCCACATGCCCCGGTTTATACTTTGCAATCTCTTTCAGGGTTTCGCCGAGACCGCCGGATACAAGCAGCACGTCATCCACTTTATCGAGCTGACTGAGTGGATAATGAATCTTTTCTTCGCTCTCAACGATATTGGAATCCGAGTAAAGGGGATTTCCCGATTCCCAGAAGGTGAGCTGTCCCCTTCCCGAGAGACCACAATCCGCCCATAGGGGGATTCCAGATATCTGACAATATCGCCATATTGCGGAATAAGGGTCTGCCTTTCAAACCCGGCGTTCAGGCAAAAAGCGAAGAAGCAGGCGACCGCCAGGGCGGCCGCGAACAGAAATAAAAGAATCTTCGAGCGTAAAGCAACAGGAAGACATACAAAAAAGCAGGGAAGAAGTCACTGCAATAATGGCGAAAGGTTTAAGAAAATAGACAAGGATAAGGCTGAACAGAGAGCCTCCGGCGATATCCCCAACGCTGTCGGCCACATAGAGATCCCCACTGGTAAAAGAATAGCCGTGGCCGTTAAGGGTCGTTGTGCACAGGGAAGGATAAAACCGGTGAGCAGGCAGTAGGGGGCCACGATGACAAGGATGTAGAACAGAAGGGATAAAAACCCGGCGAGGCCCCGTGAATAAAAAAAACATCCCTCAATCCCCTGATTGACGACGATCTGTAAAAGCGGCCAGATCCCGGCCACAAACAGCAACGGGACATAGATCTTCAAAGAAGAGCTCCTGATAAACCTTGCGGACAGGCTCCCCAAAGCCTGAGTCAGGAGCCAGCAGAAAACAACCAGGGATATGGTTATTTCATTACCCTGAAACTGGGTCAGAAATTCCCTGATAGTGAGAAGCTGTGTAGTAACCGAGGAGATGCCTATGCCGATGATGGACCAGACAAGCAGTCTCTTCAGGGTATCCCGTCCCATGGCTGTTAGAACCGCTTGCGTCTCCTCCTCTCATTCTTCCTCGAATGCCTGGGCCTGATAGGTAGACACCTCAAGATCCCCTTTTCTCCACGCATTTCCATCAAACCCCGCCTTCAGGCAAAGGTGATTCAGAAAATCCTCTTTTTCGCGGCAATTGGTCCCAACCTGGGGAAGGAAGGTGGACTGATAATACCCTTTCTTGAGAATAACGCCATCTATGCCCGGACGGAGCTTCTTCAGAAGATCATCCGCATCGGAATAGGAAAGTGGTTTCGGGTCGGTGAGGATACTGACCTCTATTTTCACCCTGTCCCATTCATTTTTACCGACAGGGTTGAACCTGGGATCTCTGAACGCCGCATTGATCGCGTTCACCTTGATTCCTTCAAGCAGTGATTCCTGCGCCACAATATGGCCGATACAGCCCCTCAGGTTTCCCCCCATCGTCAGGGTGACGAAAGTCCCCCTCTTCTCTTTAAAAATCGGGGAAAGATTTTCATCCACTTTCTCTACGCCTTTTCCCCCAAAAAGCGACTCCTGGATCGTTTTTCGTGCTACCTTCAGGAGATACTTCTCCCTGCTCATCGGTCAATTTGTCAGCATCTTCCATCTTTGCCTCCTTTTCTCGTTCTTTTCCTGTTACAACGGTATTTGAGGCCGGTTTTTGCTTGTTCCTGATCAGCCAAACCGGCGTTCGGCAACAGGATGAAGAGGAGCAAGAGAACCAGGGTGGCAAAAAGACCTTGGAATCGAATCAGCAAAAAAACCTTTCCCACTGAAAACATGGCGTCCATTTCATTTCATTCCCTCTGCATTTTCTATTTGAAGTGCCTCAATATTTCGTTCTCCGCTCAAAATTTCCAAGATAGCTCAATATAAGCATGTGTCAACTTTAAATATTGAAAGTCTCTGCTGAAATGTTGACACCCGAATGGCACTCACCTATACTTGCCGCGATATTTGAACCTATTTTTCCATTTTTGCATGTATCATTTCAGAAACAGGGGACCCGATGGAAAGTCTAAAAAAAATGCGATCAAGGGTCGCGGAGAAATTTACGAAATCCT
>CAVVEP010000047.1:0-37538 GCA_963747015.1 uncultured delta proteobacterium
GCTTGAAACAGGCCACGATCATCAGCCGTTGGGTTCATCAAAATGACGCTCCGGTGATCCTCATGGGCGACTTTAACGACGACCCCTGTTCGCCTGCCCATGGCCTGCTGGCGGGAAGAGAATCGGAGCTCGCGGATTCCTGGGAGATCCTGAAACGGCCAGAAGATGGAGAGAGCTTTACCCATCACGGGTTCACCGGTGTCCCGGAGACGAGCCGGATCGATTGGATACTGGTAACCCGGCAATGGATGGTTAAAAATGCCCGTATCGTCCGTGAAGCGCTTTGAAGGCCGGTATCCTTCCGATCATTTTCCCTACTATGTTGATCTGGAGTGGAAAAAAGAAAGCACTATTTGAAATAGTCGGGAAGAAAGAGGCTCAGAGCGGGACAGTAGGTGATGAGGATAAGGGCCAGCAGGAGCAGGACCAGGAAGGGGAGGGTGGCCCTGTACAATTGGACCACCGGACGGTCGAAACGGGAACTGGCGATGAAGAGATTCAGACCCACGGGAGGGGTATTATAGCCTATGGCGAGATTGGTCAGAAAGATGATCCCCATGTGAACCGGATCGATGTCGAAGCGCTCCGCGAGCGGAAGAATGAGCGGGACCACGACCAGGATGGCGCTGAATATGTCCATCATGCAGCCGACGAGAAGCAGAAAGATATTGAGAAGAATCAAAAACCCGATTTTGTTGTCCATCAGTCCTTCCATAAAGGAGAGGATCTTCATGGGGATGAAGGCGTCTACAAGATAGTTGGTAAAGGCCAGGGCGGCCCCTAAAATGATCATGATCCCCCCGACCATTTTCATGCTTTCTTTCATGATTTCCGGAAGCTCTTCCATTAGCTTGAGCTCTTTAAATATCATGGTTTTCAGGAGGAGAACGTAGACGACCGTCAGGGCCGCGGCTTCCGTGGCCGTGCACAGGCCCGAGTAGATCCCGGCCAAAATAAGGAAAGGAATGGGCAATTCCCAGGCTGCTCCTTTCAAGGCGCCAAGGAATTCCCCCGCGGAAAAACGGGGCCGATCCAATTTCCATTTTTTTCCCATATAGATGGAATAAAGGGATGGAATCCCGATGACTATAATCCCCGGGATGAGGCCTGCCATGAAAAGCTTTTCGATGTTGGTTCCCGAAACAAACCCATACAGTATAATGGGAAGGCTGGGCGGGAAATGGAGCCCAAGGGAACCTGAAGTGGTCATGAGGCCAAGGGCGAAGTTCTCCCTGTAACGCTCTGAAATAAGGGCCGGATAAAGCAGCCCCCCCAAGGCGATGATGGTGATTCCGGTGGCTCCGGTCAAAGCCGTGAAGAAAGAGCAGGTAACCAGTGCCACCACCCCCAAGCCTCCGGGGAGCCATCCCAGCAGGCTTCGCGAAAACCGTACAAGCCGGGCGGAAGTGCCTCCCTGGGAAAGGAGGTATCCGGCAAAGGCGAAAAGAGGAATAGCCAGAAGAATGGGCGCATTGGCCAGGCGCACCATCTCGATGGGAATGGCCGCAAATTCCACGCCACTTGCATAAAGTCCCAGGAGGGCCGCACCCAGGATCCCGATGAAGAGGGGAAGACCGGAGATGACCAGGAAAATGAGCAGGACCACCAGCAGAGAGATCATCTTGGGTTGCTCCTTAATTTCGGATTGCATTCCCTGGTCGATGGCCCTGAGCAGGAAACGGGTCAGGAGCAGGGCGAATCCGGCGGGAAGGATGATCTGCCCGGTCCAGGCGGGCAGGGAAAGGAACATATCTCCCCCGAATTCCATTTCCATGCTCAGATAGTCCATGCTCACTTTGACCATGACGGCACAGATTGTCGCACATGCGATGGAAAGGACACAATCCCTGAGGGGAAGCCAGCGCGGAGGAAGAATGGAGGCGAACAGATCGATCTGGATATGTTTGCCGTCCCTGGTTAGCAAAGAGGCGCCCAAAAAGGTGATCCAGAGAACGAGAAGCCTGACCAACGGCTCAGACCAGTCGATCCGTCCCATGAGGGTGTTGGCCCAGGATAGATGCCCATGGGTGTAGAGCCCTCGCAGCACCACCTGGAAAAAGGTGAAGAGCACCATGAGCCAGAGCATGGCAATGATGAACCATCCTTCAATTCTGGCAAGGATTCTGTCGATGGATTGCAGTACGATCATTTAGCGCTCCAAACCCGGGCATTGGGGTTTTTTAAACGTTTGGAGAATCCAAGGCAAAGGATATGTTATTCAAATTCTCCTGGAAAGGGCATATCGATTCAGCGAAACCATTCCGCCATAAGGACTTTTTTGATCAGCATCAGAATACCATCATGCATATTTTAAAAGTTGATCAATCTATTTTGGCATCATATTCGAAAACATCGGCAGGAATGGAGTCACAAGGTCTTTTTGCTGCTGCATCTTGGATGATCCTTCACCGACCGTAGAGGGGTTCTTTTAGGCTGTACAAAGACAAACGATGTCTTTCCATCCATCCTTATTGTAAGCATAAAAGGACTGTGTGCTCCACAGGAATCAGATGCGAAGCAAAAAAGACCTTGTGCATGGTTTGAGCCTGAAATTCGAATATTGCACGGAAAGAGAGGAGACGACATGCCTTCAGTGGATCTCGGTCTGATTGGGAAAAAGAGTGAACCGTTTGTTTTTGAATATACCTGGAAGGATGTGGCCTTGTATGCCCTGGGGGTTGGCGCTTCCGCCGAAGAGCTTCCGTTTGTTTATGAGGGCGTCCCCGGCGGAATAAGGGTCCTGCCGAGTTTCTGCGTGGTGCCCGCCTACCAGGCCTTTCCCGATCTTGGACCGGACATAGAATGGTCCCTCATGCTCCATGGCGAGCAGACCATCAGGCTGTATGGGCCCTTTCCGCCCGAAGGGAGGCTGGTCCAGGTGGGGGAAGTGGAGGCGATTCACGACAAGGGGAAGGGGGCGGTTTTTCACGTGAAAGTTTCGGGAAAGACCGAGGACGGAAGTCCCCTCTATGATGCCCATTGGGCTATCTTTTATCTGGGCGCCGGTGGATTCGGAGGCGATCCCGGTCCCGGGGAAGAGCCGCTGAATCCTCCCGCGGGCGTGGAACCGGATGTGACCATTTCCTCACCGGTCGCGGAAAATCAGGCCATCCTCTATCGATTGTGCGGCGACCTCAATCCGCTCCATCTGGATCCGGAGGCTGCGAAGCGGGGCGGGTTTGACCGGCCCATTCTCCATGGCCTTTGCACCTACGGGTATGCGGTTCGTTCTATCATCAATGGGGTGTTGGATGGAGATGTGACGCGTTTCAGGAGTTTCAAGGCGCGGTTTTCCAGATCCGTCTATCCCGGAGACACCCTGACCACGCGGTGCTGGGTGGAGAAAGGGCGTTGTCTCGTAAACGTGAGTACGAAGGAAGGGGTTGTCCTCAAAAACGGGGTTTGTGAATTCGTGTAGTCTATGAATGAAGTGCTGTTTAACCCTCTCCCAGATACACCGTCGGCTTTCCATTTAGAGTTGCAGCATGGACTCTTTTCCTTCACTTGCAAGCCTGCTCAGCCTGTCAGGGTCCAGGATGCTGATTTGTCTCCCTTTCACCTGGATCAGACCCTGATCGGACATCTTTGCAAAGATCCTTGAGAGGGTTTCCGGGATGGTGCCCAAGAGGCTGGCAAGTTGAACCTTCGAAATATCCAGGCGGACCAGGTCCTTTTGTTTCTGTTTGGCGGAGAGGTATATCAGGTACCCTGCCAGGCGGCCCGGAACTTCTTTCAGGGAGAGATTCTCTATCTGCACCGTAAATTGTCTGAGTCTCAGGGAAAGAACCGCGAGCATGTTCAGGGAGACAGAAGGATTGGTTGATAGGAGATGGACAAAAGCGGTTCTCGGAAAAAAAATAAGGTCGGTTTCGGCGATTGCTTCGGCAGTTGCCGGAAATTGTCTTCCCGAGAAAACCGGCACCTCTCCAAAAGGTTCACCGGGTCCAAGGATATGGAGAATTTGCTCCTTTCCCCCCGGGGACGATTTAAATATCTTGACCATTCCGGTATGAATCAGGTAAAAACCATTGCCGTCATCCCCCTCGAAAAAGATTGTGGCGCCCTTTTTGAAATGCTGATTTGAAGTGATTGCGCTTATTTTTTCGATCTGATCTTCGGGGAGGCCGTTGAAGAGGGTACTTCTTGATATGATGTGGGGGGTTGTTTTCATGGATAAAGAGGAATTTTATGTCTTTTGATTTTACACAGTGGATCGTAAGGATACCTGTGCTGTTGTTTGCCATAACCATTCACGAATATGCCCACGGCTGGGTAGCCTACCGGTTAGGGGACCCTACGGCAAAACAGATGGGGAGGCTTTCCTTCAATCCCATCACCCACATCGATCCTCTTGGCGCTATTTGCCTCTTCCTCCTCAATTTCGGCTGGGCGAAACCGGTCCCCATAGACATGAGATATTTCAAAAATCTGCGGAGAGACACCATCCTGGTTTCCCTTGCGGGTCCGGCGGCTAATTTCATGTGTTGCGGTCATTGCCGGGATGTTGATCCGGAACATCTATTTTCCGTCTCAGCTTTATCAGATGACCCTGGTTTATCTTCTCATCATGAACTTGGGGCTTGGCCTTTTCAACCTGATACCAATTCCTCCGCTCGACGGCTCGCATATCCTTGAAAACCTGCTGCCTGCCAGCGCGGCCATGAAGTATGATCGGATCAAACGTTACGGTCCCTTTATACTGATCGGCGTTATCATGCTTGACAACTTCGGCCATACAGGAATCCTGAATATGCTGCTCCTGCATCCCATGAAATATTTGGCCTATCTGCTTTCGGGAATCAGTTTTTGAAGAGCTCCTGTCTGGCCGTTTCTGATAAAACGAATGAAACGGTTCACGGTTTACAGCAACTGTAAACCGTGAACAGGGAACCGTGAACCCGTTTCTTCCTCTTTACATCTCCTGCATATACTGGCTTTCATACATCTCTTCGAGGCGGGCCAGATGGCCTTCTTCCTCTTCCGCCAGGCGTTTGTACATCTCTTCCATGGGGGCGTCGCCACACTGGGAAGCCATGCCCTTGTAGAAATCGACCGCCCGTTTTTCTTCGTGAATGGCATAGATCATGATCTCCTGATCCGTTGAAGATTCACTGAGTGGTTTTTTCTCAAGCATCATGGTTAGCATCATGCTGGGACTCGCGGGGTATCCCGCATCATGAAGCGCGACGGTTTCTTCAAAAAAAGCCTTTTCGAGGGTATACCGATGCCGTAATTCATCTAAGGCCAGGTCCTTTAAAAGATCTTTTCCCAATTTGTCTTTGACCCTCATGTAACCATTCTTGTACGCCTCGAAACTTTTGGATTCCATATCGATGGCCTTTTCGAGGGCCGCCTCGCGCGTATAACATACCTCTTCCGTTGCCATAAATAAGCCTCCTGGTTTTTAATTTTATTTGCCTGTGGCATCATAACCCACTGTTGCGGCAATTTCTACCTTTTTCAGCATCTATTCATCTTTTTAAAACATCCGGAAAGAGATGGATGGTATAGTTCCTGCTTGACCCCGGTGTAAATGTGTGAATAATAAACCTGTCCCATGGGGTGCCTGCGTGAATTTCACTATAAAAATTAGGGAGTCTGATTATGTGTGGCATTGTCTGCTATATCGGGAACAGGGAAGCAAAACCGATCCTGATGGAAGGATTGAAAAGACTGGAGTATCGGGGTTACGATTCCGCCGGTCTGGCTATTCAAGATGGGAACACCATTTTATGGTCCCGGGCCGTTGGGAAAATTGCGGAGTTGGAAGCCAAGATCGCGGGCCGGGAAATGGGCGGCACGACGGGAATAGCCCATACGCGTTGGGCAACCCATGGGGAACCTTCGGAAGAGAACGCCCATCCGCAACGGGATCAGAATGAAGACGTATTCGTGGTGCACAACGGCATCATTGAAAACTACCACAGCATTAAAAAGAATCTTGAGAAAAAAGGGATCGTTTTCAGGTCTGAAACGGATACGGAAGTCCTTGCGCAGTTGATCGGGCTGAATTTCGAGGGCGATCTGGGAGATGCCGTACGGAAGACCATGTCCCAGGTGGAAGGGACCTTCGGGATCGGCGTGATCCACCGCCATGCCGTCGGTCAGATTGTGGTGGCCAGGAGGGGAAGCCCCCTGATCATCGGGGTGAGCGAGCATGGTCATTTTGTGGCATCGGATGTGTCCGCCATGATGGGGTACACGAACCAGGTTGTTCATCTGCGGGACAATGAAGTGGCGGTCATTACGAACGATGGCTTTTCCATCTCCACGGCCCAGGCGACCATGGTGGAGCGCGGGTGCGAGACGGTGGAATGGCGCCTTGAGGATGCGGAGCTCAACGGCTTTCCCCATTTCATGCTCAAGGAGATTTTTGAACAGCCGGAGACGATCCGGAACGCCTTGCGGGGAAGGCTGGAATCGGGAGAAGGGGTTCCGAAGCTGGGCGGGATCATGCCCGTGTGGGAAAAACTGAAAGAATGCAGGCATATGGTCCTTCTGGCCTGTGGCACTTCCTATTACGCGGCCTGCGTGGGGCGGTATGTGTTTGAAAAACTGACCGACGTGGATATCGAGGTGGAGCTCGCCTCGGAATTCAGATATAGAAAGCTCAATTTTCCTCCCAATACCTTTATTGTGGCCATCAGCCAGTCGGGTGAGACGGCCGATACCCTTGCCGCCATGCGGGAGGCCAAAAGGAAGGGGGCATCCCTTTTGGGAATCGTCAATGTGGTGGGCAGTTCCATTGCAAGGGAAACGGATGCGGGAATCTATAATCACGCGGGACCGGAAATCGGCGTGGCCTCCACGAAGAATTTTGTTTCTCAACTGACCACCCTGATTCTTCTGGCCTTGCTGCTGGGTCGCCACCAGCATCTTTCCCTGACGGAAGGCATCCAGGCCATACGGGCGCTCGAAGCCCTGCCGGACCAGATAAGCCGGGTACTGGCAAACGCCAACCATATTGAGGCCATTGCGGAAAAATACTGCATGTGCAAGAACTGGCTTTTCCTGGGGCGAAAATATAATTACCCCATTGCCCTGGAAGGGGCCTTCAAGCTCAAGGAGGTGTCGTACATCCATGCCGAAGGGTATGCCGCAGGGGAGATGAAACACGGTCCCATTGCGCTGATCAGTCCGGATATGCCCACGGTGGCCATTGCCCCAAGGGACGAGATGTATGAGAAAATGACCAGCAATATTCACGAAATCAAGAGCAGGAAAGGACCCGTCATCGCCATCGTGACCGAAGGAGACAACAAAATCAAAGAGCTGGTGGATGATGATAGTTGAAATCCCCGCCGGACTTGATTTCTTAAACCCGATCCCCGCGGTTGTTGTCTGCCAACTCCTGGCCTATTATTGTGCAAAATTGTTGAACCGGGACATCGACAAACCCCGGAATCTGGCAAAAAGCGTGACGGTGGAGTAGAAGGAGGTCCTGCACTCGGTTCGAGACTTTGTCATTTTAGTTTCGCGTATCTTACTCCAAATACATGCTTGGCATCTGAATTTCAGTGCATCGATCATGTCTTTTTTGCTACAATTTTGTATTTCGATCCCCAAAGATAGAACGAAAGCGTAGGCAGGGGATTGAGTTCGTTTCCCTCTCGGATGCGGCCCGATTCCCTGAAAATTCGGCATTGTACCTGTTCAGTGCGGTTTTGGCATTAAGGTTGCAAACATAGTGCGACAAAAATCAGGATGAATGAAGCGTGTTCACAAAAACTGCTTGTTTTTCTAGAATTTCAGAAAGGGAGGGAAACATTATGGAAAGTAGGGTTGCTGGATGTAAGACAGCGGAAGATGTAAAAAAGATTGTCAAGGATCTGGATATCAGCTTTGTGCAGTATTGGTTTACCGATGTTTTGGGTGTCCTGAAAAGCTTTGCCATCACGCCTTCGGAGCTGGAAGAGGGCCTGACGGAAGGCATGGGGTTTGATGGGTCTTCCATTGAGGGATTTGCGCGGATTCATGAGAGCGACATGATCGCCATGCCCGATCCCACCACGTTTCAGTTGGTCCCGTGGAGGAGCGGGGAACGCCCGGTGGCCCGCATGTTCTGCGATGTGTTGAATCCGGATGGAACGCACTATGAAGGGGATCCCAGGTATGTCTTGAAGAGGATACTTAAGAAAGTCGCCGATCTGGGGTATACGTTTTATCTGGGACCCGAGCTTGAATATTTCTATTTCAAGGATGAGAAGTGTACGGAAGTCCTGGATAAGGGAGGATATTTCGATTCCAGACCGCTTGACATGGGCGGAAATCTGAGAAGGGAAACCATTTTCGCGCTCCAGGATATGGGGATTCAGGTTGAATACAGCCACCATGAGGTGGCCCCAAGCCAGCATGAAATTGACCTTCGCTATGACGAAGCCCTCAAGATGGCGGACAAAACCATGACCTACCGTCTCGTCGTGAAAGAGATCGCCAGGCAGAACGGGGTTTATGCCACATTCATGCCCAAACCCATCTTTGGAGAGAACGGAAGCGGCATGCACGTACACCAATCCCTGTTTAAAGGAAGCAAGAACGCCTTTTATGATTCAAACGATAAATATAACCTGTCCACTACGGCGAAACACTACATTGCCGGATTGATGCGCCATGCACCCGAGTTTGCCGCGGTGACCAATCAGTGGGTGAATTCCTACAAGCGTCTCGTGCCTGGATATGAGGCGCCCGTGTATGTGTCGTGGGCGAGGAGAAACCGATCAGCCATGGTCAGGGTCCCCATGTATAAACCCGGGAAAGAGGGTGCGACACGCGCCGAGCTGCGGTGCCCGGATCCCGCGTGCAACCCTTATCTCGCCTTTGCGGTGATGTTGGGTGCGGGGATGAAGGGAATCGAAAAGAAATACGAACTGCCGGCCCCGATTGAAGAAGATATCTTTGAGATGAATCCGGCGGAGAGGAAGGCCCACGGAATTACCGATCTACCCGGGAAATCTCTATGCCGCGATCCTTGAGACGGAGAAGAGCGAACTGGTGAAAGAGGTCCTTGGCGACCACGTGTTTGAAAAATTCCTGCGAGAATAAGAAGATCGAATGGGATCAATACCGAACGCACGTCAGCCAGTTTGAACTGGATAAGTATCTGCCTGTTCTTTAATATATACCAGCGTCTGTGGAAAGTTTGTCAGGCGCTGCTTGAAAAGGAAGTATGGATAAGGGCGGCCTTCGGGCCGCCCTTGCTTTTTGTTTATTTCTTGCGGATCAGCTCCCTTAGCTTTTTGGGATCTGCTTTTCCTTTGGTCTTTTTCATGATCTGTCCGATAACAAAATCGATCGGCTTGGTTTCTCCCCGGGCTATCTGATCTGCCACATCGGGGTTTTGCGCAAGCACCTCATCCAGCATCTCTTTCAGCAGATCATTATCCTGAATTGGTTTCAGCCCTTTTTCTTCTAATGATTGCATCAGGTTGTCCGCCTTTATGAAACATCTCCTCCAATACCGTCCTGCCGATTTTTTCCGTAATCCGTTCCTTTGCTTACGAGGTTGATGAGGTGTGAAAAATCTTTCGGTTCAATCCTGCATTCCTCTATGGGCATGGAAGTCTCATTAAGCAGCTTGAACAGCTCTTTGATAATCCAGTTGGCAAGCCTCTTTTTGTCGTCGCAAAGGGCAGCCGCGGCGCCGAAGTACTCGGATATTTTTCTCTCTTTGGTCAGGATAAGTACATCGCTTTTGGGTATGTCGAATTGGTCCACCATGCGTCTGACTTTCTGGTCCGGCAATTCGGGCATGCTCTTTTCGATATCCTCAATGAAGGGGGCGTCAAGGGTGACCTGGAGAAGGTCAGGGTCGGGAAAATATCTGTAATCCGGCGCGTCTTCCTTGCTTCGCATGGGAAGGGTTATTTTCTTCTCTTCGTCAAAGAGCCGCGTTTCCTGGTCTATATGTCCGCCGCTTTTGAGGATATCCGATTGTCTGTTGATTTCATATTCCAGTGCGTCGGCAATGAATCGGAAAGACGACATATTCTTTATTTCCGTCCGGTTTCCGAATTGCAGGGAACCCCGGGGTCTGAGGGAGATATTTACGTCGCAACGGAATTGGCCTTTTTCGAGCATGCAGTCGCTGATTTCGATATAGGTGAGTACCTGTTTCAACTTATCCAGGTAATTTCTGGCCTCCCGGATGGAGCGGATGGGATTTCGCTCATGGTCGGCCACAATTTCAAGGAGCGGAACGCTCGATCGGTTGTAATCCACCAGGCTGTAATCCGATTCCTCAAAAGAATCGGAGGAATGTACCAGCTTTCCGGCATCTTCTTCAAGATGTATGCGCTTGATTCCCACAACATAGGGCAGGCCGTCATCTCCCGTGATTTCCAGTTGCCCGTTTTCGCAGAAAGGGAGTTCATACTGTGAAATCTGATATCCTTTGGGAAGGTCGGGATAGAAGTAGTTCTTCCGCGCAAATCGGCTGTGGGTATTGATGCTGCAGTCAAGGGCCAGTCCCGCCCGTATGGCATACTCCACGGCTTTTTTGTTCAGAACGGGAAGCGCCCCCGGTTGTCCCGTGCAGACGGGGCAGATCCGGCTGTTTGGAGGTACGTCGTAACTGACCGGGCACCGGCAGAAGAGTTTCGTTTCCGTTTTCAGCTCTACATGTGTTTCAAAACAAATAATGATATCAAAATCCATTGTATTACCGCCAAACGTCATGACAATTGGGTCGCCGCCCCCGTACATGGAAATACGTATTCCGGGCATGGTCGCCTTCTTTTTGGCGGCCATGACCCGGAATCCATTGGTCTGGCAGACGGTATTCCCGCGTACGCGGGAATGACGTGAACGACGATATTTTCATGGTAAAGCCAATGAGCCCTTCTGTGAAAACACTTTTTAAGGCCTATTTAAATTGCCGCAGCAAAAAAGACCCTGTGACTCCATTCTGCCAGGTTTTTGAACAAGATACGGTTATTTGGTCATCTGTTCGTAAGCGTGCCCTACGGCCAGCACCATTTCTTCATCAAATGCCTTCCCTATGATCTGCAGCCCCACCGGCAGTCCGTTAAGCATTCCGCAGTTGATGCTCATGCCGGGAAGGCCGGCCAGATTGATGGAGACGGTATAGATATCCACCAGGTACATCTGGAGGGGGTTGTCTATTTTTTCTCCGAGTCTAAAGGGCAGACAGGGCGAAACGGGCGCCAGAATGCAGTCCACTTTTTCAAATGCCCGGTCAAAATCTTCTTTGATCAGCGCCCGCGCTTTCTGGGCTTTCAAATAATAGGCATCAAAGTAGCCGGCTGAAAGGACGTATGTTCCCAGCATGATCCTTCTCTTGACCTCGCTTCCGAACCCTTCGCTCCTCGTTTTTTCATACATGGTAATGAGATCCGATGATCCCTCGGGAGAACGGTATCCGTATTTCACCCCATCATATCTGGCCAGGTTGCTGCTTGCTTCCGCGGTGGCTATCAGATAGTAGGTGGCAACGGCATACCGGGTGCGGGGCAGGGAAATTTCGCTGATGTGGGCCCCATGTCTGTTCAAAGAGGTTCACCGCATCCATGATCCTGGATTTGATGCCCTCATCCATGCCTTCCACGAAATACTCTCTCGGCAGGCCGATCCGCATGCCCTTTACTTCTTTGCCGAGGGAGTTCATGAAAGTCGGGCGTCGGGATGTTTGCGGACGTGCTGTCCAGGCTGTCATGTCCGCAGATGGCGTTCAAGAGGAGGGCGCAATCCTCCGCCGATCTGCCCAAGGCGCCCACCTGGTCCAGGGAGGAGGCGTAGGCGATCAATCCGTATCGGGATACCCTTCCATAAGTGGGTTTGATCCCGGCTATGCCGCAAAAGGCGGAGGGGAGGCGAATGGATCCTCCGGTGTCCGAGCCGAGAGACAGGATGGCTTCTCCGGCTGCCACGGCCGCGGCGGATCCGCCGCTTGAACCGCCGGGAACACACACGTGGTTTACCGGGTTGCATGTGGCGCCGAAAGCGCTGTTTTCCGTGGAAGAGCCCATCCCGAATTCGTCCATGTTGGTTTTCCCCACCAGAACGGCGCCGTCTTTCAGTACTTTTTCCACCGCGGTTGCATTATAGGTGGGCACAAAGTCCTTGAGAATTTTGGAGCCGCATGTGGTTTTTATCCCTTTGGTGCATAAAAGGTCCTTCACGCCGATGGGAATGCCGTTTAGCAGCGGGGGGTTCCTTTTCTCTGCGAAACCTCTTATCCGCTCTGTCCGCCTGTTTCAGGGCCGTCTCACGGGTCAAGGTGATATAGGCATTGACGGCCTCTTCCGTCTCATCAATCCTCTTGTATACCGATTCGGTGATTTCCCTTGAGCTGACTTCACCTTTTCTGAGTAGAACGGCTAACTCCGCCGCCGTTTTGTCGCACAATTCCATATTTTCAGACCTTCAATGCCTTAAAGCGATTATTTTGGCTCTATAATATGCTGGGAACACGGAAGTAATCCTTTTCCTTCAAGGGAGCATTCCGCAAGAGGAGCGCCGGGTCTCCCGGATCGGCGCGGTCTTCCGTGCGCCACACGTTTTCCGTTTCCATTACATGACTCATGGGTTGGACATTTTCCGTATTCAGTTGCTGGAGGGTCTCAAAATGCTCCAACAGTTCATTGATATCGTTCCGGTAGGCCCGGGCTTCCTCATCGGAGAGCGTCAGCCGCGCAAGTTTCGCCACATGTCTCACCTCTTTTTCCGAGATCCTTTCCCGGTTTTTCTCACAGGCCCGGTCCTTTTTTTGTCCCCGAAGTATCCTGAACCATTTCCGATGACGTTTCCGTCGAACCCCCGATAACCAGTCCCAGCTCTTCCAACTGGGTTTGATCCACCAGGGAGGGCGATTGGGTCAACGGACAGTAAGCGCGGCGGTTTTTCGGGAAGGCGATCACATCCCGTATGGAAGGCGCGTCCAGGATCATGGCTACCACCCTATCCATTCCCAGGGCCAGTCCCCCATGGGGCGGGGCGCCGTACTCCAGGGCCTTCAGGAAGAATCCGAATTTGGCCTCGGCCTCTTCGGAGCTCAAGCCGATGGCCTGGAAGATCCTCTTTTGGATTTCCATGTCGTGGATACGGATGCTTCCTCCTCCCAGTTCCTCGCCATTCATGACCAGATCGTAGGACCTGGACTTGAGGGAAAGCATGTCGTTCCAGTCCGATGGATTGAAATCGGTTCTGTCGGGCATGGTAAAAGGATGATGAAGAGAATTGAGCTTCCCGTTCTTTACCTCCAGCAGCGGGAAGTCCGTCACCCACAGGGGGTGGAACGGTTTGTCGGGAATCATGCCAAGCCTTTTTACAAGATGGAGACGGAGGGTTCCGAGCACCGTGTTCACCAAGTCCCTGGATGGATCGGCAATCATCAGGAGAACATCGCCTTCTTCCACGTTGAAACGCTCCGCCAGATTTGTCCAGTTCGTTTTCGGAAAAAAACTGGACAATGTTGGACTGCAGCTTCCCTTCGACAACTTTCATCCAGGTCAGCCCTTTGGCGCCCATGGCAGGCACCACTTTCATGGCGTATTCATTCTGGAGAACATTCTTGCTGAGAGACTCCCCATGGCCTTTCACGCGGAATCCCTTGATATGACCGCCTTCGCGAACGATTTTGCGAAAAATGGAATAGGAGGTATCTCTCATGATATCGGTCACTTCTTTAAAAACCATGGGAAAGCGAAGATCCGGCCTGTCCGATCCGTACCCTTCCATGGCATCTTCGTACGTCATACGGGGAAACGGGGTCGGGAGTTGGATGTCGCAAACGGCAAACATCCGTACGGTCAATTCCTCCACTATTTCGTATATGAATTCCTCATCAATGAAGGAAGCCTCCATGTCCAGTTGCGTAAATTCCGGCTGCCGGTTCGGTCTCAGATCTTCATCGCGAAAACATCTCGCCATCTGGAAATAGCGGTCCATTCCTCCTATCATGAGCAGTTGTTTGAAAAGCTGAGGGGATTGGGGCAGGGCATAGAACTTGCCCTGATGCACCCGGCTGGGCACCAGGTAGTCTCTGGCCCCTTCAGGCGTGCTCTTGGTGAGGAAGGGGGTTTCCACCTCGATGAAGCGGTGCTGATCCAGGTATTCCCTGATGGCTTTAAAGATTTCATATCTTTTCTTGAAACGATTTTGCACGGAGTGACGTCGAAGGTCGAGATACCTGTACTGCATCCGGATCTCCTCATCCACGTTTTCCGGGCTTGACTGTATTTCTTCGCCGAAGACAATGGCCTTTTCAGAAATCTGGAAGGGCAGGGGGGTCGATCTGGAAAGGAGTTGAAAACCGACAGCGGAAACTTCAATATCGCCCGTTTCCAGGTTCGGATTTTGTGTGCCCTCTTCTCTCAAGCGTACCTTTCCTTGAACTTCAATGACATATTCTTCCTTAAGGAGGACAGCCTTACGGTAATCTTCGCTATTGATTTCCGGGTTGAATACCACCTGAGCGATTCCACGAATGTCCCGCAAATGGATAAACAGAACATTTCCATGGTCCCGGATGGCATCCACCCAACCCATGAGACGGACTTCCTTCCCTTCGTGGGACGCTCTCAGATCTCCACAATAAACTCTCTTTTTCCAATTCATATGTGTCACCATGAAATATTACGAAAATGATCGAAACAAAAAAGTATACCCGAAATGAAGGCCGCAATCAAGACCTTCTTGCCGCAAATATGAAGACTCTTTGATTTATTGATCACGAAACGACATTCTTGAGCAAGGTCCATGCCGGGAATTTCTTCGAAAGAGAGGCCTGATGCGTACATTTTCGTCATTTGACTTGCTTTTTAGATACGAAAATGTATATTGAATGGTTTTGGTTTTTTATCCGCACAGCAATAAGAAAGATGAAAAATGGTGAAGATACGAGCGCTCTTTGATCGTGGCATCATAGTTGCAAAGATTTTGACGTTTTTGGGTCTGAACGGATTTTTTAGGGTTATGGAAGATGGTGTTCTAATATTGAAAGGTGTTGATTTAAAATGAATGGCAAATATGAATTGACTTTGGCGCTTTTTTATTGTCAAAACGTTCCGGGCAGTGACGAGGGGGAGCGGAAGATCCTGGAGAAAAAGTACGGGAGGGCGATTCGCCTCTTTCCTCTGCCCTGCAGCGGCCGATTGGATGCCGTCCATCTCTTGAGGGCGCTGGAAGAGTTTGCGGATGCGGCCTATGTGGTTGCCTGCCCGAAAGGAAGCTGTCGCTATTTCGAGGGGAATTCAAGGGCCGGGAAGCGGGTGGAAAAGACACGGGAACTCATTGAGCAAATCGGTCTGGAAGGCAACAGGATCGGGCTCGTTTACGGTTCCAAGGAGAATCCCGAGACTTTGTCGTATCAATTGGAGAAGATAATAGAGGGCCTTTCTGAACTGGGGCCTTCCCCGGTGTTGAAGAATCGTTGATTGAAGCAAGAAGTTTTTGAGAGGAGATGGCGTTTATGATAACTGCTGAACAGAAACCGGTTGAAGAGATAAGGGGGATGATTGCCCCTTATAAGAAAATCCTGGTTCTGGGTTGCGCCTCGTGCGTGGCGGAATGTGCCGCGGGAGGGCAAAAGGAGACGGCTATGTTGGCTTCCGCTCTTCGCATGGCGGCCCGGATGGAGGATAAGGACGTCCTGATTGAGGAAATGACCATTGACAGACAATGCGTGGAAGAGTTTGTCATTCGATTGGATGATGTCATTGGAAAATACGATGCGGTGCTCTCCCTGGCGTGCGGCGCCGGCGTGCAGTCGGTTGCGGATATGTATCAGGAATTGCCCGTTGTACCCGCGCTCAACACGGAGTTTCTTGGCGAAACCAAGAGCCAGGGAGTCTGGGTGGAGAGTTGCCTGGGATGCGGCGATTGCATGCTTTACTATTTTGGAGGGGTCTGTCCGTTGGCGCGATGTTCCAAGCAGATCCTGAATGGACCGTGCGGCGGTTCGGTGGATGGTCGATGCGAAGTTGATTCCGAGATTCCCTGCGCCTGGCAATTGATTATTGACCGGTTAAGCAAATTCAATGCCCTGGACAGGCTTGAAAATATCTACCCTCCGAAACAATGGTCCAAAAAGCAGGGAAGAGGTCCAAGAAAGATTATCAGGGAGGATCAACAAAAGTGAATAACGTCAGCCAGTTAAAAAGAGTGCTTGAAAACGGGGGATTTGCCGTAACCGCCGAGTGCGGACCGCCTAAAGGGGCAGATCCGGAAATCGTACGCAAAAAGGGAGAACTGCTCAGAGGAAACGTGGATGCGGTGAACGTAACGGATAACCAGACCGCCATCGTCCGTATGTCCAGTCTCGCTGCCTGCGCCCTGCTGAAACAGGCCGGGTTGGATCCTGTTCTTCAAATGGTTGTTCGGGATCGAAACCGGATTTCGCTCCAATCGGACGTCCTGGGGGCATCCGCTCTGGGCATAAGGAACCTCCTCTGTCTTTCGGGAGATCATCAGATATTCGGCAATCAACCCGATGCCGTAGGCGTTTTCGATCTGGATTCCATGCAGTTTCTCCAGGTGGTTAAAGGGATGCGGGATAAAGGCGTTATTCTTGGCGATGATCCTTTGCAGACGCCCCCTGACATGTTTCTCGGGGCCGCTGCCAACCCATTTGCCGATCCGAAGGAATTCAGGATCGTCCGGCTTGCAAAAAAGATCCAGGCGGGCGCCGATTTTATCCAGACCCAGTGCATCTACAATCTGGAGAGGTTCGAAGCATGGCTCTCCATGGCCCGGGACAGGGGACTCACGGAGAAAGTGTTTATTCTTGGAGGCGTTACGCCCCTCAAAACCGCGGGCATGGCGCGATACATGAAGAACCGGGTCTCGGGAATGGACATCCCGGATGCAGTCATTCGAAGGATGGAAGGGGTTCCCAAGGAAAAGCAGCGGGAGGAAGGGATTCGTATCTGTGTAGAGACCATTGCTCGCCTCAAAGAGCTCGAAGGGGTCAACGGTGTGCATATTATGGCCATCGAGTGGGAAGAGGCGGTGAAAGAAATTGCCGAGAGGGCGGGGCTCCTGCCGAGACCCGTTTATGAAGAAGGGTAGGGAGCTGCTTATGCCATCCAAGTATGTGATTCATGTAAAGGAAGTTCCCCACCGGTTCGAAGCGGTTTCAAAGTCCGGAATCATTGCGTGGGAGGAAGGTTGCCTGCGTTGCGCGGTGTGCGTCAAAACCAGGTGCGTCTATGGCGTGTATGAAAAGCGTGGGCTCCATGCGGGACAGATGATCGATTCCATCGACAATCAGTGCATGAACTGCCTTCGCTGCGTTCAGAGTTGCCCCGGCCAACTCATACACAAATCGGTCAATCCCGAATTTAAGGCGATGGGAGATTCCCACTGGACCCCCAATATTATCGCCAACCTGTGGATGCAGGCCAAGACGGGAAAAATCCCCGTCTCCGGAGCGGGATATCCAGGTCCGTTCAGCGGCCCCGGCTTCGATTCCATGTGGACCGATATGTCGGAGATCGTCAGGCCCACAAGAGACGGCATCCATGGCAGGGAATACATCAGTACGGCAATCGACTCTGGGAAAAACTCCGGAATTTCTGAGACTGTCCGAAGATGGCGGTCTGCGGAATGACGAAACTTCCCTGCTGAATATTCCGTTGCCCATCATCCTGCGAATGCCCCCGTTTGGAGCTGTCAGGCCCCTCTACGATTTCCGGCTGGGCCCTTGCGGCCCGGAGACTGGGCACTCTTTTCAGCGCCCCGGTGGATGCACTGGAGTCTCTCAAGCCGGATTTCGCACCCGGTTTGATGGCCGAATGTTCACCGGGATGCGAGGATCTGGATCGTATTCCGACCGGCAGCAGACTGGTGGAGATTCCCTGGTCAGAAGACTGGAAACCCCGGGTGGCCGCGGTCTTGAAGAAAGATCCCTCTCTGCTGATTTCGGTGCGGGTCCCCATGGCGGAAGGGATGGAAGAAAGGTCTCTTGCCCTGGCCCGGGAGGGTGTTGCGATTATCCACCTGGAAGGGAGCATGAGCGGCCTTTTTCTGGACGACAAGACGCGCTATGTGAAGGAAGGCATTCGGAGCGTTCATGGGAAGCTTGTGGAGGCGAATATTCGCGATACCATGACCCTGCTGGTCAGCGGCGGAATTTCGCTGGCTGAGCATGTCGCGAAATCGATGCTTTGCGGCGCTGATGGAGTCTTTGTTGATTTTCCCGCTCTGATTGCATTGGAATGCAGAATGTGTCGTCGCTGCACGGAAGGGCTTTCGTGCCCGGTGGAGATTGATCAGGCCCCGGCGGGATGGGTGGCCGCAAGAGTGGTGAATCTCGTAGGCGCCTGGCATAACCAGCTTCTGGAATTAATGGGCGCCATGGGAATCCGGGATGCGCGGCGGCTTCGAGGAGAAGTTGGACGTGCCATGTTTTTTGAAGAACTGGACGAAAAAACCTTCGGTCCCATGGGAGATGTTGAGGAGGGATGTGAACTTGAATAATGCGGAATCGTTTCAATTGCCGGGAGTGGTGCGGACACCGTCCCGTTTCAGGAACCCCATAGGAAAATACAGGCTGAATAGAACCAATGCCTGCACGGCTTGCGGAAAATGCGTGGAATTGTGCCCGACCGGGGTTCATGTGGTGAGGAGAGGAAAGGTCTTTGTTGAAAATCCTTACCTTTGCGTGGGCAATGATTGCCCTGATCCCTGTCATAAGGCGTGTCCGGAAGGCGCGCTCACTTTGCGAAGAAACACCGACTTTGATGTGATGGGGGATGCCCGGTGGCCAGCGGATCTTCTGGCTTCCACGTGGCATATGGCGGAATTCGGACAAGTTCCCGATAAAGGGCTGGAATACAAACTCGGGGCCTCCGGAGGGGGGTTCGATAAACTTCGTCTTGTGATCAGAAAGAATCAGAGCGCTTTTGAAGAACTTGCGGATGACGAGTTTGATATGGGAGTGGTGCTGAACCGGCGGAATGATCATGCGCACAGGGTGCGGACGGAAGTCCCGTTCTACGGGGGCGGCATGTCCTATGGTTCCGTCAGCATTACCACCATGCTCAGCAGGATCAAGGCCGCCGTGGCCTTGGGCACCTTTTGCTGTACCGGTGAAGGGGGCTATCCGGATGAGCTGAAACCTTATGACGACCACGTAATCACCCAGGTCGCCACCGGGCTTTTCGGTGTTCGGGAAGAAACGATCCAGCGTGTGAAGATCGTGGAATTTAAATATGCCCAAGGGGCGAAACCGGGTCTGGGAGGGCATCTCTTGGGTGATAAGGTAACCCCCGGGGTGGCCAGGATGAGAGAGGCCGTGGTGGGATATCCCCTGTTTTCACCTTTTCCCTTTCACAGCGTCTATTCGGTTGAGGATCACAAAAAGCATGTGGACTGGATCAAGGCCATGAACCCGAAGGCCCTTGTCTCCGTAAAGGTTTCAACGCCCACGGATGTGGATATGGTGGCCGTGGGCAGTTACTATGCCGGCGCCCATATCATTCACCTTGATGGAAGTTATGGCGGTACGGGCGCCGCTCCCGACATCGCGAAAAAGAATATTGCCATGCCCCTGGAGTATGCCCTCCCCAAAGTGCATCAGTTCTTGAAGGAAGAAGGGGTGCGGGACAGATTAACCGTTATTGCCAGCGGCGGCATCAGGAACCCCCACGACGTGGCCAAGGCCATCGCCCTTGGGGCGGATGGCGTCTGCACCGGGACGGCGGATCTGGTGGCCCTGGAGTGCATCCGTTGCCACAAGTGTGAAAGCGGCAGGGGCTGCGCGAGGGGGATCGCGACGACGGATGCGGAATTAATGGAATTGATTCAATTGGAATGGGGTAAACAGCGCATTGTCAACATGTTCCTGGCGTGGAGACGGGAGTTGATCCGAATTCTGAAAAGGCTGGGAATGAAAAGCATCAAAGAGCTTGTGGGACGTACCGACTGCCTGACCCATATCGATTACATGAAGAAAAGAGCATAACAGGTTATAATCATGCATAAAAGTAACTTAATAGAGAAAATAATCGAATCGAGAAAATCGATGGTGAAAGGCCTGCCGGCGAAGCCCTGCTTCGAAACGGAGGCTGAAGGAGGTTGCGGCGTTACCGGTTTCGCTTGCAGCATTCCCGTGCGAGGCAAACATATTTACGAGCCTTCCAAACAAATGCATAACCGGGGAAACGGTCGCGGCGGTGGAATCGCGGCCATGGGTTTCGACCCCAGGATGCTGGGGGTTTCCCGGGAAGTTCTCACGAATGATTATATCCTGCAGATAGCGCTGCTTCAGGAAGATTCCCTGGAAAGTCTTGAAAATCAGTTTATCAAACCTTATTTTCAAATCGATTTTTACGAGCGCATACCCCATGTCCAGGATTACAGGGATATTGAAGGGCTTGACGTCCGCCCTCCGGAAGTGGTCCGGTATTTTGTCAAGGTGAAATCGGAAGTGCTGGATGATTTCATCCAAAAAAACAATATGACCGGTATTTCCAGAAGACAGGCGGAAGATGAGTTTGTTTATCAGAACAGTTACAACCTCAACCGAAAATATTATGACGCCTATGGAGAACAGCACGCCTTTGTCCTTTCCCATGGACGTGATTTTTTTATTTTAAAAATAGTAGGTTACGCTGAAAAGGTTGTCCAGTACTATAAACTTGATGATTTTAAGGCCCACATCTGGATCGCCCATCAGCGTTATCCCACCAAAGGGAAGGTGTGGCATCCCGCGGGGGCGCACCCTTTCATCGGTTTGAATGAAGCCTTGGTTCACAATGGCGATTTTGCCAATTACCACTCCGTGGCGGAATATCTGAGCCAGAGAAATATTTACCCGCTCTTCCTGACGGATACGGAAGTGTCTGTGCTGCTGTTCGATCTATACAGCCGTACTTACGGTTATCCCCTCGAGTATGTGATTGAGGCCCTGGCGCCCACCATGGAGAGGGATTTCGACCAGCTTTCGCCCGAAAAGCAGAAGATCTATCGGGCTATTCAGGCGTGTCATGTGCACGGCTCGCCCGACGGCCCCTGGTTTTTCATTATCGCTCGCAACGATATAGCCAAGGAACGTCTGCAACTTATCGGAATAACGGATACCGCCATGCTTCGTCCCCAGGTTTTCGCCCTGCATGACGGGCAGGTCCAGGTGGGGCTTGTTTGTTCCGAGAAGCAGGCCATCGACGCCACGCTCAAGAGTCTTGCCGCGGAAGATCCCCGTGTGGGGACCGTGGCCGATCATTATTGGAATGCGCGAGGCGGCAGTTACACCGATGGCGGTTCCTTTATTTTCAATCTGGAGAAGAGAGAAGGCCCCGGACTTGAGAGAAGGCTGTCGTGCGTCGATAAATTCGGCAGGGAAATTACTGTTCCGGAGGGGCAAGCGCCCTACCTTCCAGGTCGGGTATATTACGTGGTGGATGATGAAAACAGGGGAAGGTTTGACATCTCCGAATTTTATGAGCTGCAGCGTCCCGATCTCCTCTTTGACTATGTGAAAAACGGGTTGAAAGATTGGGATTATGCCGACCTGATGGATTGCCTGAAGGAAATCAGGGGGTGGGCGCTCAAAAATGATGCGCATATGGAGATTTCCCTTACGGCTCTGACATCGCTTCTGGATATGCGCTATCCGACGTTTGACAAGAAGAGGCGTTCCGTTCTGCAAATGGTGAACCAGACTCTGGACACCATGTTCCGCAATTTTCCATCCCTTGAAAGGGAGGACGGCAAATCCAAGTATCGACTTATCGATTGGGAAACCAGACAGTTTTTCAGGGGGCCGTCTTACGAGGAAAGTGTTCTGATAATCGACGCCTCCCTCTTTCCGCCCGAAGGGCGATAACTGTGACAGCAGGCTCTTGTCGGAGGCGTTCAAGAGAGGGTGGAGGCGTTTTATCGTTTTTGGTCTGAAAGGCCAGCGTTTTCACGGCTGTGGACTCGGGCCCGATTCGGGAGGAGTTCGGATAGACATCTATGGCAGTTCAGGCGACTATATCGGATCCGGTATCGACGGGCTTTCCGTGTATATTCACGGCAATGCCCAGGACCAGCTGGGACAGATCATGAAGTCCGGAAAGATGGTGATCTACGGCGATACGGGTCAGACCTTCATGTACGGCGCAAAAGGCGGTCATGTCTACGTGATGGGAAACGCGGCGGGGCGGCCGCTCATTAATGCCGTGGGAAAACCGAAAGTGGTGATCAACGGGACCTGTCTGGATTATCTGGGGGAATCGTTCATGGCTGGAGATCCGTTCAACGAAGGGGGATTTGTTGTCTTGAACGGAATTGAATTTGATGATATGGGAAATGTAAGATCCCAGCCCACTCCCTATCCCGGGTCCAACCTTTTTTCTCTGGCTTCGGGGGGGGCGGTCTATGTGCGGGATCCTTTCCAGATGATAGACGAACAGCAGCTCAATGGCGGCGAGGTGGTTCCCCTTCAGGAAAGAGACTGGGAGTTGATCCTCCCGTACCTCAGGGAAAATGAGTCTCTGTTCGGAATTTCCATTGAACGGGATCTGCTTACAGTGGAGGGTATCCGCAAAGATCCCCTTGTTGTGTATCGAAAAGTGCAGCCAAAGAAGGCGACGGTGGATGTGAAAATTGATGGATTAGAAGAATGGGGAGAGGATTAATATGAAGAAAATCGAGGCCATTATCAAACCTTTCAAACTGGACGATGTGAAAGGCGCGGTTCTGAAGCTGGGTGTAAGTGGCATTACCATTACGGAAGTGAAAGGCTTTGGAAGGCAAAAAGGCCACAAAGAAATATACAGGGGTGCGGAGTATGTGGTGGATTTCCTGCCCAAAGTGAAGATGGAGGTGGTTGTCGCTTCCGATATGGTTCCAAGGGTGGTGGAGGCCATCAAAGAAAATGCCTATACGGGAGAGATCGGCGACGGAAAAATATTCATCACTCCTGTGGAGAAGGCTATTCGCATCAGGACGGGTGAGGAAGACAGGGACGCGGTGTAGCTGCCTGTCATGGCCGTCAGACCCCCATCCAGAGAGATTGTCGACGAATTTTTGGCGGCAAAGGAAGTCCTCTTTCGAGATGACCTGAAAGTTTGTACAGGGATGGAAATTGTACAGAAGTACAGCGCTCTCATGGATGGGCTTATCCGAGGCCTTTTTGCCGTCGCCGGATTTGATCGAGAAAACGGCAAGGAGAAAGCAAGGGAGCTGGCTGTTGTAGCCCTGGGAAGCTATGGAAGGGGAGAGCTCTGCTGTCATTCCGACGTAGATTTCACGATCATTCATCAGGAGCCGCTGTCTGCTCGGATGCGCGAAATGATCCCCCTGGTCCTTTATCCCATGTGGGATGCGGGACTGGAAGTGGGGCATTCCATCCTGACCTTCCGCGAATGTATTCACCTTTCCCTGAATGATTTCAGAGTGTTTACCTCCTTGTTGGATGCCCGGTTCGTGCTGGGCTCTCGATCTTTCTTTACGCTTTTTCAAGATGCCCTGTGGGCCGGTATTTACAGAGAAAAAGAAAAACTGCTGGGAAAATTTCTGCTTTCCAGGAAAAAGAGGGTAGAAAAATACGATTCTGAAAATTTCTTTGTGGAACCCGACCTGAAAGAGGGGCCCGGGGGCCTGAGAGATCTTCATCTGATGGCATGGATGGCGAGAGTCTATTTCAACTCCGGACAGTTCAAGGAGATGCGGAGATTTTCAGAGTTCAGCTATTTTGAATTCGACGATTTAGACGAGTCAAGAGCTTTTCTGCTGAAGATCAGAAATCATCTTCATTTCTTGACCGGCCGCAAAGAGGACCGCCTGCTTCTTTCCCATCAGGAATCCCTGTCGCAGTTGCTGGATTACGGAGAAAACCCCGAGGCTTCAGGGCCGGAAAACCTCATGAGGGATCTTTATCTGCATCTGAACAGGGTGCGATACGGCTACGAAGAATTTCATACCAAAGCGATCGACATGATCGATCCCCAGCCCATGGAAACGGATCCGGAAAAGGTTTCTTCGGAATTCCGGATCATGAAAGGCAATATCGTTCTCAAGGATGGTTTTCTCTCGGAAAGGGATCCCATGATCATCCTGCGGGGATTGTATGAGGCGAATCAGAGCGGCCTCTTTATCGGTTCCGGTTTCATATGGGAGGCAAAAAAAATCCTTTCGAGGGAAGGGAAATCTCTTGCCCAACTCCCGGAAGCCAGAAAACTGTTCCTGAAAATCATCCTCAAGCCTGAGAATGCAAGGATAATCCGGCTGCTGCTTGAAATTGGCTTGATCACCCTTTTCATCCCTGAATTTAAAAAGCTAAGAAATCTGGCGCAGTTCGGCTTTTATCACGTGATGACGGCAGATCTCCACTCCCTGAGGACGCTGGAGATTATCGGCGAAATGGCGAGGGGGGTATACGACGAGCGATGGGGTCTGTTCCGGGAAGTTTTTGAGCACGTCACGCATCCTGACCGGCTTTTGCTTGCAGGACTTTTGCACGATATCGGGAAAGGGCGGGGGGGAAACCATGCCGAAAAAGGAAGCATGCTGGCGCCGGGAATTATTAAGCGGCTGGGGCTCGACGACAGGGTCGGTGAAACCATTTCATTGCTGGTGTTGCATCACCTGGTGCTCTCCAATGTCTCCCAGCGACGCGACCTGAACGAGGAGAAAACGGTTGTACAGGTTGCCCAGGTTGTACAGGACGTGGACATCCTGCATATGTTGTTTCTCCTGAATGTGGCGGACAGTTTTGCTACCGGCCCCATGGCCAGGAGCGACTGGAAAATATTCCTGCTTATCGAACTCTATTTGAAAGTGAGACGTATTCTTGAAAGCGGAATTTTGGCTACACCGGATGCCACGCGCGAAATTACCTTGAAAAAAGAGGCTGTCCGTAATGAACTGGCGGAATTTTTTAGAGAAGAAGACATTCTGCGGCTGATTGAACAGGTTTCTTCGCGCTATTTTTTAAATATATCTCCGGAGGAAATGTCCAGCCATTTTCGCATGGCTTTGACCCTTGGGGAGGATGCGTATCTGTGGGAGCTCAAGAAAATACGTGACGCCTCCGTAACCAGGGTGATCCTGTGTACCCACGATAAACCCGGGTTGTTCAGCAGGATGGTCGGTGTGTTTACATTGAACAATATGGAGGTCTTGTCGGCCAGAATTTTTACCCTTAAAAATGGACTCGTGTTCGATGTATTCGAGGTTACGAACCCCCCGGACCGATTGAGACAGGAAGAGCAGTGGCTTCGAACCGGTAAAGATCTCGGCGCGGCCCTGGGCAATGATCTGCCTCTGGATAGACTGATTCTTAACAAAATGCAGGCCGTGATTGATCCCGCGGGATATGGCGGATCGGTAAAAAAGAAGGTGAAGGTGGATAATGAAAGCTCTGATTTCTTCACCATCATCGAGGTGAACTCCGGTTCGAGGATGGGTCTGCTCTATGATCTGGCCAAGGAAATATCGGCCTCGGGGTTGGATATCCGATCGGCAAAAGTTTCCAGCGATCGGGAAAGAATGACAGGCGTTTTTTATGTAAGGGATTCGGATGGCCAGAAAATTTATGATGAGGAACAAGATCGAAGTTTTGCGGGAAAAATTGATGAAGGTGCAGGGAATACAAACATGAAAGCCTTACTGGTTTTGGAAGACGGTGCGGTATTTAGCGGACGTTCTTTCACGGGACACTGTGAAAATACGGGAGAAGTAGTATTTAACACGAGCATGTCGGGTTACCAGGAGATTCTTACCGATCCTTCCTATTGCGGCCAGATGGTAACCATGACCTACCCGCTGATCGGCAGTTACGGGATAAACGAGGAGGATGTGGAGTCCGATCGCATACAGGTCAGGGCGCTGTTGGTGAAAGAATATCAGAAATTTCCAAGCAATTACCGATCGCAAAAGACCTTAACCGACTATTTAACGGCAAACGGCATTCCGGGTATCGAGGGAATAGACACCCGCGCCCTTACGAGATATATAAGGCTCAAGGGGGCTATGAAGGCCATATTGTCCACAAGGGATTTGGACCCGGCATCCCTGAAAGAAAAGGCCGTTGCGGCCCCCGGCATGGTGGGGGCGGATCTGGTGAAAGTGGTGACATGCAACGACCCGTTTCTCTGGCAGGGAGGAAAAGCCGTAAAACTCAGCGGTGGACTTGAAGGGTTTCGCTGGCCGGAAGGGCAGGGTTCTTTTCGCGTGGTGGCTATGGATTACGGGATTAAATACAATATTCTTCGAAGCCTTGAAAGGCGGGGGTGCTCCATCCTCGTCCTGCCCGCCGAGTGCGGATTCGAAAACCATTGATCTCCTTGCTCCGCAGGGGCTTTTCTTGAGCAATGGACCGGGTGATCCCGCGGCCGTGCCCTATGCCGTTGACATGATTCGGAGTCAGATAGGGAAGCGACCGATTTTCGGGATCTGTCTGGGACACCAGTTGATCGGATTGGCCCTTGGCGCATCCACATTCAAGCTGAAATTCGGGCACAGGGGCGCCAACCAGCCGGTTAAGGATGTAAAAACGGGGAAAGTGGCGATTACTTCCCAGAATCACGGATTCTGCGTGGATATGGAAAGCCTCAAGGACCCGGATGTGGAAATCAGTCACATCAACCTGAATGACAATACCCTTGAAGGGATGGTTCACAAAAAACACCCTCTTTTCTCCGTACAGTATCATCCGGAGGCCTCCCCGGGACCACACGATGCGGATTACCTCTTTGATCGATTTATTGAAATGATGGAAAAAAATTAGATGCCAAGACGATCGGATATACACAAAATCCTTATTATCGGTTCCGGGCCGATTATTATCGGCCAGGCGTGCGAATTTGACTACTCGGGGACCCAGGCCTGCAAGGCCCTGATGGAAGAGGGGTATGAAATCGTACTCGTCAACAGCAATCCCGCGACCATCATGACCGATCCGGAAACCGCCCACCGCACCTATATCGAGCCCATAACGCCCGATATTGTCGCGAAGATCATCCGGCGGGAAAGGCCGGATGCGATCCTTCCGACACTTGGAGGTCAGACAGGTCTCAACACGGCGGTGCAGGTGGCGGAATCAGGCCTTTTGGACGAGCTGGGCGTGGAAATGTTGGGGGCATCGTTGTCGGTCATAAAAAAAGCGGAGGATCGTGAGCTCTTTCGGGATGCCATGACCAGCATCGGCCTGAGATTGCCCAGGAGTTTCATCGCCAGGGATATGCAGCAGGCCAGGGAAGCCGCTGAAAAGATCGGGTATCCCGTGATTATCCGGGCCAGTTTTACCTTGGGGGGGATAGGAAGCGGCGTGGCCTATAACCGGGAGGAAATGGAAAACCTTGCCCGGATCGGTCTCGATGCCAGCATGATCACGGAGATCATCATGGAGCAATCCCTTCTGGGATGGAAGGAATACGAGCTGGAGGTCATGCGGGATTTCAAGGACAACGTGGTGATTATCTGTTCCATTGAAAATTTCGATCCCATGGGCGTCCACACCGGCGACAGCATCACGGTCGCTCCGGCCCAGACCTTGTCGGACCGTGAATATCAGATGATGCGAAACGCCTCCATCGACATTATCCGGGAGATCGGGGTGGAAACGGGTGGGTCCAACATTCAGTTCGCCATTCATCCGGATACCGGCGAGATGGTGGTCATCGAGATGAATCCCCGGGTTTCCAGGAGTTCGGCCCTGGCTTCCAAGGCAACCGGGTTCCCCATTGCCAAAATAGCCGCCAAGCTGGCCGTGGGCTATACCCTGGATGAAATCGCAAACGATATTACCCGGGAGACCCTGGCCTCTTTTGAACCTACCATCGATTACTGCGTGGTTAAGGTCCCCAGATGGACCTTCGAGAAATTTCCGGGCGCCGAAGACCTCCTGACCACCTCCATGAAATCGGTGGGAGAAACCATGGCCATCGGACGAACCTTCAAGGAGGCCCTTCAGAAGGCGGTGCGATCCCTTGAAATCGGAAGGTTCGGCCTGGGAATGGACACGTCCGACTGCGTCCTCTCTTCCATGGATGACCAGGAACTGGAAAGGGGACTGATCCATCCCAACTCCCATCGGCTTTTCTATCTTTATGAGGCCCTGAATCGGGATATGCCCGTCGAGAAGATCTACGCATTGTCCCGGATTGATCCCTGGTTTCTTTTTCATATGGATCAGATTCTTTCCTTTGAAAAGAAACTGCGACAAATGGCGGATAAGGGGGAGGGGCCTGACCAATGGGAACCGGAATTTTTGAAAGAGGTGAAAGAATACGGTTTCTCGGATATTCAACTGGCCGGCATCTTTCAAACCAGCGAGGAGGCCATTCGGCAGACAAGAAAAGCCAAGGGAGTGGAACCTGTTTACAAACTGGTGGATACCTGCGCCGCCGAATTCGAGGCCTTCACCCCCTACTACTATTCCACCTATGAACAGGAAAATGAAATTCGAAGCTCGGACAAGAAAAAGGTCATTATCCTGGGAGGGGGGCCGAACCGAATCGGCCAGGGGATTGAGTTCGATTACTGCTGTGTGCATGCTTCCATGGCGCTAAGGGAAATGGGCATTGAAAGCATAATGATCAACAGTAATCCGGAAACGGTGAGTACCGACTACGACACCTCGGACCGGCTTTACTTTGAACCCCTGACACGGGAAGACGTGCTGCATATCGTGGAGCAGGAAAAACCGGAAGGCGTGATTGTGCAGTTCGGCGGGCAGACCCCTCTGAACCTTTCCGTGCCCCTTTCCGAGGCGGGAGTGACCATCCTCGGCACAAGTCCCGACAGCATAGACCGGGCGGAGGATCGGGAGCGTTTTCAGTCCCTGCTCCAAAAACTGCGGATCCTGCAGCCGGAAAACGGCATCGCCGTGAACCAGGCCGATGCCATCCGTGCGGCGGACCGGATCGGGTATCCCGTGGTCGTGCGACCCTCCTTTGTGTTGGGGGGGCGCGCCATGGAGATCGTCTACGACCGGAAAGACCTGGAACACTACATGCAAACGGCGGTTCAGGTGTCCCCCGGAAAGCCTGTCCTGATCGACCGTTTTCTGGACAGCGCCATCGAAATCGATGTGGACGCTATTTCCGACGGGCACGACACGGTTATCGGAGGCATCATGGAGCACATTGAGGAGGCAGGCATCCACAGCGGAGACAGCGCCTGCGTCCTGCCCCCCGTCTCCCTGAGCCCGGAGATCATTCAAGAAATCATGGACCACACCCGGGCATTGGCTCGGGAACTCTCTGTGGTGGGCCTCATGAATATTCAGTATGCGGTAAAAGACGGCACTATTTATGTTATTGAAGTGAACCCAAGGGCTTCCCGGACGGTTCCTTTTGTGAGCAAGGCCACAGGCGTGCCCCTGGCCAAGATGGCTACGAAGGTGATCATGGGGAAAACCCTGAAAGAGCTGGGCTTTACCCGTGAGATCGTGCCGAAATATGTTTCGGTCAAGGAGGCGGTTTTTCCGTTCAGCAGGTTTCCGGGCGTGGATACCATCCTGGGGCCTGAGATGAAATCCACCGGTGAAGTCATGGGGATTGATCGTAACTTCGGATTGGCCTTTGGAAAATCCCAATTGGCGGCCGGCCAACGGATACCCCTGTCCGGTACGGTATTCGTGAGTGTAAGGGATGCGGACAAAAAAGAGGTCCTGACCGTTGCCAGGGGGCTTTCCGAGTTGGGTTTCAGGATTCTGGCTACCAAGGGCACTTCTCGTTATCTTCTGGAAAACGGGGTGGACAACACGGTCGTCAACAAGGTACGGGAAGGACGTCCGCATATCGTGGACATGATCAAAAATGGCGAAGTAGACTTGGTGATCAATACCACCCACGAAAAAAAGGCCATTTCCGAATCCTATTCCATTCGACGGGCGGCACTCACGTTGAATGTCCCCTACACCACCACCCTTGCCGGAGCAAAGGCGACTGTTTCGGCTATCCGGTCCATGAACCGGGAGGAATTGCAGGTGAGAACCATCCAGGAATACCACGAGAAATGACTATTGACAATGGTGAATTGAATATTGACGATTGAGCATCGGATAATAGAGGAAGATGGAAGAATTGATGGATAAACGAGAAAATCAGTCCAGACGACCCAAGGATGAATGCGGTATCTTTGCGGTGTATGGCCATGAAGAAGCGGCCAAGCTGACCTATTTCGGGCTTTATGCCTTGCAGCACCGGGGTCAGGAGAGTGCCGGGATCGTCGTATCCGACGGAAAAAAAGTGGTCGAACACAAGGCCATGGGGCTCGTTCCCGAGATTTTTAACGAGTATATCCTTAACGGACTCAAGGGGAACATGGCCTTGGGGCATGTCCGTTATTCCACGACCGGCTCCTCCCTGCTGGCCAATGCACAGCCTTTCCGTGTTCGCCATTCCGGAAAATCGATGTCAATCGCCCATAACGGCAACATCGTCAATGCCCACGCTATCCGTTCGGAACTGGAACAGAGCGGTTCCATTTTCCAGACCACCATGGACAGCGAAGTGGTTTTGCACCTGACGGCCAGGCGTCTGAACCTGGGGATGGAAACCGCCATGATCGAGACCATGGGCCAGTTGCGAGGCGCGTATTCCGTGGTCGTCATGACGGAGGACAGCCTTATCGCCGCCAGGGATCCCAACGGATTTCGGCCCCTCTGTCTGGGCAGACTCAACTCCGGGTTCGTCATTGCGTCGGAGACCTGTGCCTTGGATCTTGTGGAGGCGGAATTTATTCGATCCGTAGCGCCGGGCGAGGTCGTGATCATCAACCGGGACGGCATCAAGAGCATCCCCTCGGGAATTGTGTCGCGCAAAAGTCAGTGTATTTTCGAACTGATCTATTTTTCCAGGCCCGACAGCACGGTCTTCGGCGAAAACGTGTACCTTTTTCGAAAACGGCAGGGGGAACTCCTGGCAAAGGAATTTCCCGTGGACGCGGACATGGTGATGCCGTTTCCCGATTCGGGCAATTACGCCGCCATCGGATACGCCCAGGCCTCGGGGATTCCCCTGGAAATGGGGATGATTCGAAACCATTATATTGGAAGGACCTTTATCCAGCCGTCCCAGAGCATGCGGGATTTCGGGGTGAAGGTCAAACTGAATCCGGTGAAAGAATTGTTGCGGGGCAAGCGGGTGCTGATCATGGAGGATTCCATTATTCGCGGCACCACGGCCAAAACCCGGGTCAAGACCCTGCGGGAGATCGGCGCCAAGGAGATTCACATGGTGGTGAGCTGTCCCCCCCATGCCTTCCCGTGCCATTACGGGATTGATTTTTCCACCCGCGGAGAACTGATCGCGGCCCAGAAGTCTGTTGAGGAGATCCGGGATTTCGTGGGTCTGGACAGCCTGGGATATCTCTCCATCGACAACCTGAAAAAGGCTACCTCCATCCCCGAGGGTGACCTCTGCTTTGCCTGCTTTAACGGGGAATACCCCGTTCCCATAGATAAGGACGTTTCTAAGTACTGTCTTGAATAGGGCCTGTTCTCCGTTTTCGATATCGCGTTACTGACTCAAAGGGTGTAAATCACGACTGTTGGAAAAAATGAAGAAACTATAGAAAGTACGGGACATTCTGTTCTCTTTATGTTAGAGGAAAATATATTCCTCTAACTAAAGGAGATTATGATGGAAACTGAATTTTACAAGGATATTATCGAAGAAGTCAGCAGGAAATTGGCGGAGAAAATGGGTGCTGAAGAAACGGACTTAGTTTCGAGATCGACATTGATAGATCAAGATATCCAAGGGGTAGTTCAAGAAATAGGCCTGCAAACAACAAAAATAATTTTAGAGTCTACGCGTGACAAAATAGTCGTAAAAAAAAACTCCAAGGCCTGACAATTAACAGAAATCCAACAATAGAGTTCACCACCATTTTTGGAAAAATAGAAATAAAATCTCCCTATTTATGGATTAATGGCATAGCATGCAAGCCTTTAGTTGATGAAATGAAAATTACTCACCAGGGACGTAGTGAAACTGTTAAACGTGCGTTGAGTGATTTTGGCATTGAGAGTTCGTTTGCAGCATCTGCGAAGAATTTTAAGGAGCACTATCATTTTGATATTGCTTCAAGTACGGTATCACGGACAACGAAGCAAATAGCCCATGAGGCAATGGATTATATTGAGGAAAAACTTTGTAATGCTAATCCTGAGGAAGAAAAAACAATAGAGAAGATGTTAGTTGAGTTGGATGGGTGTGAAATTCGAACTGGCCAGCTCGAAGTTAAAGAAAATTCAGAAGAAACAACCCTTGTTTACAACAACCCCAAAAAGGAAAAAGTTATTAAGTGGCGTGATGTTCGTTTAGGCTTTGTAAGGCCACTTGATTCAAGTTCAAAGACTTTTGTTGGCAAAATGGATTCATACGATGAGATTGTAAGTGATTTATATAATGCCGCAAAATTAATAGGCATGGCATCAACGACTGAGATTGTAGGGGTTGCTGATGGAGGCGTCGGGCTGAGCGAAGAACTGAAAAGGCAGTTTCCGAAAATGCAATTTGTGTTAGACAAATCACACTTAAAGGACCATTTTTATGAAACAGCAGAAAAAATCGGAATATGCGAAAAAGACCGGCCAAAATGGGTAGCGAAACAGATCAGAGCTATTTCAGATGGAAAAGTCGTTGAAATACTGGAAGAACTGAAGCAAAAATATGATAAAGATCCCAACGATAGGTTGAATAGGTTAATCGGCTACGTAAAGAGATTTTGTGATGCAGTAAATTACAATGAGTTCAGGGAGAAAGGCTATCCCATTGGTTCTGGCGAAATAGAAAGTGCTCATAAATCAGTCCCGCAGAAACGATTAAAAATCCCCGGTGCGACTTGGCACCCTGCTTCGATTGATCCTATGCTTGCACTGAGAATATTAAGAGCAGATGATTGGTGGGATGACTTCTGGACCCAAAGAACCAAGAGGTTATTGGCAGCCTAATCTTCCAACAGCCGTGATTTACACCCTGACTCAAACGATCAGGCTTTTTCGTGTCTTATTCAATTTCCCCTGTACTGCCTTTCGGATTCAGCGGATCTTGGGAGGATAGCTTCATGCGGTCACGATTCGATACTATTTGCTGTAGAGATAATAATCAGATAGCCTTGTTTTCCGAAGGGGATTCAGATGGCGCTTTCCGCGATAGATCTGTATCGTGACATTCTCCCCAAAACCAATTGCAGAGAATGCGGTTTTCTTACCTGTCTGGCCTTTGCCAGCATGGTGATCTCCGAAAAACTTTCGGCTCATGAGGCCAGTTGTGTGAAAATAATTTAGAAGACAAACAACCTCCAATCATAGATAATAGGTTTCCAACTTATACCCTATGACAGGAGGAACCAATGTTAATATTCTCATTAGTAGACCTGATGGATGAACAGAAATGCTATGAATTTATAGTAAACATTCTCCACTCTGATGGATTGCATTGTCCCAAATGCGAAATACCAGTTGACCAGTGTAAGGTTCATCGGCGAGACAGGGCTCCGTTACTTTATTTCCTTTGCCCATGCGGGAGTGTATACAACGCCTTTTCTGGCACTGTTTGGAAAGGCACTCATCATCGTTGCTCAGTCATTGTTCGTATTTTGCAGGGTTTTGCTCAAGGCACACCGACCCTCCATCTGGCAAAGGAACTGGGGATAGATCGTAAACATTTACTTGAACGTCGTCATAAACTACAGGGTTTCGTAGAGAATAACTGTTTCCGTGAGCCATTCCCGGATAACGTTGTAGAGGCTGATGAGTTATATCAAAATTCTGGGGAAAAAGGCGTTCTACATCCTGATCCAGAGGATCCACCGCGGTGCCGTGCGAACAAAGTCAGGGGGCACGGAACTTGGGACAACGACCGTCCACCCATCTTGGGTATTGTCGGACGAGAAAGCGGCCAAATCCGAATTGAGGTAAAAAAAACAGTGGACGACAAGATTTAGAACCGAGTGTTATAGAGGCAACCCAGCCCGGAACTACTGTCAATACAGATGAATGGAAAGCATACTTCCATTTGCCAGCCTCACAACGCATACATGTAAAAGTTTGCCACAAACCAGGTAAACGTGTTTGGGCTCGTGACGATGATGGTGATGGTATCCGTGAAGTACATAGCAATACCATTGAAGGGCTATGGACAGGAGTACGCAACTTTTTCCGCCCGTTCCGTGGTGTAAACAAGATATATTTGCAGCAATATGTTGCTATTCATGAATGGGCACACAATATCAAAGTGATCACAGTGCAGTTTCTTCGAATCCTTTGCGGTGTCACACAGCTGGCCTCATGAGCCATCGCTTTTCATTCTTTTGCCACCCACTTGCTCGAAGCCGGCTACGATATCCGCACTGTGCAGGAGCTATTGGGGCATGCGGATGTTTCCACCACCATGATTTACACCCATGTATTGAACAGACCGGGGCTCTCCGTCAAGAGTCCCGCGGATTTTTGAAGGCGGCAAGACGCATCCAAGCGCGTTTTGCCTGTGTGGATGTCCCGCATCCTTCACGTGTTCTTACTGCTCTTACGGAGACCGAAGATTTTCAAGGGCCATTCCTGCCTCCGGCGCCAGTTTTATAAAATCGGCTAAGGTTTTGCAGATATATTCTTCACAAGCCGCGCAGTGAGCCTCGTCTTTGGAGACACAGCATTCCCGGATCTCGCAATTGTTGCAGTGAAAAAATTTTTGACCGTTGGATTTGCAGCCATCACAGTTGATTTGGTCGGGGAGGATTTCGGCTTTGTACATCCTGGACCATTTTCGGGCGGTGGCTTCTCTCTTGGTGTCGCTGTTTTCCAGCGTTGCCAGGCGGGCATCGCATCGGGAACAATTCAAACCGCAATAGGCAATCATCTTATCTCCCCCAACGAATCAACCAACGATTTTTCCTTCATTTACGATTTGATACAAAAGACAGGTGGGTTCCCTTGCCATATTGAGCAAGAGGTATCTGTTTTTAATGATATATGGAAGAAGTTGTCAAGCTTGTATCCTATTCACACCCCCCATGGGATTCGAAAAATTAGGATGCAACCTTTAAGGAAAGTAACAGCTGAATAATCTTACAACATCATACGGCTGACAGCAATATGATTGCTGCGAAAGGGGGGGGTGTAAAATTCTTGTTTTTAATGATGTGGTGAAGAGAACAGCTACCCGGGCTGTAGCTTCGCTCTTTCAATAATCAGATCAGATAGCGCCGGCATACTGAACTTTTTGGAAACTCTGTCGCTAATGTATTCGAAAGCGTTGACCCCCAATTTCTTGGCGGTTTGGACAACGGTGAGAAAGGCATCTTTTGCTGTTGTACCGGCCTCGGATATCGTATGTAGGCTGACATCCTGCCTACGTTTTTCAACTCTTGCCCCCAACTCTGAATCATTGTTATGCAGTGGCAACCAGGGATATTCCAGGACCAACAGGAGCTCGTCCTTTTTGTGCCGGGTTTTTTCAATACGATCATTTAATGCATCATAAATCGTTTTGGTGGAGAACAACTCGTCGAATTCGATGGATAGCTTTGCCGCTGTTTCAGGATTTGGATTCTGTTTGTATTTCAGAAGATCACCATAGAAATCCCAGAAACGTGTTTTGAAATCCTTGAGAGCCTCAACATTGCATGGCATGACCGGATCCAAACGATTGTAGTGACGACCCTCATGAATCCAGCAAAGGGCCAGTGCCTCGACGATCTTCTTAAATTGAGGCGCATCATCGGCTAGCAAAATGTCTACAATCGGAACATCTGTTTGGCGATGATAGGCGGCTATGGCAGCGGCTTCCATAATTCTGGCCTTTGTGTTTTTCCCTTTTCCTTTTTCAAAGACCTTTTGCAGCAACAGTTGCATTTCCTCTTCAGAGATTTCCTTGTCTTCGGTCAAATCCCGAAGCTGATCGATCACTTTCTTTGAAACCTTGAAATCCGCCATTAAACAAAATGCCTTCGGATCAAAACGGTATCTTCTTTCCCTGCCACACAGCAACAAATCAAGTATCGTGAGACGATCTTTGCGCGGAACCGTGAAAAAGGCTGTATAATATGGATTACAGAAAATCTGTGAATAGTGGTTTTTGCCGTTAACCCTTACCGTGGTATCGTCGATTTGGTGGTAAAGCGTATGCTCCAGTGCAGCGAGAAAGATGTCCCTTTTCTCCTGGTTGAACCCGGTTTCATCATTGGTAAGGATTCGCGAAATAGTCGATTGTGAAATGTCTATGCCGCAGTTTTCAAGCAACTCCCGAATCTTTGGCTGAGACATGTTTGCTATATATTTCAGTGTGCAAACCAGTGATCGTATTCCGGGACCGAACTCACCAACTATCCCGGCGGGTAATTCTCCTACGTAAATGCGGTTCTCGGAAGGGGAATAAAAGATCTCTTTCCTATATTCGACGTTGTCTGTTGTGATCAGGATTTCCTGCACAAAGACAGGTTCATAGCCTCTGTATTCGGCATCAGCGGGCAATATGGAGGGATCGACTTTACATATTTTGGTTCGATCGATTGGGACATTTTTCTTCTTGCTTTTCGACTTTTTCTTCTTTTTTTCTTCTCGTTTCTTTCTTTCGTTTTCCGAGGATACGTTTTTCCCTTTGCCGCTTCCTTTCTTACCACCAATATTCGGCTTGCCCTGCTCTCCTTTCAGTCTGTTGTTTTCATCGCGAAGTTTCTGGATTTCAATCTTTAATTTTTCGTTTTCTTCGCTCAATCTTTCGACAAGATTTATCAGGATTGGAAGAGTTCCGGCATTCGGTTCCTGGAGGGAACTGTCTACTCGAAAATCAATATTGTGAAGAATTTCCTTTATCTCTTGACGGCTCATATTTTGATCATAGCATCATCCTTTCGGTTTGTCCCGCAAAAAATCCAACTTTTCCAATTTTTTTCCATTTCCGTGCCGTTCCATGCCTTCTCGTACTGAATCCACCAGGGGGGTGAATAGGATACTCAAGCTTTTTCGTGGGCTTTGCAGGTTGCATCTGGTATGTCGGATTAGCAATAATTTTGTTATACCCCTACCTGATAAGGAGATCCCGCATGAAGCGGTTTTCAGGTCTCAAAGAAAAAAGAGACTTCCCTGTTCCTCGCAGTGGGCGTAAAACCTCTTGAAACAGGCATTATTTTGAAGGCCCTTTTCCATGTTGGGGATCGACGAGAAAAAAAATCCTGCAGCCGATCACGATCAGCTTTTTTCTGGCCCTTGTGATCGCTACATTGAAACGATTGGGATTGTTGAGAAACTCCGACATGACGTGGTCCCTGTCCGAGGTGGTGAACCCGAACAGGATTACGTCCCGTTCTGCGCCCTGGACGCGCTCCACCGTGTCGATGAGGGGCAGGGCGTCCCCGTCGGCGCCGAGGAGATCCGAAAGGCGTGCGGAGAGTGCGTTATTCTGTGCGCGATGGGGAGAAATGATGGCGATCTGATCCGGTTTGATGCCGAAGCGGCTGATCATACGAAAGGCAACGCGGGAGATGACATCAGCCTCCGATCCGCATTCCTGGTGGCTTCCTCTGTGATCCAGTATCCCCAGTGTTACCGGCTTTTCGGGATCGATCAACCGGTTCAGGATGTCGGTCCCCAACTCGCCCTGTAAAACGAGTCGTGATTTGGCGATTTCAGGAGCGGGTCG
>CAVVEP010000048.1:0-22769 GCA_963747015.1 uncultured delta proteobacterium
ATCCCTTTGGAGGACGCTTTCGGCGCATTCTTTTTCCGTATTTGTCAGCTTTGTCTTGAGACGAGAATTTTCTTCCGTCAAGGTGTTTACCTGGATGGGAAGTGGAAGACGCGTTTCGAGATAGCGGCTCAGGACCCATCCTTCTTTATTCTCCCAGGAGGGTTTTAAAAGACGCACCAGGGACCATCCCGATTGATCCTCTTTCAGGATATCCACGGGTTCATCCTGAGGCAGCATGGCGATGATCTTTTTGTTCGATTCCGGACCGGTTCGAAGCGTTATTTTCTCGGAATTGAATACGTATGCTTTTCCGGCCATCGCCTTTGAGACCATGTGGCCGGTAATCAGAAATACTGCCATCGTGAACAAAATGGTTTTTCTCATGGTTCTGCTCCCGTTCCGTTTTTTGCAATTGGGTTTCTTTCCGGTGGTTGCGTTCGCGAAAAAGCATAGTCCCCGTTGAAGCGGGATCCGGCTTATTCGCTATTGCCCTTCTTTTTCCAAACCACCCGGATATCCGTGATCATCGTGGAGGGATATTGCCCTTCCTGGTCCTTTTCAAGATATTTTACGACATCCCACAGGGTGTTCAGGGCCGCGGAGACGCCCACGAGGGCTTCCATTTCCACCCCTGTACGAGCCTGGGCTTTTACAACGCACCTGACCTCGATAGCCTCCTCTAAAACAGTGAAGTCCACCTCGACGCCGTCAAGAGGGATCTGGTGACAATGGGGTATGAGGATGGAGGTCTGTTTCACGCTTTGCAGGGCGGCGATTTGAGCAATGAGCAGAGGATCGCCTTTCCTGATTTCCCCTTTTTTGATCTTGGACACCGTTTCCGGTGAAAGGATGATTTTCCCGACGGCTTCAGCCTGCCGTTTTATAATCGGCTTTTCAGTGACATCGACCATGCTCATTTATGCGTTCTCCCCGGCAAAAATCTCTTTTTTGTGTGAAGCCTTCTTTTTCATCTGTTCCACGGTTTCTATGAGAACCGGAAATACATGATCGCGGGTGTCTCCCCCCACAACGACGGCCATGATTTCGTCGCCCACTTTGAGACGTCCTCCTCTTGTTTCTATGAGGACCTGGAAAATTCCTTGCTGCTTTTTTGCCTCACGGATGATCTCTTGAACGGTGTCTTGGTCAAAGGCAAGCTCTATTTCATCCACTTTCCCACCCTTCAGCGAGTTTTCCCGCACCACGCCAAGGTGGCTTGCGATCATACCCATTTTATGATAATCAGGATGTTCTTTCATGCTTTCAATCATTTTTGAAAAATCCATTGAGTCCTCCATATGCCTTAAGTATCGTCCCGGTCTATGTCGAGACAGAAAAGTCTACGGGTCATGTCCAGGTAGAGATCCAGGGATGTTCTTTCAGACCGTTCCTTCAAAAAGAGAATCGGGTCGCTGAGCACTTTTTGAACAATCGACCTGGACATGGTTTCAATCGCCTGTCGTTGGACGGGAGTCAGATCCGAGAGAGCGGCGCTGCTTTTTTTGATCTCGGCCTGGAGAATGGTCTCCGCCTTGTTTCTGAGGGAAATAATGGTCGGCACGACTTTCAGTGTGTTGAGCCATTTCCCGAATTTAATCACCTCTTCGCTGATAATCCGTTCGGCCTTCACCGCTTCCTGTTGCCGCTGGTATTTATTCAGTTCAATGACGCCCTTGAGGTCGTCAATGTCATACAGATAAACGTTGTTCAGGTTATTGACCTTCGGTTCCACATCGCGCGGCACGGCGATATCAATAAAGAAGAGCGGCCGGTTGCGCCTTTTCTTCAACAGATTCTTGACCATGGAATAGGTGATCACGAATTCCCGCGAGGCCGTGGAAGTGATGACGATATCGGCAGCCAGAACCTGCTGGGGGATTTCATCGAAAGAAACGGGAAGGCCGTCAAAAGCCTCCGCCACCTGTACGGCCCGCTCAAATGTTCTGTTTGCGACGGAAATGGACCCCACGCCGTTGGTCAGGAGGTGCCTGGCCGCCAATTCCGCCATCTCGCCCGCGCCGATGAGAAGAACCTTTTTTCCCTCTAACAGATGGAATATCTTTTTGGCCAGTTCGACGGCGGCATAACTGATGGAAACGGCTGAACTGCATATCCCCGTTTCCGTTCTCACCCGCTTTGCCACATGAAAGGCTTTGTGCATCAGCCTGTTCAAAATAACCCCGGCAGTCTTCTCCTTCACCGCCTTTGCGTAGGCGCTTTTTATCTGGCCCAGAATCTGGGGTTCACCCACCACCATGGAATCAAGACTGGATGCAACGGTAAATATGTGCTGGACAGCCTCCAGATCTTCATAGGTATAAAGGGAAGCCGAAAGCCGTTCTTCAGGAATGTGGCCCAACCCCGAAAAAATGTCAAGGATGGCTCTTTTGGCCCGGTCCGGAGCTTCGGAGATAAAGAGCGCCTCAACCCGGTTGCAGGTGGAGAGAAAAAGGCCTTCTCGAATGGCTTCCGTATCTCGCATCCCCGCCAGGATATGCCGGTCGCTGTCCGCCTCGGGGGCGAGACACTCGCGCAGTTCGAGGGGAGCTGTTTCGTGGTTCATCCCAATGCTGATAATCTTGGCCACGGCGTTTATCTTACTCCCATGGCGCTGAAACTGTGATAGCCGCTTACCGCCAGGTTTGCACCGAGAAACGTGAAAATCAAGACCAGAAAACACGCGATCGACATGATCGCCGCTTTTCTGCCCTGCCACCCGGCGGCCAATCTTTCGTGGAGAAGGACCGCGTAGAGGAGCCAGGAAATAAGCGACCATACCTCCTTGGGATCCCACTGCCAGTATTTTCCCAGGGCATACTGGGCGTATATGGAACCCGTGATCATGCCGGCTGTAAGAAACGGGAAGCCGTACAGGATGGCATAATGGTTTATCCTGTCAAGGGTGGCCAATGAGGGCAGCCTGCCGTAAAAGGACCGGAAGTTCTTCTTCTTTATATGCCATTCCTGTATCAGGTACATGATGGCGGCCAGGAAGGCTATGGCCAGAAATGCATTGCCTATGAATATGGTGCTCACATGAATTGCGAGCCAGAAACTCTTGAAAATCGGCTTTACGGGACCTTCCATGCCCGGGATGGCGGAGGAAATCAGCATGAGAAAGGCGGCAAAGGGCGCCACGAAAGAGCCCAGAACCATGAGCTGAAATTTCATGTTTAGGAGGACATATACAAAGATGACCGCCCATGCAAAAAAAGAAAGAGCCGATTTCAGATCGAGAACGGGAAAAACGCCCAGGACGGAATACCGATAGATGAGAAAAATGGTATGGAACAGCAAGCCTGCCGTTAATATCCAATAGGACCATCTGAATACCCACTTTTCCTGCTTAATGATATAGATAATGAATCCGCCGGTTGCCAGCAGCTCAAAAAAAAGCGCAATGTTGAACCATATGGTAGTCATTATACCCTTCTGATTTTTTCCCTGTCGATCCCGGCGGGCAGAAGCTCCGAAAGCGCGGCCTCGGCTCCTTTCGTATCCCCGCGGGCAATCATGTCCAGGAGACCGGCATCTATTATCCGTTGAAAAATGGCGCCATTTTCTTTCTGGGAAAATCCCATGGGAAGCACTGCCTCCCGGATACGGCCCATGAGCGACAGGAATACCTCATATTCCATGCCGAAACGGGCCTCCAGTTCCTTTCTGATCTTCTTGGCCATGGCCGGGCTTTTTCCCGATGTGGAGATGGCGATCTGCAGGTTTCCTCTGTTTACGATGGACGGTACGATGAAATTGCAGTCTTCAGGCTGGTCTACCGCGTTGATCAAAAGACCTCTTGCCCGGGCTGCCCGACTTATCCGGTGGTTCAGTTCTTTGTCGTCCGTCGCGGCAATCACCAAAAAAATTCCTTCCAGGAAAGTCTCCCGGAATTCCTCTCCCAGAAAGCGGATCTCCTCTTTCTCCGCCAATCGTTCAAGTTTCGGGCACAGCACCCTGGAAACAATCCTTACGGATGCCCCGTATTCCAGGAGGGTTTCCACTTTTCGCCGTGCAACGCTTCCGCCCCCCACCACGAGGGCTTTTTCTCCCTGCAATTGAACAAAAATAGGGTAGTAGCTCATAATAAAAATCCCTAGATGTACCGGTCCACCATATCCGTGATGAACCGATCCACCCCTTCCATGCCTTCCTTTGCCTTGATATCCTGATAAAGATTCTTGAGTTTGGCAAAAGTCTCCGGATCCGTTGCCAGATCGTTGGTGGATCTGTAAGCGCCTCCGCGTCTTCCAATCCGGTATATGATCCTGTCTGAATCGGAGAGTTCCTTATAGCGGCGGATTACGTCAAGCATCTTTTCCTTGTCTTGGGGGAGTTTGCCTGAGACTTCCTCAAGAAGGTTCATAATATGATCGCTGGTCACGGTGCTCGTGATGCCGTCCAGGGTCTTGATGAAAAGCTCTATTTCATCGGCAATCTGGTCGTCGGTCTGCATGACGAAACGGCCTTCCTTCAGATCCTGGTACAGCGGGATGTGCGCGGGGATGCGAAGGCTCCGGAGCCGGATGAAATGGGGATTGATCTGATTGAGGGCGCTTGCCGTTGCCGTGGCGTGTTCCCGCCACATTTCCCGACCCCCTAATCCGGGCATGACATATTCCGAGAGCTCCATGCCCGCTTTTGTGACCTTCTGACCCGCTTCAACATGCTGTGCCGACGTCACCCCCTTTTTCATGATTTTGAGAAGAGGATCATAAGCGGTTTCCAGACCGATATGAATCCGGTTGAGTCCCGCTTTCCTTATGCGGATCAGCGATTCCACCGATTTTCTTACGACGGTCCTGGACCTGGAATATGTCGTGATACGGGTGATTTCCGGGAATTTGTCCTTTAAAAATGTCAAGGTTTCAACGAGGTCATCCGTTTTCATGATCATGTTGTCGGCGTCCTGCAGGAAACATGCGCCGGTTTTGTAGTACATCCACGCGGCAACACTTCGGAAGCTGTCGCTGTATCCCGACTGCCCGAAAATGGCGCTTACAACCGGGTCATCAACGGCTCCGTTGTGCCCGAGCTTCCACGAAAGGGCCTTGATTTCATCTGCAATGTCTCTTGCCGTCTGAATGTCCGCCTTAATCTCGTCCACTGTCCTCAGGGAAAACTTTCTTTTTTTGTAGACGGGGCAGAACCTGCACTGGTTCCAGGGGCAATTTCTGGTAAACCGCAAAAGAAGGCTCTTTGCTTCACTGGGCGGCCTGATGGGACCTTGTTCAAATTGCAAATTCTTTTGTGTCATCCGAGCGTAGCCTTAAAGATGTTTTTTGACTGTATGAAAAAGGTAAAGTAGTATATTATCAATTTTTAAGTTTTTTTCAAGAGCATTGGGATAAAGGACAAAATCTCTGATGGCATTTTCGAAAAGACGGGTTTTTCATCTACTGGGGGGCGCTGTGGTTCTCCTGTGGATTATCCTGATGGGGAACCTGATCAAGAAGGTCCACTTTTCTGATGCCGCGCAGGCCGGCGGTGTTGCTTCCGACGCGTATACAGTGCACGAAACCGAGACTGAATGGATGGAGATTTACCTGAAAGGGAAGAAAATCGGCTATTCCATGACCCGGGTCATGCCGCTTGATAAAGATTATCTCATCCAGGAAGAAATGGTTATGCGTCTCAACCTCCTCGGGCAGCCAAGCGTCATGCGCACCTTCACCCGCGCGGTGGTGGATTCCCGTTTTATCCTGAAAAATTTCAAGATGCGAATCAGCTCCGGTATCGTGAACTTTGCCGTTTCCGGAAAAGTGGAGGATGACGTTATCCTCATAGACGCGGGGAACAAAGGGGAAACCGTCCCCAAAAAGATCAAGCTGTCCGGTCCGCCGGTGATCGGCTCCGGACTTTCGCTCCTATTCAAAAGAAAAGCCTTGAAAGAGGGGAAGACTTTCGATTTTTTTCTGTTCGACCCTTCCACCATGACCCAGAAAAAGGTTGCCATCCGGGTTGCCGGAAGGGAAAAGGTGTCGCTGAATGACCGGAAGTACGACGCGTGGCGACTCCAAACCAAAATGTGGGGGCAGGATCTGGTCTTTTGGGTGGATGAAGACGGCAATGTATTGAAGGAACAGGGAATGATGGGGTTGACCCTCGTTCGGTCGACCGCCGATCATGCGGCCCGGGATCTGGACGGGAATGACGCCTATGACTTTTACAGCATGTCCTCGGTTCCCGTGAAACAGAGGCTGCCCGACGCAGCGAATCTTTCCTTTTTGAAAATGAAGCTCGGGGGTCTCAAGGATTCTGAATTCGATCCGGCCGGTCTCGATGGGGGAAGGCAGAAATTGACCGGGGACATCCTGGAAATCAGGAAAGAGACACTGCCCCGCAAACCACCCATACACCCTGCCTTTTCCCGATGATTCGGGGGAAATGAAGTCCTTTCTGCGGCCCGAATGGACCATCCAGAGTGAAGATCCCAAGATCAAGGATCTGGCGCGGGAAATTGCGGGAAAAAGCGGCAATCCTGTTTCGGTCGCCGGAAAACTCATGGAATGGGTTTACAAAAACGTGGAAAAAAAGCCCGTGATCAGTGTCCCGAGCGCGCTTGAGGTTCTCAGGACAAAGGTTGGCGATTGCAATGAACATGCGGTCCTGCTCGTGGCGCTCCTGCGGGCCGCCGGAATTCCCGCGCGCCAATGCGTGGGGCTGGTCTATATGGGAAACCGTTTCTACTACCATGCATGGACCGAGGCCTTTTTAGGGTCATGGATATCGATGGATGCTACGCTCAACCAGATGCCTGCGGATGTGAGCCATATCAGACTTCTTCACGGAGGCCTCCAGGAACAGGCGGAGATTATTTCACTCATCAATAAGCTTACCCTCGAAATCGAAGAATATCACTGAATCATGATCAAGCTGATCAACCTGACGAAAAAATACAGAAATCTCCCTGCCGTCGATCACGTGAACCTCGCCATAGGGAAGGGAACACGATTCGGATTTTTAGGGCCGAACGGCGCGGGAAAGACAACGACCATAAAAATGATGGCCGGTGTCTTGAAGCCCTCCGAGGGAGAGATTATTATCCAGGGTCTTCGTCTTTCCAAGGAGCCGTCGGCCGTGAAAAGGCTGATCGGCTTTATTCCCGACAGGCCCTATGTGTACGAAAAATTGACGGGGTTGGAGTTCATCGCCTTTGTGGCGGGTCTCTATGGATTGGAGAAGGATGCGGATCTGGTAAAAAGGATTGACGAACTTCTGGAACTGTTTGATCTCACCCACTGGGGAGATGAACTTATCGAAAGTTATTCCCATGGCATGAAGCAGCGCCTTATTATGTGCTCCGCCCTTATCCACCGGCCGAAAGTCCTCCTCGTGGATGAACCCATGGTTGGCCTGGACCCCCGGGGGGCTCGACTGGTAAAAGATATTTTCCGGGAAGAATCCCTTTCCGGGACAACCGTTTTCATGTCCACCCATTCCCTCGACGTGGCGGAAGAGGTCTGTGAAGAAATTGCCATCATTCAGGCAGGACGGATTATCGCCTGTGGAACGCCTGATTCTCTGCGGGAGCGGGCAGGGGTGGACGGAAATCTGGAAGATCTTTTTTTGAATTTGACCCAGGGAAAAAAAATCGCCCATGAAATCTCTCTTTCTTCTTCTCAGTCCCGGCCTGATCGGTACTAAAAACCGTCTGCTCAGGTCGGGAAGCTCCGGGAAAAAAAAGGCGATCCTCATGGGAATGCTGGGCGTCGCTTTCTGGATCGGCATGTTCCTGATTTCCTGCCGGGTGCTGAAATATTTCCAGTCCATAGAGATGATCGGGGACCTGTTGGCCCGCTATCTCCTTACCATGCTGCTCCTGACGATTTTTTCTCTGCTTATATTCAGCGGTGTGATTTCCGCACTCTCCAACCTCTACCTCTCCGATGACCTTGAACTCTGCCTTGCAACGCCCGTGTCCATTGAAGAGATCTTTCTGTCCCGTGCAATCCTGACCTTCGTCAACAGCACCTGGATGATTCTCGTCTTTTCCATGCCTGTGTTTTTTGCCTATGGGTATGTGTACAGTCCCGGCGCCGCCTTCTATTTCACCTTTTTGCACATGATTGTCGCCATGGCCATGATTGCTTCCGGGGATAGGGATATTCCTGACCATGGCGCTCGTGCATATCATCCCCGCCCAGCGCACCAGAGACATTATTCTGCTGCTGTCCATTGTGATGGTGATTGCCCTGTACTTTCTGTTCAGGTTCCTGAGACCCGAGAGACTGGTGGATCCGGAAGCCTTTTTTTCGGTTGTGCAGTATATGGGCGCCTTGAAGGCGCCGGATTCGCCTTATCTGCCTACGCGGTGGATCGGCGAAACCCTCTGGGGAAGCCTGCGGCCGTCTGTAGGCCAGGGCCATCTTTTTGAAATGCTCCTCACCTGGGCCACGGCGTTAGCCCTAATGGTGATCAATACCTGGACGGCAAGCCTGGTGTATTTTTCGGGTCTTTCAAAATCGCGAGAAGCCAGAAAAAGACGTGCCGGGGGAAAAAGGGTTCTTGCATTTGTGGCGGAAGTGTGCGCAAAGCCATTCGGGAGAGAGATCGGAGCCATTATCTCCAAGGATATCAAGGTATTTTTCAGGGACAATACCCAATGGACCCAACTCCTTTTATTGGGTGCTCTGGTGGTAGTCTATGTGTTTAATTTCAGTGTGCTCCCTCTTCAAAAAAGCCCCATTCCTCTGGATTTTCTGCAAAACGAACTCGCTTTCCTCAATCTGGGGCTGGCCGGGTTCGTCCTCTCCGCCGTTTGTGCCCGCTTCGTTTTCACCGCGGTGAGTACGGAGGGAAGGGCTTACTGGATTATCCGAACGTCTCCCTTGAACATCAGACGTTACCTTTGGGGGAAGTACCTTCTTTTCCTTCCGCCCATGCTCCTTCTTGGGGAGGCGCTGATCGTATTGACCAACTATTATCTTACGGTTACTTGCTTTATGATGGTTTTGTCGGCCTCTACCATGTTTATGTTGACCTTTAGCATCGTTTCCATGGCCATGGGTTTCGGCGCCGTCTACCCCAGGTTCAAGCATGAAAACATCGCACAGGTATCCATGGGTTTCGGCGGTCTGTCCTATATGATTGTGAGCTCGGCTGTAACAGGGGTGGTGATACTCCTCGAGGCCTGGCCGGTTTACGTAATCTTCATTGCACAGAAAAGGGGCCTGGAGATCTCCGCGGGTCAGTGGATCTTTATTGTTGTATCTTTTGCGGCGGTTGCGGTCATTCTGGCGGCAGCCGCTTTTAAACCCATGAAAAAAGGGATCGAGGCCCTTGAAAGGTATGAAGGGTGACGGTCCGGCAGTTAGGGAGATTTTATGGATTTCAGTTTATGTAAAAAGATCATGGAAAATATTTCCAAAGTCGTTGTGGGCAAACAGGCTTCCATTGAACTGCTTCTGGTTGCTCTTTTGGGCGACGGTCATGTGTTGATAGAGGATGTGCCGGGTGTGGGCAAAACCTTGTTGGCCAAATCGTTGGCCAAAAGCATCGGCGGGACCTTCAGGCGGGTGCAGTTTACACCGGATCTGCTTCCCGCGGATATCACCGGATTCAACGTATATAATCAACGGACGGGAAATTTTGATTTCAAATCCGGACCGGTCATGACAAATATTCTGCTGGCGGATGAAATCAATCGCACGATTCCGAGAACACAGGCAAGCCTTTTGGAAAGCATGGAAGAAAGACAGGTAACCATTGACGGGGAGACACGGAAACTTCCCCACCCGCTTTTTGTCATGGCCACTCAGAACCCCATCGAACTGGAAGGGACATTCCCTTTACCCGAGGCGCAATTAGACCGTTTTTTGCTGAAAATAAATCTCGGATATCCCGATAATGACGAGGAAATAGCCATCCTGGAACAGTTTCAAAAGAGCGATCCCCTGCTCAGTCTCGACAAGGTGGCGGATCCTGCTCAGATTGCGGAACTGCAGGAAAGGCGAAAACAAATCCGTCTGTCTTTTCCCGTAAAAAAGTACATCGCCGATATTGTGCAGGCAACCCGGAGCAACAGCTCTCTGCAGTTCGGCGCCAGCCCCAGGGGTTCCCTGGGCCTGATGCGTGCGGCACAGGCATTGTCCGCCATACGGGGACGCGATTATGTTCTTCCCGATGATATCAAATATCTCGCCCTTCCCGTCCTTGCTCACAGGGTGATTCTAAAGGAACAAGAACGGTTGAGAGGAGAAACGACGGAGCTGATTATAAAAAAAATCATGAACAACATACCGGTGCCGGTCCATGGAGAGTAGCAATTTTGGCTCTTACATGAATGACGCCATTACACCAAGCATATTTTTCACGCCCATATTCCTTATTTTTACAGGGATACTTCTGTTTGTGGCTCTGTTATACGGACAGAAAGAGATGGCTGTCTTTTGCCTCTTGCTCCTGGTTCTCTACGCCGGTCTCAAACTCTGGAGCATTTTCAGTATCCGCGAAATCCAGTGTCGCTTTCTGGTTGACAGGGAGAGAGTTTTTCCAGGCGAAACCGTACAATTGAAAATCAGAATAGAAAATAACAAGCTCCTGCCTGTTTTCATAAAAATCCGATTATCGGTTGAACCCTTTCTCCAGGCGGATGGCAGCATTGCCGTCATAAATGGAGAAGGGGGACTGCTCTGGTATCAAGGCGCCACCTTTCACAGGGAATGCATAGCCCGAAAACGCGGCGTCTACGAAATAGGGTCACCCTCGTTTACGATCGGCGATCTTTTCGGCATTTTCCCGAGAATGAAGAAAGAAGATCAGCATCTTGCGGTTATCGTATACCCGCGGATCGTTCCCATGAAGCCTTTTCCCTTGTTAAAGAGGATCATCTTCGGCAAGCCCGGTGGAACAAGCCCGGTGCGGGACCCCGCCTATATTTTGGGCACAAGAGATTATTTGCATTCCAGTCCCGCACGCTACATTCACTGGAAGGCAAGCGCGCGTCATAGCCGGCTTCAGGAAAAAATCTTTGAAGCAGCCGAGCAGGACAAAGTCATGCTTCTTTTTGACGCGGATCAGTTTTATGAAAATGGTGCATACGATGAATTTGAACAGGCTATCGAAGGGATTGCGTCACTGGCCGCGGTCCTCGAATCTCAGCATTACGCCACCGGATTTTTAACCAACTGCCATCAGCAGGGAGAGAACTCGTATATGCCATCCGTCCTGAAAAATTCGGGCCGCCTGCCTGACTTGTTTGAACTGCTGGCCAAACTCCGGATCAAACCGTCGGGAAGAATGACGGAACTATTAAAAAGGGTAGGGAATCTGCCGGGTGATGCCACCTGTGTCTATTTTGCCTATCAGTACCATTCAGGCAAAACGTATTTTCAGCAAAGGCAGATACCGACGGTGCGGATCATTTGCAGCAACCCTCCCGTCCAGACGGCGCAGGGTAATGATTCCGACGCGCAAAATGGCGTCTATTATCTCAAGGATATCTGTATCGCAAGCTGAAACATGGACAAACAAAGAAACAACCTCATCGTTATCGCAGGAGCAGGCATGGAGCTTTGCTGGCTCTATGCCTGGGCTGCGTTTCTGTTCATCGCCATATTTCACCAATATTTTTCTTTTTTTTGCACCGCCTTCATTTTCGGCTTGGGCTTTTCAGCGTCATGGTTTCACCGGAGCGGAGGCTGGCGCCGGATTCAGATACTGGTCTTCCGTCTCCCTATTTTTGTTGCCGGCCTTTTCATCGTTTTATATGCGCAGGGCAAACCCTCCTCCTTTTTCATGAATTTCAGCGGGCTGCTCCGGTGGTTGGAAGGGCCCAAAGATGCCCTTCAGTGGCTCTTTTTGATACTCCTTTTGCTCTTGATGTATATTGTCTGGAAACGAGGCTCTTCACTGGCCCTGCATCCCCTTAACGAGGAGACGGTTTACAACCGATTCGATCTGGGGATCAGCGCGTTTTTCGTCCTGTTGATCATCAAGACCCTGATGGCGGTAAAAGGGGGGATTATCATTTCCCAACTGAAGGCGCCATGGCTCTTCATACCCTATTTCATTTTCGGCCTTCTGGCTATCGGGTTGATTCGAAACGGGAATGCCGTTGAGAAAGACTATGTGCCCGGGTTTCAGAAAATGGGCGTCATCCTGAGTTTTACCGTCGTGATTCTTCTCCTGGGCATATGCATCTCCTTATTGTTCTACTCTCACCTGACAACGGGCGCGGAACACCTTTCGGTTGTATTGAAACAAGGGGCGGCCCCGCTGGTTCCGGTCTTCATAGCGGTTATCCGTTTTCTATTCGGTCCAAGACAGCACGCGGGACAGGGGGAAACGGGATCATTCGGCGCCCACGAACCGGATCTCAGCTCCCTCGCTGAATCGGGAAAACATCCGGGAATAATGGAGGAAATATTGAAATGGGCGTCGGGCGGATTTATCGCCATCCTGCTGATTGCCGGTGTGTGTTTCGGGGCATGGCTTCTTTGGAAATACCTTCTGACAAAAACGACTCCTGTAGCGAAAGAAAAAATAAGACGTCATTCCGTTCTCGCCTGGATACTTGCCTTGAAAAACATCATGGGGATTTGCCGGAAGAAGATTGTCCGCCTGATAAAAGGACACGTCAGCGGCATGGAATTATATGCCTCCCTCCTGACATGGGGGCGTCACAGCGGTATATCCCGCGGACGCGTTGAAACGCCGCTGGAGTATGGACGCCGTTTAATGGAACTCTTTCCTGTTCTGAAGGATGAAATAGATCTAATTATCGATCTTTTCCAAAATGAAGTCTATGGGGAAAAGGTCCTGAATGCCGAGGAGCTGACAACGGGCCGCAATGCATGGCGGAAATTAAGACGCCCCGCCTATTTTCCTTTGAGGATAAAAACATGGTTCTTGTCGCCGAGTCCGCCTTAAGATATCGTGTGAAAGACGCACGCAATTTTTTAAAGCAAGCGGGTGTAACGAGTCTACATTGCCATAAGCGAAGAGACCGGAAGGCCAGCACAAAAGCCCTATTCCGGCAAAATAATGTTACGTGTTCCCCCCGATGTCCATGCGGCAGTAGCGGCTGCGGCTCAGGTAGATGGAAAAAGCATAAATCAATGGGCTTCAGATACTTTGAAAAGGGCTGCCGACATATAGATCAAATTCCTTTCTCTCCCTGATGAAGACGTGGAGCAGGTTCGGCATCAATCGCTACGCTACATGCATGCGGATGCCGGAAGGCAGGGACTCCCCGAATGCAAGATCCTTTTCCATTTCCTCCATGGGAAGGACTTCACTGAGGGGTTTTATAATGGCGGCAGCCCAGTCGTACGGGCTTAACCACTGGATGACGTGCTCCAACACAGCCGGATCCAGGTCTCTCTTGCGATCCCCCGTGAGCCTGGCCATTTGGGCCAGAGCCAATCCCACCGGTTTCGGATCGGGCCATTCTCTGTTCAGAATTTCTTGAATCCAGGCGGCCGCCTGCCGAGCGTCAACCACCAAATCTACAGGCCCGTAAAGGGGTTCCCTGGACCCTATCCTCGAAAGAGACCACCAGTACTGGTGGCGGACTTTCGTGCTTCTCAGAGTCTCCAGCAGGAGGTTTCCCCAGGCGATTTTATCGGGAACGGAAATCCGCTCGAGGTTGGCCACGCACATCCAGGCTTCCATATGTTCCTGAGGGGCGATCTTTTGTTTCTTGCCTTTTTTAGGCGGTTTGAGCAAGGAGGAAAGGTCCTGGGATAAAAGACGTTGCTCGCTGGAGGACAGGCCCCCCGCAACCCTGCGCCACAGCACCCACCATTCCGATCTGACCTGGACATTTTTGGTATTTACCGGACCGTTATGGTGTATTTTCCATAACATCTTTACCCTGTGCTCATCCAGTGCATCGCCGAAACCGGGCCGTAGACAGAATCCGGTCAGGTTGAGCCAGCGGCTCTCGTGGTCTATTCCCCGCTTCCTTTCCGCGGCAAGAGGCTGCAGTTCATCGGCCAGAACTCGTATGAAACCAAGAGGCCATTTCTCCTTGGGGAGGGCTGTCATTTTTCCGATTGTCTTTACCAGGCCCGTGGGACCCGTTTGCGCCGACTGTTCCGTGAATGCACGGCGTACCGTATCTACGGCCTGGTCTATGACCTGCTGTTCCAGTACCTCTTCGTCGGCCACGGAAATCTTTCCCGCCGCTTCACGAAGCTGAAATTGAAACTTCCAGCTGTGAGGGCTCACCAGGGATCGACAGGAAAGGGCCAGCGTTCCCACTTCCGTAAAATGGGCCTCTATCCGGACCGGAAGCGATCTTTCTCCCGCCTTTTTTCCAAATTTGATCACCGTTTGCAACGGGGGCAGGGGCGTGACGGAATCATCCACGGCAATCACGTCTCCCACGGCGTCTCCGGAGCGAAAACTGGAGCTGTACAGGTTGAAGGTTACAGGCTGGTTGGCAAGGACGGAGAATTTCCTGTCGGACAGCTCGTTGGTCGTGCCTTCGTGCATTCCCCGTTCCACGAGACAGACGGCCATCCCTTTTTCACCTTTCACCGCGGGCGTTCCCTTTTCCGCGTCTCCTTCCAGATGAACCTGGAGAAAGTATGCCCTGGCGCTCCCGCTGTCCACCCGGACGCCCCGCCCCTTCTTCACCAGTCCATAATAGGATGCGCCCAGGGCCACCGCCAAATCCAGTTCGGCATTTGTCAGCACCCTTGTCTTCGGAAGGCTGTCTTTTTGGCTGAATCGTTTTTCAATGGCTTCGCTGATCCGGTTCTGGATGATCAAAGGTTTGAGCGCGGCGCCGTTAAAAAGGATCAGTTCGGGCTTGATGTCGTGCCCCTCCAGGGCATTGGCGATATCTTCAGTGTGTCGTTCCAGAAATCGAATCAGGTGCCTTGTGATCGCCGGGTCCTGGGCGTATGGAAGACCAAATTCCGTCATTCCCTGCCGGGGCATTTCCTTCAGTGGATCATCCGGATCAACGAGCGGGAAAAATCCCTCCAGGACTGTTTCTTGCAGTTCTTCCCCGGCAAGGGTGGTGGATACCGTATCCGCGATAAGCCTTCGACCGCCTCCCACCAGTGTGATAATCTTTGAGTCCGCGGTTCCGCTCAGGATTTCTTCTTTCGCAACACGACACTGCTGGCAGAGGGCCTGCCAGCGATCCGTATTCATGGCGCCCTTTCGGGAACCCTGCAAACGGTTCTCGGAACGCCTCGCCAGGGCCAGATCCATGTTGTCTCCGCCCAGGATCAGGTGATCCCCCACGGCGATTCTTTCAAAGACAGGATTTCCGTCCTTATTCTTCAGGGTGATCAGCGTAAAGTCCGTTGTGCCGCCGCCAACGTCGCAGACCAGGATTAATTCGCCGGGTGTGATAAATTCTTCCCATTGCTTTTCATGGCGGGACAGCCAGCTGTAAAAGGCTGCAAGGGGTTCTTCAATAAGGGTGATATTCTTGAGTCCGGCCATGCCCGCGGCTTTTACCGTCAGGTCCCGGGCGACCTCATCGAAGGATGCCGGCACGGTGATGATGACCGTCTGATTTTCCAGAAGGTGCTCCTCGATGCGTTCCACATAGTGGTTCCATGCCTCGCGGATATGGCGGAGGTAGGTGGATATGGCTGTGATGGGGGAGACCTTGTTTATGGTTTCATCGGAACCCCAAGGGAGAATGGGCGCCTCACGGTCCACCCTTGCATGGCAGAGCCAGCTTTTTGCGGACGCCACCATTCTCTTGGGGACCCTGGCGCCCTGATCCCTGGCAAAGGTTCCCGCAATGTGCACCATCTTCGTGTCCCACGGCAGATTCATGGACTCTTTCGGGAGTTCATGTTCACCAGGAAGATAGAGAAATGACGGGAAAATCTCCAGGTTGGAGATTTCACCGGGGGCGGTGAACTGGGGGATTTTAAAGATCTGAATATTGGATCGGGGCTGGGAATCTTCCTTGATCCTATCAAGATCCACATACGTGACCGCGGAGTTGGTCGTTCCCAGATCTATGCCGACAATATAGCGCCCCATTATTCTCCGACCCCTTCCCGTACGTTGAATTCCAGCCGGTATCTGTCGTCGGTTTTCGTGGATACGCACCACAGTTCAAGCGTGCCCACTTCCGTGGCTCGTATATTCATGGTGACGGGCAACACGGTCCCCGCTTCCCCTTCCAGCACGGTTTCCACGGTGGTGATTTTTTCAATTTCCCCTTCCCAGTCCTCTACGATCGTTCCAATCCGGTCATGTTGTCTGGAGGTACTGCCCAGAAAATCGAATCGCACCGGTTCTCCGACGACCAGACCGAATTCCCTGCCCGCAAGGGAGGCATCCGTACCTTCCTCCATGCCGAAAGGGGCCACGCAAAGGGCCTTGACGGGGGTCGGCATACCGGGCACGGCCGGAAGAGAGGCCTCTATGCCGACATAGTAAGTCCTTGAAAGACCGCCTCTTATACGAATTCCCCTGCCGCGTCTTACAATGCCGTAGCAGGCTGCGCCCTTTGCCACGGCAAGATCGAAGTCCTCGATTCCGATCTCTCTCGGTGGCTTGCGGCCCGCATTTTCCGCCCAGGTTCCCAAGACATTCAGGACCCTTGTCCTGAGACCCCGAGCCTTCATCACCCCCCCGTTAAACAGAACCGCGGTGGGAGATGCCGGGCCGTCTTCAGATCCTTGTCTGCTAAGGAAATGGGCCAGATGATGGGTGATGGCCGGATCGGAAGCATAGGAAAGACCCAGCTCCCTTACTCCCGTTCGAACCTGCTCTTTTGGCTGCACATTGCTATCGCACGGCGGAAAAAACCCTTTTGTGAGGATGTCTTCCATTTCCTTGCGCATAAGTTCGGTTTTGATGGCCCCCCCGATCAACCGGCTTCCTCTACTCAAAATCGTAATGGGAAAGCTCTCCTGGCCCGCGTTCTGAAACAGATGCTCTTTCGCCCTTCTGCACTCGTGGCACAGTCCGCGCATCTGGTGCGCGTCCAGTTTTTGACCGGTGGCCGCCAAACGGTTTGCGATAGAATAGGCCAGGGTCAGATCCATGTTGTCCCCGCCCACAAGGAGATGCTGTCCCACGGCCACCCGTTCAAGAACCAATTCCCCTTCTTCCTCCGACACCTGGATCAGACTGAGATCCGTTGTTCCCCCTCCCACATCCGTCACCAGGATGAGGTCTCCTACGTTTACCTGCTCGCGCCATTTTCCTCCGGTTTCATGAATCCAGGCATAGAATGCCGCCTGGGGTTCTTCCAGGAGGGTGCTTCCGGAAAGTCCGGCCATTCCGGCCGCTTCCACCGTAAGGTCTCTTGCCACGGCGTCAAAGGATGCGGGAACGGTGAGAAAAACATCCTGATGTTCCAGCCGAAGATTTTCATTCTCCGCGGCCATTACACTGTTCCAGGTATCCTTGATATGCCTCAAAATTGCCGCGGATGCCTCCACCGGAGAGAGCTTTTTCCCGTCATCCCCGCCTTCCCAGGGAAGAATCTGCTTATTGCGGTCAACACCCGTATGACAAAGCCACGATTTGGCGGATGCAATCAGGCGATGGGGGATTTCAGCGCCGCGATCTCTTGCGAAGCGGCCGACGGCCATGGTATTGTCGGTGGACCAGGGGACCTCAAGGGCTCCCTGAGGCACATCGTGAGGACCGGGCAACAGGACGAAAGAGGGAAGGGTGGCGCTGTTTTCCACGGAGCCGGGTCCGGCGAGTTGAGGAATTTCAAAGATGCGGATGGGTGGTTCCGTCTCGCTTTCCACTTGCGCATCCGTGTAGGCTACCACGCTGTTGGTGGTGCCCAGATCGATTCCTACGATATAGGTGGGTTCGGTCACTTGGTCTCTCCTTGCTCAGATCGCCTTTATATCTCCACTTCGGCAGGGGCAATGATTCCGGGATCCTGCGTCCCCGACAGGGTGGGCAGTTCAATCTTTTCGGTACGCCACCCACGGTGCTGCAGAATGCCCTTGAAGGGAGGTTCTCCTGATACATTGCCCGTGAGTTTGATGGCCGCCGGGTCAAATCCGGCTTCAATGGTGATCTCTTCTCCCTCGTTCCGATCGATAATGGCCGTTGGTTTCATGTACCTGTTTAGACTCTCCTGGCAGGTCTTCTGGATGTTCCTCACGGCGGCCCCTATTTGTGCGTCTTCATAGGATTGAAGGTTTTCTTCCAGAAAATCAACGAGCCGGCCGTCACGTTGCAACAGGGAAATCATTTGGACGGTCTTTGCCCGATCCAGCCGCTCGATTTTTTCCTTCTCTTCCTTGGATATTTGCGCCGGCTTCGGTTTTTCCACTTTCTTTGTGCCGGCGGAAGGCGCCTTTTCAGGGAGGGGCTTCCCGGCCGCTCCTTTCAGGGATGAACGTAGCGTTAACCATAGAAAAAGCACAGTTATGGCAAGGCTTCCGGCTACAAGCTGCCAGATGGAATTTTCAGCCAACGCAATGGCATTTTCCAGGGGAGCAACAGCCCCTTTGTTGAATCCCTGCTGATGGTATTGCGAAAGGATTGCCTTCAGATTGTCAATTTCCCAGTAGCCCGCGAATGCCAGGCCGAACCCTAAAACCAGGAACCAGAAAAATATCCAGAGAATGAGTTTTTGGGAAATGTTATTCTGCGCTTTCATGTTGAGCTGAACCTCCTTGGATGCGAAAAAAAAGAACGATTTTGGCACCGCTTTTCGGGAGCCGTTGGTCCTTTGATGTATTTAAAACCCGATTGTTCAACGGGGATGATGCTTGCAAAAAATAGAAAATATATAATCTCTTTTAATGCAAAAACAATCTTTTTTTCAGTTCCAATGGCATTCCGGACGATTCGTTCCTCCGGGGTGGGCTATTGATCGCGTCCAACACTTTTGACTACACCCCACTTGGGTTTTGACATTGACACCCGGATGCCGGATCAGTATACTCCGGAACCATTTGATGAATGCTGTCGGCCGTTTGAATCATCAGAAAAGGCTGCGGGTTGTCGGCAAAATTATTATCGGGAGGTTTTTCAGGATGAAAAAGAGAGCAACATCGGGTATCGGGCGCCACAAGCGAAGCTTTACTGACGGACTTTTCCCCTCTGTGTTTTTCGGGTGCGCTTGTACTGCTTTTTTTCTTCTCGGTTTGATTCCCGGATTATTCCTCTCCGAGGCAAGAGCCGACGAAATCATCATGAAGAACGGAGACAGACTGCAGGGGAAGATCATTTCCATGGATTCGGGGAAACTGGTCTTTGATACCCCTTATGCCGGTAAGATCACCGTTGCATGGGATCAGGTGGAACGCCTTACTTCGGATGAGACCCTCGAGGTAACGCTTCCCGATAAAGAAATATTGAAGGGCAGGGCGGTCAAAGGAGAAGACGGCGTGCTCATTCTGCAACCCGAAACCGGGCCTGCCGCACAGCCTATTGCCCTGTCAAAAGTTTCCAGCATGTCGCCCCCCAAACCTCCTCCGAGTTGGACGTGGTCGGGGAACGCCAGTGGAGGGATTGACTACCAGACCGGCAATACGGACAAACAGCGCTATAACGGGAATTTGACTGTGGGACTTGCAAAATTTCCCCATCGCATGACCTTATACGGGCAGGGATATTTCGAGAAGAGCAATGGGGTGGAAACGGAAAACAAGACCCTTGGTAATTTTGATTACAACCGGTTTTTGAATGAAAAGTGGTATCTTTTCGGGAATGCCCGGGGTCAACAGGACAAATTTTCCAATTTGAGCTTCCTGGGGACCCTTTCGGCTGGTGCCGGTTACCAGTTCTGGCGCTCCGATGAGAAAAATTTGACGATGAAATTAGGGCCAGCCTACTCAGCGGAGTATTACAGCCAACCCCAGAATTTTCTGGACGGGGCGGATTCCCGCAGTTATGCGGCTGCTTTCTGGGCACTTGACTTTGATATGTGGTTTCTCAAAAAGCATCTGCAGTTTTTCCACCATGACGATTTCAACTTCAGCCTGCAGGACAGCACGAACTGGCGCGCCAATACGCGAACCGGCGTGCGGGTTCCTTTGATTTACCACATTTTCACCTCCCTGCAGTATAATTACGACTGGGTCAACCAGCCCGCGGACGGAAAGCTGCATTATGATTCGCGGATTCTTTTTAATATAGGATGGCAGTATTGATGCATGAGAAGTGAGAAGTAACGAGTGATACTTGAATTCCGCAATCAGCTTTTAGCCATTAGCCGTTAGCTTAAAAAGCACACAGATCTAAACGTCTTGTAGCCTATTGGAGTTCTCACTTTTTGATGCTGCCTCATTTTATCTTAACTGACGGATATTGAACGGCTAATAGCGAACAGCTAACACTTAATTGCATCTTTTTTGTGACGGATGATGGGGGTCGGATCGTTATGGTCTTTTCCTGGTTGCACCTTGCCATGCTCATCTTTTTTGCCATGGGTATGCTCATGGCGGGAGGGGCATTGATTTCCGCATTTTTCCTGTCGCCCAGGTCCCGAAGCCGCCAGACGGGAATGCCCTATGAATGTGGAATGCCGCCCATTCAGGGCGCCTGGATCCGCTTCCACATGAACTATGCCATCTATGCGCTGATCTTCCTCGCCTTTGAAGTGGATGTCCTCTATCTCTTTCCCGTGGCGGTGGCTTATGGAGAGGTCGCGGGGCTGTCTGCTTTTTTCAAGGTGTTTGTGTTCCTTTTTGTCCTTGCCCTGGCCGTTGTCTTTTTCTGGGCAAAAGGGGTTTTTCGATGGCCGAAGAAAATTTAAGTGAAAATCCCCTGGGGCACGTTGATCCTCCGCTTATCAGAATGGAATTGTCTGAAAAGATCCTGAATGTGTGCCGGGCCATGTCCCTCTGGCCGCTCACCTTCGGGCTGGCCTGCTGTGCCATAGAGATGATGGCCGTGGGAATGGCAAGGTTTGATCTTGCCCGGTTCGGAGCGGAGGTGTTCCGGCCTTCGCCGCGCCAGTCCGATCTCATGATCGTTGCGGGAACAGTAACCAAAAAGCTCGCCCCGGCTATCGTCAGGCTCTACGAACAGATGCCTGCTCCCAAATGGGTCATTGCCATGGGCAATTGTGCGATTTCCGGCGGGCCATTCAAGTTCGAGGGGCAGTACTCCATCATTGAAGGGGTGGATCAGCTCATTCCCGTGGATGTGTATGTGCCGGGCTGTCCCGCCCGGCCCGAGGCGCTCCTCGAAGGATTATTCGAACTCCAGAAAAAGATATCGGGCAGACGCTGGTGGCCGGAAGCCAAAGGCGGCGGCGCTATATAGGTGCGGAATCCATCCCGTCTAAACCCCGATACTGCCTTCCCCTGTGACATCATGGGGTTGACTCCGGCTTGACGCAGAAGGCTGAATCAGCTGAAGCTCGGACTCGAAAAACGGCCTTCTTATGCACTTTTCATTCCTCGCAAACGGCTACCTCCGGTGATTGGTCAATCACCGTCCATTGTTCACAATTGCCATCCTTGTCTACTTTGAGACATTGACAGAGGCACGAATTGGTTTTTGGAACATTCTTATCCAGCAGGATACACGCCAAAAGTTCCGCGCTTCCAGACGGCGCACCTACAGGAATAATGGGTATCTTATTCAAATTTTCCGGCAGCGGCATTCAAGAGGATGCGGGCAACTGAACTACCCGGGTTCCTCCACATTCCGGTGTTGTTTTCGCTGCCCTGCGGGGTGTGGTGTGCCTGGATAGCGATTGCGTCTTCCCGCAGGTCCACTTTGGCCAGGCCGCCGTTTTGCAGTTCACCGAAAAGCACTTCTTCGGACAGTGGCCGGCGGATAGTGGTCTGAATCAGCCGCGCCAGTGGACGGGCGCCATATTGCCTGTCGTAGCCGTGCCGTGCCAGCCAGGTTCGGGCCGCGGGATCGAGATTCAGCGCAATATGCCTGGCGGCAAGCTGGGCGTTTAGTTCGTCGATGAATTTGTCCACGATCTGTTCCATGATCTCCTGGCTCAAGGCGTCGAAGAATACCACTTCCGACAGGCGATTGCGAAATTCGGGGCTGAACAGGCGCTCGATTGCGTGTTTGCCGGCCGACATATCCAAGTCCTGATCGAACCCGATGGACCGTTGTTCATATCCCGCGCTCCGGCGTTGGAGGTCATAATCAGAACCACGTTGCGGAAATCAGCCTCGCGGCCGGTGTTGTCGGTGAGCGTGGCGTGATCCATCACCTGCAGGAGAATTTCGAACAGGTCCATATGGGCTTTTTCGATTTCATCAAGCAGCAGCACCAGTGCGGATTATTGCGAATAGTCTCGGTAAGCAGTCCGCCCTGGTCAAACCCCACATACCCGGGAGGCGCGCCGATGAGGCGCGAGACCGCGTGTTTCTCCATATATTCGCTCATATCGAACCGTTTGAACGGCACACTCAGGCACAACGCCAGTTGTTTGGCGACTTCGGTCTTGCCCACGCCGGTGGGGCCGGCAAAAAGAAACGCTCCGATGGGCTTGTCCGGCAGGTTCAGTCCGGCGCGCGACAGTTTTATGGCCGACACCACGGCGTCAACGGCATGATCCTGACCGAACACGGCGGCTTTCATTCCGGTGTTCAGGACCGCCAGCCGGTCGCGCTCTGTTTCGCCGGGATTTAAGTCGGGAATGTTCGCCATTGAGGTGACCACTTCTTCAATATCGTCCACATCGAGCTGCGCTTTCTTCTGTTCCGGCTCCCGGATTTCGTTCAGGGCGCCGGCTTCATCCATCACGTCAATGGCCTTGTCCGGCAAAAAACGCTCCGCGACATGTTGGAGTGACAGGTTCGCCGCGCTCTCCAATGCATGGTCCGTGAACTGGACTCCGTAGTATTCCTCGAATCGGGGTCGTAGTCCCTGCAAAATCTCCAATGCTC
>CAVVEP010000049.1:0-35520 GCA_963747015.1 uncultured delta proteobacterium
TTGGGAAACATTTCCAGGACTTTTCTCTTTTTGAACTGTTGCGGACCCAAGGGCCTTGCTGAAAAATTTCGTAAAGATTTTTGCTTTTCAGGGGGGGTCTTCTTTCCAGCTGTTACAATAGCCTTTTCAGGGCGTTTTGTGTTTTCGATTTCCGGATTTCTTTGGAGAAACAGATAGGCTCCCGCAATCCCGCCAACAAGGACAACGACAATCAGAAAATCCATATCATGGGATTTCTTCGGGGCGGATGGTTCTCCTGGTATATCTGGCTCAGATCGGGAGGTTTCTGGAGCCGCCGCTCACGATCCGACCGTTTCAATGCATCAAGTATGATCGACATGGTAATTTCTTCCTCTCAGGATGTGCACGGAAATAAGTTCATAAAATGGACTTTTACCCTCTTAACCACTAACAGGTCAATTCAATTCTACCGGGCAATCCGGAAAAACCCTCCGTAACGATTTTCCGGCGCAAGGTAGCCCCGGCGACAATCTTTTTGAAGGATTTAGAATGTTCCTTGCCACAAATGACAAGTAAAAGTTGACCCGGTTCGTTGAATGGAATAATATCATAGAATATCCATTGCTTAAACATTGAATGTTTATTTTGTTTCCCGGGTGGCATTGCGGCCCTCACATTCCATGACTCGTGATACTGTCTTCTATGGCACAATCTAAATCCCATCTTCAGCAGTCCCCGGAAGAAACCAGGCGCCAAGGCATCAACAGGCTGCTTTTCGATAAACGGGACCATCAGCTAATAGACATCGTGAACGACGTGCTTGGCCGGGATAAGGCTCGCCAATACACCAGAAAGTTGTTATCCATATCTCCACCCACGCGGCATCAAAGAGATGGCCGAAAGCAAAGGGTTGCGCATTGCATTTGCCGTAATCCATCTCCTCAAATCCCTTGAAGGAGGAGAGGTGGACGAAGGGCTGAATGCCCTCAGGTCCCTCAGGGATGAAATTCTGAACACCGCGGTCGGTTCACTCCAGAAAAACTGTGCCCGTGTGCTCGTACAGATCATGAAAGAGCTTGTGAGAGCCCATGGGAATTACATCCTTCAACTTCAGCTGGCACACGATTTCCGGACCGCTGTAGCCGGAAACCCGCGCATTATCCGCAGGCAATTAAAGAAATACCATCTCCTGGAAATGCCGGAAGAATGGAATCAGATCTCTTTCGACGACCATGTTCATGATGCCAACACAAAGGGGCGCAAATCCTCCAGCCACCTGATCATGGACGCATGGATAAAAGGCATCAGACGTCTCAGGGTCATCTATCATAACTACCTCGAACCCAAATTCGCGGTGGAATTGCTGGAAGCCGCCCGAATCATGGGAATTGATATGAGAATCGGCATTGAGTTCTACGCCCGATTTCGAAACAAATCCGCGCAATTCATCTGGACTCCTCGAGGTTTTGCCGATTCTCAGGATTTCCTTTGTTTTTTAGCGGAGGAAAACGTCGCCGCCTTCATGACGGAAGGGAAGAAGGTTTCACAATACCAAAAAGATTCTGTTCTCACGACATTGGACGCATTCAGCCGAGAACAATATCCATCCATTAAGATCATCGCCTTGAAATCCCTGAACTGAGCAGACAAGAGTTTCTTTCCTTCGTGGGCGCCGGACAGGTATCCCTGCTTCACCTCGCGGATTACATTCACAGCAAGATGCTGCCGGCAATGCAATCCCGTGTCGCATCTCTCCGCCATTCCTACGCCAATGCGGAACCGCCGGAAAGAGAAAAAATGGAAGAACAGGTGGCGGAGTTACCCTTATTGATTCCGAAAAAATATACAAGCACCTACCTGAAGAAAGATGGACGGGATGAAATCCCGACCATTTTCACCCGGGAACAGGATGAACAAATCCCGGAATTGTTGAAGCTCACCCCACTGGACCTCATAGGGCGACTTTCACAGTTTCGATCCGCCTATCGAGCACCCTTAACCTGACCAATCTCCAGGTAGAGGACGTCATTGAGTTGCTTTACGAGTGTGAAGGGGCGATCACCCGATTGGAGATTTTCAACCTCAAGGACTATGCAGAGGGGAAGACGGAACATATTGCGGATATCAATGACCTTCAGCAGGCCATAAATCAGGGAAATGTCATCCATCTTAAGCGCATCATCAGAAAAACGATCGATAAAAACGAAACCTCTAAACAACCGGACCGAAAGGACAGGGTCCATGCCCTGGACGTTATCCTTCACGACATCGCCACGCTCAGGGACTTCTAAAAAGAACTCCCCTGAAGGCCAGGATCGGCAGCGACTCGACCGGGAGATCACCCAGGATTCATGGAATGGGCCTGGCAGTCAAAAGTACGCTTCCCCTTCGCACCAAAAGGGAAATAAAAGAGACACTGGGAGAATCCCGCGACATCATCCCGCTCAGGATGCCCGTGCTCAAGAGGATTACCTTTTCTTCGCGCATGGGCTCCGGTCGCCCCTTGAATAGTCTCTACCAATTTTTCCGCCAAATGCCTTATCTGGACAATCTCCTCGGACGGGTAAAACTGACGGACCGGCCGGGTCCGGAATCGGCCACGCGTCTCGACAACCGGGGGAACATCGTCACCCTTGGCGGCGTTCAGAAATTTTCCGACAACGGGCTTCGCCTACATGAAATGCCGGAGGGAAGAAACCAGCTCGGCCTCTCCTGGAAATATTTAAACACGGGCCTCAAAAACGGACTCAAGGCATTTATCGGCTTTGTTCCCGCCTTCACCACATTTTTTCTCACAAAAGACTGGTGGGTGCTTTCTATCTCGGCGCCTTCATCTGGTTTGGAATCACAGGGCTCAGGAATATTCTTCAATCGGTGTTGGGAGGCGGGGGAATAAAGAGATCGCCGGTCCTTCGCTGGAATGATTATGTAAGTTGGGAACGGCTCACCGATTCCCTTCTTTATACCGGTTTTTCAGTACCCCTGCTCGATTACGTGGCAAAAACCCTGATCCTCGAAAAGGGCTTCAATATCACCATAGCCACGAGTCCGGTGGCCCTCTATACGTTCATGGGTCTCACAAACGGCATCTATCTGTCCAGTCACAACCTTTTCAGAGGACTGCAGAAAGGGGCCGCTTTGGCGAACTTTTTCAGAAGCATCCTGTCCATCCCCGTTGCCGTTGGATTGAATGCAGCTGTCGGTGGGATGTTGGGCACGGCGGGGGTCTTGAACATTGACGATATCCTCCAGAAATGGGCGGCCGTTATCTCAAAAGGCGCCTCAGACCTGGTGGCCGGAATCATAGAAGGAACCGCCGACCGTTACCAGAACATACGAACGCGAATGCGGGATTACAGAACAAAGCTTACCCAGATATTCGACGTGTACGCCAGACTCGATCTGATTTTCCCTCAAATGAACACGATGGATCTGCTTAATTCTCCGGAACGGCTTGATTCGGCCGCAAGAGGGGAAGTGGAGGATCTCAATAACATCATGATTATCAATGCCCTTGATCTTCTTTATTTCTGGATGTACCAGCCCAGAGCGAGAAGCGCCCTGAAATTGCTCATGGCCGGCCTTACCGAAGAAGAAAAAGAGATACTCAAAGCCTCCCAGATGGTCCTTTCAAGGGAAAAGAAAATCAGTCTCCTGTTTGTGGACGGCCTCGTTGGAAAAAGTTTTTCTCGGGCGCTCTCTTTTTATCTGGATCGATGGCAGGAGTATGTGTCTGCCATGAGTAAGTCGAGATGAATCTGGAGGGACCCCCGCTTTCGCGGGGGCGACGGTCTTTGGAAATCACCAATCAGTTCCAACAGCTTCCGGGGCCATAGCCCGTTCCGGAACCATAACCTCTTCCGGGGCAATTTCCTCTTCCGGGACCACCCTGACTCTCATAAAATCCCCTTCCGTGTCCTTTTCCATATCCTCTAAACAGATCGGCCTCAGGGGCTATCTTCTTGGCCTCGAGCTCGTAACTGATTCGTTTGTCCCCCATCTCGGCTTTCAGTGCGGATATTTCTTTTTGAAGATCCCTGATTTGCTTTTCATCAGGATTTGCACTGTTCAAAAGTTTGTCCATCTCCGAGCATTTTTGACCAGATTTTGTTCCTCAAGTCCGCTGTGTCCCCAAGAAAAGCATAGCGAAGTTTATCCAGCTTGACGCGCTGTTCACTGCTCAAATTTCCAGGCCCACCATTCCAGAGTTCCAACAGTATCCCGGACCATACCCATCGCCCCCTCCTCCATATCCCGGTCCACGCGCAAATGCCGGATAGGAAATCACCGTCAACAACAAAATGCCCCCAATAATAGCCAATTTTTTCATGATACCCCTCCTTACAATGAAATGGTTTTGGATTTTCAATTTCGAGAAACTTGATAGCAATGGCCGTGCCAGAACCATAGCCTGGGTGTAACATGAAGGAATCACGTTTTTTCTTGCTTTTCACGGAGTATAGGAAATTTTTCATTGCATTCCCCGGGATAAAATCGGATACTTTTTACCCAGGTATAAAGTTACTGTGGATATAAAATACCCGGGAAACCATCGGCGCTATTTCAACGTTTTGTAAACTCATTGCAGTTGAGGTTTTTGGGTTTTTCGCGAATTTACAGGGTATGTTTCAGTTTGCTCTAAAAAAACCCGGCGTCTTGGTTCCAATAAAAGCGCCTTTTTATGGTCCGGCACCTTTCTTGCTAATAAAGATTTGTTGGATAGGGGAAGCATCGCTTCCCTGGACCAATGGATGAAAGAAACGCTACGGCTATTTCCTAAAGAAAGCATTTAGAATTTTACTATGAACATCATGAAATCCAAAAAGTCATGGGCGGGCGTTCCGCCATGGGTCATCATCGGAGCCGTGGTGATCCTCGCACCCATATTTGCCTTCATTACCGTCCAATCGATCGATCAGCAGAAAAGGAGCACAACAAACCTTCTTGTGGAAAAGGGAGCGGCCCTCATCCGGTCGTTTGAGGCCGGCGCCAGAACCGGTATGATCGGGATGAGATGGGGAGGAAACCAGGTACAGAAACTGCTTTCTGAAACAGCCCAGCAAGCAGATATCGCCTATATCCTGGTAACCAATGCAAGAGGGGTGATTCTTGCGGACAGCGACGTGCGGAAGATCGGCGACATATACAAGACAGGTCTTGACCTGCGGCAGATTGCGAGCTCTTCGGAAATCAGATGGAGACAGATCACAGGAGAAGACAACACAAGAATCTTCGAAGTTTTCAGGCGTTTTACTCCCATTCGAAACGGAGGTTCCCGAAAGGGGATGTATATGCAGCGAAACGACTGGTGCAGCGCGCATATGTCTTCGCAGGAAACATCGAATGGTGAGGCGTCCCTTTCGAGCCAGATCATTTTCGTGGGGCTGAACACGGGCGCCGTAGAAGAAGCACGAAAGGAGGATACACGAAAGAGCGTGTTCATGGCCGCGACCCTTCTTCTCATCTGTTTCGCGGGGATCATCGCCCTTTTTCTGGCCCAGGCCTATCGTACTACAAAGGCTTCTCTTTCGCGAGTAAAGGCCTTTTCCGACAATCTGGTGGAAAATATGCCCATGGGGCTTCTGGCCATTGATAGAGACGACCGGATTGCGTCCTTCAATCAGACTGCAGGGGCGGTTCTCGACCTTTCGGCGGACAAGATCCTGGGCAGCGAGGCTACAGAGGTTCTTTCGAAACCGTTAGCCGATTTTCTCTTGCGACTGAAAGGCCAGGAAGGCCCCATCGAAAGCGAATTAAAGTGCCCGGTTCAGGGCGGAAAGACCGTACCCCTTGAGGTCATTGGTACCGTTTTGAAAGACGAGAGCGGCGGCCCGCTGGGTTGGATCATCCTTTTCAGGGACCTAACGGAAATGCAACACCTGAAAAGTGAGGTGGCAAGGAGCCGACATCTGGCCTCCATCGGAACGCTGGCGGCCGGCGTAGCCCATGAAATACGAAACCCCCTGAGTTCCATCAAGGGGTTTGCCACCTATTTCAAGGAAAGATATCGAAATGTTCCTGAAGACCTGAGTACCGCTGAAATTATGATCCAGGAGGTGGAACGCCTGAACCGGGTGATCGGGCAGCTCCTGGAATTTGCCCGGCCCTTGACCGTTCAGAAAGAGCCCGTATCCTTCGAGCGTGTAATAAAGCATTCCCTGAAACTGATCGAAGGAGACGCCAATACAAAAGGGATAACGGTCACGTTTCACAACAGCGCCGAGCCCCTCGAGGCCTGGATCGACACGGATAGGATTACACAGGTTCTTCTAAACCTTTATCTGAACGCCATCGAATCCATGGAACAGGGAGGTGTGCTTACGGTTGGACTTGACCTGGATGAAAGCAGTAATCGTTTCCGGGTCACCATTTCCGATACCGGAAAAGGAATACCGGAAAAGGATCTTCCCAAGCTCTTTGACCCCTATTTTACTACAAAATCCTCCGGGACGGGCTTAGGGCTTGCCATCGTACACAAGATTATCGAATCGCATGGAGGCGAGATAAGAATCGAAACGACCCCCGGAATGGGCACAACCGTGACAGTCTTGCTGCCTGGAGAAAAAAAGGATTGAACAGATGGAAAAGAAAAACAGTATTCTCGTTGTAGATGACGACCATGCTCACAGAACCATGCTCAAAACGCTTCTAGGCGGCTGGGGTTACCATATTGAAGAAGCGGATGACGGTGGAACCGCCATCGAAAAAGTAAAGGAACGAGCGTTTGATCTCATTTTGATGGATATCAGGATGGTGAAAATCTCCGGACTTGAGGCCCTTTCCGCCATCAAGTCCTATAATCCGGCCATCCCGATTATAATTATGACCGCCTATTCGTCGGTGGAAACCGCCGTAGAGGCACTCAAAAACGGGGCCTACGATTACCTGACAAAACCCCTCGATTTTGACGAGCTTCGCCTGATTCTGGACCGGGCAATGGACCATCGCATGCTCAAGGAGGAAAACCGCGTTCTGAAGGAAACCCTGGGCAGGAAATTCGATACCGGAAACATTATCGGCCGGAGCAACGTGATGGTCAGTCTGCTGGAATCCGTGGCCCAGGTGGCCCCTTCGGAAGCAAGCGTCCTGATCACGGGGGAATCGGGAACCGGGAAGGAGCTGATCGCGGGCGCCATCCATTTTAATAGCGCTCGAAAAGAAGGACCATTTATCAAAGTGAATTGTGCCGCTATCACCGAAAGTCTGTTGGAATCGGAGCTGTTCGGACATGAAAAAGGCGCCTTTACAGGAGCGCACAGGCAGAAGGATGGAAAATTTCAGCAGGCGGAAGGAGGCAGCATCTTCCTGGACGAGGTCAGCGAAATGCCACTCTCCATGCAGGTCAAGCTGTCTGCGCGTCCTCCAGGAGCGGGAACTGGTCAGGGTCGGTGGGGAAGAAACGATCACGGTGGACGTCAGGGTCATCGCCGCCACCAACAAACCGCTCATGAAAGAAATTGAAGACGGCCGGTTCAGGGAGGACCTCTACTACAGACTGAATGTCATTGCCTTGAGCGTTCCCGCCTTAAGAGACAGAAGAGAAGATATCCCGCTTCTCGCCAACCGTTTCTTAACCCTTTTCGCCGAAAAGAACAAAAAGCCCGTGAAAGGGTTTTCACCGCAAGCCATGGACGGCATGCTGCAGTATCACTGGCCCGGAAATGTTCGTGAATTGATGAATGCGGTGGAAAGATCCGTGGTCATGTCGAGGCATGAATATATCGACCTGGAAGAACTCCCCCTGGAAATAAAGGAGGGAGCTCACGTGACTGACGGGAATGATGAAGTTCCCGCTTCTTCCATCTCCTCCATCGACGTACCCTTGGCGGAAATCGAGAAACAGACCATCTTAAGAACGCTGGAAGCCGTCGAAGGGAACAAGAGCGAAGCAGCCCGCCGGCTGGGAATCACCAGAAAGACCCTGCACAAAAAACTCAAAAGTTACGGCATCATGCCATAGCACTTGCATAAAAGAGGCTTACCCAACAGCCACTCATCTATTCGACCAGGACCTCAACCGAATCGTAGGCTGTCCCATCAACCAGACCATCCGTATTGTCATCAAGACCAAAGCAAAAAATGTGATGAAGGGAAGCATTACGTCGGTTTTTAAAGAGGCGGAGTTTTGGGGCGGAGCGACTCAGGGAAAAGGCCGAAGCCTTTTCCCTGAAGGGGGATTGTGCGAACTTCCTGTTAATAGGGATGAAATTCGCGAATACGGTAAGAATTCTCTTCTTTGGAAGGAGATTTCCGGTATTCGGTAATCACGAATTTTCCGGTGAATTGGTTTACAAAAGGATGACCGGCTTTTGCCCAACCTACGGCGCCGCCGTCATACATCCATACATTCTTGTAGCCAAATTTATACAGAAAACCGGCCACATATTTGGCACGATGGGAGGTTCGACACCAGATATAAATCTCCGCATTGGGATCGGTAATCTTTTTGGGGATGGTATAAAAAAGACCTGCAGGGACATTATCCGTTCCTTCTATATGAAAAGCATAGAACTCCGGCGTGGTTCGCACATCGATCAGATAAGCCTTTTTCTTGCCGGCTATTACATCCTGATAAACTTTGTAGAACTGATCCACACCAATGATCTTGTCCGCCGGAATAAGAGCCGTAATGCTCTTGTGGAAATTATTTTGTCCCTCGGCCAGTGGATTATCATCAGCGAAAGCCGCCCCTACTGCTCCCGCTACAAACAAAAGGGCCAATACACCAAGCAATAACTTTTTCATGTAAACATCCTCCTCATTACCCAGAAATTTGTAAAATTTTCCTTAGACCCCCGATGCCGTTCCCCCCTTTTTTCCGGGTCTAAGCTATGAATCTGGATAATACTATAATCAGATTGCACTCCTTCGTCAAGGCTATTTTTATCAGTTGGAGCTGATAGTCATACTTCATACATACTGATAAAATACGCTGAAGTCAAATATGGGGAGAGCTGTCGAGAAAACCGGACCGGCTGTTGGGAGTTCCTATATTTTTGATAGATCATATAGTGCGTTAAGAGGCTTCAAAGGAAATACTTCCTCGCTTTTACCATGATTATTTAGCTAACCCCCATCTTCCGCAACTGTTTGACGATATCGGATTCTCCCAGGAATCCGACATGACGATAGACCTCTGTCCCGTTTTTATCGAAGAAGATCTGCGTGGGGATAATGCGAACACCAAATCGTCTTGCCTGATCTTTGTTTTTCCAGACATCTATAAATACAACGGCGGCCTTACCTCTGTACTGTTTTTCCAGCTTTTCCAGGATAGGCGACATCATTCTGCAGGGGATACAGGCATCCGCCCCAAGATCCACAAGCGTGACCATTCCTTTTACCGGGATAACTCCATCCTGCTGAACTTCCACCGTCTCCGCTATCGCTGTTGCAGTAGGGCCTCCAACAGGCAGATAGGCCCACATCACTCCAACGATGCCGAACAGGACCAATAGACACAGGATCTTCCTTCGCACTTTCTTTTTCAAATTTTCTTCTCCCTTGCCTTCCCGAACCGGCCGGGCATCCGGATCTCGGACATCACTTCTTGGTAATCCATCCCTTGATATCTTCCTTTGAGGGAACCTTGCCCACACTTTTGACCTCTCCATCCACCATCACGGCAGGGGTCATAAAGACGCCCTGCTTGGCAATCTCCATAATATCCTTTATTTTTTCCACATTGGCTTGGACACCGGACTCCTCAATCGCCTCCTTTACCAGTTTTTCCGTCTGCTCACATTTGGGGCATCCGGGCCCCAGCACCTTGATCTCCATGTTTCCACTCCTTTCTTTTCACCCTGTAATCGTGCTCAGCCGTTGTTCGCCTCTTGAAGCCATTGAATCAAACTGGCCCGCGGAGGAACCTTGCCGACCGATTTGACTTTGCCGTTGATAATCAGAGCAGGGGTTCCCATCACACCGTATTTACCGATCTCTTTGATATCCCGGACATGTTCCATATCGGCGATAATGCCGGTTTCAGACATGACCTGCATGAGCTCCTGCTCCAGTCGATCACACTGCACACACCCCGGCCCCAGAAGTTTGATCAATATCCCTCGCACTTCTTCCTCTTCCACGGGCTTCCCCAAAAATTTTTTAAATTCCCTCAGAAAGGCCTTTCCATAATCCTCTCGCACGTTCCGCGAAATGTAATTCCTTTTTCCCAAACGCTCCAAGAGTTCTTCCCGGACTTCCTGATCCGACCTTTCTCCAAACCCTTCAGCCACCATCTCCTCCATGACCGCCTTGATACCGATCATGCCTACGGGAGCATTTCCTACTCTTATCTGAGTTATCTCACCTTGTGACATCACAACCTCTATCTTTGTCCAGCAGCATTCTCTCACATCTCCGCACGCAGGGCGCCCACCCCCAAGGCCGAGTCGCCGCCGCTTCTATCCCTACATTGCCATGTAGGAATTCATTAAACAGAAAAAGAATCACCTCTTGCATATTTCTTCCCTGCGCAGGGAAGGAAGTTTTCTTACGAGTTGGGAAACCGCTTCGTCGCCTTCAAGCCAGTGTCTCAAATTTCCCAAAAGAACGCCGGCATATGGACTTTCGCTTCCATCAGCAAGAAAATAGTCCACCCATAGGCCATCCTTCTTAAATCCTACCAAACCTGCCCGTTCGAGTATTTTCAGATGTTTGGACACTGTGGGCTGAGAAATTCCCAAACCGGCCTGAAGCTCGCAGACACACAGAGAGCGGTGCTGGAGCATTTTCACGATTCTGACCCGGTTGGGATCCGACAGCGCCTTCATGACTTCGATAAATCTTTTCATAGCAACTCCTGTATGCATTTTTGGTAATATATTGCCAACAGGTCAGAATGTCAAGATTTTTTTTACTGCCTTCCGGTCCAGATCGCCGCCCTACCTCTTCTCGCAGGGGAGCGCTTCGCCCGGCTGCTAACAGTCATGCCGGAAATACCGGGAGCACACACGGGCATCTTACATTAAAAAAAACAAAGGGAAGAGAACCCAACTATTCTCTTCCCTCCATGGCTACCTTATTTTTCCGTTCAAAAACGCCAGGTCAGGCCGCAGCTGAGAGAATCCTGGCTCATGGTAGACTCCATTTGCGCGAGATCCCCAGTTGAACTCTGACTGAACGTCTCTTCGAAGGAATGCATGTAGGAGATGTTCGCCACCAGGGTTCTGGTGATGTCGTAACCAACCCCGAAGGTAAGATGCGTTTGGGCAATGGCGGGAAATCCCACAGCCCTGAATATTTCGTAGTTCAGGTTGTTCACATTCATCCCCTGTACATTGGTGGTTCCCATGGGGTTGAAACCATTGTGCTCATTGACCGGTTGTTTGGAATAATTGAATCCGGCGCGAATAGCCAGGGGGGAGATGGGACGATACTGCACACCCAGGGCGAAAACCCACTGATTTTGCCAGTCAAAATCTTCATAACCCGCCGCGCTTGCCCAGTTGTACCATTTGGTGTCGAACTCAATAAGCCAGGCACTTGAAGGGGTCATTGAAACGCCGAACATAATCGTGTTCGGGGATTCCAAATTGAGGGTATCAAGCGTACCGTTCCCGTCAAAATCAAAAACCCTTTCATGCTTGGTTTCCTGGGGGGTGATATAAGAAAGGCCGAAATTGAACATTCCCAGATGGTAGAGCACTCCCAACTGGAGTCCCAGCGCATAACTGGGGGAACCTCCGCTCCCCAGGTCCAGGTTGGCATAGTCGAGGCTTACAGAAGCGCCCACGGAAAGGTCGGGCGTGATGAGATAGGCGATATTCGGCGCAAACTTCATCACCTGGAATTGGGAGTAAAGATTCTGGTAGGTTGGGCTGGTGTCCCTGTAATCCACACCCATTCCGGAAACCCCGTAGGCCCCGACGCCGAACCGGAGCTTGTCGGTAATGGGGGCGGTAATGCCGATGGCAGGAGACACAAACCCATTCGTCTGACTTTTTTCGGAAGCCGATCCATAGCCTATCCGGCTCAAATTGATTGTGCTTTTCACTTTGGGATCAAAGTAGGTTCCGGCAAAGGTTGCCTCCGATCCGGGACAGTAGGGGCCAAAACACATGGCGGCCGGATTTGCGAAGATGGCGCTGATAGCATCCTGGGGAGCGGCCACCCCCACTCCTCCCATGGCTCTGGAAATCGGGCCTATGCCAATGAGATTATCCCCGTTGGTAGCCATTGCTGTTGAATAAAATGTCACGACGGTTGCCAATACGAACAAAACCAAAACAAATCTTTTTTTCATTGTTTCCTCCCTTTTATAATCAGTGCACGAGGGCATTCGCCACCATGGAACTTAAAAACTGAACGTCCACGCCCAGTTTGTAATGATCGTTCAGGTCGCTCAATTGGGTGTGACAGTTCTCGCACGCCGTCGTCAGGATCGAGGCGCCCGTCTTCTTCACCTGGTCCGCCTTCACTCTGGATGATTTCATCCGGAAATCAAGGGTTTCTTCCCCCAGAGCCACCAGGCCGCCACCCCCGCCGCAGCACCAGTTGTATCTGGGGTCATCAGTCATATCCCTGAAATCATCCGTGAGATGACTCAGGATATATCTGGGTTCATCGATGATTCCGCCGTTTCGCGCCATCTGACAGGGGTCATGATAGGTGAAAGGTTTCCCGGTTTCTGATTTGCTTACTCTGATTCTTCCTTCTTTCAGATAGCGGGCGTGAACCTGTGTGATTGAGGAAACCTTGAAAGGCTGTTTTCCGGACAACTGCTTCATCACCCTGAATGCGGTGCCGCACTCGCAAATACAGACTTCTTTCACCTTGAGGCGCTTTGCCTCATTCACGATGCGGTCCAGAATCAGTTTCGTTTTAGTGGGGTCTCCCACAAAGGCGCCGAAATTAACCGCTTCAAAAAAGCTCAAGGTCCAGTTCTCCCCGGCAGCATTAAAAACGGCGGCCGCGGGGATAATGGAGTGGGCTCCAGCCAGGGCAACGTAGAGAAGATCGGCGCCTTCCACATCGACCGGGATAGCCTTCTCACCCGCCTCAATCTTCCACTTTTTCACCACTTCGGATTCCAGATTCTTGATCCCCTGCAGGAATCCTTCCTTAAAAATATCGAGAGATTCCCCTTTTGTAATAGAGGTGTCCGCCAGAAGGGTGAGGATTTCCGGTTCGGCGTGGGCCCCCACCAGAAGAAGTTTGGCGATGGACATGATCATTTGTGTATCGATGCCGAAAGGACAGAACACCATACAACGTCTGCAGCCGGTGCAACTGTAAGCGGCTTCGTAAAGTTCCTCCAAAGCCATCTCCGTCAGTTCTTTCGATTCCCCCAGGGTGGAGCACACCTTTCCCTGCCCTTTGAAATATTTCTTATAGATTCTTCGGACGATTTCAGCTCGGTAGGCGGCAATATATTTCACCTTCGGCATCGATGCGTATACATGGCACGCCTCGGTGCATACTCCGCACCGGGAACAGGTCTCAAGGTAAAAGGTCATGGCCTGATTCAATTTACCCCTGAAGAGCTTTAACAAATCGTTTCGCATTGCTTGATCCATGGCTAACCCCTCCTGAGTTTGTTCATGGGCAGCGAGAAAAAGGAGTGCATAATCTTGCTGAAAGGGAAGAACATTAAAAACAGGTTCGCGAAAAAGACGTGAAGCACAAGCATGAATGAATGCCCGGACTGAAGAACACTTTCCGGCAAAGCAGGTCTCAGATAAAGCATGCTGGAAAGATATTGGCGATAATCTTCCACCGACATTTCTCCATAGTCGTACCAGGTCCTTGCCCAATCCATTTCGCTTCCAAAAAGAACGGTCAAAAAGAGGAGCATCAACAGGAAATAGTCTTCGGGTACGGAGAGTTCTTTGTTGGGCGTAACCAGCCGTCTGAAGAAAAAATAAAGAAGTGAAACAGACAGAATCAGACCAACGAAACCTTTCCCGATAAAAATTTCGTGTTCAAAAATCTGGAATACACTGAAATCATCAATAAGTTCCAAATGCCCGATAATAAGGAGGAGAAAAGAAATATGAAAGATCATCAGGAAAACCCACAGAACAGGATTATGCCTTCTGACCGTGGGCAATAGGAAAGTATCATAAAGCGCCCGCAGCCAGGGCGCTCCCTTGTCCGGAAAAATCATAAGAGTTGAAGGATTTTTCGGTTTTCGGGACATTTGTATGAGTTTTATGACCGTGCCGAAAAAGAACACGCCAAAGGCTGCGTAGACCATGGGGACCAATATAATGTAATATACGGTTTGCATGGAAGCCTCCATCATTCGGAAAGGGATAGCATCCGCCCCTGTGGACTCACTCAAAGACATTTTCCCGATTTGAGCGAGCCCTTATGCAGGGGCCGATTGGTCAACAAAATCATGCCCCGCGTTTAATGTAGAATTTGATCAAACCGTCTTCCTGAACGGTTTCGAGGATCTCGTTTCCACTGGTCTTGGCCCACGCGGGAAAATCAGCCAAAGAACCGGGATCGGAGCTTATGGCTTCAATGACCTGGCCCACTTCCACTTCCTTAATCCCCTTGCTCACCTTCACAACCGGCATGGGGCAGGGCAAGCCTTTAAGATCCATTACTTTATCCACTTTCATTGCATCCGCCATTTTTCTACCTCCTTGAAATTGTCCTGTGTTGTAAAAATATTATCCCCTCACCATCAGACTGCCTGATGGCTGGAATGGTGCGAATTGGCTTTTCCATTTCGAAGGTTTCCGTTCATCGCTCACAACTCATTTCATCCTTTCTACTCGCCTATATGAAAAGCTGAATCTTGCTCCCAAGGGCCTCTTCCAGAAATTTGGCCACTCCGCAATAGGTCAGGTTCGGATAACTGATCATTTCTTCCCGTTTAAATCCCATGAGATCCATGGACATCTCGCAGACGAAAATCCTCACATCCAATTCGGCAGCCAGTTCCAACATCTGTTCCAGAGAAGCCACATTTTTCTTTTTCATGAGGGATTTCATCATGCCGGTTCCCATACCGCCCATATTCATTTTGGAAAGTTTCACCTTTCCGGTGCCTTTGGGCAACATCGACCCGAACATTTTTCCCATAAAATCTTTGCCGTCCACGTTTTTTTCCTTGTCCCTGAGTACCGGCGTTCCCCAAAAAGTAAAAAACATGACCACATCCATGCCCATGGCCACCGCCCCCGTGGCAATGACAAATGCGGCCAATACTTTATCCAAATCGCCGCTGAAGACAATCATGGACAGCTTGTTTTCAGGGGCCTTGTCAGAGAGGGATTGCAGCTGACTTTTTATAACCGCAATCTGCTCGCTGAGTTGTTCCAGCGTTACACTGCCTTTCGGCCTTTCGACTTCTTCCTTTTGAACCAGGTCTTTTTCCATGGCATCCTCCTTTCACCTACATTTCGTTCACTCTATTAACCATAAGGGCAAAAAAAATAGCCTCTTCAAGGCAACCACGACCTCTATACCAGCATTTCTTTCACGGCCTCCATGGCGGATCTGAGGGTTTCCATATAAGAAAGCACATGTTTTCTCTCAGCTTCATCCATCTGAAGCAGCACCTCGCGGTGAATATCCTTCTGAAAGGACTCGATTCTCTCTGCCAATTTACTGCCCTTGGGGGAAAGCCTCAGACAGCTTTATGCGAGCGTCCGAGGGGTCATCAATCTGATCAATAAGTCCTTTAGTTAGAAGTCCTTTTGTCAGCTTGGTAATCCTGCTTTTGGCCAGATCCAGCTTTTGGGCCATCACCTTTGCGGTCAAATAGCGCTCGCCGTTAAAAAGCATCAGACTTTTCAACTCCGAATAGGGAAGGCCGAATTTTCTGGACTCATAGAGTTTTCGATCCTCGCAGCATTCAACCATTTCCGCAATCAGGTTCTGAATCCTGTCCGTCTGATACTCTATCAGTTCACCGTTAATCTCGTGAGCACTTTCATTCATAGTATGAACAAAATATCCTCTCACTTTTTCATTGTCAAGAAAAAAAATAGGCCATTGTTTATTTTTTTATAACGAATGTACGAGGAAATTTCAGGAAATCCAATTTCAGTGATTATCGGAGAGATAACGGCGGAAACTCAATTTTGCTCCCGGCAAGCTCCTGAATGTTAAGCCGGAGTCATTACTTCAAATCTGGTTGCGGCGCCAGGCGGGATTCGGGGATCTTTTTGAATGGCATCTTCACACCGATATAATATGCAGTAATGGGTGTTTTCATGAAAGGGTTCCCGGGGAAGGCAGGGTGTGGAAGGTTATTTCATTTCTCTCATCGGGGCCTCCTTCCCGCCTTGCCCAGATCGCCCCATTCATACTGCACCAGGGCAACCATGGCCAGAGCCGCCGTCTCGGCCCTCAACACCCTGCTCCCCAGAGACACCGGGATAAACCCCTTCTCCCTTGTCATCTGGATTTCACTCTCAGAGAAGCCGCCTTCAGGACCGACCATACCGATAACTCTTTCTCTTTCGAAAGATTCTTGAAGAAATTTCTTGAGACCGGTCGATTCCTCCTCTTCCCACAAGACCACTTTGGGGCAGTCCTCCCCTGAAAACCCGGCAAGCAGGTCAGGAAGAGAAATCGGGGTGAGAAATTCGGGCAGGCAAGGGCCTTCCACACTGTTTTGCCGCACTTGTGGCAACACCCCGCCAGTGCATCGCCTTCTTGTCGAATTTTTCAGCGGCAATTTTTGCAACGGCCCTCGAGCTGAAAAAGGGAAAGATCCGATCCACGCCCAGTTCCGAGGTTTTCTGAATCAGATAGTCCATCGGGTCGGATCTCAAAAGGGCCTGGCAGAGGGTGATTTCAACGGGTGAAGGAGTTGGGACAGCCAGTGCCCTTTCAATATCAACCCGCACTTCCCTGGGACCGATAGAGCGTACCACGGCCAGAGAATGCTCCCCGTTGCCGCCCATAAGCACAAACCGGTCACCCCGCACCATCCGGATGACTTTCGTCATATGTCGCGCTTCCGACCCCGAAATCACACAGGAACCGTTCTCGTCGACATTCAGGTTTTCGACAAAAAAACGTCGCACCTTCTCACTCTGAGGCCGCAATCATGCAGGCCCACTCTTCCAGGGTAAGGGTTTCGAGGCAGACAAGTCCGTTTTGTGCAAGACCATCCTTCACGGTATTTACCTGGTCCACAAGGATGCCCGATACAATCAGATTTCCGCCGGGTTTGAGCAATCGTGAGAAACGGGGAAGGAGCTTCATGATCTCGCTAAGAATCAGATTGGCGCAGATCAACGGAAATGATGGCGTCCAACGTATCAATGGAAGCGGTGGAGAGCTGAATGACATTCGATCCGCCGTTCAGCGAGATGTTCTGAGCGGCCCAGTCAACGGCGTCCGGATCGATATCAATGGCAACCACCCGCTCGGCCCCCAACTTCTCCCCGTAAATGGCCAGAATTCCACTGCCCGTGCCCACATCAAGCATGGTCCACGGCCCGGATTCCCGTTGTCGGAATTTTTCCATGGCTCTCAGGCAGAGCTTTGTAGTGGCATGCTGCCCGGTGCCGAATGCGGGGCCGGGGTCTATACGGATCAGATGGGCGGGAATCCGTTCCGGAACCGGCTCCCAGGCAGGAAGGATAAGCAGTTGGGGAGAAATCTCCACGGGATGGAAGAATGCACGCCACCGGATCCCCCAATCCTGATCGGGAATCCGGTTAAAATCGATTTGGGAAGAAGACATCTCCGGGAATATGTCCCTCAAATCCGCAAGGTAGGCATGTATCCGGATTTTCAGATCCTCAAGATCTTCACGGAAGGGAAGATAGGCCTTCAGGGTATGATCATTGAAATCTTCCGAGACAACCCCGTTGCAACCGAGATCAAAAAGAAAGGAACTCAGGGCATCATGGACAGCCGGATCCGTTTCGATGCAGACTTCCAGCCATTCAGCATTGTTATCTTTCAACGGGCGTCCCCTTCCGATATTCATTATTCGTTTTCAAGAAGCTATACAGGCGAAAAAAAAGCCCCCGCCGGGAAGGCGGGGGCCGGGAAGAAAGGCGTTACGCCTTTTCAAAAACGTAATTCAACTGGCCGTTGGGAAGGGTGTTCGCCCTGGTGGTCATTTCCATTCCCACTTTGATATCGCCTTCCGGCACATCGCTGGAAATTCTGCCAAATACCTTATATTCTCCATAATCCAGGACGGCAATGGCATAGGGCAGGTCGTCTCCAAAGCCAATGGGAGCAAATTCCAGTTTGCTGTATGTCACCAACTTTCCTTTTCCCGATACTTCGGACCACTCCATATCGCTTGAAAGGCATTGATGGCAATCCGCCCTCGGAGGAAAGAAAAACAGGCCGCACTCCTTGCAGCGGGTCCCCATCACTTTACCATCTTCCAAATAACCGATAAAATCGTTCACCTTGGTAATGGAGGTAAAGCTTACCGTTCCAAATTTCTTAAACCGGTCATCCACTTCTTTTATTTTCTTGCCCATGCTTCTACCTCCCGAAAATACTGACGTTTCCGTATAGACCCACTCCACCGATGTTATGAACCAGACCGATCTCAGGGTCTTTCACCTGCATGTCGCCTGCTTCTCCTCGCAACTGCAAGACAATGGTCCTGACCTGAGAGCCGCCGGTGGCTCCGATGGGATGCCCCTTTGAAAGCAGCCCGCCGTCCACATTGACCGGAATGCTTCCTTCCTTATAGGTTTCCTTGGATTTAATCAGGTCTTTGCCTTCACCCGGTTTGGCGAAGCCCAGGTTCTCATAGGCCATCATTTCCGCGATGGTAAAACAATCGTGCACTTCAGCCACGTCCACATCCTTCGGGGTGATACCCGCCATCTTGTAGGCCTGTTCTCCCGCCTCTTTGGCAACCTTCAGCCCGGAGAAAAGATCTCTTCCCGCAAGATTCACACTGGTTGTTGCGGCCCCCAATCCAAGAATCCAGATCGGCTTCTTGCTCAGAGATTTCGCCCTTTCCTCGCTGGCAACCAGAACGACGGAAGCCCCGTCGGCATTTGCGCAACAGTCCCCCACCCTCAAGGGGCTTGCAACAGGTCCGGACATGGCACTTTCAGGATCGGAAAACATTTCAAAGGTTACAGGCCTGCGGTATACGGCCTTCTCGTTGATCTGCCCGTAGGTCGCCGCCTTTACCCGAATCAGAGCCAGATCCTCGGGGGTCGTTCCATATTCCTCCATATGCCTTCTGGCATACATGGCATAGTAAGCGGGCATCATCGTTCCAAAAGGGCTTTCCCACTGAATGTCCCCTCCCCTTCCCATTCTTTCCTGGGATTCGGCGGAAGAAATCTCGGACATCTTCTGAAAGCCGATCACGGCAACCACATGGTGAAGGCCCGATTTTACCAGCGAATAGGCGTAGCGCAACCCCATGCTGCTGGAAGAACAGAGTGTCTCCAGATAGCACGTAGGCTGCGGCGTAAGACCTAAATACTCCGCCAGGACCCCGGCGGGAGATCTCTGCTTATCGTATTCCGGGGCCGAACAGATAATAGAGGCATCTATATCCTTTGCCGAGATGTCCGCATCCCGCAATGCCTCTTTAAAACCGTCAAACGCCAGTTCCCTGATTGAACCGGGATATCCGCGCACAAAAGCGGTCTGCCCCACTCCTATAACTCCTACTTTCCCCATAATAACCTCCGGATTTTGCTTCATTAATCATCAATGTCGTTAGGCGGCTTTAAGAATCCGCATGCGAAAGACAATATTTATTAACTTCTTTCTTATAGAAAATCTCTCTTCCCGGGTCAAGTCTAAACGGAATAATGTGCAAATTATGAACGGGAAATCTTGAGGAAAAGAGCAAACAGAAACCCCGTCGCGACAAGAGCCCCGGCCAGGGCGATTCCCAGCCCCAACGATCCTGCATCCCCCATCAAACCTATCCCCGCGGGGATGGCGCCTCCCCCTATAACAAAAGCAGCAGGCACCGTGAGAGACACGGCCACACTGCGGGTACTCGGCGGTCCGATGGAAGAAAGTGCGGCGAATCCTGGCGGGAAAAAGCAAACCGCAACGACCGGCTGAAGAAAGACGATCAGGATCACCCAGGAACTGGAAACCATTCCGAGGAGGATCGTCATGATGCCGGCAATCAGTAAAATTGTACCCATGGCCTTTTCCGGGCCCACCCGATCGCTCACCCAACCCGCCAGGAAAGTCATAAACAGGCCCGAGATACGGGAAAGCGCGACGACCGTATTCGCCCAGTTTCGTTCGATCCCCTGTTCGGCTACCAGGTAGAGAGGCAACATGGTATAGATCCCCATCGTGGCGGTAATTCCAAAGCTGAAAAGGAGCATCATGATCCAGAAAGAACGCTTCCTGAAGAGTGCGCCAAAAGACGACAAGCTCGGCGCTTGCCCGTAACCTTCCGCCCCTTTGCCGAATCGTCCGAAGGCCAGTCCCGCAAGAAGAGAACATATCCCGAAAAATAACAGAGCCCCCCGCCATGAAAACCATTCCATAAGCACTTCCGAGAGCAAGGGCGCTACGACAAAACTGAGATTCGGGGCCAATTCATGTATGGCAATGGCTCTGCCCCAATGTCTGGGGTCTGCAATCGATGTCACCGACGCTATCCCCGAAGGAAGATAGAGACCGGCAGCCAGACCAATCAAAACCATTCCAATCCGAATTCCCAACAAGGTCGTGCACAGGGAGATCACCCACAGAATGATTCCGACGCCCACGGCGGAAATGACAATGGTCTTCCTGTGGCCTATTCGGCAGGAAATGAAACCGGAGCCAATGAGAGAAACGAAGTACCCAAGGGACATCATAAGAAACAACCCCCCCGCATCGGCATGGTTCATTCCAAGATCGTTTTCAATGGCCGGCATCAAGGGAGAGAAGATAATTCTTCCGATGAAACTGAGAAAAAATATACTGGTTAAAAAAAGAAGGGGGCCCAGTTGCGCCACAAAAGAAGCCGCACTTTCTTCGTTTATTATTTTCTCAAAGGTTTCTTTTGTTGCTTCATCCATGGACATTTCAAGGAGATCCATTTACGTGATGACCATCGGTGGCAAAAATGAAAACCCATGGTCCCCTGCAAGAGCAGGTTGAAATAAAACACCTGTTCTGATACATATCAAGTTTAGAGACGAGTATGGCCGTCTGATCTGTCATAGGAGATTCAGATGATCAGGAATAAACACTAAAATCAGGTTTTTTTCAACTATGAATCCTTATGTGAAGGCAGTTAGAGCGCCATTTCTGGCAGGATCGGTGATTCCGGTGATTATCGGCGCCACTTTCGCTTTTGACCGGGGGCATTTTTCTCCCGGTCTTTTTCTCCTTTGCGTTGCGGGAATCATCGGGCTTCACCTGGGGGCAAACCTCTTGAATGACTATTATGACGCAAGAGGAAGCGATCCTATCAACTTGCGGGTTACCCCCTTCAGCGGGGGAAGCCGCGTCATACAGGATGGAGAAATCACCGCGGAAAGGGTCCTGATGATGGCACTGCTTTTTTTCGTCGCAGGATTTGCAACCGGGATATGGCTTGCCTTCGCGGGCAGGCCCCTTGCAATTCCCATGGGGATGCTGGGCCTCGGGGCAGGATGGGCTTATTCAGCTCCCCCCTTGCGACTCATGAATCGGGGCTGGGGAGAAATGGTTATCTTTTTTGCCTTCGGTCCCTTGATCACCCTCGGCGCCTTTTATGTCCTGTCCGGAACATTGAGCTGGACGGCGTTCATGCTGGGCGCCCCTCAGGGATTCTTCATTACCGGGGTGATATGGATTAACCAGTTTCCCGATTATGAGGCCGACAAAAAGGCCGGGAAGAGAAACCTGGTCGTCCGATCAGGTCCGGCAACCGCGAGAATCTTCTATGCCTTGATCATGATAGCCGGTTTTCTTTCGGTTATTTTCATGATTGAAGCCTTCCAGCTTTCCTATCTGATTATGCTCTCGTTTGCCGGACTTCCCCCGGCTCTCAAAGCCATAAAAATCCTCTGGAGGGAGTACCTTTCCTATGACAGAGTCGTCCCGGCCCAGGCCCTTACCATCCAAACCCTTGTTGTCCATGGAATATTTCTTTGTCTCGGAATTTTTTTGAGCCGTTGCCTGTGACGGGGGACCGGCGCCTGAAAGGTCATGCGTGAGAGTTGTGGTAAATAGCAGGAAAATCGGAGAATGGAATTCGGGTTCCGGGATACGCATGAAAGGAAATAAAGCTCCCGAGAGGTCTCACTTTACCATCATGATTTCGCGAGCTCCCGGGAAGGTGAGGAGCTTCCGAATCTCCTCCAAATTATTGTTCGGCTCTATTCTTTTCTTGGCACTCTTAATTCTGGGCTCCTTTCTGTGTCTTTACCTGTACGTAGACCTGCTGCGCACGGGCATAGTCCAAAAAGAGCTTGTGGAAAAAGCGCAGGACTCCCCTTTAAACGCAACAAACAAAATGCATGCCGTCAAGAAACGTCCGGAGCAGGCCGAAGAAGCGGATCGCCCAAAGAGTGACCCGTTCACAACGGACAAGAATAGAAACGCGCAACAAGAGAATCCCGCGGCTGAAAAAGCCGGAAATCCTCCAACCGCGGAAACGGGTTTACGCCATTTGGAGAGCGGCATCCCGGACGAAAAGGTCGGGATAGAAAAGATTGCCATTAGCAGGGACGGGGAGAAATTATCGGTACGATTCAGGGTAACAAACAAGAGCCCTTCCCATCAACGAATCGAAGGATATGTCTTCGCCATTGCGATGGAGGAAGAAAACGACCAGCCGGGATTATGGAGTTATCCAAAAACACCGCTTCAGAACGGGGCCCCCGTCGAGTACAAACAGGGAGAACGTTTCAGTATAATAAACTACAGGAATATGAGGGGCGCCTATTCCCTTGATTCACCGGACACGAAAATCCGATCCATCAACATCCTGGTTTACAACGAAAAGGGAGACTGTATCTTGAACAAGAAAATCGATGCAGCCCTCCCTACAGCTCATCCAGATACTCAAGGGTGAGGATGTCATCCCGGGGATCCGCCTTTTTTATTTTCACCCGTATGCGTTGCCCCGTGGAAAGGATCACGCCGTTTTGACGCTTTAAATCCGATAACAGCAGGAAATCATTCAGAATAACTCGATATTTGCTTTTCATTTCATCCAAGATCAGTGCTTCAAACACCTCTCCCTTATGCAGGGAAAGATATTTAAGGGTCCAGTATCGAATGCGGCTCCTCTTGATAATGCCCACTCTCTTGAGAGCGGGCTCAACGGAGAGCCTGAGTTCCTCGAGATCTCCATCGTGGTAAGGGAGGTCCTTCCCCAGGAGAAAACACTGTAATTGTCGCTGGATCACAAGATCGAGGTATCGCCGGATGGGAGATGTGGCCTGTGTATAACAATCCACCCCCAATCCGGAATGTTTATCGGGCACCGTAGAGATATGCAGTGGGCTGAGTTTGCGGCGCTGTCTGAAAACATAGTAAACATATCCACATTCATCAAAGGAAAATCGTTCACCAGGCTGGCCCTGATTTCTGAAGAGCAGGGGGATGTCGTTCTCTTGACAGAATCCCGCCGTCAGGCAGTTATAGAGGATCATGAGCTCGGCCACGATCATTCTTGATGGCGTGTCCTGTTCCTCCAGCGCAAGAGAAACAAGGGCTTCATCGTTGAAGGTAAATTCGATTTCCGGCAGGGATAGATTGAGAGCGCCCTGGTCTATCCTCTTCTGCCGCAAACGAAGACACAGTCTGTGTAATTCCTTCATAAGCGGGTCGTTTTCATTTTCAAGATTCTTGGTCACATCTTCGTAAATCAGCTGCTGCCGCACCCGTATGATGCCTGGAGTAAACCGATAATCTATCACATCTCCGGTTCTGTCAAACCTGATCAGGAGGGAAATGGAAAGCCGGTCGGAATCCTTTTTGAGACTCAGGAGATCCTGCGAAAGTTCCGGGGGGATCATCGGTATCTGCCTGCGTGGAAGATAATGGGAAGATGCCCTGGAAGCAGCCGTCTGGTCCAGAAGGCTTCCGGGAGAAATCACCGCTGCCACATCGGAGATATGGATGCCGACCAAAAGCTCATCTCCCTCTATGACAATGCTCAAGGCATCATCGTAATCGCGTGTGCCGGGGCCATCAATGGTGAAACAGGGAAGGTGCCTCAAATCTTCACGACCATCCACACCAGGCTGCCTTGCTGCAAGCCTCCCTGCTTCTTGAAGTTCGTCCTCGGAAAAGGCTGTTTCAATTTCCGACTTCAACAGATCCAGGTTCTCATCCTCTCTCCATATGCCCAATTTCACAAGAAGAGACATGGACTGTCCGATATCCGTTATGCCCGCGGCGGAGAGAAGCTCCTTGCCGTATTTGAGATCCGGGGCATCATTCCCATTGAGGGCCAACTGGACCAACAGGTCCACAATCTCTTCCTTAAAAGAAGGAGCTTCCGCTTTTCTTCCCTGGCAGACTTCCGAAAGCCACAGGCTTCCCTTTCTGAGTCTCTCGGATTTGATCTCCTCCTCCTCTTTCTCTCGCCTGATTTGATCGACCCGTTCTTCGGAATTAGGCGTAAACTGCCCGTTTTTCATCTTGAAAAACAAACGGTCGTCAAAAATCGCTCTCAGGACTGCTGACGCATGGTTATCTCCCGCTTCATCCCCGAAGACAAGTTCCGCCAGATATTTATGATCGTATGTCTCTTCATCGTCCTGAACCAGTTCCCAGATTTCCTCCACATCAATTTTCTGTTTCAGGCTGCCCCTCACATCTTCAATCTCACAGAGTTTTGCGATAAGGTCTTCCCTGGGTTTTGAAATATCCACGCCTGTTTCAGAAACCGCAATGGCCCTTTTCGGAGAAAGATTGATTTCTCTGTTTGAAGCCGTCAACAGGTGCAAACGGCTCCCCCTTTCCTCCATGCATAGGGTGCATATGAAACGACCCTGGTCTATATATTCTACAATTTTCCCCTCGTACATAGGTAAACGCTTAAAATCCTTTCTGTGAATTCGGACTCAAAGACCTGGTTGGCAAGCATCGGGCGCCGACACTGGGCCGTGGTTATTTATAAAGGATTGTTATCCTCTCATGCTTTCCGCTTCGTCCTTCAAAACCATTTCCTCTTTTGTTCGAAGTGTAGTAACAGGTGCGGCCGGTCCTGTCAACATTGCCGTTTTCATAGGCGCCTTCCTTTTTGAGAATCGTGCGATTGCAATCAACTCCGGATCTTGTTAGAGTGATTGTAGTGTGTTATATAAAATGAAAAGTTCGAAGCAAATCAAGACGGTCTTTTTATTATTTTACAAGGTAATCATGGAAAAACAGATTTACAGGAAACGCCTTTCCGCGGTGAGAAACAATCTTGGGCAAAGGCCTGAAATGGAATACGATGCAGCATGGATCATTCAACCTGAAAACAGGCGATATTGTTCCGGGTTCACAGCGGAAGACACCCAATGCAACGAATCGTCCGGCTCCCTCCTCATAAACGGGGAACACGCCCTGCTCGTCACGGATTCCCGGTATACTTTGCAGGCTCAAGAGGAAGCAGCAGATTTTTCAGTCAAAACCCTGAAAAGCGGTTTCATGGATGATTTTCCGGAACTCATAAAGGAGACGGGAACAAAGATCCTTGGCTTTGAAGGGGACTGTCTGTCCTGGAAGAAACACCGTGAGCTGACGGAAAAGCTTGCAGCCCTCTCCCCGCCGGTGCCCCTTGAACCGATGGACTCCGTTATTGAAGACATGCGGGAAATCAAAGAAGAAATAGAAATTGCGGCGCTCAAAGCCGCTGCCCTGATGATCAGCCGCATATTAGATGAACTAATCCCTTTGCTGAAACCAGGCATGACGGAACAGGAGGTGGCCTGGGAAATTAAGAAATTGGCGAGGGCAGCGGGAGCCGACGGCCTTTCATTCCCTCCCATCGTAGCCTCCGGCCCCAATGGCGCCCTCCCCCATGCAGAGCCCTCAAACAGAAAACTTCGGCAGGGAGAACCTGTTATCATAGACACCGGCGTAAAGCTTGACGGGTACTGTTCCGATATCACAAGGACGGTTTTTCTTGGAAACCCTGACAAAGAATTTGTCGATATTTACAGGACAGTACGGGCAGCGCAATTAGCGGCATTGAAATCCGCCAAGCCCCATATGCAAAGCGTGGACCTTGATTTCATAGCAAGAAACTTTATTAAAGAGGCGGGCTATGGCGACTATTTCGGGCACGGTCTCGGCCACGGAGTGGGCCTCGCCACCCATGAGGGACCGCGAGTAGGTCCACGAAATCCAGTCACCTTGAAACCCGGAAACGTGATCACTATCGAACCGGGCATTTACATCCCTGGAAAGGGAGGCGTTCGATTGGAGGAAATGGTCCGGATCACGGAGACGGGTTCGGAGATACTGACCGAATGTGACCACTTTTACGATCTATGATGGAATAGATGAACAACTTTATCGACCGGTTTGTCAATTACATGAGAATAGAACGAGGACTGGCTGAAAACACAGTCACGGCCTACAGCACGGATCTGGTTGAACTGGCGGAATTTTTTAAACAGGAGGGGCTGAACCTCTTCGATGTTTCGAAAAAGTCCATCGCCGATTATGTAGGCGCCCTGCGGGAAAGGCATTCTCCGCGGTCTGTTGCCAGAAAGATCTCCGCCACAAAAATGTTCTTCCGTTTTCTTACCTCGGAAGGAGTTATGGAAACAAACCCGGCACGATTTCTGGAAACGCCGCACCTTCCAAGAACCCTGCCGGATACTCTCAATGTGGAAGAAATACAGCAACTGCTTGACCAGCCGGATACCGCAAAACCCAAAGGTCAGAGGGATCATGCCATGATTGAGCTCCTCTATGCATCTGGATTGAGGGTCTCTGAACTGATAAACCTCAAGATCCAGGATGTAAACCTGGAAGCGGGTTTTTTGCGAACCATGGGGAAAGGCTCCAAGGAACGGCTTGTCCCCATCGGAGAAAAGGCAACCACGGCGGTAAAGGGGTATATTCATGGTGGCCGGGCCATGGCAAGCAAGGGAGGAAACTCGCCCTACCTCTTCCTCAATTTCAGACAAAAGCCGATGACCAGACAGGGTTTCTGGAAAATTATCAAGAAATACGGGAAAGATGCAGGCATTCAAAAGGAGATCACCCCACATAGTCTGAGGCACTCTTTTGCAAGCCATCTTCTGGAAGGGGGGGCTGACTTGAGGGCCGTTCAGGTCATGTTGGGCCATGCGGATATCTCCACCACCCAGATCTATACCCACGTGACGAGAGAAAGGCTCAAAGAGCTTCATGAAAAATGCCATCCCAGACCATAAGGGAATGAAGAGCGATGGGTGATCTTATAAGACTTGAAGACAGGATAAAGGGCCCGGCAGGAGGAGTCATTTCTTCCGGTCCATGGGAATTCAGGAAACCGCCGTGGAGGACCCTTTATTTCACGCAGATTCTTCGTGTCGTGGTGGAAGAAACGCCTCGCGACTCCCGAACATTTCCTCAAATGCCTCCCCACTTCGTCTTAAAAGGCGGATTGGCCTATACCATACTCTCCATGTATGCCAACCGAAAAAACGAAAAAGAAATGAGAGAGATCTACTATCTCATAGGCCTCATGGACTGTATGATCAACCAGGTCAATGCCATTTTGAGAACAGACCTGCTCCGCTCCATGTATAAACAGGTCTTTGCCATGAAGGAAAAATTGAATTTGCACTGGCATGGGACCCTTGATCGGGTTCTTCTCCCCATTGACTCCCGGCTCTTCAATGATCTTGAATACCGTTCTCTTTTAAACAGGGCCGGAACCATGAAGGAACTATACCAGACCATCAGACAGGGAACGGAAACCATGTTTGATACCCTGGCATTAAACTATGTTTTCTTTTGCCCTGGAGGGGGCGAAGAAGTTTGGAATCGGAGCATTTCATAGAAACTTGGAAAGAGAAAAGCCTTTTGGCGGAAGGCATTCTTTAGAAAATCATATTTATAAAGAAAGAGGGCCGTCACCGGCGAAGGGAAAGGATTCTTAGAGAAGACGAATTGTGAATCTTCTCGGTTGTTCATTTTTTTTATTTGACAAAAAGAAATTAGGATATATAATGTTTGGATATCGCGGGGTGGAGCAGTCTGGTAGCTCGTCGGGCTCATAACCCGAAGGTCGTTGGTTCGAATCCAGCCCCCGCTACCAAAAAAGAATTCAAGGGGTTACGTCAAAAACGTAGCCCCTTTTTTATTGCCTGCAAAAATCCATACCCCACACTATACCCCACCCAGCAGGTAAATAGGGCTTTCAATAGCGCCCCGCCATGCAATCAAGAAAAGAAATCAGGATGACTTTTTCTTTGAAGATTTCCGCAGCTCATCAAAAAAAATATTCGTACCCCACACCGTACCCCACAAAAAAACCGGCATCCCAATACAGGGAAACCGGCTTTTTCATTTCCCACCAAGAAGAGCATCGTCAACTTCCAACCCTATCCGCAAAAGGGGCAAAAGTAGCAAAAGGCCATTTCGTATCTCATGACAAGCCCACCCCTCGAAGTCAGTTTCTCGAAAGTTATACCCACTTATTGATCACAATGGAAATGTTCAGACTGCCTTATATTTGTGGCCGGTGTCTCGAAAGGGGGGGCGTACCCACCCGGTAGGGGCCGCATGGTGCCGAAGGGGGAGCTTTATATATCCCCGATTGCGACATAAATATATCTCTTTATTGAATACCGTGAAAGGGGCTTGTCTGGACTATACGTACACCATTTTCCAGCACACTAAAGGGGATTTCGGAAATCCCTTATTTAGGTTGGCAAATCCCACTACGCCTATTAACCCTTTCCAAGAAATCACAGTCTCCAAGGCTACAGCTCTTTTGGAAATCGAGACAAGCCTTATTTATATAGCCTCTGAGAAGGTCTCCATTTCCACTCTTGTCATTACTCCCAATAGAAGAGTCGTCTTTCCCCTATAAGAATAATATCTTGCAACATTTGGTTCTAATTCTACTGCCCGGTCAAAATCTCGAATTGCTTTGATAGGTTGGTTGAGATCGGAATAAATCCTTCCCCGGGAGAAAGAGCCTCCGCACTATCTGGGTTCAATTCTATCGCCCGGTCAAAATCCTGAAATGCCTTAATGGGTTGGTTAAATTGGGCATAACACGCCCCCCTGAGCGATAAAGCCTCCACATCATCCGGGGCTAATCTATCGCTTTGTCGAAATCCTGAATAGCTTTTGCAGATTGATTGAGCATGACATAGGCAGTCCCTCTCATTTTCAAGGACTTTACATGATTTGGTTCTAACTCTATAGCCTTATCATAATCCTGAATCGCCTTTACGTATTGTCTGAGACAATAATAAGCAAACCCACGACTATTGTAATAAGTTGCATTATTTGGATCTAATCCTAATCCATCGCAATTAAATGTCTCTATTGCTTCTGTTGGGCTACGGGGGGTAACTGGAACGACCGCATTTTCTTTTCAAGATCAACGCTTAGTGCCGTCCTTTCATTCGCTTTCACATTTACCCACATCTTCCTTTTTCTGTAACCGATACTCGAAACTTCTACATATACCCCCCAGGAGAGAGTTCAATCCCTTGATAAAACTTTGGCCCTATATTGAGAATCCTCACACTCGCATCTTCAGGATTTGTGTTAACGAAGAGCCGCCCAGTCGTTTCTTCCTTTTGCTGTTTTACAGTTATTCCTCTTTGATCATTGAAATAGAAATCTCCTTTCAGCGACGTAGACTCCCAAGGTGTCTGTTCATTTCCAGATCTATCAATCACTGTTGAACGTACCCTCTGAAACATCTGTAAGACGGTAATATTGGGTGTTTGATGTGCTGTAACAAGGCAGAAGTATATGGACTGTTTTCCCCTCTACCATCCAACGCTGTCTTTCCAGGAGCGGTGGAATAAGCTATCAAAGAACCTGATGGGGCGTCCATAAAAGCCAAACCAGTTCCCTCCGTGCCTCTTCTCCAACTCCGCTCAAAAGGGTTGTCACGGCAGGCGTCTAATATAACGATATTGGTTCTGCTCCCGGCAGCTTCCATCTTTGCCAATACCCTGTCAGCCCTCACACAGTCGTATTCAACGTCATTTGCGTTTTCCAGCTTTGCATCGACAGGAAGAAGATAATTGTTGCCTCTCACCTGGACCCCATGACCAGCATAGAAGAACAGACCGACATCTTTTCCTTTCAGTTTTCTCCCAAATTCGTCCATGGCTTTTTTCATGGTCTTTTGAGAGCAATCTTCATACTTCATGACTGTGAATCCCAGGCCCTCCAATGCCTTTTCCATGGCTCTGACATCGTTCACAGGATTAGGAAGACTGCCGCCGTGGGTATAATTGCCGTTGCCTATCAGCAAGGCAAGCCGATCCCCTTTTTTTGGTCCTTCCTGATCGGCAGAAAGATTAGAAACAAACAGCGATAGGATTATTGTAAAGACGATCATACATTTTCGCATTGCTTCCCCCGGTAAGCCAGGATTTATCCGTTGCGAACATTAAAACTGATTTATCTTCTGATATCAATAGCAATATTAATATAGAATTCGGAAGTGGTACAAATCGGCGGAAGGGGGCGTACCCACCCGGCAGGGGCCGCAGGGCAGGGTCAGGCGGGGGCCTATATAGCATACCATACTTGAGACACAAGGGTTCATTTTGTTATACGATATCCAGTTTACCAAGACCGAATGGAATATATCATCCTCTGATCGGATAACATCCTGTTTAATAGATTCCACGTTTGTTCGATCCAGTACGTTTATTCCCAATCTACCGCTAAAAAAAACACTTGGATTAATGAACGAGATCACACTATCTTCACTTCCACAAAGATTGTCAGGCAAAATTAAAATAAATAGCAGTTCCATATTGAAATGGATGCGGGTTTTTCCAGGCATGAAAGGATTGAATAAATGTCCATGTCCGCAACTTGGTTTGGCTGTACCGAATGCGATTTCTCTACCACCAGCGTGGTGGTTTGGGGCTATTTCAACTACCAAATAGGGAAGGCCATATTTCCATTAGAGCGACATCTCGGTTGGTGCGCGAGTGTAATACTATAAGCCCGATTGAAGTTTTCCCGAACGCCAACTCTATTCAAGCAATTACAAAGAGAGAACGAAAGGCTCCTTGCGGAATTTGAGGAGGCAAAAGCTCCGTTAAGGAAACAGCAGTTTTGGCTTGCAAAGCTCCTCGGTCTACAACCTCGTCTACCCCCGCATCTTCAAAGTTTGCGTCATAATGTCGTCTCACGAGCTAAAGAGGCACAAGCTCAAGAAAATGTTTTAAAGGCTTTGTCTGGTAGAACCTCAGGGCCAAAATGCCTAATTTGCGGTTCGCAAGATGTCCAATATCTTCCCCCGCTTGCAAATCACGATAACGTGGCAGATCAAGCGGGAGTAGATTTTTCACCTCCCTTCGTACATCCAAACTGCGGGGGCAGGCTGGTAGCTTCATGGCGGCCTGATGTCCGTTACATACCAGTATTGAAAAATCGAACATACGATCAAGAAGGAAACTTGATTGCCGAAGTTTATGAAAAGCGATGAGGTCATATTCCACGCCGTTTCCGGAAACTTTTAAACACATAAATCTGTTGCCTGGGAAAAAGATCAACCTCCCTTCCGCAGATATCTTAGCCACCCATCCAACAAACATATTTCCAGGCTGGCCCTCAAAAAATACTTGAAATGATGAAGTCAAAAATACTATCATCCTTTCCACAATAAAATTTAGCAATAAACCGAAATAAATATCAGGGAAATGTCAAAATGGATATTACCCACAACGCCCCATATCTTTTTAAGGATATAGGGGTTTTTTATTTGGAGGGATGGGTTGCAGGAGTCCGAAAGGGATGCCTTGTTGAAATGCATTTTGGCACTGGAAGGGGTCAATGAACAGTTGGTAATGACTCTGCTACGCTCTTAGCGATGAAATGTCATATATGACTATGATGACGAAAAGGGTGCAGGTGCTTTCAGGATATACCTCGATACGGAGGTTGAAGACGATCCAGATAATAAGTTATCCAAGTTAGATGGTATAAAGGAACAGTTTAATGAATTTAAGTCAGTCGTTGCCAAAGTGGATAATCAAGAGTTTTTAAAATCTGTAACTGCACAGGCAATCACCCACGCCCATTGGAGGTGGTATGATGAAGCCCCCTCGAAGCGGGCAAAAGCTCCAAGGCCTGCGTCAACTATTACGTATAGCCCCATATTCAAGGCCTCGCGATTGTCAAAGCCGATAAAGCCGAATACCAAATCTCAAATTGAGCACCCGATTTTAATTGTCGTCCATAACCTACATATCAAATGAGAAAGCAAAGTTGGAATTGCACATCTCTTTTCGATACCGTAATCGGTGTGATAGAGCTTCACGCCGGAACGGTAGAACCTGATGGGGTCGCACGGGCATAGCCCGTGGTTCAATTTAAAACAATTATTTGATAATAAGGAGGGGTTCTGATCATGCGGACACTACTTGCTACGTTTTTTATCACTAGTACATTGTTTATGTTTTTCGGTTGTACCGCCAAACTAGCGTCTCGTTCGGTTGAGAAGAATAAAGTAGCCGAGGGATTAGTTTATCAGCTTCCTGCAACCCGAATCGATATTGCACTCACTTATGAGCTAGTGGAATGCGCTGACAAACCTGAAGTCCGGCTAGTCGGCGCAACGTACACGTCGCACTTGGTGCCAGATAATCGACCTGAAGCAACGTTTGCAATTGATACGACTGCCTTGCAAAGCGGAACAAAAACCATACCAGAAGCCAGTATTACGCTACAGAATAATATTCTGACCGGTGTAAACTATAAGGCAGAAGACAAAACAGGTGATATTATTGGTAAGGTTGCTGAAATCGCAGCCCTAGCAAATGGCATTCCTCTCCCGAAAGTCCTGGCAGAGACCAAAGCCTTAGATTTTGGGCAGTTAGAAGGAGCCAAGGGAGAGGAAGGCGTATGCTCTATCATGGCGCAAAATGCTATTGCCAACAAGAAGAAACTGGAGACAATGATTGAAGCCACTAATTCCGAAATTAATACGGCCTTAGATCAGATTCAAAAAGGTTATTTAGCTTCCAATCCCAACGCACGTGAGCATGAAAAGTTTATTGCCACTCTCCGAAACACTTATCATGAAGCCGTGCAGCGCCTGGCAAACGATAAGCTTAATGACACTGAACGTGTCAAACTCGCAGAAACTGTCGCTTCACTTCAAAAACATCTTGCGACCGAAGAGAGCGCCTTTACTAGTTCCGAATCTGCCTGGATTAAAGGACGGGAAACCGCATTAGCTGCATTTGAAAAAAAACTGGCCCAATTAATTTCTCAAACATACAGAAGCTAAGGCTGCGCTAACAGCAAATGCAACGATTCAAATTGCTTCCAACGACAAGTTCACCAGCGCCTGTCCTCTGCTCTCCAAATTCAGAGGCATCATGCTCATCCCAAAACTCACCAATTCCTTGATAGCTGTTTGCTTTTGAAACAGAGGATTTGTCTGGCATATTTATTTCCTTTCTTTCTGAGTCATGTCTCTTGCTGAAACAATAATGGCACGTTTGTCCTGAGTGTAGACAAAAAAATGCTCAATAGACGCCCCGCGTCAGTTTGCCAAAAGCATCAGTTTTTGGGACATCCATAAAATTACAACAATCCCATGCTAAACAAAGGGTGGGCGGCCCATGAGCTTGTTAAATGTTAACGGGAAAGTTTTAAATTTTATGATTTTATTGACGTCCCCCTCTCCGTCCCAAGGTCTGCGAGGGGGCAGTCGGGTAACTGGCTGTCCTACCTCGATCCCCTACCTCCGCCGTTTTCCGTCAGATGGAAATCCGTCACAAAAAACGCATGGCTGCAATTGACGCAGCATATCTAAAACAGATCAGAGAATACTCAATAATATTCGTTGTGAGTGACAAGTAGAATTGATGCACTCGTAAAAAGTCCGATTATCGTCATTTTAGGCGATGTAACCTGTTGATATTATTAATGGCAATTTCGTCATTTTCGACTTTTTACAGGACCATCAAGAATTAGTTATCCAATAATATTAAAAACCGCGAAGTTTCCCGGAATATTTTTGACATCATTCACAATTTTAATTTTTTCTAATGCAAATTTACCTCTTATTCGAGTCTCGCACGTCGATGATACCAAAATTTGATTTCCAGCTGCCATGCTTTCCAAGCGTGCAGCAAAATTAACATTTGGTCCTAATGCGGTGTATTGATCCCTTTGTTCTGTTCCAACATTTCCCACTATTGTATGGACTCCAGTGTGAATACCGCAACCAAGTCCAATACCAATTACTTGGGGTACATTTAATTCCCATTTGCCTTGCCATACAGTTTGTAATTGAAAAAATTTGCTTCTCATTTCCAATGCTGCTCGCACTGCATTTTCAGCATCTTCTCTGCCTTCATCATTTTTATCGGAAAAAGCACCAAAGAGAGCCATGACCCCGTCTCCTATAAATTTATCCAACACCCCGTTAAAGTTGAAGATGGTTTTTGCCGCGAGCTGAAAGTAGTCTTGGAGGAACCCTGAAATCAAAGAAGGATTTGCTTTGAGCGTTTCACAAAGCAATGAAAACCCACGAATATCCCAAAAGCATATGCTAATTGTTCGAGAATTTAAGTCCAACATTAATCTATCCTGTTGAATTTTCTCAAAGACACGAGGGTCAAAATATCGACTTAAGGTTGCTACTCTCTGCTGATCATAAATTTGTTCTTTCGCTAATTTTCGAAATTCAGAGAGCTGCTCGAGCTTTCACACTAATTTCCTTTTCCATTTGATGTGATAAGAAGTCCTGGAACTGCAATTCAAAGCTCCGAGTTCAAATGCTTTGTAACGATCAAGCAGTTCTTCACAACTTGTATATAAAATCACCATCAATAACGATATTCTTTCTTTGCAAAATCAAGCAACTCCACTCTCTGAAGAGTCTGAAATCATAACAAGGTCTGTGAGAACTAAATCAATGTCCTTTGTTTGAATGATTCTTTTCCCCTCGTTTTCATTGGAAGCTGTAATTATTTCCCAGTTTTCATTTTGATCGAGGAGTGCGAGTCTAAGAGCTTTAAGATATTCAGAATCGTCGTCTACTATCAAAATATTTGACATCTATTCTCTCCTTGAGTTGAGGTCTGATTCCCAGCCGATGTAATGAGCGGAAGTAAAATTTCAAAAATGGCGCCGTGACCATATTCTCCTATTTCTTTTACCAAATCATCGTTGTCCAAAATAGTCTTTTTAACTTGCGAAAGACCGAATCCATCACCATTTGGATATGTAGAAAAAAGGATAAAAGATACGATCTTTTAGTTCATTCGGGAACACCTGGGCCATTATACTTGAAACAGGATACGAATAAAATCTCTCTCTCTGGCACATAGCTATAAACAGGTATTCCAATTGGCAATGCTTCAATTTTTATATCTACTATTTTCTCTTCTTGTGTTATCCACCGCAGCGAGTTGGATATTAGTTCCTCAAAACATTCAGTTAATTCCACCCTTTCCACAAAGACATTCAGAGAACAAGTGAGAGCAACTAAATTGATTTTCATTCCATTTTGCTCTCCGTTTATTTCCTCCTTATATAGAAGGG
>CAVVEP010000050.1:0-45778 GCA_963747015.1 uncultured delta proteobacterium
TGACAATTGCTGATTTTTTTTAAGGTAACTCGAAGGTTGGCATTACTGAATCAGATACGTTAAAATACATAATCGGCCCCATGGTGAAAACCGAAAAAGCGGGATAGATTTTGTAGGAGATTGCGATGGAGAATAGTCGATCTTGCGGAAATTCAGGCTTGCGGAAAGAATATTTTTTGAACTCTAACAAGAAAAGAAAGGAGACCTGTTATGCACGACAAAGCCAAATTATGTGAAAAGATCAGATCCATATATCCCGATATCGGAAGCTGTGGCATCGATGTGGATGTCGATTTTAGCAAGGAAAAGGAGGCCTGGGTGGTCAACCTTAAAAAAGGGGACCATGAACTGGAGACCTACCTGGAACCTCAGGATGCGGACAGGTGCATGGAAGGGAAAGAGTGCGTGCATCTGGGGCTGCAGGTGGAACAGCTTAAAAAGAATATATAGACAGGTTTATCAGGCGGAATCCATTCAACAGGGGAAGGTTTTCGGACAGGAGATTTGTCCGTTGCCTCCCTTTTTCCTTGTTCCCGGGCAGGCGCCGGGAACGAGGAGAAAAGTCTTTTGGAGACTTTTTACGAGCATCAAAAGAAGGCCGTTTACGGTTTCCAGCTGGGAACGGTCACCACTTTAACGGGTGAATATTTTACGACTCTGTCGGTTACGCTTCCGAAATGGAAACGGTTCCTTTTTCCACGGGTCGCCATAACCACAATATCCACCTCTTCTTCTTGGATAAGCTTCAAAATTTCATCGGCGGGATCCCCGATCGCCACATGCCGAATGAATCGCGGGCAACCCGCAAGATATTTCTCACAGATCTCCCCCAAACGTTCTTCAGCCTTCTCTTTCTCCCATTCGTGAATCTTTTCTATGTGCGGGGCGTCAAACTCTCCGTACCACGATGCATGTTTCCCCAGTTCCTCGATAACATATAGAATGTGGACCTCTGCCTGATATCGGCTGCTCAGGGATGTTACGAATGGAAGCGCCTCCTGGGCATGGTTCGATAAATCCGTGGGCCACAAAACCTTTTTGATCTCCATGATATATCTCCTCTATGAATCTCGTTGAGCCAAAATGAAATTAGCGTTCAGCCATCAGTTCTTAACCAGGATTATCAATGAAAAGGAGGCGAAAATAAATGGGGCTTATCCTGTATTGTAGGGAAGAGGAGCATGTAGGCGGCATTTTTTACTCATAGGGTAATGGCAATATCGAAATAAAGGTTCCACCCCATAGACTTCCATGACTGATCAATAGAAAATGGAAAATCATATTCACTTATCGTCCATCAGGAGAAAGCTCAGATGACGTCAGCCGTAACTGAAAATTTTACCGAAATTATTTCCGAGGAGGCATTCCTCCCTCTGGTTGAAAAACACGCGCAATCTTTTTTAAATCTCCACTACGTACTTGAAAAAAATGGAAACTCTCGCAGCAGGAAGTTTTATGCATATCTTGCCGCGGAAGCCGATGATCTGGAGAGTTTTCTGGATGATCACGGCGCCAGAGAAAATCGGAGGTGGCATTTTTTTGTGGAGTTGGTCGCCTCCGTCAGGAATCTCTCAACTGTTGCCTTCATCCTGAAGCATGTTGCAGGCCGATACCCCACCTACGCTGTACTGACCGCGGATCAATCCCGGTTGAGCGCGGATGCTCTTCATATCCTGGATCTGTTTGGCAAAGCGACCTTATCTCTTCTGGAAATGGCCGGGGAGGAGGCGAATCTATTGGGCATGCACCTTTCCGGAGAGCTTTCCCCCATCCAGTTCGGCAACAATGGATACAGGCAGAAGCGACTTCCAAATACGATGGATGAGGACGGGAACGGCGATGCTTTGATGATTGCGGGGAAGCTTGCCTCAAAATATTTGAATATCCATGATGACTTTGAAAGCCTGAAATGGCGTCCATTGATTGATGCGGAGGATCTTCTCGAAAGAATACCCTGGCACATCAGCGAGGAAAGCGCCAGGGAGATCGGCTCCCGTCTGCACAACCTTCAATCCATTTACGATCACCACCTCAGACACTCCCATCTGGAAATTCAGGACAGCCATTTGAAGACTTTCAGGGCCTGCATCACCGTTCCTCTGCATCTCATGCGCATCGTTGAATTACTTTCCCATTTTTATCAGCGACATATCCTGGTTCATCGGGGACTGGATGCTCCAAGAAGAATATCAGCAGTCATGGAGGAGCACGGGGTGGTCGAGAAAGCGCTCCGATTTTCTTTGCTCGTTTCCGGATGGCGCCTCGAAATGGGAAAGGAGATTGCAAAATCACTGCTTGAACAATACACCGTAACCGACATGATTGAATTGCATGTGCCCAAGGGACATGGTTTTCACATGAGACCGGCCACACTGGTTGCCAAAGTGGCGCAACACTATGGAACAACACTGCTGCTCTATGTGGATGGGCAGGAATTCGACGCTCATAGTGTATTGAGTCTCAACATCGCCGGAGGTTATATCTCGAAAGAGAGGTTTAAAACCATTCGTTTCAAGGGTGATGTGCGCGCTCTCGGCGCCCTCAAGGTCCTTGCTGAGCATAACTATGGCGAAGACGAGAAGGGCAACCCCATTCCGCTTCCCGAGAGACTCTTGCATATTTTGCATTGAACATTTTCATTGAACAATGGGCCTGAAACATTTAGCAAGCGGGGCAACCTCCATGAAAACAACATTCTTGATTTTCTTTAAATTGGTAATCCCGACATTGTTCTTCGCAGGATGCGTGCAACGACCAATGGGCGGGTCCATAGGGGGATGGGATCATATGATGGGATACGGTGGTTATGGAGGAGGGTTTATGTGGCTGATCTTGATCATCATTGCAGGCATCATCGTCTATTTTCTTATGGAACGGAATAAAAAACGCGGAATTTCGGATGAATCGCCAAGAGAGAGCCCAACGGAGATTCTGAAAAGACGATACGCCAAAGGCGAAATAACAAAGGAAGAATTCGAGAGGATCAAAAGAGAGATTGAAGGGTAGCTCCGACCGGATTAGTCAGAAGAAAGACCTGAACTTGGAGTTTAATACATAGGTCTCTAATCCAAATTGCTATCGAAATCGGAATCGCTATCGAAAACCGGAACGACCCGTTCCATGCGCCTACTCTTCGATACCGATTTGGATCTTTGGAGTGTCACAAGGGATTAGCAAACTATGGGAGGTGAACCATGAAATATCTTCTGACTATTTTCATCACATTGGCCGTTTTGGCTGCGGGAGCGCTTTTTTATGCCTGGTCCGGGATATATAACATCGCCGCGACCGAGCCCCACTGGGCCGTAACGGCATCGTTTATTGAAATGCTGCGGAATCGTTCCATTAAGGTGCACAGCGAGGGGACTCAGGCCCCGGATTTGGATGATCCGAAACTCAAACAAATCGCATTTCCTCACTATCACGACATGTGCAGGCTCTGTCACGGGGCGCCGGGATACAAATCGGACGATTTTTCGTGGGGGCTCTATCCCGGCCCTCCCGGTATGACATCCGGGTACATCCAGAAAGAGTTCACGGAGGTCGAGATCTATTGGATCGTGAAACACGGCATTAAAATGACGGGGATGCCGGCCTTCGGCAATACACATACGGAAAGGCAGCTGTGGGGGCTTGTTTCCCTGGCTGAAGAAATGCCCCGCATGAGTCCCGAACAGTATGGGAAGTTGGTCAAGTTAACCGATTCAGAGCAAAAAGGAGAATGACCATGAGAAAACTTATTGGAATCTGTCTGGCAGTGGCCATTTTGGCTGCGGTTCCTCTATGGGCGACGGATGATCAATCATCGCAGCAACCATCTTCTCCGGATTACGATGAGATGGGCCCCGGGATGATGGGTTCCGGATCGGGCTATTACGGGCGGGGACCCGGCATGATGGGGTATGGCGGCCATATGGGATATGGAAGGGGAGGATCTGGTGAGGGAATGGGTCCCGGCCGGCAGGGTTGGCAGGACATGGGCCCGGAACAACAGGAAAAGTGGCGCCAGATGCGTTCCCAATTCCTGCAGGAAACCTTGCCGCTTCGGCAGGATTTGCACGGCAAGCAGTTGGAACTGCAGACCCTCTGGGATCAACGGAACCCCGATATGGATAAAATCCGGACACTTTCAGACCAAATAGCGGATCTGCAAGGCAAACTTCACCAAAAGAACAATGATTACCTTACGCAATGTCGTAAGGAGTTTGGGGATTTGGGCTGGTCCTGTCCGGGCGGTGGCTGGACGGGCAATTGATTGTTGTATAAAGCATCGCACGGTTGGCTATCAGCTATTCATCGCTAACAGCTAATAGCTAATCTCTAACCGCGCCCTTTCGGCAGGTTTCCCTGCATATATGGCGGTGGAGGCTATTTATTCCACCGGAGCCCGGAAGATTTGAACTCGTGGTCCTGGCAGGCCGGTGTTGAATTCTACAGTCCGTGGAGATGGTCAGGGGGCGCTCTGCGACCCGTGGCAGGCGTGGACATTGAGAACCGCCAGGCAAGCGGTTGGAACGTGGACCTCTCGGTCCGCGTCGGGATAGAGTTCGAAAATCCGGATTTTATGAGTCGAAAAATGATGCTGCTGTTTGAATATTATAACGGAAAATCGCCTAACGGACAATTCTATGACGAAACGATAGAATACTTTGGTCTGGGAGTGCAATTCTTCCTAGAATAAGGAGGTCCATTATGAAAGCAAACACGGCAAAAGATCGCGCCATAGGTGCGATAATGGGAGGCATAATATCATGTTGAGATGGGCCATTATTTTCTTCATTGTGGCGATTGTCGCGGGACTTTTCGGATTTACCGGCATAGCCGTTGCGGCGGCCGGGATCGCAAAGCTCCTTTTCTTCCTTTTCCTGGTTATCTTTCTCGTGTTTTTAATCGCCGGGCTGATGGGAAGGCGACCACCGGTCGCATAATTCATGCTGGATAGTGAATGGCATTCGCCGTTTAGGAACAGGGAAATCACCGAGTTGTGTGAGAGGACGACATGTTTGGTCTCCAGGTTTCAGTCAAACATGGGGACCCTTGTCCTCATGGCAATGGTTTTCGGGCGTACATGATTAAGAAGATCGAAATACATGATAAACCGTATTGTATCCGATTGACCGGAAGGAGATAGTACCCCGAAACGGGTTGAAAGGAGCTTGCTGTTATGGGAAAAGGGCTGTTGTGGGTGGTTTTGTATGTCCTTGCCTTGATGATCCCCACTGTTTTGCTTATGTGTTTTTTCCCCGGTTCCGATGATGGCGTTGTCATGGAGATAGGGAAGAATTTCGGGCTGTTCGCCTTTACCATCCTCGTCCTCCAAGTGGTCCTGGCCGCGCGCTTCAAATGGCTGGATCGGGTGTATGGTCTGGATATGATTATCCGTTTTCACCGGTATATGGCTGTTTTTGCACTGGTTCTTCTCGTGTGTCACCCCATTTTGATCGCGGCGGGGAAGTCCAAGTGGAAGCTTGTTACCTCGCTGGATCTGCCTTGGTATGTGCTCCTCGGGAAAGCGGCGCTCCTTTTTCTCCTGGCCAATGTTCTGCTCAGCCTTTTGCAACTGCGAATAGGATTGAAGTTTGAAAAGTGGCGGTGTCTGCATGGTGTTATCGGCCCCCTCCTATTGATGGTGGCCTTTACCCACAGCTATGTGATCGAAGACCAGTTGCGCGCGGGCCCGTTGAAAATTCTCTGGCCCTTGATGCTGGCAGGCGCCCTTGCTTTGTTCGTCTACCACCGATTCATCGGCCCCGCCAATCGCAAGGCCCACTCCTTCCGGGTGGCCGAAGTAAAAGAAGAAGCAGCCGATACCTGGACAGTAAAGCTCACCCGTCCCGCAAACGGGGAAGTGGAGGACTATCTGCCCGGGCAATTCCATTTTCTGACGTTTTACCGAGACCCCGACCTCCCCGTGGAGGAGCACCACTGGACTATCTCCTCCAGCCCGGCCGAAAAAGGGTCTCTCAGCTCCACCATCAAGGCATCCGGGGATTTTACGGCAACCATCGGCAGGACCAAACCGGGAGACACAGCCGGGGTGCAGGGGCCTTTCGGCAGGTTTTCGTATATTCTCCATCCGGAAGAGAAGGCTTTTCTCTTTATTGCGGGCGGCATCGGCATCACGCCGCTCATGGGTATGCTGAGGCACATGCGCGATATGGGGGCATCGAAACCGGTGGTGCTGCTCTATGCCAACAGGGATGAAGAACACATCGTATTCAAAAAAGAACTCGCCGAAATGCAATCGGCAGGTCGTCCACCCCTGCAAGTGGTACATGTCTTGAGCAGACCGGGCAAGGACTGGCAGGGAAAAACCGGTCATATCGATGGGACGATGCTCCAGCAGTTCCGCGGCGATGATTCGATTGTCACCGGTTATTATGTCTGTGGTCCAAAGAGTCTGCAGAGCCTCGCCCTGGAAACGCTGAAAGACCTGGGTGTCGCGGAATCTCGAATCCACACGGAAGTCTTCAGCTTCCTTACCTGAGGAGATTTGTAGGCATGCGAAGAAAATGGTTGAAAAGAGCGGTAGCGTTCGTGATCGTTTCAGTGGTAGTGTTGGCAGGACTTCTGGCGGTTCTGCGCGTATCCCAGGCGGGTGAAGCCGTGAAAGAGCCCTCAACAAAACAGCAAGGAGAGTGGTCAAATGGAACAAGCTATTCTTGCAGGCGGGTGTTTCTGGTGCATGCAGTCGGATTTTGAGAAGATTCCCGGAGTGAAAGAGGTGGTTTCCGGATATATCGGCGGAACAGGCGAAAACCCGACCTATGACGACTATGCCGGGAGAGGATTCATAGAAGCGGTTCGGATCACCTATGATCCCGCCGTGATCCCCTACGAGAAGCTTTTGGACCAGTACTGGCTGCACATTGATCCCACGGACCCGGGTGGTCAGTTCTGCGACCGGGGACATGCCTATACGACGGCGATTTTTTATGGTACGGAGGAACAGAAGCGTCTGGCGGAGCAATCCAAGGCGGCCCTTGAAAAATCGGGAGAGTTGAAAAAGCCTGTCGCAACAGAAATCCTCAAGGCCGGTACGTTTTATCCTGCCGAGGAGTATCATCAGGATTACTCCGAAAAGAATCCCATACGATATAAATTCTACCGGTTCAATTGCGGCCGGGACAGCCGCCTGAAAGAACTCTGGGATGATAAAACCCAGGCCGTCGGCGCCCTGGAAACAACATCGGAATATAAAAAACCGAGCCAGGAAGAACTCAAGAAAATATTAACCCCGCTCCAGTATGAGGTAACACAGGAAAACGGAACCGAACCGGCCTTTCATAATGCCTATTGGGATAACAAAGAGCCCGGGATCTATGTGGATATCGTTTCCGGAGAACCGTTGTTCAGTTCCCTTGACAAATATGAATCAGGCACAGGCTGGCCAAGCTTCACCAAACCCCTTGAACCGGACAATATCGTCCTCAAGGAAGATAACAGCTGGTTTTCCACGCGAACCGAAGTCAGGAGCAGATACGGGGATTCCCACTTGGGCCATGTCTTTAACGACGGTCCCCCGCCAACGGGCTTGCGTTATTGCCTGAACTCCGCCGCTCTCCGCTTTGTTCCGGTGAAGGATCTGGAAAAGGAAGGCTATGGAAAATATTCGAGCCTGTTTAAATTCCTCCCAACACGCAGAATGACAAGAAAAACCGGCAGCACAATCAGCACCAGAGGCAGTTGAACGCTGAGACCGGAGATGATGGCGATGGCCAGGGGTTGCTGCATGGCCGATCCCCGGCCCAGGGCGAGGGCCAGCGGCATGAGCGCGAGAATCGTCACGAGCGTGGTCATGGCGATGGGACGCATCCGATTCTTGCCGGCAAGGATCAGGGGGGCAACGCCCTTTCCCTCATGGGACAGATCGTAAAATTCAGAAACATAGAAGATGGCCACCTCCGTAACAATGCCCACGATCATGGTCATGCCCATCATCGAAGAGATATTGAGCTGTGTACCGGTCACCCACAGGCCCATAAAGACGGCGGAGACCGCCAACAGGGTGACCGCAAGGATGGCCAGGGCCACGCGAAAACTTTCGTAGAGGAATAACAGGAGCGCGAAAACGAGCATCACCGCGCCCGCGAAAACAACCATAAGACCGGTGAAAGCAATCTGCTGCTGGGCATAGAGTCCACCCAGGTCGTAGTACACACCATCAGGCACGAGCCCCGGATGCCTCAGAACGGCCTTGACGTCGCGAATCACCGACCCCATGTCGCGGCCGCTGATTCGAGCGGTGACGGCAATCATCTGTTTGAGATTGTCGCGCATGATCTGTGGCTCCCCGTTAATTACGGTTAAGGAAGCGATTCGCGTGAGGGGAAAAAGGTGACCATCCGGGGCACGCAGTCGAAGGTCCCGAATGTCCTGCTCAGTGGCTCGCAAATCTCCCGGAATCCACACACGGACACCCACCATCTTCGGACCACGCTGTATCCGTGTGGTTACGGCGCCGCTGAGATAATCGCCCAGCATTCGCGTCACATATTCAGGATCAACCCCCTCCAGGGATGCCTTGACCCGATCCACTTTGATGTTCAGGGCATCCCCCGCCAGGACGATGCCGTCTTTCACATCCACCACGCCGGAGATTTTGCCCACGGCTTCAGCCACCTTTGGTCCCAGCCTGCGAAGCAATTTCTCGCTGTCGGAATAGAGCTTGATCTCCACGGGTTGGGGGACGGCCGTGAGGTCCCCGATCAGGTCTTCCATCAACTGAGACAGCTCGATTTCCAGCCCAGGAACAGACTGTAATGTTTTCGTTCGCACTTCTTCCATGACCGTCTCGATGGAAGGGCGGGGAAAGGGCTTGAGCCGTACGAAGAAGTCCCCTTGATTGACCTCGGTGACGCCGCCGCCCAGTTGCAGCCCCGTACGCCTGGAGTAGGTGTCCACCGCCGGCGTTGCGGTAAGAATATCCCCCACCTGGCGTAACAGGCGATCCGTTTCCGTGAGCGAAGTTCCCGCCGGCGCCTGATAATCCAAAATGAAACCGCCCTCATCCATCACCGGCATGAAGCCCGACCCCACCTGTTTAAAGGTGAACCAGCCGGCCGAAAGCAGAAAAATGATGACAAAAAACACCCACCAGGTGTGCCTGAGGAGGGGGCCCATCATGGTTTCATAGAAACGATGCACCTTTTCCGTAATCGCCCCCCCCTCCTTTTGTGAGGCATCTTTCATGCTCAAAAGACGATTTGCCAGGAGGGGAACGGCAAGCCAGGCAACCAGGAACGAGACAAAAAGGCTTGCGGCCAGGGTCAGCGACAACGCCTTGAAAAAAGCCCCCGTCACTCCGGAGAGGAAAGCCAGAGGTGCGAAGATGATAATGGTGGAGGCGGACGAGCCCGCCAGCGGTCGGGTAAACTCGTGCGCGGCATGCATCACCTTGCCCTGGTGATCGTCCGGATCCGCGCGCAGGCGTCTGATGATGTGCTCCACCATAACGACCGTATCGTCGGTGATGAGCCCCACGGCCGCGGCCATGCCCCCAAGGGTCATGATATTGAAGCTCATGTGCAGAACGTAGAGCAGCAGTACGGTGGCCGCCAGCACGCTCGGTACGGAAATCATGGCGATGAGGGTGATCTTGAAGTTTCGCAGGAAAAGCAAGAGTATGATGGCCGCCAGAAAGACGCCGATGAGAATGGCGTCACGCACGCCGGCGGCCGAAGAAAGAATCAAACGGCTCTGATCATACCAGTTTGCGATCCGGATTCCCGGGGGTAAATGTTTGTGGAATTCGGCGAGTTTCGTTTTGAGTTCCCGTGCAATTTGGACGGTATTGCCGCCTGGCTGCTGATAGATCTGAAAGATCACCGCGTCGCGCCCGTCGGCCGTGACCCGCGTCCACCGGGGGGCCGTGGAGCGGCTCACCGTGGCCACATCATCCACATGAACGATTCCGTCTTCGCCGGAGCGCAGGATCGTATCACGAATCTGGGAAAGGCTGAGCAGGCGTGTGTCGGATACCACCAGGTAAAGTTTGTAGTGGTCTTCCAGACGTCCCACCGCGGTGATCACGTTATCCGCGGAAAGCGCCTTCGCCACATCCGTCAGGGACAAATCGTAGGAAGCCAGGCGACCCGGGTCTAAAGTCACCCGGTATTCTTCCCTGTCACCGCCCAGGACGCCCACTCTGGCCACACCATTGACGGTGGAGAGTAAAGGCCGCAGTTGATACAGCGCAAGGTCGCGCAATTCGACCAAAGAATGCACGTGGGAGGTGAGGCTGTAGGCCAGGACCGGGAAAACGGTGGGGTCCATTCGGCGTATTGTGAAGGTTGTCCCTGCCGGCAAACCGGAAAGGAGGTTGATAGCCGATTCCACCTGCAGCATGGCGGCCACCATGTCCAGCCCCCAATCAAAATCAACGGAAATTTCAGCGCTTCCCCGGCTGGTGGTGGACCGCACATCGCGGACTCCCGGAACGGCCCGAACGGCCTCTTCCACCGGCCAGGTAACCTCAATGGCCATCCGGTCCGCCGGACGATCTCCTGCGTCCAGGTTCACCGCGACCCGGGGAAAGTTTACCTGCGGAAAGAGAGCCACCGGGATTTTCATCGTGGCGGCAAGACCCCCCGCGACCAATACCGTCAATAGAAAGAGAATCGAACGACGATGGGTCCGCATCCACTCCGTAACGATCATGGGGCGCCTTTCGTCCGGACGGCCATGCCATCCCTGAGTTCATAGTTGCCTGAAACAACCACCGCGACACCGGGCTTAAGATTGGGGCCTATCACCTCGATTTCATTTGCCGACTCAAGCCCGATCCGCACAATCTGCTTCACCGCGCGACCCTTCAGGACGGTAAATAGAACGTGCCGGCCGTTTTCAGGGAGGACGGCGGTGCGGGGTGCGATCATCCCTTTAACGGAGGCGAGGGTTATTTTGCCCGAAACGAATTCGCCTAACAAGAATCCCGCGTCCTCCGGCAATGTAACAAAGACATCGACCAGACGGGTGGAAGCGTTGACGGCATGTGAAATTTCGCGGATACGCCCGGTAACGGCGCCTGCCGCCGACACATTGACCCGGCCCAACAAAACCGGCTGATGGGGTTGGACCTTGTCGATATTCTCCGGTTCAATCCCCAATCGCGCTTCAAGACGATTTTGAGCAATAATCTCCACAAGAGGGGCTCCGGCGGGGGCGATGCTCCCCTCCTGAATGTATACCTTTTTAAGCAGTCCCCCCACATTGGAGTGGATATTTTGCTTTCCCCCCGCACCTCGTTGTTTCAGACTCTGAAGATTTGACTTCGCCTGCTCCAACGTCTGCTTTGCTTGCAGAATCTGTGTATTCGTAGCCAACTTGAGCTCGAAGAGCTGCTCTACATGTTTAAGGCCCAGTTTGGCGGATTCATAAAGATTGTTGGCCTGAATGAAATTGAGATGCGCCTTGGGACTGGGTTCAATTTCCAGCAGCAAGTCTCCCCGGTTGACCTCCTGGCCGGTGCTCACCATGATGCGCCGAATGGTGCTTTCATAGGGCACGGAAATGTTCTGGATCGCGCCGGGAGCCGGAACGATATTTCCATAGACGTTGATATTCGCCGTAATGGTCCCTTCGCGAATTCGATCAACTTGCACAAGGGCTGCCGGTCCCTCTGTTTTATTTTGGGAGGAAAGGGAAGGGGGGGCATTCTTCACCGTTTCGCGGCCGCTGCGAGCGAACCACATGTAGCTTGCAACTGAGGCAGCCGCGAGGACGGCTAAGATGAAAATGATCCAGCGGCGTTTCAATCTTTCGCTCCCTTGGTTTCCTAGAAGGTCGATCCAAGATGCGGCGGCAAAAAAGACCCTGCGACTCCATTACTGCCGGGTTTGGTGAATAAGATTCTCTCCCTTGGTTTCCGACCCGCCGAGATACATGCCGGCCGCGATTTCCAGGGCAATATTCTGGTCAACGAGCTGCTGTTCGAGCCGGAGAAGTTGCAGCTTTTTTGTGATTAACTCATTTACCGCGTTATAATAGGTCAGCACGTCCGCAATGCCTTCCAGCAAGGCCCTGTGATACCGTTGCACCACATCCTCCAACGTGGGGAGGCTCTTCTTCATTGCGCCGATCTGCTCTTTCAGAGACGACATATCCGAGCGCAGGGTTGCCACATTCGCTCTCGCTATAAAAAGACGATCCACGTATTCGTCAAAAAGCTGTTTCCTGGTGGCTTCCTGAATGGCTATCCGCCCCTGATTCCGATCGAAAAAAGGGAGATCTATGCTGATGGAAAATCCCGTGCTGATCACATTGGTGTTGTCGCGGGAATGTAAAAAGCCGATATTGATGCTGGGGAACTGAGCCTTTATAGCCGCCCTGAGACGGGCATCCTGGCTTTCATAACCCATTTTAAGGGCCAGGAGATCGAGACGCCGGTCTTCCATGCCCCGCATGATGGTTTCAACGGACGGTATGGTTTCGATTTTCGGGACCGACGCGTCTGCCTGGAGATGCACAATACGTTCAGGGGAAAAACCCATGGTCTGGTTCAGTGCCAGCTGTTCTTTTACCAACTTTGCCGGGTGCTGAGAACCGTCAGATGGACCGCCTGGAGAGCTGCTTCCGCGGCGGAGAGGGTGATGGCCGTCATATCTCCCCAATCCACGGCCTTTTTTACGGCATCCCGGTTCTTTTTGAGACCCTTTTCTCCATCCTCGGCAATCGATAATTGCTTTTTCAGTAGAACCAGTCTGTATACGTGCTGCCTTGCCGACTGTGCCACCTGCCACTCCTGCCATGCGACATCCAGGTCCACGGAGTCGGCATGGCTCTTTGCCGCGTCCACAAGGGGTCCCCCGCTGACAAGCGGTTTGATGTCATAGCCCAATCCAAACCCATAAGCACTGACCGTGCCCAGTGTGTCCCCCCTGTCGGGAATTCCAGGCTGTAACTGAGCTGTGGATTGGGGAGGATTCCGGCTTGAAAAAGCTGGGCCGCGGCAACGCCTTTTTTGTCTCTCAGGGCTCGTAGTTTTGGATTGATCAGGACGGCAATCAGGGCCGCTTCTTCAGGAGAAACGCCATCCCTGTCGTCTATGAAAAGAGGCTTCAAAATAGGGTGTTTAATCGCTTTTGCTTCTATGCGGATGGCGTCCATCCCCGGTGCGGTGAGGCTCTGGTCAACAGTGGTCTGATCGAGGGGTTGCTCATGGTACTGCGTACATCTACCCGTAACCAAAGTTACAATGGCAAAGAAGATGAAACCGTAAGAATAACGCCCTATCCCGTGCTCAATGAATCTTTTGAGAGTCGGAATCCGAAGAGGTTCCATTAGATTCTTACAAGTTCCTTCCGAGAGTTTATTTCTTATCCGTATCTTATTCAAAAACAATGGCAGGAATGTAGTCACGAGGTCTTTTTTGCCGCCCCATCTTGGATAAAACTTCAGCTTGGGTTCGGTTCCGTCCTCCGGAACGATCCCTTCCACCGCTGTTTCAGGACCACACCCCTTCGATTGCCCCCCCGCAGGAAACGCACTTGCCGTCCCGCATGTTTATTTCACCGGCAATGCCCACCGGCCGCCGTACAACCGGTTTTGCGCATTGCGGACAATAGGTATTGTTGTCGCCGGCCACATTGCCGAGGTAAACGTACCGGAGCCCTGCGTTCTTCCCGATCTCTCTGGCCATCCGAAGGGTTTCCACGGGCGTCGCCGGCCGATTGGTAAACCGATAATCCGGATGAAACCTGCTGATATGCCATGGAATATCGTTTCCAACCTCGGATATGAATCCGGCAATGGCCTCCAGATCCTCACGGGAATCATTTTCTTCCGGAATGACCAGGGTGGTCACTTCCACCCAGATATTCAATTCCTTCATATGCCGTATGGTCTGTAAAACCGGTTTCACGCGGGCCTGACAGTGTCCTTTGTAATAGTCATCCTGCCAGGCCTTCAGGTCTACATTGGCCGCATCCAGGTAGGGGGCTATGGTATCCAGTGCATCCCTGGTCATATAACCGTTTGTTACGAAGACGTTCTTGAGGTCCGCCTTTTTAGCCAGCTTCGCCGTGTCATAGGCATATTCAAAAAAAATCGTCGGTTCGGTATAGGTGTAGGAGATGCTTTCACAACGATTTTCCGTGGCCTCATTCACGATCTCTTCGGGGGTAAGGGGGTGTCCCGGGAGGCCGGGTTCCGCATCGCCCTTGATCTGTGAAATTTCCCAATTTTGACAAAAATCGCAACGGAAATTACAGCCGGCCGCGGCCATGGAGTAGGAGCGGGATCCGGGCAGGAAATGGTAGAGGGGTTTTTTCTCGATGGGATCGATATGGCGTGCGATGGTTCTGCCGTAAGTCATTGTGTAGAGCGTTCCGCCCAGATTGTACCGTACACCGCAAACGCCTTTTTCCGTGTCTTCAATCTTGCAGAAGTGGGCGCATAACTTACAGTGGACTGCGCCGTTTTCCTTCTTTTGATAAAGCATGGCTTCCTTTTTCATAGTGCCTCCTTACACGGACAACGCGAGGGCGGGGGCGTTGGGTTCGGATCTTGGCTTTCGAACTTCCCGGCTGGCGCACCAGAACGGCGACCACATGATTTCGCCTCCACTCCAGAGGTCGCTTACCAGAAGCTGCGCGACCCGACTGACGGAGCGCTCGAACAATTCATAGGTGTGCTCGCTTAGATCCTGGGGACTGCTGGCCCCCATCCAATCAATCATTCTGAGTTCGAAAAGTTTCATCGGTTTCCCCCCTATTTTGAAGGTTTCTTCGGTTGTATACTTGCTGAAGTTCCATTTTATGAAAGCGATATGAAAAAGAAAATGGGGTCTTCCTTGTATTTGATCGACTCAAAGACTTTAGGCGCTCTTCTTTCGTCCCATCGGCCGATACCCGAAAAAGATACATTGCCTGCCCCTTGAAGAGTATGATAAAGATGAGCGGCTATTTCCGTATGCTGGAAAAAAGACAAAAAATCGCATCCTACTTCAAAAATCCTGGCAGAAATGGAGTCACGAGGTCTTTTTTGTTGCCGCATCTTGGATGAACCTTCACGGACCGTCGAGAGGTCCTTCTATGCTGGTACAAGGAAGCTGTTGTCATGCCTACATTTTTCCGTACCAGCATAGAAGGACCGGTGCATCCGTAGGAATCGGATGCGGCAACAAAAAAGACCTCGTGACGGAATGGTTCGCCGGCTGCGTACTCCGCTACCAGGAAATTTGAATAGGATACGGAAAATCGGGCTGGAGAAAAGATGAGCAAGAAGGGTTCTTATTCCATGCTGGGCATTCTGGTTCTTGTTGGACTGTATGCCTGCAGCACTTACAATTACCTGCTTTTCCATAGTATCGCCGAGATCTTTTCCATCCTGATTGCCGGCGCCATATTCGTCATCGCCTGGAACACAAGACGGTTTCTCAGCAGCAACTACCTCCTTTTTTTAGGAATCGCCTATCTGTACGTGGGAGGTCTCGACCTGGTGCATACCCTTTCCTTCAAAGGCATAGCCATATTTGAGGGCTATCGAAAGGATTTGGGAACACAGTTGTGGATTGCGGCGCGATACGTGGAAAGCCTTTCCCTCCTCACGGCCTTCCTGTTCCTGCGAAGGAAATTCAAGGTCGAATGGGTATTTGTGGGCTACACCATTGTCTGCGGTCTCCTGCTGACCTCCATCTTTTACTGGAGGATATTTCCCGTCTGCTATGTGGAGGGCGTGGGCCTTACGCCCTTTAAAAGAATCAGTGAATACATTATCTCCTTTTTTCTCATTGTTTCCGCTGCCCTCGTGCTGTATCCGCCGCAAGGATTTCGATGAAAGCGTCCTTCGATGGATCTTATCCTCCATTGGTTTTACCATTGCCTCGGAGCTGTCCTTTACCTTCTATGTAGACCCCTATGGGCTGAGCAATCTGCTGGGTCATTATTTCAAGATCCTGTCGTTCTGGTGTATCTACAAAGCGATCATCGAAACAGGCCTCAGAAAGCCCTACGCCCTCTTTTTCAGGGAACTGAAGCAGAGTGAGGAACGGTATCGTTCTCTTTTCAGGAACATGATTAACGGGTTCTCCCTGCACAAGGTCTTGTTCGACGAAGAGGGAAAGCCGGTAGATTATATCTTCCTCCAGGTGAATCCAGCCTTTGAGAAGTTTACCGGCCTGCGGGAAGAGGACGTCATCGGGAAAAGAGTGACGGAAGTCCTTCCCGGGATCAGCACGGATTCCACCGACTGGATAGGCATCTACGGCGGGGTGGCCATGACCGGGGAACCGGTTCACATGGAAGAATACGCAGGGCCTCTTAACCGGTGGTATTCGGTGAGTGCCTATAGCCCTGAAAAGGATCACTTCGTAACGGTATTTGAGGATATCACCGATCGTAAACGAGCCGAAAAGGCCCTTCAAGCAGCCAAGGACGAGCTGGAAATTCGCGTTCGGGAGCGCACGGCCGAGCTCAGCCGGGCGAAAGAGCTTTTGCAGACCATTATTGATTATATCCCTGTTATGATTTGCCTTTTTGACTCCGACGGGGGGGTTAAGGTCCTGAACAGTCATTACAGAAATCTTATCGGATGGGGTCCTGAAAAGAATGAGAATTCGGAACCGGGTGGGGCGTGCCGGCCTGATTCCGAGATCTGCGCGGAGGTATGGTCACACATGCAACAGCAGGGAGGCGGGCTGGAGAGATTTCGTTGTCCGAACAAAACAAGGGAAGGATCTGGAAACCTCCTGGGCCAATGTTTCTCTGTCGGACGGATCTATCATCGCTATCGGCATTGATAACACCGAACGGAAAAAGGCCGAAAAGAGGGACAGACTTTATCTGGAACAAGTGGAACGGAGCAACAAGGAGCTTCAGGATTTTGCCTTTGTGGCGTCCCACGATCTTCAGGAGCCGCTCAGAAAAATCCAGAGTTTCGGGGACCTGTTGGTCACGGAATTCAAGGATTCTTTGCCGGAAGAAGGCCGCGATTTTCTGAGGCGCATGCAGGAAGCGGCCGCCAGAATGCGGGTGTTGATCGACTCTCTCCTGGCCTATTCCCGGCTGACCACCAAAATCAGGCCCTTTTTTCAAGTGGACTTGAGCGAGGCAGCCGATGAGGCCCTGGCCAACCTTGCGGTCCTCAAGGAAGAGACGAACGGTTCGGTGGAGGTGGGTGAACTCCCCACCGTGGAAGGGGATAAGGTCCAGATGGTCCAACTCTTCCAGAACCTTATCGGCAATGCCCTGAAATTCCATAAAAAAGGAGAGTCGCCGAAGGTGAAGATTTCCGTCCGCCCAATCGGTGAGGAACAATCCGGTAAAGTTGATGCGTATGAGATCCGTGTGGAAGATGATGGCATTGGATTCGATGAGGTTTATCTTTCCAGAATTTTCAGCCCTTTTCAAAGACTTCATGGGAAAAGCGAATACGAAGGCGTCGGCATCGGTCTGGCCATATGCCGGAAGATCGTGGAACGGCACCACGGCAGCATTACCGCAACAAGCGAACCCGGAAAAGGGGCCGTTTTTACGGTTACAGCTTCCCGCAAAAAAACAAGGAAAGGATGCCTGAAAGAAGCGGTTAGCTGTTAGCTTATACCTTCAAAAAGATGTTTTTCCTGCCACCTGTAAGTGCGGCCTCAGCCGCATAGCGCTCGCCGTTTTGTTGCGACTGAAGCCGCACCTACAGAGCAACGGCTCACAGCTAACTGCTAATGGCTTTTCAATCGGCAAATACAGGATTGAATGTATTTCATTTTCCTGCCCAAAAAGGCATAGTGTCTCAGATCGGAGATAAACCCTGCAACCGGTCGATGTCTTTAAACTGAAACCTAACGGCTAATGGTTGAAAATTGATTGCGGATTTCAGGTGGCATTAAAATTCAAGAGCCGATCCCCGTCGCGGGATTGGAATGGAGGACACGATGGAAGTCAAAAACTTTTGCGAAAATATGAGACGCGAACTTGTCGGTTGGAAGGCAAAGGCCTATGATCTTTTGAGAGCGATGGATAAACGGTCCGCAACCGAGCGGGAGAAAGCCGGCGCTTCAATGGACGACCTGGGCCGCATGATCGATCAGATTGAGAAGAAGATCAAAATCCTCGAAACGCAATGTCCGCTGAATTGGGATGCGGAAAGGGTGGAACTGGAGACCATGATTACGGAGTTGGAGGAGAAATGGGGAGAAGCGGCGGAGATGTCCCCTGATGATTTCGAGTGATGCCGCAAAAAGAGCTATTAGCGGTTAGCTAATGGCTAACCGCTAATAGCTGATTGTAAATACATTCATTGATGCTTGACATCCTTCGGACTTCGCAATATTGTTGCAAGATTTCATATATTCCATGGAATCCCCGAAAAAGCGAGGTCATTGCCGAAGATGGACGAAGGAAGAGAACGGATCAAGATACTGGTCGCTGATGATGATGCGGACGACTGTGTGTTGGTCAGAAAGGCGGTTTTCAGATTAAAAGCCCCTTACGACTTGTTCTTTGTTTCTGACGGCGCTCAACTACTCGATTTTCTTTATGGTCGAGGTATTTACTCCTCCCCCGTTCCCCGGAGACCCGACCTTATTCTTCTCGATCTCAATATGCCGAAACTGGACGGACGGGCAGCCTTGTCCGTGATTAAAAAAGACGAAGATCTGAAGTGCATCCCTGTAGTAATTTTCTCCACATCCAATGCCCCTTCGGACATGGAGTTCACATTGAACTTAGGGGCTAAATCTTTTATCACAAAGCCCAGTTCCTTCGGGGAATTCAAGTCGATCATCGCTTCCCTGGCCGATTTCCGCTGATATCGCGAATGGTCGGGCAGATAGTCTTCCTACTGCATACCCATTCTATTTCAGTAGAAAATAGGGGATAGACCCCATTCTCTTTCCCTCGCCGTTCGTAGTAAAAGAAACAGTCAAAACCGATGTTGAAAAATAAACCTTTTGCAATGCCCTCCAGGGATTGTGAACGATGGGAGAGAGCCTACTGATGGGAAGATTAGCTGAACCTGGGGATTCCACAGCACTGTTTAGACGAGCGCCCGATGATCCCGGTGGTATTGCAGACGTCTCGACAAAGGTTGACGGGGCAGTGGAAAAATCCGTGAAGCAGCGGATTTCCGAGTTGCTTCGGGACAACCTGACGTTGAAAAGAGAGATTCTTGCCAGGGATTCCGCGGAAAGAGAATTGAAACGAACCATAAATGAACTTGAGCGGAGCAATCGTGAGCTTCAGGAGTTTGCCTTTGTGGCATCGCACGATCTTCAAGCGCCCCTCCGAAAGATGCAGGCCTTCGCAAGCCTGTTAGATGAGGAATACGGCTCCGCCCTGGATGAGGAAGCCAGGGGATACATCCATTGCATGAAGGGCTCCGCGGGAAAGATGCGCAATCTTATCAACCGACTCCTTGAGTATTCCCGTGTGAACAGCGAAAAGTTCTTCGTGCGGCAGGTAGATCTGAGAGAGGTCATTCAAGAGGTGGTTTCGGATATGCAAACGAGCATCGAACAGGAAGGCGGCTCCGTGGAGGTGGAGGTGGACGCTGTTGCCGAAGTCGATCCCATGCAGATGCGGCAATTGTTCCAGAACTTGATCCACAATGCCGTCAAATTCCGAGGGAATGATGCCCCCGTTGTCAAGGTATGGGGAGAAATGCAAAAAATTCCCGCCCCCTGCAGCAGTGAAACGGGAACGGAGATGGTCGAGATCCGCATAGAGGATAAAGGCATCGGATTTGACGAGGCCTTTATGACGCAGGTCTTCGCTCCTTTTCAGCGGCTTCACCCCCAACATAAATATGAAGGAACGGGAATGGGTCTGCCGATCTGTACAAGAATTGTCGAGCGCCACCACGGAGAACTGACAGCCAAAAGCCAAGCGGGCAAAGGGGCTGTCTTTATCGTGCGATTGCCCGTAACGCAACCGGGTGAACAAGACGCAAACGGGTTGGAGAGGGCGTTCAACGAATCGTTGACAGCGTGGCAATTGCGTGTTTAACGGCTAAGGGCTGAATTGCGTCTCTTCAGAGGATGTAATAGGCAGGAGGCGAATGAAGAAAATACAAAAGATCCGCCGGTTCATCCTTGTGCTGTTTATTGCCTTGGGAATCGGGGCCGGCGCGTATTTTTACATGCAACGCCGGGAAGAGCCGGTGAACCACCTTCAGCTTTATGGGAACGTGGATATTCGGCAGATTCAGCTTGCCTTTCATGCGACCGGGCGGATCGAAAAACTCCTGATTGAGGAGGGGGACGTGGTAAAGCCCGGGCAACTGGTGGCGGAACTCGATCCCGTCCGTTACGAGGCGGGTGTGGCACGGGCTTCGGCGGAAGTGGCTGCGAAAAGACAGGTTTTGTCCCGGATGCTTGCAGGGAAGCCGGCCGGAGGAAATTCAGGAAGCCCGGGCACGGGTTAATGCCCTGAAGGCGGATCTGGAAGATGCCAAAACGATATATGAAAGAACGAAATTTCTTGCCCGCACCGGATCAACGTCCAAACAGAGCTTCGATGATACCGAGACGGCATTCAAGGCTGCCGGGGCAAATCTCGATGCGGCGAAATGAGGTGACTTGCCCTGGCCGTGAAAGGCCCCCGGGAGGAGGATATCGCCGTTGCCAGGGAGGAACTCATGGCAAGTGAAGCGGCGTTGAGACTTGCGGAAAGGGAACTTGAGGACACGAAGCTCTACGCTCCCAAAGCCGGGGTGATCCAGGATCGCATTTTAGAACCGGGAGACATGGCTTTTCCCGAAACCCCGGTCTTTACCCTGGCTCTGACCAATCCGGTCTGGGCTCGGGCCTACATCTCCGAGCCGGATCTGGGTAAAGTCGCCCCCGGCATGAAGGCTTACCTGATAACCGACAGCTTTCCCGACAAAAAATATGAAGGTTGGATCGGCTTCATCTCTCCCGCCGCGGAGTTTACGCCAAAACAGGTGCAGACAACCGAATTGAGGACGAAACTGGTCTATCGGCTTCGAATCTATGCCTGTAATCCGAAGAATGAGCTGCGTCTCGGGATGCCCGTAACCGTCATTATCCCCTTGAATCAGCCCCGGGAAAGTATCGCCCCGGGAACAGCCGACCGTGTCAGGAAAATCCGGATGCCCGCCCCTGAGGAAAATTCGTCCCCGACTGAAAACGCCGTGGTCCTTAAAAATGTGAGCAAGCAGTTCCGTCCGAGCGGCCGGGTGGTAAAGGCGCTTGATTCGCTCACCGCCAATATCCGGGCCGGTACGGTCACAGGTTTCGTGGGTCCGGACGGGGGAGGAAAAACGACCCTCTTTCGGCTGATGGCCGGGCTTTTGGCCCCCGATAACGGGAGCGTTCATGTCTTCGACACGGATGTGGTCCACCAACCCCTTGTGGTGCAGCAATGGATTGGCTATATGCCCCAGCGGTTCGGTCTCTATGAGGATCTCACGGTACAGGAAAACCTGGATCTCTATGCGGATCTCCAGGGGCTGCCTTTCGACGAACGACCGGAACGGTATGAAACCTTGATGGAAATGACGGGGCTTGGACCGTTTACCGGAAGGATCGCCGGGGCTCTTTCCGGCGGCATGAAGCAGAAACTGGGGCTTGCCTGCACCCTCGTGAGCTCCCCCCGGCTTCTCCTCCTGGACGAACCCACCGTGGGAGTGGACCCTGTATCCCGTCGTGAACTGTGGGCGATTGTCTACCGCATGGTGGAAGAAGAGAAAATGACAGTCCTTTTGAGTACGGCGTACCTCGATGAAGCGGAGCGCTGCCGGGAAGTCATCCTCATACATCAGGGGAGGGTCCTGGGGCAGGGCGATCCAAAGAGCCTTCGTGAGGCGATGAAAGGCCGAACCTATCAGGTGACGGCCTCCGGCATCAACAAACGGTCTCTTCAGGAAAAACTGATTGCTGCTCCCGGCATCCTTGACGCAATCATCCAGGGAGGGGGCGTGCGCGTGGTATCGGAACGGTCCGAGGCCCCGGTTGCGGAGGAAATCGTCCCGGGGCTGAGCGATGTGAAAATTCAGCCGGTTGCCCCCCGTTTCGAAGACAGGTTCATTGTCATGCTCAAGGAGGAAACGAACGCTTCTCCCGCGAAGACCTCAGACCTGAAGAAAAAGGCTTCCGCGACCTCTAAATCCGGGGATGTCATTGTGGTGAAAGAGATTAAACGCCGTTTCGGAGAATTTTATGCGGTCAAGGGCATCAGCTTTACCGTTCGTCACGGTGAAGTGTTTGGACTCTTGGGCGCAAACGGCGCCGGCAAATCGACCACATTCCGAATGCTCTGCGGGCTTCTCCCTGCTTCGGAAGGTTCCCTGACGGTGGCGGGCAACGACCTTCGGCGGGCCGCGGCCAGGGCCCGGAGCAGTATTGGATACATGGCCCAGCGTTTTTCTCTTTACGGAAATCTGTCCGTCTTCGAAAACCTCCGCTTTTTCAGTAGTGCCTATGGGCTTTACGGCGACCGGCAAAGGGAAAAGATCGCATGGGCAGTGGAGGCGTTTGAGCTGGGCGATTACGCCCAGGCAAAGAGCGGTGATTTGCCTCTGGGTTTCAAGCAACGATTGTCCCTGGCGGCGGCCCTGATGCACGAGCCGGAAATCCTCTTTCTGGATGAGCCGACCTCCGGGGTGGATCCCCTGGCAAGGCGGGAATTCTGGCACCGGATCAATGCCCTGGCCGAAGGGGGGGTGACGGTCCTGGTTACGACTCATTTCATGGAAGAGGCCGAGTACTGCGATCGGCTGGTGATTATGGCCGAGGGGGAGATTCTGGAGGAGGGGACTCCGGATGATATCAAGGACCACCACCGATCCTCGTCCGTACCGGAGCCCTCCATGGAAGACGCCTTCATCGCCCTCATCAACGAGCATGAGGAGGGTCGGGGCGGGTGAACCGGGAAAGGTTTCAAACGAGGTTTCAGGTTTCAGTGTTCAGGTTTCAGGGTAACCGTGAACAGCAACGAGCATCCAGGATTCAAATTGAAGAGCGGCAGCTCACAAGTCTCTGGCAGGGTCGTGGAGGTCAGAGCTATCTGACACCTGACACCCGAAACCTGAAATCTGAAACCTGAAATCGGGGATGTTTCATTCACGTATGAAAAACGATCCAAAAAACGAGCGGCCTCTTGGTTCCTCCCGCCTGCGGGTCCGTGCCCTGGTGCACAAGGAAGCCCTGCAGATCATCCGGGACCCTCCAGCATTGCCATTGCCTTTCTCCTTCCCGTGGTTCTCCTGTTCCTCTTTGGCTACGGCGTCAGCCTCGATGCCCGGGATGTTCCCGTGGCTCTTGTGGTGGAGCAACCGTCCGCGTTGACCCAGAGCTTTACGGCGGCTTTCGGCCACTCTCCCTATTTTGTTGCGAAACATTTTCGCTTTGTTCAAGAGGCGGAGCAGGCCATGATGGAGGGGAAGGTCAAGGGCATTATCTGGCTGCGGGCGGATTTCACCGAAACGGGACTCTCAAGAGGAAACGCACCCATCGGAGTGATCGTGGACGGGGTGGACGCTAACAATGCGCGGGTCATCGAAGGATATCTGCAGGGCATCTGGGCGAACTGGCTTGAGCAATATGCCCTGTCTCAGGGAAAAACCTTGACCGTCCCCGTGGTCATGGAAGAAAGGATCTGGTTTAACCCGGAGGTGAGAAGCAGGAATTTTCTGGTGCCGGGTCTTATCGCCGTCATCATGACCCTGATCGGGGCTCTGCTCACGGCCATGGTGGTTGCCCGGGAATGGGAGCGCGGCACCATGGAGGCGCTCATGGCTACGCCGGTGAGGGCACGGGAGATTATCGCAGGCAAACTGATCCCCTACTTTCCTGTTGGGGATGGGGGGTATGGCCCTGTCCGTGGCCATGGCCGTGTGGCTTTTTCAGGTCCCCCTTCGAGGATCTCTATTCGCCCTCTTCGGCGCATCGGCCCTTTTTCTTATTGTGGCGTTGGGGATGGGTTTGATGATCAGCACGGTTGCCAGAGATCAGTTTGTGGCGGGACAGATCGCCATCCTTGCCACCTTTCTTCCCGCTTTTATCCTCTCCGGTTTTATTTTTGATATCGGGAGTATGCCCCCGGTGATCCAGGGAATCACGCATGTGATCGCGGCGCGGTACTTTGTGGCCATTTTGCAGACCCTTTTTCTTGCGGGCAATGTCTGGTCTCTCATCGCTTTGAACTCCCTTGCCCTGATCGCCATGGCGGCCGTCTTCTTGGGGCTGGTGAAAAAGCGCACCAGGAAGCGATTGGATTAGGAGGCTTTATGTGGCGGCGGGTTGTTGCACTCATGATCAAAGAATTCCTGGCCCTTCTCAAAGACAAAAAAGGCCGAATGGTCCTCATTGTGCCACCTATCCTCCAACTAATGGTTTTTGGCTATGCCGCAACCTTTGATCTGGACCAGGTTCCCTATGCCGCTTTCAATGAGGATTCAGGCGCGGCGTCCAGGGATTTGCTCCACCGGGTAGAGGGATCATCCACATTTCATCTAATTTGTTCTCTTGACAACGAAGGCCAGATCGCACCCCTTATCGACAAAAGGGAGGTTATGGCGGTCCTGCATATCGGGCCCGAGTTTACCCGCAACCTGTTGTTGCATCGGCCCGCTCCTCTTCAGGTCATCATCGACGGACGGAATTCCAACACGGCCTTGCTCACCGCCGGTTACTTCCGCACCATTGTTACGCAGTTCAACCAGGAGTGGGCCGAGTCGAAGGGATACCCCCCGCCTCCTGCCACGCTCAGTATAAGGGCCTGGTTCAATCCCAATCTCCAGAGCCGCTGGTTCGTCGTCCCGGGAATCGTGGGGCTCCTCACCCTGGTGGTCACCTTGATGGTGACGGCTCTGTCCGTTGCCAGGGAGCGGGAGGCGGGAACCTTCGACCAGCTTCTGGTCACTCCCATGCGGCCGGTGGAGATCCTGTTGGGGAAGGGGTTGCCGGGAATCGTCATCGGCTTTGTGGAAGCAAACTTTATTGTGCTGGTGGCCGTTTGGTGGTTCAATATCCCTTTGAGAGGAAATCTTACGGCCCTTTATGCCGGCCTCTTCCTCTTTCTTTTTTCCGCGGTGGGGATCGGGCTCATGATCTCCTCCATCGCCGTTACCCAGCAGCAAGGCCTTTTGGGAGCATTTCTCTTTCTGGTCCCCTCCATCATCCTGTCCGGATTTGCCACGCCCATCGCCAACATGCCGCAATTGGTTCAATACCTGACCCTGATCAATCCCATGCGGTACTTTCTCATCATCCTCCGGTCCGTTTTTCTGCAGGGTGGTTCCACCCATCTGCTATGGCCGCAATACTGGCCCATGATGCTTATAGGCCTTGTGACCTTGACCCTGGCGGGAGTGCTTTTCAGGCGAAGGCTTTACTGAAAGAAGCTGTTAGCTCTCAGCCAACATCTAATGGTGAACGCCCGACAGCTTTTTTCCCGGGAACGGGAAAAAGAGGGAATACGTCGTCTTGGGCCCACGAATACAGGATTCACCCTATTGTATTTGGCGAAGGAAGATCGGTAAGATGTAGAAAATGATCTCGTTGGATCCGGGGGACGGGATGTGGAGGCATTGATACACAATGTGTGATTCTTGCCCGGGAAAAATTCAAAAATGACAGATTGAAAGGAGGGTTCCCATGCCCGAATTTGCAACGCCGTTTGCAGGACTTGCCAATGAACGAAAGCTTACCCGTGAAGAACTGGTCCGCGCCATACGATATTTTATCGCGGCGGAATATGAGGCCACGCAGCTCTATATGCAGCTTGCCGAGAGCATAGATGACGAACTGTCCATAAAGGTCTTGAAAGACATCGCCGACGAAGAGCGGGTACATGCCGGCGAATTTTTGAGACTCCTGAAACACCTGTCTCCGGAGGAAGAGAAACTTTATGCAAAGGGCGCCGAAGAGGTGGAGGAAATGATGAAAAATGAGAGAAGCGAAACCAAGGCCGCTCCCGTTGAAGTCAAAAGTGAGAAGAAAAGTGAAGACATGCCGTTCTGCACATCCGCGGCTTCCGCGGAACAAGCCAGGGCCAACCGTGTGGGGGAGCCCTGCGATGATGCCACAACGGGAAACATAGAATAGATGTAGATCTGAAAATCGAGGCCTATCTTTTAATTGGAAGGAGCCTGACAATGCAACGACAAAATGTGATCCTGCAATCTCCCGTAGGACCCTTGGCCTGGGAGCTTCGGCTCCAAGTGGTTGAGGTCCATTACGCGGTTTATAAGAGCCTGAACACCCCCTCCGGGAATCTCCCCGCGGTCCGGTGCGTACCCTCTCTCCCCGTACTTCATGACTCCGAGGCTTGCCGTCTTGCACGGAACAGTTGGTCACGGGTGGATTTTACACGGGAGGGGATTTGTCTAATATGAAACAGCAGGAACGACTGGTGGTGATCGGGGGAGGCGCGGGCGGCGCCAGCGCTGCCGCGAAGGCCAAACGCGTAAACCCCGATCTTCAGGTGACCATTCTGCAGGCCGGGAATTTCATTGCCTTTGCCTCCTGACCCACCCCCTATTACATCGGTGATGTAATCCGCGACTATCGCAAACTCATCGCGCGCACGCCCGAAGCCTTCGCGGATGACGGCATTGCCGTACGGCTCGGATCGCCCGTGCTTTCGGTGAATCCTTCGGCGGGGGTCGTGGGGTTGGGGGACGGGAAACTCCCCTTCGACCACCTGGTAATAGCCACCGGCGTGGCGCCGCGCCGTCCGAATGTGGAGGGGGAGGACCTCCCCGGCATCTTTTACCTCAGAGGTTTGCAGGATGCGCTTCGCATCAAGACCTTCCTGAAGGAAAAGCAGGTGAGCAAAGTGGTGATTGTGGGGGCCGGATTCATCGCCCTGGAGATGTGCGAGGCTTTCCGCGGGCTCGACTTGGATACCACCGTGATCCACCGCGGCCGCCACCCCATGGGGAGGCTTGGCGATCCATTCTCCCGGCGGATTGTGGCGGAGATGGAACAAAACCGGGTCTCTTACCTGCCTGATACCGACATCCAAGGATTCGAGAAGACAAAGACCGGCGCCCTTTCGGTCCAGACTACCAGAGGGAGACTGGGGGCTGATCTCGTACTTCTTGGAATAGGAGCCGTTCCACGGGTCTCCCTGGCGGAGGAGGCCGGGATTGCCATAGGTCCTACGGGAGCGGTGGCCGTCAACAACAGGATGGAAACGAATCAGCGAAGCATCTACGCGGTGGGAGACTGTTGCGAGACCCGTCACCGGATCACCGGCAAGCCTTTCCATCTTCCCCTGGGCGACGTGACCAACAAACAGGGAAGGACGGCGGGCGCCAACATCGGAGGCGAGTCTCTCACCTTCCCCGGAGTGATCGGTTCGTTCTGCTTTAAGGTCTTTGATCTGGAGGTGGCTTCCACCGGCCTTACGGAAAAGGAGGCGCGAGAGGAAGGCTTCGATGCCAGGAGTGCGACCGTGGAGGTTTCGTCCAGACCGTCCGAATATCCGGGCGCCCGAAAGATCACGTTCCGCCTGGTATGCGACCGTTCCAGCGGCAGGGTCCTGGGCGCCCAGGCGATGGGAAGGAGCGGCGCCGTCGCACGGGTCAATATAGTCTCCGCCGCTGTCACGGCGGGCCTTTCCTGCGAGGAATTGTCCAACCTGGACATGGCCTACGCCCCACCATTCAACCAGGCGCAGGACTGTATTCATATTGCCGCCAGAAAGCTGATGTGATAAAGAAAAAAGCTTTTAGCCGTTAGCCATTGGCTGTTAGCCGTAAGATGAAAGCTGAAACCCGAAAGATGCAATTCGTCCCGCCAAAGGCGGGGTTAGCGCATCATATTCAAAAGCAATGGCACGAATGGATTCATGATTCCGCATTTCGCTGCCAGGATATTTGAATGGGACACGGGTTAGCGATTAACCGTGCATTATAAATCAATTAATGCTAAATGGGATACCATCAAAAATAAAAGTTCCAATTCAGGAAAAAATCATGTAAGTCTTGGGTCTTTTTTAAGCTAACAGCAAATTGCTAACAGCTAATCGCTAATCGCTAACAAAAACGGAGGAGTAAAAATGGTAGAAATTAGGAAAATTCTGTTCCCGGTCGATTTTACGGAAAACTCATCCAAGATTCTTCCTTATGTGATTTCCATGTCCGAAAAGTACAACAGCGTGATCTACCTGCTTCATGTGGTCGAGGATCTTTCCAAATGGGGCGCCGGATCGTTTGTGCCTCATCTTTCGCTGGAGACCTTTAAGGATGACGCCATGAAAGGCGCCGAAAGAGCCATGGATAGGGTATGCGAAAGACAGCTGAAATCCTGCCCGAACTTTCAAAGGAAGATCGTTTACGGGGATCCCGCCGTGGAAATTTTAAAGGCGGCCAAATCCGAAGGGGTGGACATGGTGGTGATGGGGACCCACGGCCGTAAAGGGCTGGACCATGCCTTTTTCGGAAGTGTAGCTGAAAAAGTCATGAAAAACTCCGATGTTCCCGTGCTTGTGGTCAATCCTCATAAAGTGAAACACTCAATTCCATTTGAAGAGGGATAAAAAGGAAAAGAGAGCCCAAAACTGGTGAACGGTATCAACACCAATCAGCTTTTGAGCACCATCGACCTCATCAAGGAAAAACCGGATATCGCCAAGTTTAAATTTCGGACGAGAAACAAATGGGTGGATGGAACCCACAACATTAAAGGGGTTTTCAAAGAAAGGAGCGTGCTCAAGATGGAAACAAATCGAAGAAACGCACTCATAATCGCCCTGGCGGCCTTCTTTCTGGCATTATTAAATTTTTCATTCGCATGGGCCGAAGAATACGATGCGATGAAAGGGGTCAATTCTACAAATGCCATTTTCGACGTAAGAATCGAGAACCCCCAAAGTGCCGTGCTACACCTGGCACTCGTCTTCGATACCTATAAAGAACTCGTAGCTATGAAAAAGAGCCCTGTTTTCGCGGTGGTTTTCATGGGCGAGGCGGTCAAGCTAATTTCCACCGATCACAGCAAATATAAGGCCGAGGATCTGAAATATCTTAAGGAGATCGCGGAAACCATTTCCAGGATGTCGAAGGCCGGCATTCGCGTGGAGGTGTGCCTTTTTGCCGTGAAGGCGTTCGGGGTTGAACCGGCTTCCATCCTGCCGGAAATTCATCAGGTAGGCAACGGCTGGATTTCGGAGATCGGTTATCAAGCGAGGGGGTATTCCCTGGTTCCTGTCTACTAAGGCGGGCCATGCCCGAAACCCGAAAAAAAGAAGTCAGGAGTCAGGGGCCGGAATCCAATCTCGCCAAGATACTATCCAAGATGGGAAAAAAAGCGACTCCCTTGTCTTCTGACTTCTCTATTCCTGATTCTTCCCGAAAGCAATAATCCCATCCCACCTCACAGATCACACAAGAAGGGGATAATCCCATTGAAGCCTTCCTTATATTGTAATGGGAGTCGTTGTGGAACTTGAAGAGCTGGTCAGGAATTATGGCTATATCATCATAGCGGTCGGTACTTTTCTCGAAGGAGAAACCATCCTGATCGTTGCCGGCTTCCTGGCCCATAGCGGGTATCTGCAATTGCCCTTTGTAATCATAGCGGGGTTTGCAGGGACCTTTTTCGGTGATCAACTGTATTTTTATGTGGGACGCATCAAGGGAAGGAAATTCATAGATAAAAAACTTGTTTGGAAAGTGAAGGCCGAACGGGTCTTCAGATTGCTGAAGAAATACCAGAACCGGCTGATCCTTGGTTTTCGATTTATTTACGGCATGAGAACGGTAACACCCTTTGTGCTGGGAGCGAGTGGGATTTCCCCGGTCAAATATAGCGTCTTGAATTTTTTCGGCGGCTTGGCGTGGGCGGTCGCCATCGGGGTGTTGGGCTTCTATTTCGGCCATGCCATCGAGTATTTCCTTTCCGGAATAAAACCGTACGAGAAATGGGTTGTCTTAGGCCTGATGGCATCCGGCATGGTGGTGTGGATTATTCATAAATGGAGGGAGAAAAAGGAGCTTAGAAAGGAAAGGAAAAAAAGCGAACCGCGGAATATCGAATACTGAACCGCGGAATGATGAAGTGTGGAATCGCTCCGCTCTAACTTTTTAAAATATGTCAGGCGGGTAGGACACCTTCGTTCGACCTTCAATATTCGATATTCGCTTTTTATGAAGTTTCATACGAGGAACCATGGATGCCCTGACAACCGTTAAAACGATCATGAGCGGAATATGCTGAATCCACCGGGCTTTCAAACGCTCAAAAGCCGCCTCGGCGGTACTTGTGGACCGATGCTTTCGGGGTATGTAATTTCCTTGGACTTTACCGACGGACGGGGGATGGATCGTGGCGGCGAGTCGGCCTTGCGTCTGGTCGATCAGGTCCACTGACGTGCTGGGGCGTCATCGCGGCGATGACGAACGGATCCGGATGGATCAGCGGCCTCAGTGAGGAGGAAGGAAAACGTCATCCCGCAATCGGCGGGTTGCGGATCGGTAAAAAGATAAACGAACGCAAGCTCTGCGGAACCTTACGACGACCGGGCGGAATGGGATCGGGACGGGCAGTACTATCATTATTTGACGAAATGGATGCATGCCCTCAACTGCGTGAGCCGGAGCACGGGAGATCCGATCTTCAATCTATGGGCGATAGAACTGGCAAAAAACGTCCATGCCGCCTTTGTTTACACCCTGCCATCCGGTTTAAAACGCATGTACTGGAAAATGAGCATCGATCTAACCCGTCCCCTGGTGGCCTCCATGGGACAGCACGATCCGCTGGATGGGTTGATTACCTACAGCCAGCTCCGGACAACCGCACGGGAACATTCCCGGAAACAGCCGATCCCGGCCTGGTTTCGGAAATCGCGGACATGGAAGCCCTCTGCTCAGGACAAAATTGGGTTACGGATGATCCCCTGGGCATCGGCGGGCTCCTCGGGGATGCTTACAGAATTTTGCAACGCATCACAAAGGGCGGATTTGCGCGAACGGACTTGTTAACGGATCTGTTGGAATCTTCCCTGTCCGGTCTGGATGCCTTCACGAGAGGGCACTTATTGCGGCTTCCCGCCGATTACCGTCTGGCGTTCAGAGAATTGGGAATGTCCATAGGGTTGCATGCGGTGGAGAGGATGGAGGAGTGGTTGGGAAGCAGATCCCGACCTGTTCCCGGCAAATCATCCAGTCCATCAGCGGATGAAACAGCTTGGGCGTTTTCTCCCTTTGAGTGAATCCATCGAAAAATTCTGGCTCGATCCTCGAAACACCAGGTCGCAAACCTGGACCGATCATCTGGATATAAACCGTGTAATGCTGGCGACCAGCCTGGCCCCCGGCGGCTATTTGGAGGGGGGTAGGTGAGATACATTCTTTTTATTCCCAATATACAGGATATGCCCGATTGTCTTTTTGCGCATATGATGGATAATTGAAAATGGATATGGGGAATTCAGGAAATCATGAAAAGGTGAGACATGGAATTAATAAACAATGAAAACTGGAGGATAGCGATGAGAAAGATGATTTTGATGTTGGTTCTGGCCCTGATCGTGGGATTGACTGCGTCCGTGTGTTTTTCTGAAGAGAAGAATTCCGGTGAGGATTATGGCAACTTTTGCCCCGGCGGACGTTATTGGGGTCCTGGAGAGCACGGCTACGGGATGAGCAGGGGGGGCTGGCATCACGGCGGGTCCGGCTGGAGGAACTTGACCCCGGAGCAGCGTGAAAAATGGGGAAAAATATGGGGGGCTTATTTGAAGGATACCCTGGAATTGAGAAAGCAATTGATGAGCAAGCAACTGGAGCTGGAGATGCTCTGGCATCAACCGGAATTGGATGAAAAACGCATTGGAGCGCTATCCGGTGAAGAGGCGGAGCTCGAAACGCAGCTTTTGAAGAAACATAACGCTTATCTCATTCAATGTCGCAAGGATTTCGGCGGCCAGGGGTGGAGCTGTCCGGGGGGACAGTGGTAGCGGGGAGGATTCACCATGATCGGGAAAGACGGCATTTTTCAGATGAAAGAAAGGCTGTTGCGGAACCGGAGCGAGATCCTCCATCTGGTGGATGACTTTGAAACCGGTTGGAAGGATCTCCGGGAACCCGAAACGGAATTCGAAGAGAGCGCCCAAAAGGAAGACATCTCTCAAATTCTGGATCAGTTGGAAGAGCGCGAGAGACAGCGGCTTCTGGACATTGATGCGGCCCTCCAAAAAATGGATGCGGGGACCTATGGCTATTGTGAGTCGTGCGGCAAAACCATCCCCGCGAAAAGGCTGGATGCCATCCCTTTCGCGCGGCTATGCACCCGCTGCGCGAAGGCAAAGGAGAATCCGCGAGAAGCAATGGCCGCTTCAACGGAAAGTGCGCTTCCGGATGCATTCAAGGGGATGTCTGATGAACGCCTTGCGGATGCCATCCGCGATTATCTTGTCGAAGACGGTCGCGTCGAGCTGGACCATCTTGCAATTACATGCCGGTATGGCGTTATCTTTCTGGATGGAATGCTGGAAACCGGTTTTTCTCACCAGCTTCTCATGGAGATCCTTGAGGATGACCTGGGTTTTGGTCGCGTAGTGGACGGTACGCGGATAGGACAACCCGCTCCGGATGCAAGGGAAGAGGACGAAGAGGCCGCTGACAGAAGAGATGAAGAGGAAATCATGCAAGGCGAGCGGGTTGACGAAGACGTGTTTGAAGCCATGGAGTCGGGGACCTCGGTGAGCCCACCAGAAGAATTGCATCTGTATGAGTGAAACAGATCATTTCGCGGCGGCGGTCTCTTTTTTCCAGTAGGGGTTGATAAGGTCTTCAAAGATGGACAGGGCTGCTTCGGCGCCTTGTCCGGCTGCCGTAACGATCTGTTTGTATCCCCCTTCCACGTCTCCGGCCGAATAGATTCCGGGAATATTGGTATGGTGGGCCGCGTCCCGTTTGATGTATCCTTCCGGTGTGATTTCAATCCCGATTTTCCGTGCCAGTTCCACGCTGGGTTCATAGCCTACGGCGATAAAGACCCCGTCGGTTTTCATCTTGGTTTTCTTCTTCTTTTTATGATCAAAAAGGGAAACCGCCGTCACCCTGTCTTTTCCCGTGATCTCCTTTATCTCCGTATTGAGTATGACAGGTATTTCGTTCTGATGCAGATTGTTTATTAGATGCTCCTGGGCCCTCAGGGCATCCCGGCGATGGATGAGGGTCACATCGACGTCGATGTTCTTCAGATGCAGGGCCTCCGTCGCCGCGCTGTCTCCTCCGCCCACCATGACCACCTTCCTGCCTCGGAACAGGAGACCGTCGCAGGTGCTGCAGTAGCTGACGCCGTGCCCGGAAAGACGGCTTTCTCCCGGGACATCCAGATGGCGGTGTCTGGCGCCGGTTGCCAGAAGGACCGTCCTGGTCAAAAAACGTCTCCTGGCGGTGGTGACCAGTGTAGGATTTCCCGGCTGGATCTCCATGACCTCTTCGCCTTGAAAAATCCTGACGTATTCCAGGGCGTGACTGACCATAAGCTCCACCAGCACTTTCCCCCCCGCCTGGTGGATGCCGGGGTAATTCTCCACGGAGGGCGTGGTAGCAATCTGTCCGCCGAGGGTGTCTTTTTCGACAACAACGGAATTCAGTCCACTGCGGGCCGCATAAATGCCGGCTGTGAGGCCGGCCGGCCCTCCGCCCACGATAACGAGGTCCGTTTCGATTTCCTCCGCGTCATCATCGGGGATATAGATGTTTTGTTGTTCCAACTTATCCAGAGAGAGCATGAAAAGCTCTATGGGCTGCGCCCCCTGGGCCATGAGCTTTTCATTGGCATAGGTCTGGGGCACGCTCTGAGCCGAATATTGATCCGCCAGTTCCGGGTTTGCCAGGATATCGATGATTTCCAGAGAAATCAGATCCGGTCTTTCAATGGCGGCTATCAAGGCATTGACCGCCTGTTGCGGGCAATAGGGACAGGAAGGGCTGACAAAGAGCTTGATATGGCGGGGGCCATCGATCTGTTCCAGAATTTTTTTGGCTTGATCCCCCAGATTCGTTTTGCCGGTCCCCAGCATGATCAAGGCCTGTACAAAGGTGCGGACCTCTTCTCCAACCGGAGCGCCCAGCCAGCGGATCCGGTATTTTTCCGGATCAATGAGAAGGGTCGGAGACATTTCGACTTTCCATTTCCGTGCCATTTCATGCCCGATGTCAAATTCCAAAAGGCCGATCTTGGGGGTCATTTGCCTGAGCATGCGGATGGTTTGCCTTGCCGCTTCATTAAATGGCGCATTCTTGAAGGGGTTCGTAAAGAGGAGGAGGGAGATTTCATTGGAAATTCCTTCGAAAATCTTCCTTATCTGCCTTTCGGCCTCTCTGGCCTCCGCGGCCTCTTTTTCGTCATGTTTCTCGTGCGGATCATAAGTATCCATTTTGTCTGTCTCCGATTGGTGCTTTTATTCCGATCTACCAAGGGCCGCCAAGAGTTCGTCTTTCTTGTAACCGACAACTACCTTGTCCCCGATAATCGTGGTGGGAAAGGAATTGGCCGGATTTATCTTCTTTACATTTTCCAGGGCGACGGCCTTTTCTTCCCCCTGGAGTAAATCCACATCCTTTGCCACATACGGCACTTCGTGTTGATCCAGGAGCGCCTTCACGGCTTTGCAGTGAAAACAGGTGCTCAAGGAATATACTTTTACCTTATTATTTCCCATTGAAATTGCCTCCATAACGTGTCATGAAATATAAGAATCCAATTGGCGACCATCGGGTTCCGGCATCTTTACTGACGCCTGACGGCAAGCAATCGTTCAGATTGTCCGGAAATTCCCGTCCTCTTGTTAACGTATCTATAAAAACCAATTTCAATGGATTTATCAATGGGGCAAATCCTGTATTCTATGGTGCGGAAGGGATTAGAGAGATAAGAAAAAATTGACACAAAAAAATAGATCATTTATACTTCAAAGTATAAACTTTATCAGAAGAGGGGCTATTATGGAAGCGACCGCCAAAGATCTGAGGTTTCATTCAAAAGAACTGATTGAAACCGTTAGCAGAGGGGAGGAAGTTGTCATTACCTACCGGGGAAAACCTTGCGCCAAGCTTGTTCCGTACCATGAACAAAAGACAAAAAGTAAGAAACATCACCTTTTTGGAATATGGAAGGATAATGACTCAACAAAAAATGTGGATGAATATGTGAGGGAATTGAGAAAAGGAAGGGGCTAAATGATCATCGATACCGACGTTCTCATCTGGTACATGAGAGGGAGCGTGGAAGCCTACAAAGTTATTGAAGAGTCGGGAAATTTCTTTATTTCCGTGATTACCTACATGGAACTTGTGCAGGGGATGAGGAACAAGAAGGAACTGAACAATTTCCGTCAAGCCCTTCGTGGCTGGAACGCAAAAGTACTGTATGTTTCCGAAGAAATTTCGATAAAAGGCATGTTCTTCGTCGAGCAATATTTTTTGAGTCATTCCATGGAGATTGCGGATGCTTTAATCGGGGCTACAGCAGTCACATACGGTTTTCCCATTCTCACTGGAAACGACAAGCATTACAAAGTGGTGAAAGACATTCAGATTAAAAAGTTCAGACCATGATGTTGGCTGACACCGATTCCAAACATATCGTTGCACCATAAACCCTCATCTATGAGGAGCACCCATGCCCGCTAAAAAAAAGCCGACGGCATCTTCGGAAAACCCGGAAAAAGGACTCGAAAAAGAGGCTGATCCCGGCCTCGGCAAACCAGCGGAGCCGTTGTTGAAAAGACCCATTGAAAGGAAACGGAAAAAGATGTTCCCCCTGGTGGGCATCGGCGCCTCCGCCGGGAGGGCTGGATGCCATTCATTCTTTTTTCGAGGCCATGCCCGATGAGATTCCGGACATGGCGTTTGTGGTGATCTCGCACCTGGACCCCAAGCACGCCAGCATCCTGCCCGAATTGATCCGGAAATACACCGCGCATGGATGTGCGCCATGCGAAAGACGGCATGAAAGTGATGCCGCACCGGGTATATGTGATCCCGCCGGACAATGATCTTGCCCTCAGGGATGGAAAGTTTGTCCTTTCCCGATTTCAGCCCTCCTCCGGACCCAGGGCCCCCATTAACCATTTTTTTCGGTCCCTGGCGGAGCAATGGGGTGAGAAGGCCGTGGGCATCATTTTGTCGGGGATGGGTTCCGACGGCACCGCCGGCATCCAGGCCATCAAGAACGAGCTCGGAATGGTGATGGCGCAGGATCCGGAAAGCGCCAAATTCAAAGGGATGCCCGAAAGCGTCATGGATACCGGCCTGGCGGACTATGTCCTGCCGCCCGGCGAAATGCCCGAACAGTTGCTCGGAATACGTGAGTCGCGGGCTGAGAGGCGCAGACCGTAACGATCGAGGAGGTGCCCCCCAGGCCCTGATGAAAATTCACGATGTTTTGCGAAGCAAGACGGGCCATGATTTTTCCCACTACAAGGAGAGCACCGTCCGTCGGCGTATCGCCCGAAGGATGAACGTCCTGGGCATCAGCCACATGCCTAAATATCTTGCCTATCTCCGAAAAGACGAAGAGGAAGCCACTTTCCTGATCAAGGACCTTCTGATCAGCGTGACCCGGTTTTTCAGGGATCCCGGATGCGTTCGAGTCGCTCAAGAAGAAAGCGCTTCCCGCTGATATTCAAGGATAAGTCGCGCGGCGAAACGTCTCCGCGTGTGGGTCGCGGGGTGCGCCAGCGGAGAGGAGGCCTACTCCATCGCCATCATCCTGCAGGAGTATATGGAAGAGCACGGGTTCCAGGTCAATGTCCAAATTTTTGCCACCGATCTGGACGAGGACGCCATTCAACGCGCCAGGGCGGGGCTCTATGCCGGGGATATCTCCGAAGACGTCGGTTCCGAGCGTCTCGACAGATTTTTTTTGAAAAAGAACGATCATTATCGGGTCAGTCCCCATATCCGGGAAAAGATCGTCTTCGCCCCCCAAAGCATCATCAAGGATCCGCCGTTTACGAGGATGGACCTCATCTGTTGCCGGAACTTCCTCATCTACCTCGACACCGAGATTCAGAAGCGCGTGCTGCCTCTCTTCCATTACAGCCTGAACCCCGGCGGTATCCTGTTTCTGGGGTCTTCGGAGAGTATCGGCCACCTTGCGGATTACTTCTCTTCGGTGGACAGTCATTGGAAGATTTTTCAACGAAATGAAGGGTCTCATATCCAGATGAAAAACGAGGAGTTTCCCCTGGTCATTCATCCCTTGCATCGGACGGTTAGCATGCCGGGAAAAATAAATAATTTGTCCGCTGCTGGTGGAGAAGACGCTTCTCGACAACTTTACTCCCCCGGCCATCATTATTGAGTCCAATGGGAATATCCGTTACATCCACGGACAGGTGAGCAACTATCTGCAACACCTGAAAGGGCAGGTCGGCGGATACAACGCCTTTGAGATGGCCAGGGAAGGGCTCAGAGTCCATCTGATCACCACCATGCGAAAAATGAGGCCGGATTCGGACGCCGTCACAAAAGAGGTGCGGATCGGCCAGGACGGGCAAGCCATTCACGTGCGGGTCACCATCAGCCCCGTTTTGAAAAAGGAGACGCCCGGACTTTTCGCGGTGGTGTTCGAGGCGCTCCCGGAAGAGCCCCCGCGGGCGCCGGAACAAAAGGGAAAGCGGGCATCGAAATCGGATTCCCCGTCGCGGGTTCAAGAGCTTGAGCAGGAACTCCAGGCGACCAAGGAGGGTCTCGTCACGACCTTTGAAGAGCTTGAGAGCTCGAATGAAGAACTGCGATCGGCGAACGAGGAGTACCAGTCCACCAACGAGGAGCTCCAGAGCGCGAACGAGGAACTGTACTCTTCCAAGGAGGAGCTTCAATCCCTGAACGAAGAGTTGGAGACGGTGAATGCCGAACTTCACGGAAAGATGAAGCAGGTGGAAGGGGCGTACGATGAAATGAGCAGGATGCTGGACAGTCTGTCCATGCCCATTATCTTTTTGGATTCCGATCTGTGTATCCGTCGGTTCAGCTCCAATGCGGGGATGATCGCGGATCTGATTGAAGCGGACGTGGGACGTCCCCTGAAGCAGCTCTCCATTAAGTTGGAGGGGGTGGACCTTCAAGAGGAGGTCGGCCAGGTGCGGGACAGCATGCGGCCAACGGCGAAGATGGTCAGGACCAACGAAGGAAAATGGTATCGCATGCGGATTGTGCCCTTTCAGGAGGAGGGCCGACGCCCGGGTTTTGTGCTCATCTTTATGACCACAGAGGACCTGGGGGAAGTATCGAAACAGCTCGAAACGGCCGACGCGGCCCGTCGCTACATGGAAGGCATCGTTCAAACGGTCCGGGAGCCGCTTGTGGTCCTGGACAAAAATCTCAAGGTGCTGTCGGCCAATGAAGCCTTTTACCGGAAACTTCTTGTATCCCAGCCGACGGTGAAAGGGAGTTCCATTTTCGAGCTGGGAAACGGGCAGTGGGACATCCCGGAACTGAGAGAGCTTCTGGAGAAGGTCCTCCCCGAGAAACAGAGCTTCGAGGGGTTTGAAATGGATCATGTGTTTCCGGATATCGGAAAGAAGAAAATGCGACTGAACGCCCGGAGAATTCAAGATAACGGGATAACCGAGGAGAGGATACTGCTTGCAATGGAAGATGTGACGGGGAAGACAGCTAACAGCTAACAGCTAACAGCTAAAACCTAAACAAGGAACCGCACGATGAACGATGCACGAAATAGCCTGCGAAAACTGGCCGAGGAAAAACTGGCTGAGAGCAAGAGATCTTCGGAAGATCTGTTCGGCAACGGATCCGGCGGAGCTTGTCCAGGAGTTGCGCATCCATCAGGTGGAACTGGAAATGCAGAACGAAGAACTCCGCAAGAGTCAGGAAGCAACCGAAAAGGCCCGCAAACTCTACCAGGATCTCTGGGAGTTTTCTCCCGTGGGATATGTGATTATAGATAGTCACGGTCGAATCACGGCCGCCAATCGCAGTGCTCAAGGTCTTTTCGGCAAATTCGGGAATGCCGTTCTGAACGAACGTCTTACGGCGCTCCTGGCGCCCGACGACCAGGTGACCGTTCATCTTCTGCTCGAAACGATGACCATCGGGAAGATTTCCGCGACGCATGAGGTCGGCCTTATCAGGCCGGACGGCTCATTTTGTACCTGTCAACTGTTTTGCGGCGCCTTTGAAGACGATTCAGGAGAGCACAAGATACAGATTGCGCTCACGGACATCAGCGAGCAAAAAGAGGCGGAGGCTAAGATCCAGGAGAGTGAGAAACGGTTTCGAATGATGGCGGATAGTTCCCCCACCATGATCTGGGTAACGGACGGCCAAGGCCGGACCCAGTTCGTAAACAAATCATGCATCGAATACTTCGGCGCTGAACCGGGACGGATAAATGGTTTTCAGTGGAAAGATTTTGTCCATCCGGATGAGGTCGAAGACTATCTTGATTCGTTTCTTGAAGCCGTAAAGGAGCGTAAACCGTTCCGTTCCGAGATGTGTGTGCGCCGGGCTGACGGTGAGTGGCGTTGGCTTGATTCTCTTGCTGTCCCCCGTTTCAGCGCAAGCGGGGAGTTTCTTGGCATGATCGGGAGCAGTCCCGATATTACGGAACACAAGCAGGCCATTATCGACCTTCAGAAAGCCCAGGCAGCCCTGCAGACCATCCGGAAGAACCTGGAGCGCCGAGTCCGAGCGAGAACCGCTGCACTGGAAAAGAAAAGCATGGAGCAGCAGAAGATAAACCGTCTGTTGCGTGAGGAAGTTGAAAGACGCATGAAATATGAGGCGGAGTTGAAGGAAAGAGGGGAACAATTGATGGAGGAGGTCAGGCGGCGCGCGTTTCTTTCCAGAAAACTGGTGACCTTGCTGGAAAGGGAGCGCACGGAGATCAGCAGCACGCTCCATGACGAGATCGGACAAATCCTGACCACCGTCCTGATGGACCTTGGCGCTATAAAGAAGGTGAGGCGAGAGGATCAAGGGATTGCGGGACTCGAGATAGAGCGTGCACAACACACGATTTGTCGAGCGATGAGTCTGATCAGAGATCTCGGTCGGCAACTCAGGCCGGATATCCTTACGCACTTGGGGCTGATTCCGGCGATCGAGAACCTGATGGAGATGGTGGAAGAACGATCGGATATCATTCCTCACCTTTTTACCAAAGGCGTTTCGAAAAACATGCACAAGACAAAGGGCCTGACCGTTTATCGGATCATTCAGGAGAGCCTGACCAATGTTCTCAGGTATTCCGGAGCAAAGAATGTTTTTGTCAGTGTGACACAGAAGGGCGGGGTCTTGCGGGTGAGCGTGGAAGATGACGGCGTTGGCTTCAGCATGGGCGAATTTTCCACAGGCGATAAGAACCTTGCCACCCTTGGAATAGTCATCATGCAGGAAAGGGCCGTGCAGGCGGGCGGAGAATTGCGCGTGGAATCCCGGCCTGGAAAAGGAACCCACGTGATGGCGGATATTCCGATGGAGGATGCGTGAAATTTTCATGGAAGGCATAACATCATGAGCGAGCAGAAGAATGATATCGAGCCGAAAGAGGGCAAAACCACAATCCTCATCGTCGACGATCATGACGTGGTGGTGCAGGGAATTGCGAGGGCCTTTGAAGGCGAGCCGGACTTCATGGTTGTGGGCACGGCCGGGGATGGCGGTGAGGCCCTCGCCATGGCCAAATCTCTTTCGCCCGATATTGTCATTATGGATATCTCCATGCCCAAGCTGAATGGAATCGAAGCCGCGCACTTTATCAATACGGCCGGGCTTGAAACCCGTATCGTTATTTATTCCATGTATTCGGATAAGGAGTATGTCGTTTCCCTTTTCAAAGCCGGCATCAGCGCTTACGTCCTTAAGAGCGAACCCTTGGCGGACCTTCTGTTGGGCGTTCGGGTCGTTTCTGAAGGGGGCGCCTATTTCAGCAAGTCCATACACGAAATTGTCCGAAAACAGATGGAGGAGTCGTCGTCCGGAGTCGCGGAAGAGGGAAAGGGAGGAGAGGACGGGTTTTCGAAACTGAGCACGCGAGAAAAGGAGATTTTTCTCCTGTTGGCCGACGGCCGGACACCGAGGCAGATTGCCGGTCAGCTTCATATCAGCCCCAAGACCGTGGAATCCCACAAATACAACATCATGGAAAAGTTGAATGTGGACTCCGTCGCCCAGCTCACCAAGATCGCCTTCAAGAAGGCCCTTATTCAGGTGTAGGGGAGAGCAGAGGGTAAGAGAGCAGAGGGTGTAAGAGAGAAGAGGTTAAGAGAGCGGGGGAGCGTGGGAACGAGGTGAATCGCTAACCGCTAAAAGTTATCTGCTTCTTTTCCCTCTTCTTTCCCGTTTAGGATATGTCTTATTCGATATAAGATCTCTTGCTTACGCAACCTGTAGTGCATCCAAATTTTCAAATAGGCTCTAAGAAATAACCTACAAAAAATCAGAATTCTCCCGATTGACTCCTTTTTCTATCCGGATCATATTATCTACAGCCAAAATTCACGATAAACCGGAAATTGATGCATATGAGGGAAGATCATGTCAAAGATTCTGCTTTTCGATAATCACTCCTACACGCATGATATTTTGAAGGAAGATCCCGCCTTCAGAGGGATCGAAGTCGTACGCATCAAGGAGAGCCGATGATTATCGCACATGGGTTTCCGAATTGAACCCGGATATTCTGGTCCTCGATATGAGCCTTTCAAAGCACAATGCGGGGGCAATCGTCACTGACATCAAGGGAAGCCATCCCGGTCTGCACGTCATTCTCACAAGTGTTTTTGATATGCCCCCGGAAGAACCCGGTGTGAAGACGGCGGATGCGTTTGTCTTGAAAACTATCGATACGACCCCGCTCAAGGAGAGGATTTTCGAGTTCCTTCCCGATGCCGGGCATCTTCCGGTCTGATTGACCGACAACGAAGAGAAGATGCTCATGGCCTGTTTTGAATTTGTTGGTGATAGTATCGTGAAGTGAATCGGTTTTTTGAGAAAGGGAGCTTCATCATGAATATCTCCAATCCGAATAAGATCGAAAATACGTCCCGGGAAAGTGACGAGCAGTTCATGCCGTTCCCGGAAAACTATTTTGGTGTGGCATACCGGAGAAATCTCCACTCCGACCGGTACGAACATATAAGTCCCGAAATTGAGAACCTCATCGGCTACACCCCCGATGAGATGAGCGCCATGTCCCTGGGTGATCTGTATGAGCACGTTCACCCCGACGACCGTCAACGGACGGCACAAAAGATCGAACGAGTGCTTCGGGATGGAAGAGGAATGCTGGAGTACCGTTTCAGGACCAAGGACGGCGATTACAGATGGCTGGCGGATTCCGTTTCCGATGTTGCCCATGAAGGGGGGCCGCCGTTATATTACATCGGCATTGTTCAGGATGTGACTGACCGCAAGCGGATTGAGGATACATTGCAACGGCAATCAAGGACTCGAGGCAGCCAAGGCCGAGGCGCAAAACGAAAGAAGCCGTCTGGAGGCGGTGATGGAGGATTTACGGAAGAGCCGGTTCCGTTTCGAGCTGCTGTCGAAGACGGCGAGCCTGCTGCTGGTATCGCCGGATCCGGAGGGTTCCGTCCACGAAATCTGTATGGAAGTGATGGCCCACCTGGACTGTCAGGTATTTTTCAACTTCCTGGCTGACCAAAAGACCGGAAGGTTGCGCCTTAATGCCTATAGCGGCATCCCGGAAGAGGAGGCCCGAAAGATCGAATGGCTGGATTACGGGGTGGCCGTCTGCGGGTGTGTTGCGAGGGACAAATCGCCTTTGATCGCCCATCGATATTCTTCATACCCCGGACGTCCGGACGGAACTGGTCAAATCCTATGGGGTCCGGGCCTATGCCTGCCATCCGATCCTGTCCCAGGGCCGGCTCATGGGCACCCTCTCTTTCGGGACCAAGAATCGGAGTTCCTTTTCGTCGGATGATATCACGCTCATGAAGACCATAACGGATCAGGTGGCCGTGGCCATGGAACGAGCCGAGCTTATCAGACAATTGAAAGATTCAAGAGACCAGATGGAGGCGCGCGTTCGGGAACGGACGGCCGAGCTGGAAGCCAAAAACCAGGAACTGCAGGAATTTTCCTATGTTGCGTCCCATGACCTGCAAGAACCGCTTCGGAAGATAGTAACTTTTGGAGATATCCTGGCCGACTCCGCCGGTGACTCTTTGGACGATGAAAGCCGGGATTGCATCAAACGTATGCAGAAATCGGCGGGAATGATGCGGGTGTTGTTGGATTCTCTCCTGCGTTATTCCCGTGTAACCACAAAGCCCGCTCCTTTCGAGAAAACAGATCTGAAGGAGTCGGTTAAAGCGGCGCTGTCCAATCTGGAGGTGACCATAAAGGAGAAAGACGCGCTTGTGGAAGTGTGCGAGCTGCCTGTTATCGAAGTGGACCCGGTTCAAATGATCCAGCTCTTTCAAAATATTGCGGCCAATGCGTTGAAATTTTGTTCCGAAGAGGATTCTCCCCGTGTGAAGATTTACTCCCTCCCGCCGGAACCGGACAACGGCGATGAAAATAGGATGCATCGGATCTGCGTGGAGGATAACGGAATAGGCTTTGACGAAAGATACGTTGACAAGATGTTTTGCCCTTTCCAGCGGTTGCATGGAAAAATCAAATATCAGGGAGTAGGGATGGGGCTTGCCATTTGCAAGAAGATCGTGGATCGACACGATGGAAAGATTACGGCAAAAAGTGCTGTCGGCAAAGGGACCACTTTTATCATAACACTTCCGGGGAGGCGGCAGGATTGAAAATGAGCTCCCGTGATAAAAGAAATCAAACGTGCTCCACCATCCTCATGGCGGAGGATGACCCGGACGACAGATTCCTGATGTCGCGGGCCTTTCGCGGAACTTGGCCTGGATGCGGAACTCCGTTTTGTGGGCGACGGAGAAGAATTGATGCATTACCTCCATGGCAACGGGAATCCTTCGGACTCGGCGGGCTCCTGGCCTGTTTTGCTCTTTCTGGATTTGAATATGCCAAGGAAGGACGGCCGTGAGGCCCTCAGGGAAATCAGGGGAATCCGAACTTCCGGGGATTGCCCATCGTGGTGTGGACGACTTCGAACCACCATGAGGACAAAACCTTTTGCCAAAAAAACGGCGCCGATCTATTATCACAAAGCCGCACAGCTATAAGGAGCTGGTAAAGACAATCCGCAATATCTTAAGGGAGTTGACGCCTCTGCTCTAAGCTATACCGAAACATTTTCCAGCAACGAAATCACCGTTTCCTTCCCGCCCTTCAGCCAAGTTTTGATAGGGCCGCCTTTATAAAAGCCGGAAGATCGGCAGGCTGCCGGCTCGAAATAAGATTCCCATCTTCCACGACCTCCTGATCGATGAATTCGGCCCCTGCGTTCCTGATATCCTGGATGATGGATTTCCAGCCGGTTAACTTCCGTCCGATCAAAACATCGGCGGTAATCAACAAATGGGGGGCGTGACAAATGGAAAAGACCGGTTTTTTGCTTTCCATAAATCCCTGACGAATTCCACGGGTTCTTCGTGGCCCGCAGCTTATCGGGGGAATATCCTCCGGGAATCAAGAGGGCGTCAAAGTCATCCACGCCCACTTCGCTGATGGCTTTGTCGATTTTTACGGGCGTCTGTTGTTTTTTCCCCGAACGGTTTCACCCTCCTTTAAACCGATGTGAACCAGTTGGTGCCCGGCCTTTTTAAATGCCTCTGCGGGCTCCGAATATTCCGAGTCTTCAAATAAATCCGTGATAATCATCGCAATTTTTTTCATATTTGTAATCCTCCTTTACGCGAATGGGGTGAATTCGGCTTGTTCCGCGCCGCACACGGGACAGAGATCGGGCGCCTTGCCTTCCAGGGTATAACCGCAGACTTCACAAACCTGTATGGGGCCAAGCTCCACATCTTTTCCGGTTTCAATGAAGGATTTGGCCTTTTCAAAGAGGCTTTTATGCATTTGTTCGGACTTGTAGGCCCACTCGAAACTCCGGTATGCATCCATTTCCTTCTGGACCTTGGCGATTTTCATGTAGGCCGGGTACATCTCCAGAACATAAAGAAAGTCTCATCTGTAATGCCCAACCTGAGGTTCTTAAGCGTTTCTCCCGGTCCGAAAGCCCCCATGCTGTTGGCTATGATATTTGCTTCCAGGTGTTTGAGAAGTTGGTAGTAATGTACCGCGCGCGTATATGTTCGGCATGGGAAACGGCGCGAAAAAGCCTTGCTGCATTGGCGTGATTTTCCTTTTCGGCCTGCACGGCAAAATGCAGATAGCGCATATGGGCCATGCTTGCCGCGCCAAAGGCATTGATAAGGTTTTGTTCGGTCGGTTGTTTCATGGAATACTTCCTGACGGTTTGATTTCTGTCTTCAGTTCCCCGCGATGTATTCTTGAAAATATACCTTTGTGATGTTTCGAGGTAAATGGGGTGGGCTATGTATTCGGATCCGAAAAAAGATGTAAAATGATCCATGGGCATGGAAGTGGAGCTCTAATCGCGTTCCAAAAGGCCTGTCCCTATCCCATCATCATGTGTGGCGGCCAAAACGGAAAAGCGGGGTAAAAAATTTCTTCCCAACAGGAAGGCCGCGTCGGCAATTCTCCTTGCCGCTTTTTCACAATGAGGTCCCCATGGTCTCCGGCGGAAAGCCCATACCGGGAATGGTCGAATCAATAAAATTAGACTTGATCGGACCCTTTGAATTATGCAAGAAAGAACGCAGGGGTTACAAGTGCCGGATGGGAGTGTGTGAAAAACCCATTGAAACAAACCAAAACCGAAACCGCATCCAAAAAGGAACGCAAAATGGATCTCAAGACACTGACGAGTCTTGGCCGCTTTAAAGACATTGTCGTGATCCTCATGAAATACGGG
>CAVVEP010000051.1:0-70791 GCA_963747015.1 uncultured delta proteobacterium
GTGCCTGCCTGAAGACTTTTGTGAGCGTGAAACATGGGACCTTTCCGGAGGCAATGATATCTCTGAGGACGTTTCCAGCGCCTACTGAGGGAAGTTGGTCCGCGTCCCCAATGAAGAGAATCCGGCTTTCAAGGGGTACCGCCTTCAACAATGAAGCGGTCAAGGTGATATCCAGCATGGAACATTCATCGACGATGAGGAAATCAACATCGAGGGGGCTTTCTTCGTCTTTTTTAAATTTTCCGACTTGCCACCCCAGGAGCCGATGGATCGTTTTGGATTCCTTGCCAACCACATCCATCATCCTTTGGGCAGCCCTACCTGTCGGGGCGGCGAGCACGACGTTGAGTTTCATGGCTTCCAGCAACTTGACAAGAACCAAAGTCGTTGTCGTTTTGCCGACACCGGGTCCGCCGGTCAGGACCGAGAATTTCTTGGAGACGATGCCTTTTACGGCGGATGCCTGCTCGTCGCTCAAGGAAATGTTTTTGGCCTTACAGTAGAGCTCAATCCACTTATCTACCCGCCTCTGATCAACCTTCGGAGGATTCGCTGACATGGGAACTCTGTGGGCAACGTATAGTTCATCGAAGTAGAGGGACTTGGAATAATAGGATGGCTCGATTCTTCCATCTGGAAGATTGATTTGGCGAACCATGACGAGCCCTTTCTCCTCCATTTCCTTTGAGAAACCCGGGCAATTGATCCCCAAGATCCAGGTCCAGCAGTTCTTCGACCCGGGTGCTTATTTGTGATTGCGTCAAATAACAGTGACCGAACTCCCTGCTTGCAGCCAAGACATGTTTTATTCCGGCCATGATTCTTTGGGGGCTTTTCCGGTCAAGACCTATGCTCAATGCCACCTTGTCTGCCGAAAAGAAGCCTATCCCGTAAAAATCGCCGGCCAACCGGTAAGGGTCTTCGTTGACATAGGAAATGGCGTTGTCCCCATATTCCTTGTAGATTCTTACAGCGAAGAGGGTGCTGATCCCGTGGGTTTGGAGAAACATCATGACTTTCCTTATGGCTCGGTGCTCAGTCCATGCGGAACTGATCGTTTCCAGTTTTCTTTGCGCGATTCCCGGGACTTCAGTTAGTTTCCCGATCTGGGTTTCGAAGATCTCAAGGGTTTGTTCCGCAAAATGCTTAACGATTTTCTTGGCGGTTTTTGGACCCACGCCCCTGATGAGGCCCGATCCCAGATATTTTTCAAGAGCGGCTGTTGTTGCGGGTTTCTTCTCAAAAGCTTTTGTGGCTTTGAATTGGCGACCGAATTTGGAATGGACAATCCAGGACCCCTGGAATTCCATTGTCGCTCCGGCAAAGACTTTTGTCTGGTGAACAATGACGGTGTCTTGCTGGTGGGGGTTGTCAAAAGGGGTAACTCGCAGGACAGACCACCCGTTGTCCGGGTTGTGATACGTGACCCGGTCCACGATTCCCCTGATGGTTTCTTGAATGATCCCTGTCTGTATCATTATTGATATTTTGATAAAGGGTTGGTCGCTAAATGGTTCTGGTTTAAGTTGCCGGAAGAAACACCCTGCGCCTTCTCCGCTTTCTTGGACATTTCTAAAGTAGCTTTCATAGACTCCACAGTTCGGGAAAACAAGGTTTTTTTTGGGCTGTGTCGTTTCCAGGATATTTCTATTTAGACAAGGCGGCTCAAGATGGATATCCCCCTTAATGTGAGGGTTTGTCGCCCAAAGGATCATTTTGTAGGTCCCGCCTATTCCCTGTTTTTTTGAATTGGACCCGGGTTAATCCGGCCCTACATCTTGTGCCCGGGTGGATTTTTTCAATCTCCTATTTTTATTGAAGATCCTCTTGATTTCCTGTTAGGCATAATAATAATATACGGATTCTTAAGTTTTTGAAGACTCAATGATCATGCAAGGAACCGATACCACCTATGGCCAGGTAAAGCATATCTCTTGATCTTGAGGAAGCTTCCCTATGAACAAAAAGCCTGCAGACCATAAAATCAATCGCCTTTTGATTTGTCCTTATTGTGATAGAAAACGGTCGATCGATCTCTCAAAGTATATGGGACGCAAACTTCGGATCAACTGTGAATGCGGTCAAACTTTCACGTGCCAAATCAAGGAAGAGGGAGTTCTACTTGAAACAGAGGCGGCAGAAGCAAAAACAGAACGAAGCGGATCCAGTCTGAGAAAAGACCTGACTTTCAGTTTTGATGAAAGTCGCAAATCCCTTTTAACCTGCCCCATTTGCGGAATCAAGAAAGAAGTCAGGGTTCCCGTCACATCTCAATGCGACGCCAAGTTCTCGATCAAATGTAAGTGCGGAAAAACATTCCAATGTCGTTTCAGTCCTGCTGACAAAGGTTGGAATAGGGAGAAGATGGATGCGTGCTTCTCTTTCGAAACAAGCGAGTATAGTGGAATTGAGGAGCGCGTTTTTTTTGTCGGGGGGGAGGGAACCGCAAACATTGTGTGTAAGAATTGCGGTTTTATCCGTCTTGTGAAAGGGGATGAGATTGAGTCTTTGAGGCGGCCTTTTATTTTCCATTGTAAATGCGGGCAGACTTTCCCCTGTCGCATTGATGGGCGAAAGAGCTACCGAAAAATTGTCGAATTGAACGGGGACTATGTTAACCGCCGAAATTTGAAGAAAGGCAGTATGATAGTCAAAGACATTTCACTTGGAGGTCTGGGTATCATGGTAGCGGATGCAAAGGATTTTCAGCAGGGAGATGTTCTGGATGTAACCTTTATGCTTGACGACGGCAAGGAAACGGAAATTCAGCGTATCGCAGTCATCAGGAGAATAATGGGACAGGAAATCGGTTGTGAATTAATCAAGAATCAAGCGTATGATAAGAGACTCGGTTTCTATCTTCTAAATTAATTCTATCATGAAATCAATGGAGCGCCCAAAATATTGTCAAAGCACAACGCCAAATAGCCTCTTGAGAAAAATATTCTTGTTCCGGCATGCATGGATTTTTTGATTTCTCGTGCCATCTGCTTTTTAAAGCACATAGAAGCCATATCGCAAAAAGCTTGATTTCACGCCTCATTTTTCATCGGACATCGTGTTTTTACTGACCGCAAACCCAAGTCTAAGTACCATATATCAAGTAGCAAATGCGTACTGTTACTCTGAAAGATAGGGCAAACACTGTATTTACACACTTCGAGACCTTCAATATAATAACCAAAAAAACGGTTCGGGTAGACGCAAAAAGGCAGCAAGAGTATACCGCTGTAATCAGAATGACGGTGCGAACAAGCAAAAGGCATGCAGTTGGATCGCAATATTAGTAAAAATCCGGGTCCAGAGGCCGGCTTTAGAGTAAGCCCGGAGGGCATGGTCTGCTGAGACGCATCAACCACAATTAGGTTTCAGGTTTCGGGTTTCAGGTTTCAGCGTGAGTGTCATCCTGGCCAACTGCGATCTGAGCACAATTTGAAAGCAGCAATTATGGAATTTCGGATGTGACCCACGGGTCTAGGGCTCAGAAATGCCTCCCTGACACCTGACACCTGAAACCTAATGGCAAGCAATCGTTCAGATGGCAAAGCCACTGAACTCTGACCTGGCTCTGAGAGCCAGGGTTTCTATACCGGACTAAACAATCTTCCGGCTTCGATGGCCAACAAGGGGAAATTGCCATGGAATCTCGTGGATTTTCGACATTTATTCCCAGGAAAGAAACCTTCGTTGTCTTACCTGAGCTTATGCTGCTCGGAACCATTACACACATCGGCCCTGAAGGCATGGTCTGCCAATTCTTTGCCGGTTCGTGGGAAAAAGGCGCCATTAACACAGATACAGCTTCGATACTATCGGCCCATATCTTTACCGCGGATATCACCTTCTTACTCAATGACCTACGATGCCGCCTCGCTTATGACATCATCGTACCCGAAGATCGCCATGAATTTGTCAAGAGCATTACAAAAAGACGGTGCGGTTTTAAGTTCAGTCAGCTCACAAGGGATCGCAAAGAGCAGTTAAATTATTTTTTGGAGAATCAATCGGTGAGAAGGGCATCGCAAGAAAAAAGCAAAACCGAGCGGGAAAAAACCAATCCATTTTCAAATGAGAAACGGACAGCATATATCATGAAAGAACCTTTGGGGCTTTTCTGCCTGGCTCAGGGAAGATAGGACTTGAAGTCTTCCAGGATATACGAACTGGGGACCGCGAAATTAAGGGCGGTATGGGCTGTAACTCCCCAGCTTACCACACCGATCAGATTTCCTTCTTCATCCACCACCGGCCCTCCGCTGTTGCCGTGGGTCACCGGCGCGGAGAACTGGACCCAGTCCCCCTTGTAATTGAGCGAGGATTTTTGCATCTTCAATTCATCTTTGAAATCCTTCTCCGTGAAAATGCGGCTGAAGATCCCTTTGGTCACGGTTTCCCTGAATGCCAACAAAGGATTCCCCACGGCCCAGACCTCTTCTCCAGGAATAAGTGAGTCCGTGGATCTGAATTGGAGAAAGGGCACGGATCGGTCCATCACCACTTGAAGAAGGGCAAGATCATACTTCTGACTCTTCCTGAGTATCCTCACCGGGTATTTCTTCTTCTCCCCCGGAAGTTCGGCATTCATACTGTAGGTGACGCCTTTTACCACATGCTTTGCCGTAACGGCCAGACCGGAGCTGCTGATAAAAAACCCCGAAGCGCCCCCTCGCTTATTCTTGAGTCGGAAGGTGCATTGGACAGCATGTTCTACAGGACTTTTTGCCTCGGCTGCCTCTTCTTTTACCGCCGGCGCCTCTCTGATTTTTTTCTCTTCCACCTCCCCCTTCACGCTATTCGCGGCCGGAGGACGGCTGGAAAAATGGATTTCCCCTTGGGCATCTTTCCAGGTGTACAGTTTCCCCGCTGACGCTTCCGATGAAAAGCCAGAGACAAACCCGAAGAATATGAAAGAAGAAATGAGAAATCTGTAAAACATGAAAACCCTGTAAATCAAACCATGCCAACCAATCCGCTTCCGCGTTTCTGATGTAACCGCATTTTATAAACGTCCATAATGCGATCGGAAACCTGGTCCCAGTCGTGCAAGGCGGCTTCCTTTTTGGCGTTTTTCCCCATCGCCCCGCGAAGTTCCCGGTGCATGAGTTTCTCCAGGGAACTCGCCATATCCCCTATCAGATTTTTTTCAGAAAGAATAAAACCATTTTCTTCCGGCCTCACAATATCCCTCGCTCCCACCGTGCCGGCAATAATCACAGGCAACCCCGCGGCCATGGCCTCCAGCACCACCATCCCGAAGGTATCCAGACGCGATGGAAGAATAAACAGATCGCTTGCCAGGAAATATTTTTCTGCTTCCTCGGAAACTCCGGCAAAGAAAACCTGGTTACTGATCCGCAGATCAGACGCCATCTTTCCGTAAGCTTTCTCATCTCCCTTTCCCACAACAAGGAGCTTCAACCGGGTATTTTCCGTTCCGCCTTCCGTAAAAACCGACAGGCCCTCCAAAACCCTGTCCAGCCCCTTCACCTCAAAGTTCATTCCCACAAAAAGCAGAATGAGATCCTCCGGGTGGAATCCATGAGAACGGAGAACCTGAGCCCGACAAACTTCTCTATCCATGGCGAAAAAGCGCTTTGTTGAAATCCCCGGATGGATAACCCGCATTCTCGAATCGGGAATCTCAAACGCCTTTCGCAACGCTTTCCGGCTCAAGTCGGAGACCGGCAGTATCCAGGGAGAACCCGGATGGGCGATTCCTTTTTCCTCCACCCAGGCCGTCGCGCGATCGAACAGACTTTCCCTCTTTTTTCTTACCTCCCTAACCCAGGTCCTGTGGGGAAGACCATGATGGGTAAGGATATCCTGTGTAAAATTGCGGTCATGGCTATGGATAATATCGTAAAGCCCGTTTCTGAGCATGCGGTCCGTGAACCAGGCAAAACTGATCGGCTTGAACCATCGGGGGAAAGGGATGACAGGCACTTTATGAAAGATAACGCCGCTTCTTTCGGTCTGCGCTCTGCCGGCAAACAGATGGGCTTCGCAGCCATGTCTGGAGACAAGACGTTCCGTTACTTCAAATGCAAATTTTTCTCTTCCACCCACCTCACGGTAATCGGAACTGAGAACGGCAATGCGCATCGGGGTTGACACCGGCTGCGATATCCCTGATTTGCCCGATCTCATCGTTTTTCGGTCCTTGGAGCTTTCAGCTTAACAGTTCTCCCGGAAAAATCGTTTGACATTTTCGAACTCGGACCTCAAATCAGCAAGCGATCTGTTCCGCCCCTTCCAGGCTTCCCTCCTTCTTGCCTTTAAACTCCAATGTCTGGGCAAGCTTGCGAAAATGCTCTGCCCCCATATTCCCGAAGCGCCTTTGATGGAATGGGCCTCCGCCTCAACTCTCGATAGAATTTCCCCCTGCGATGGCTTCCTTTAGTCTGTCAAGGCGAAGGCTGTATCATCCAGAAAAAGATCGATGATTTCCCTCTCAAAATCGTTGTCCCCGCCCGTAAGTTCCCGAAGAGGCGTTAAATCCACGGGGGCCTCCTTCCGGATAGCGGCAACGGGAACCACTGCCGCCGTCGGAGAGCGCAAAACCTTTTTTCCCGCCCATCGCTGTACCATGTCGCCCAGTTCCTTCGGATTCACCGGCTTGGAAAGGTAATCGTCCATCCCGGCGGCAATACATTTCTCCCTGTCGCCCTTCATGGCGTGGGCGGTCATGGCAATGACGGGCAGCCGGCTGAATTCATTTGCCATGGTTCTGATCGCCCGAGTGGTTTCGTAACCATCCATCTCAGGCATCTGGACATCCATGAATACCATGTCGTAAGGTTTCTCCAGGAGCAATTTCCAGGACTTCTCTTCCGTTGCCCGCCACATCCACCCGGTGCCCCGCTTTCTCCAGCATATGGCGTGCCACGTTCTGATTCACCGGATTGTCTTCCGCTAAAAGCACACAGGCGCGCCTGAGCGCATCCTCTCCAAGACTATGGCGGGTAATAATTTCCGTTCTGACGGCTTCCCCGCCAAGACTGTCTTCATGATCCGGCGCCACCAGTGTTTCGGCCAAGGCATCGAGGAGCTGAGACTGCCGGACAGGCTTTGTCAAATAGGCCGAACATCCCAGGTCCCTGAATCTCTTCGCATCACCACGCTCACCCACGGAAGTAAGGATAAGAATTCGAAGGCGATCCATCGCGGAATTCAAGCGAATGGCTTTTGCAACCTCTTCCCCATCCATATCCGGCATTTGGTGATCCAAAAGAACCGCATCGAAAGCGCGCTCTTCCAACATTGAGCGGTTTAGAAGATCCAAGGCCTCCTCGCCGTTTGACGTCTCTTCCGGATAACAGCCGAACGATAGCAGGGTTTTGTTTAAGATCATACGGTTGGTGGCGTTGTCGTCTACAATCAAGACACGGGCGCCTCGGACGCTTTGCCGATTTTTTGCGGGACGCTCGATCTCTTTTTCCTGTTTTCTGAAAGGGAGGATAAACCAGAAGGAACTGCCTTTGCCTTCTTCACTTTCCACGCCGATCCGACCTCCCATAAGCTCCACCAGCCGCTTTGAGATGCTCAATCCAAGCCCTGTTCCACCGAATCGACGGGTTGTGCTGCCGTCAACCTGGGTAAAACTCCTGAAAATGGCCGTCATGCGATCATGAGGAATACCGATGCCGGTATCGGTAATAGTAAAACGGACAAATACCCGATCACCCTCTTCCCGAACCGTTCGGGCATAAATATCTACATTTCCCTTATCCGTAAACTTAATGGCATTGCCCGCCAGGTTAACGAGCACCTGCCGAAGACGTTCCGGGTCTCCAAGAAGTCGCACTTCACTTGCGGTATCCACAAAGCAGGTAAACTCAATGCTCTTTTCTTGCGCGTTCCGGGCCATGATTTCCGCCGCGCTCTCCACGGCATACCGAAGATCGAAACCGATCTCTTCAAAGTCCATCTTTCCGGATTCTATTTTGGAAAAATCGAGGACGTCGTTAATGAGATTAAGAAGTCCGTTACCCGCATTTTTTACGGTCTCCGCAAACTCCCTCTGCTCGCGATTCAGGTCCGTATCCAGCAAAAGGCCCGTCATTCCGACAATCGCATTCATGGGCGTTCGGATCTCATGGCTCATGTTGGCCAGGAACTGGCCCTTGGCCATACTGGCAGCCTCGGCTTCCCGCCGTGCTTGCACAAGTTCGGTCACATTGATCATATTCAGGAGAACCCCGTCGTATCTTTCTCCCCTGTAGATGGGTTGGACCCGAAGAATAAGTTCCGCATCTCCCAAGGCGCGTTGAATCACCATCGCTTTGGATGCTGAATCACCCCGAAATACAGCAATGTGAGCCATTACCCTTTCAAGGATTTCTCCTGAGTGGAAATCCTCCACGCGCTTTCCCAGGATCTCCTTCTTCTCTCTTCCAACAAAAGCGCAAAAATAGTCATTCACTTCCACAATGCGGTTGTCCGCATCCGCAAAAACCACCCCTTCTTCCATGCCGGAGATCATGGAGGAAAGCCTGGCTGTTTCCTTTTTAGATGCCTCTTCAGCCGATTTAATGCCGGAGATGTCCACAAAAGTTTCAAGAAGATGTCTTTTTCCGGCGAACTCGATGGGGACAACCGCCTTGAGGACCGGGATGCTCTCTCCGTGAACATTGAGCAGATGGCGCTCGCAACTGTCAATTTCCCGCCCCGGATCGGCAATGGGACATCGGCCCTCCAAAGCAGGGCAGATAAACCCATGGCAGATATGACCTATGATTTTCTCTTTTGCGGCTCCGATCATGGCGGCCGCCGCAAAATTCACATCAACGATCCTGTGCGTTTCAGGGTCTATGATCACGATGCCGGCGGGCACCGCTTCAAAAATGGCCTTGAAATCGGTCTCCAAGTCCCTGTCAACGTGCACTCTATCGGCGGTTTCCACCATTTCCTCCGAAAGCTCTGATCAGAAGAGAGAGGCTTGTTCGATACGGTTTTTCATAACTTCTTCTTCCACCGCATTTTCAGGCTGTACAATATCCCCTTTCAGGAGATACCTTCTGAAAAGCCGGTGAAATTCAGTCCAGGCGCCTTCTCGTCGATCCCTTTCCATAAAACGGCCCAGACCGTTAATTTTCGCATCAATGTCATCCACAAAATTCAGTGCGAAAGCCTCTAAAAAGGAGGGTTCTTTGGGGCTGCCGAAATCGAATTGTCCATGGTGGCTTAAAATCAGATGTTTCAATCGAATGGTTAGATCCGCCGGGAAGGACTTGATGCCCTCAAGCTTTTCGTTCAGCATTTCCACGCCCGATACCAGGTGTCCGATCAATCTTCCTTCATCGGTATATTCTATATTCGGCGGGGAGGTGAATTCTCTGATCTTCCCTATGTCATGCAGAAAAGCCGATACCACCAGCAGGTCCTTATTGAGTTGCGGATAATGTTCGGCAATCTGCACGGCCAATTCGCATACGGACAGCGTATGCTCCAGAAGCCCTCCCAGATAGCTGTGATGAAAGTTTTTTGCCGCGGGAGCTTTCTTTAAAAGAGCGATAAATTTGCGATCTGAAAGAAACCGGTCAACCAGTGCCCTCAAATGCGGATCTTCCACATCCCTGAGCACTTCTTTGAGAGAACGCATCATCCTCGAGGGATCAATCGGGCTGGATTCACAGAACAGGTTTGAATCCGGTTCGTTCTCCGGCCTCTTCAATGTGGAAACCGTGACCTGCAACCTGCCGCGATAGGAGCTTGCCGTTCCTGCAATAACCACCGCCTCCCCTTCGACGAACAGGGATGAAAACTCCTCTGCCTTTTCCCATACCACGGCGGGAATTTCCCCTGTTTTGTCCGACAGGGTCAAGGTGAGAAACGGTTTTCCGTTACGGGTCGTTCCCTGGCTCTTTTCCCTGACAAGATAGCAGCTCTCGATCCTGTCTTCCCCCATGATATCTTTTACCCAAACATGGGAAGACGCTCTTTCCAAATCGTTTTTCTTCATATGGTTTCTCTTTTGCGAAAATCGCCGCGGGTCGCCATTCAAGGCGGGCAAATCGGGTGGGGCTTCCCGAACCTGATCAATCCTCGAAGTTTCCCGACGGACCTTTATTTGAATCAAGAAGAGGCGCCCGCTCCCGGATCTTTTCCGGCGTCCATTCCGCGGGGTCTTCGATGCGATGGCCCTTTTTCCCCATATCGAACGAGCCGGCTTCAAGAATAGCCTCCAGGGCAAGAGGCGCCGTATCATCTGCATGAAAACATTCTTTAATAATTCGAAAACAAAATCTTCCACGCCCTTTGCCATCCTCTTCCTGAATATCCCCGGGAAGGGAGAGGAGTCTGTTTTCAAAGGGCAGGTTCAGCTTTTTGTAGTTCCCGCCTTTCAGTCCTTGTTCTTTGGCGTAGGCCACCATATCCGCCCACAGTTCATCGGTAACGCCGCGATCGGAAACTTTGGCGAACTCGCCGTTGTCATCCAGGATGGCATTTCCGTAATCGTTCACCTTCACGCCCCATGAGATCATCTGCAATGCCGTGGCCACATTGGCCTTTGTGGTTCGCGTGCTGGCGGCGATATTCCTCAGGCGATCGGAACTATTTCCCGAAGTCCCGTGTTGCGCCCCGGAGATCCCGTATGGCGCCAAAGCCTCATGAATTTTCGCGGTAAGCTCCACCTGTATCCCCTGGTCGCTTGCCTCAATTCCATGGGTTGTTCCATTGTTTAAGGCAATCCAGTCGGGAAAAATGTCATGCGCGTTCAGGCCCTTTATTAGAAAGAGGGCTTCCGCGGCGGTGGAAAGACCTTCTTTGCCCTTGATCTCCCCCACTTCCGTTTCATAGCCTGCCCATCCGGGGATATAAGGGTTGAGAGTCAGGTTCGCCAGCAGATTTTCATCATCCGGAAGATGGGAGGCATCAATGGCGATCGATGTCATTCCGGCATCAAACATGGAAGGGATCTCGACCTTGGCGGATTCCACATCCTTTGAACTCTTGATTCCGTAATGATCCGCATGAACCGCCACGGGGACGGTAATGCCCAGCTCATTCATTACCGCATCCACCTGCCGGGCTATGTTCCAGTAATTAACCGGACAGTACGCGTTCGCTCCCCCCTCGGACTTGGCTATTTCAATAAGTATGGCGGCATTCGCCCGTTGCGCCGCCGCAAGCGCGCCGCGGATCACTATGTGATTTCGACCGTTGGCCGCGATCGTCATCGCCTTGCCTTTCCTGATCATGGCCCTGTCGACCACTTTGCCGCTCACAATCAGAGCCCTCGAGTTGGGAAATAGTTGGACGATGTTGGGCGGACGCCCAATTTCAAGGGCCTTTTCAAATTCCTGAGATGCTTTTGTTCGCTCTGATGACATGATGGTCCTCCTTGATCCGGTTGAAATATAGATTAAGACTTTCCCTCTTTCAGACCTTTGGTTTCCTTTTCAATCTTTTTCATGAGGGCGGCGTCCCCCTTGGCCAGCTCTTTTGCCTTTTGAAAATGGAACCCTGCCTTATTCATCTGGCCTATCAACTTAAAGTAGACTCCGAAATTGTAATGCGCCAGCCCCAATTTTTTTTCCCTTCCGTATGCGAGACCGAGGTGATAAAAGACATCATCCTTTACCGGCGGAAGATAGGAAAGCTTCTCGAAAAGGACAAGGGCCTTGTCCTCGCGCCCCATGCTCTCGTAGGTCAATCCAAGAAGATACATGGCGGCTCTGTCCCCATTGTCCAGACGCAACACCTTTTCAAGGACCGACAGGGATTTTTCATCCTGCCCGTTCAGTTGGTAGGCCTCCGCAAGGGCCCTCAGGGCGGGGATAAAGTCGGAATGGCTTTCCAGGGCCGTTTTCAACTCCTCGATGGCCGAATTATATCTTGATTCCTGCATATACACGATTCCGGCGCCGAGATGAGGAAGGTAGGCGCCGGGATCTTTCTTTATTTCTTTCTGAAAGGAAGCGAGGGCGTCGTGAGGATCGAGGGATCTGGCCTTGACAATCGTTTTGAAAGCAGGCCAAAGGGCCTTGAATCGAACGGCTTCTTCCGTTAACTCTTGAGGCGTATATTCCGTCAGCATCGATTCCAGGTTGCTGATTCTTTCCGGACCGGTCGGATGGGTGAGCAGATAAGCGGGCGCTTTTCCCGTGCCCAGCCAGCTTCCCTTCTGAATCTCGTCCAAGGCCCTGATCATTCCCGCCGGATCAAAACTCGCGGGCTTCATATACTTATAGCTCAGTTGGTCCGCCTGTCGTTCATCTTCACGGCTGAAATGCAGCTGGGCCTGCATGCTTGCGGCCATGGAACCGGCAATCACGGCTGACGCGACTGGCCCCCCGATCAGCATCCCGGCCAAAATTCCAGCCATGGTGGCAATTCCTATCCCCTTGCTCTGCTCAATCCGTTTGGCCAGGTGCCTTGCGGACACATGGCCGATTTCATGACAAATAACCGCGGCCAGTTCGTCCACATCGGACATGGCATCGATCAGGCCGCTAAAGACAAAAATGTGTCCTCCCGGCGCGGCAAAGGCATTGAGTGTATTATCTTTGATAATATAGAAATGAAAGAAGAAAGGTTTCGTCTCCAATGGCCGCAGCAGATATTGACCCAGTTCATTGATATATTGGTTGGCAAAAGGGTCATCGATGAACTCGAACTGCTGTTTTGCCTGCAGCAGGAATTCCTGCCCCATATCCCGTTCGTCATCAATGGAAAGGGCATGCGAGACCCGGGCAAAGGGCCCGGTCACGACAAGCAGCATGGCCATCAGGCATGCAATGACGAACCTGAATGCAACGCGAACAATTCCGTACAATTTTGAACCTCCTTCCCGGAAGCACTTTCGGAACAAAGGTTAAAGGGCCACCTCCGCGGCCTCAACCCACAGGCCTTCCAGGTTATAGAACTCCCTTACGGGCTCGTAAAAAATATGAATCACCACGTCATCATAATCCATCAGAACCCACTTACCTTCTTGTTCTCCTTCCATGCCCAGAGGTCTGAATCCCGCATTACGTAATTCTTGCTGCAAATGCCGCGCTATGGCCTGCACCTGTCTCGTGGAACTCCCGCTGGTAATCAGAAAATAGTCCGTAATGGAAGTTAATTTTCTCACGTCCAGGAGCATTGGATGAACGGCTTTTCGCTCCTGAATGATTTTCAAACAGAGTTTGGCCTTGTCAACGGATTTCATGGTTCCGGTAAAGTTTTTGTCTTTCAATATATTCCCTTACTCCAGGAGGGACGAGGAAACGGATCGACCTGCCTTCCATTACCCTGTTCCTGATCCCCGTGGAAGAAATGTCCATCAGCGTAGTCCTCACGACCATAATCGTTTTCCCTGAAGACATCAGATAAAGATCGTGATTCTCTTCGCCGGCGGATCTGGCTCCAAGTTCCGAAAAAAGCGCTTCCAGGCCGTGAGATCTGAAGCCAGGGCGTATGATGATAACAAAATGGGCGTAATGAAACAACCGTTCATATTCTTTCCATGTTTTTATTTCTAAAAAAGCATCCGTACCCAGGATGAAGAAAATATCAGGAGAGTGCATGGTTTGATGCAATTCCCTCAATGTTTCTATGGAGTAAGACAACCCTGACCGTTTACTCTCAAGATCCATGGCTTCCAGGGCGGGGGATTCAGCGGCGCCCAACCTGGTCATGGCCATCCTGTCTTCAAAATGGGATATGGGAGCGGATGTCTTATGAGGAGGCCATGCGGACGGAATGAGATAGACTTTTTTCAAAGCCAGTTTCTCCCTGATCTCTTCCGCCGTCCGAAGGTGGCCCAGATGAATCGGATCGAAAGTCCCGCCGAGAATGCCTAATCTCAGAGACATTTCAGATCCTTTGAGACAGTTTTCATCCGCCGGCATCCTTCATTCATATCAGAAAGGGGTTTATCTTTTGTGGTTCTCGCGTCCCGACAGCTACGCTCTTGTTTGACCCTGTCCATACACGATAAATTTCTGGGTTGTCAGCTCTTCCAGACCCATGGGCCCGAAGGCATGCAGCTTTGATGTATTGATCCCGATCTCCGCGCCCAGCCCCAGCTGACCGCCGTCGTTGAAACGGGTGGAGGCGTTGATAAGAACCACCGAGGAATCCACATCCGACAGGAAACGCTGGGATCTTTCATAATTCGAAGTGACAATGGCCTCGGTATGATGAGAGCCGTATTTCTCGATATGATCCAGGGCCTCTTCCATGCCTGATACCACTTTGACCGCGAGGATCAGGTCAAGAAACTCGGCAGGCCAATCGGTTTCCTGCGCAGGCGTGGCCTTCGAAACAAGGCGAACCGTCTCAGGACATCCCCTGATCTCCACTCCGGCGCGAGTCAAACGCAGGCCCATTTCCGGGAGAAAAACCGGAGCGATATCCTTGTGAACAAGCATGGTTTCCATGGCATTGCAGACGCCGGGCCTTTGAACCTTTGCGTTAAGACAGATCTCCGCGGCCATCTCTATATCGGCATATTTATCCACATAAATATGACAAACGCCCTTATAGTGTTTCAAAACAGGGACACGGGAATTGGCGGTAACGAAACGGATAAGGCCCTCCCCGCCCCTGGGGATAATCACATCCAGATGGTCTTCAAGACCGATGAGAACTTTGACCGCTTCCCTGTCCGTTGTCCGAATCACCTGAACCGCTTTTTCCGGCAGCCCGGCTTCCCTGAGCGCCTCCATCATCAGGTTTCCAAGGAGCGTGTTGGAATGGATGGCTTCAGATCCTCCCTTCAAGATTACCGCGTTGCCCGATTTCAGACAAAGGGCCGCGGCGTCCACGGTGACATTGGGGCGCGATTCAAAAATAAACCCGATTACCCCTAAAGGAATTCGAACCCTTCCGGTCAGCAGCCCGTTGGGCCTTTTCCACATGCCGGTCACCTCGCCCACGGGGTCTTTCAAACCGGCGACTTCCAAAAGACCCTCCGCCATGGACTGCAAAACCTTATCATCCAGGGTGAGACGGTCGATCATGGCCGCTGAAAGGCCTGCCTCTTTTGCATGCACGAGGTCTTTCCGGTTTTCGGCCATAATCTCTTCCCGACGCTCCATAAGCATGCGGGCTATCCGCTTCAGGGCATCATTTTTTTGTTCACTGCCCGTTTTTCTAAGCTGTCTCGACGCGGTCCTGGCATCCACTGCCATCTTCTCGATTGTTTCTACAAGATACATGACTCATCATCCTTTTCCATCTGATTGATCAGCACCAGATTGTCCCTGTGGATTACTTCATCGTCTTGCTTAAAGCCCAGAATGGATTCAATCCGGCTGCTTTTCACCCCCATAATCTTCCGAATATCGCCGGAATGATAGTTGACCATTCCCACTGCCACTTCCTCCTTCTTTTCATTGAGAAGCAACACCGAGTTCCCCACGCTGAACCTTCCCCGGACCTCCTTTATACCGGAGGGGAGAAGGCTTTTTCCGTTTTGAAGGATCGCCTTTTCCGCGCCTTGGTCTATGATAATCTCGCCTTTCGGGGATTTTGTAAACGCGATCCAGTGCTTTCGGCTGCAAAGGGAGGACTCAAAGGGGAAAAAGAAGGTCCCCTCCTCTTCTCCTCGAAAAATCTTTCCCAGGATATCAGGTTTCAGCCCGTTGGCAATGATGGTAGGAACACCCCGTAAGGCCACTTTCCGGGCTGCCCTGATCTTGCTGGCCATACCGCCCGTACCGAGGAACCCGGGGATCGACCCCGCATATTTTGAAACGGTTCGATCTATCTTTTCCACGCTGGTGATCAGCCTGGCATCGTGGTCGCTCCGCGGATCTCTATCGAAAAGCCCATCGATATTGGTCAGATTCACCAGGAGCTGCCCTTCGATCAGGTTGGTCACCATGGCGCTCAGGTTGTCATTGTCGCCGAACTTGATCTCATCCACCACCACCGTGTCATTTTCGTTGATAATGGGGACCACGCCCCAGGAAAGAAGGGTAAGCAGTGCGTTTCGCGCGTTCAGATATCTTCGCCGGTGCGTCAGATCGTCACGGGTCAGAAGAACCTGGGCCACCTTGTGCCCGTGCCGGCAGAAAACATTTTCGTAGGCCATAATCAGACTGCTCTGTCCCAGGGCGGCCATGGCCTGCTGCTGGGAAACGGATTTGGGCCTGCTTGTCATCCCGATCTTCCTCATCCCGGAGGCAATGGCGCCGGAAGAAACCAGAATCACCTCCACGCATTTTTCCCTGAGTGCGCAAATCTCGGCAGTAAGGTCTTCAATAACGGCCATGTTTAGACCGTCCACTCCCGTCAGAACGCCGCTGCCGACCTTGATGACAATCCTCTTTGCTTTCCTGAGGTAATCTTCCCGCGTGTACTTTTTCAAATTTCTTTCCCCTCTGTCTGATCCTCCTCGCCGTCCGAGGAGGGGACCCGGGCCTCCTGACCGAAACGTCTTACATTCCGGCATTTTTCGAAAATAATTTCCTTAAATTCGTCGATCCCCTCGCCGGTTCTGGCCGAAACAGGCAACGATGTCACCCCTTCCGCTTCCAGGGCGGCCTGCAATGCCGTCACATCCCTTTGAGTCGGATCATAAAGATCCATTTTGCTGAACAGCACCATATGGGGTTTATTCAGCAGTTCCGGGCTGTACGCCTCCATTTCGCGCCTGAGCATGCGATAATCTTCGAGAATGTCACACGGGGACTCGCATGAGATATCAATAAGGTGCAAAAGGAGGCCGGTTCGTTCGATATGCTTCAGAAACCGGTGTCCCAGTCCGCGACCGGAACTTGCGCCCTCAATAAGACCGGGGATGTCGGCAATAACCAGGGTGCTTTCATCGCTGAACGTCATGACGCCGAGGTTGGGAACAATGGTGGTAAAGGGATAGCTGTCAATCTTTGGCCGCGCCATGGTGAGGCGGGAAAGAAGGGTTGACTTGCCTGCGTTGGGCAGACCGATCAGACCGATGTCCGCAAGGTGTTTGAGGGTTAATTTCAGCCGTTTTTCCTGGCCCGAAATACCGGGTTGAGCCATCCGGGGCGCGCGGTTGGTCGAAGTGGCAAAATGCCGATTCCCTTTTCCCCCCATTCCTCCCTGGATAAGGGTAACTTCCTGTCCCTCATAGACCAGATCGGCCAGAATCTCAAGACTTTCACAATCCTCAATGATGGTGCCGAGAGGAACTTTCAGAACCAGCGGTTCGGCATTTGCACCCGAACAGTTCTGCCCTCCGCCGGCGCCCCCGTTGCGGGCCTTGAAATATTTTTTGGCGTTGTAATCGCTCAGGTCGTAGAGTTTTCCGGTAGCCTTTGCGATAACGCTCCCACCCATACCCCCGTTTCCGCCGTCAGGCCCCCCTTTGGGGATGAATCGCTCTCTCCTGAAGCTGACACAACCTTTTCCACCGTTGCCTGATACAGCCCTAATAACCGCTTCATCGAGAAAAAGCATAGGATATCTCTACACAACCCGCCGAACAGTTCTTTTGCCGAGAGGTCCGCGAACCAGTAAAAAAAGCCCTTTATTTGAAAATATCAGGGCTTTTATCAATTCAAACATTTGGCTTTCAAAAAAAGCAACGAAAATAAAGCAATGAACGCCTCAATCGTTCAACTTTTCGACCTCGGACCGTATCCGGAAAAATAGTATCCGCGTCAGCCTGTCAGGCCGTTGCATATACGCTGACCTTTTTGCGGTCTTTGCCCATACGCTCGAAAGTCACGACTCCGTCTATGCCGGCAAAAATGGTATAGTCCTTCCCAAGTCCCACATTATTTCCCGGATGGATTTTCGTGCCTTTCTGACGGATCAGAATGTTGCCCGCCTTCACCTGCTGGCCCGCGTATTTCTTCACGCCCAATCGCTGGCCTGCGCTGTCTCTTCCATTTCGGGAGCTGCCTCCCGCCTTTTTATGCGCCATGAACCCTACCTCTTATTTCGGGAATCTCAGACTTCAATTCCAATATCATTTATCCTGACCAGGGAAAATTCCTGTCGGTGTCCATTTTTCCTGCGATATCCCTTCCTCTTTTTGTATTTTGTGATAATGACCTTCCGATCCTTGTCTTGGCGGGTAATCTGTCCGACGACCTTCGTGTTTTCCACAAATGGCCGCCCCACCTTGACATCCTCTCCATCCGAAGTTAACAGCACCTTCTCGAAGGTAACGGAATCCCCCACCTCACCCGACAACCGCTCAATCTTGACTTCGTCGCCCTGAGCGACCCGGTATTGTTTTCCACCCGTCTTGATGACCGCATACATTGGCTTGACTCCTTCAGAAATAAATTAAATGATTAGTATAGATGGCACTTGTTTTCAAGTCAAGAAGAAAGTGATCATTCCAGCAATTCTTATAATGGATTGTGCGGGCCGGTTGCCTGCTCAGACCGCCTCCCCAAAGGGTTTTCTCTCCCGAAAATCGGGCAAAAACGGGGAGGCTTTTTCTTCGGTCTTTCCAGTCTGATCTTTCCGGGGAAACTGGACAAAAAGCCGCCTGAAACCCAGTTCCAAAACGTGGGAATAAACCGCTTCAAATTCCTCTTCGGATATTTTTCTATTGAAATTCATATCGTTATGCGTCTGCACGGGAGAATATTGCGACATGATGCTCAACGGCAGGTCCTTCCCGAATTCGAGAAAGAGGCTGGTAAGCCCGTTGAGCGAGTTCTGAACATTTCCTGGAAGAATCAGGTGCCTGACCAGTACCCCCCTGTGCGCAAGCCCGTCTTCGCCCCCTTCGCAACGGAGAAAACCCTTCTGCCTGACCATTTCCACGATCGCTCCCAGAGCCGTTTCAGGGTAATCTTTCGCCCTCGAAATGCTCCGGGCCAGCCGTGAATCCGAATACTTGAAATCCGGAAGGTAGATATCCGCATACGGTTCCAGCATTTTCAGGATCTCAACCGACTGATAACCGGAGAGGTTATAAAGGATGGGGACATTCAGCTTTTCTTCTCTCATTCGTGACACCAGTTCCATAATGTGCGGGAAGAAATGATCGGGCGTCACCAGATTGATATTGTGGACCCCTTTTTCCAAACAAAGTGCTTTCACCCTTTCTAAAAGGCCCTCTACCGTTGTAGTCTCCCCGATACCGTCCCTCGAAATCTGGTAATTCTGACAAAAGGAACACCGCAGAGAACAGCCGGAGAAGAAAACGGTCCCTGAACCGTTCTTGCCGCTGATCGGCGGTTCCTCCCCGAAATGGGGCCCCACAAAGGATATCCTGAGGTCATCGCTTTCTTTGCAGAACCCTTTTGCTCCCTTGACGGCGCCTTCAGTCCTGTCCACGCCGCAAGCCCTGGGGCACAGCCGACATTGTTGATAAAGGCTTTGAAAATTCATAAGTAAGAAAGCATATCCGCTTTGACAAGGATGGAATTTTATCCTATAAAACGTATGGGCCTCATCTACACACAGGAGACACACCGATGCATCTGAAAAACGTTATTTTTTGCCCCGAGGAATATCCCACGGGGGATTACTACCCGTTTAATCAGGAAATTTTCAAAACGACCGGCGCCATTGAATTTCATACGCCGGTCACTTTTCTCGTGGGAGAAAACGGAACCGGCAAATCCACTCTGCTTCGAGCCATCTGCCATCGTTGCGGAATCCATATCTGGCAGGGGGCGGGCCGTCCGCGTGTGAAAGCCAATCCTTACGAAAACGATCTCTACAAGTTTATCCGCGTCGGATGGAGCAACGGTTTTGTCCCGGGATCCTTTTTCTCCTCGGAAACGTCCAATTATTTCGCCAGATGCCTCGAAGAATGGGCGGAGGCCGACCCCGAACAACTGGAATATTTCGGCGGAAAATCTCTGTTGACCCAGTCTCACGGCCAGTCTCTCATGTCCCTTTTCAGATCCCGCTATCGAATCAAAGGGCTCTACATCCTGGACGAACCTGAAACGGCTCTGTCCCCGAAAAGCCAGCTGGAGTTCTTAGGAATACTGCAGGAAATGAGCCGCGCGGGACACGCCCAATTCATTGTTGCCACGCATTCTCCCATTCTCATGGCCTGCCCGAACGCGCGGATATACAGTTTTGACCATGTCCCCGTTAAAGAAATTCATTATGAAGATACGGATCACTATAGGATTTTCAAGGACTTCCTGAACCACAGGGAGAGATATCTTACATAGAGGACACGCCAATGGTAAAATACACCGGAATCAATCATCTGGCCATGGCCACGAAAGATATGGATGCCACCGTCCGTTTCTGGAGGGATCTTTTGGGGATGCGGCTGGTGGCGGGCCTCGGAAGGCCAGGCTACAGACACTATTTTCTTGAAATATCCCCCCATGATATGATTGCTTTCTTCGAATGGCCGGACGTGGAAAGCATCCCGGAAAAGGACCACGGGGTCCCTGTCAAAGGTCCCTTTGCTTTCGACCACGTATCCATCGAAGTGGAAGGCTTGAACGATTTATGGGAATTGAAAGATCGGTTGGAGGCATCCGAAATATGGGTTTCCGAAGTGGTCGATCATGGGTTTATCTACTCTATTTATTCCTTTGATCCCAATCATATCCCCATTGAATTCAGCGCACCGGTTCCGTCCGTGGACATCAGGAAGCACCCCCGGATGCGGGACAAGAAACCTACCGTGACAGGCAGAGAAGGCCCCGATCCCCGGGCCGGTTACTGGCGGACGGTAGACAGCCCCACACCCCTTGAGGAACGCATGGTGTACCCTGGAGAAGGAAGGGACCTGGTGGAATCGGCCCCATCGGCCGGAGACGAATCATCCTCCCCACGGCATCTTTGAGTAGACGTCCGTAAGCTTATCCCTGTATTCCTTGAAAAATCTTTCATGGGCGCTTTCCCAGGAAGCAAGCATTTTTAACGCATCGACGGATGGCCCGGAAACTTTCTTGGCCATATTTGCGTAGAATTCGCTCAGGTCCTTTTCGATCAACCAGGCCGTATTGAAAACCGTTACATCGGGGATCATGGACTCATAAAGACATCGTTCAAGAAATTCCGATCGGTTACGGTCATCGAAATAGTTGGTGGGTTCCAGAGCAACGCCTTTCAGGCTTTCCACATCCAGCATTTGCTCGCTTCTCAGGTTCTTCAGAATAGCATTAATGAAGAGGATATGTCTTTTTTCCTCTTCAACAATCCGTTTGAATGCCGTAACAGCCGCCCCTACTCCCATCCTTCCCAGGGAAGTCTCGAAAAAGCTCATCCCTGTCTTCTCCTGGTTCAAGGCGTATTCAAAGATCTTGATCAGGTTCTCGTTGCTGACCATGTTCGCTCTCCCCCTCTAAATATAGGTTACACCACCGAATTGTGCCTGAACGATGTGTTCGTTCAGGCACTGAATCATTTCGTGACTTTTTACAAAAGTTTCTTTACGGCATCCAAAACAGCCTCGTAATCCGGTTCCCGGCTTACTTCGCTTACAAGCTGAATATACTGGATGATCCCTTCCTTGTCCAATACGAAAATGCACCTTGCAAGCAATTTCAGCTCTTTGATCAGAACGCCGTATTCTTTGCCGAAAGATCTCTCCTTGTAATCGGAAAGTGTGACTACTTTGTCGACTCCCGCGGATCCGCACCATCTTTTCTGGGCAAAGGGCAAATCCATACTGATAGTAACGATCGCCACATCCTGTCCCAGTCTTCCGGCCTCCTCATTAAATCTTCTGGTCTCCAGGTCGCAAACAGGCGTATCCAGAGAAGGCACGGAAGAAAGAATGCATACTTTTCCGCGGAAAGAGGAAATTCGTACCGGAGCCAGATCGTTATTCGTAAGCTCCACGTCGGGCGCCGCATCCCCGATGCCCAGCTCCCTTCCCTCCAGTGTTAACGGGTTTCCTTTCATGGTGATATTTTTCATCATTCAGCCTCGAATTTATTTGAATTTATTGCCAACTGCTTTCCCGTATTCCTGGCATGCTTTTAGCCCTTCATCGGTCGGAATGACGGCCTCTTTCATATTCAACGCTCCAAGATCAACCATGTCCATCTTAAAAACGAATTCCATGGTGTCAAAAATCATGGGCGACGATTCTCCACTGTGGGTATAGGCGCCAAAGGCGCCACCCATCTTGCCGAGGAGATTGGCTCTTTCCGCCAGAAAAAGAAAGGTTTTCATTCCACTGGTCATATCTCTGTGATACGTGGGGCACCCAAATATATATCCGTCAAAATTTTGCAGTTCCTTGGCATTCTTAAATGATGATACCGTTTTCAAAACAGCCTCATTTCCGCTGAAACGCACCCCCTCGGCAATGTATTCAGCCATTTTCTTGGTATTTCCTGTTCTGCTCACGTATGCGATCAAAATCTTTTTCAAAGCCTTCCCTCCCTTTGGATAACATGTGATAATTATTCCACCTTCATAAAAGCCTTTGAAACCGCTCCGCATACCGGGCATTTTTCCGGGGGCTCGTTTTCACAGGTAAATCCGCAAACGGAACATACATAATAACAGTCCACATCAACGGGATTATCCAGTGTATCCAAGGCGCCCTGGTATAATCCGGCATGCACTTCCTCCACCTCATTGGCGTAGCTGAAGGACCGAAGAGCGGCTTTGTGTCCCTCTTTTTTGGCTTCTTCAATCATCGCCGGATACATCTTCTTGAATTCATGGGTTTCCCCGTCAATCGCCGAACGCAGGTTCTCCGCGGTGCTTTTAATGCCGCCTAAGGTCTTTAGGTGCGCATGGGCGTGAACGGTCTCCGCTTCCGCGGCGGCCCTGAAAAGTTTTGCCGCTTGCGGGAATCCTTCCTTGTCTGCCTGTTTTGCAAATGCCAGGTATTTTCTGTTTGCCTGGGACTCCCCTGCAAACGCCTCTAATAGATTCTGTTCTGTTTTACTCATTTTTTCTCTCCTTTCTTTCCATTTTAATTAGCGTCGCTTTCCAAATTCCATTAATTATAGTTCATGATTCGTGCCAACCGTTCAAGAATGTGATAATACGCCTTAATGCTCCATAAACTAAACAGGTTATCGCTTTTCCGCAAGACGGGAAAAAATAGATTTTCCTTGAAAACCTCTGTTCCATAAGACAACCTGTATCAATCTCCGGTAGAACAACATAACCTATTTATATAACTTGTTTTGTAGTGTAAAATCCCATGCATGCCATGGACTGGAAAACATCTTTCGAAATCCGATTTTCACTCTCAAGTGCCCTTCCTTCTACGGCTTGATTAGATATTCTAATAAAAATTAATAAATATATCAATACCATATAATACTTCCTAAGCGACTTGGGGAAACCGCGGGGGGAACAGGGAAAGGGCTTGCCATGCTCAAAAGTGTCTCACATCAGCACATGAAACATAACTGTATCACCAAAAATATCCCCCGGCATATCATTGCCGGGGTATCAGGGGCATCACTTTTTTTTGAATTGGAATTGGCGCTTGAGAAGCGTAACAGAACGTGTTAATAATCTTCCCATAATATTCACCTAAATATAGATCGTTGAACCGAATTGCAATCCTATGACCATGACAACCAAAGACACTGATGCTTCGAGCATGATTATCAAACAAGCCAAAGAAGTTCTGTATATCGAAGCCCAAAGCCTCCTGGGACTGGTGGATCGAATCGGGCCGGAATTCGAGCGGGCCGTGGAACTTATTCTGAAAGCCAAAGGAAGGGTAATACTCACGGGAATGGGGAAATCGGGACTGGTCTGCCGAAAGATTTCCGCCACGCTGAACAGCACCGGCACCTCTTCTCTGTTTCTTCACCCCGCGGAAGCAATCCACGGAGATCTTGGAATGGCCTCATCGGACGATGTCATCCTTGCCATTTCCAACAGCGGACAGACGGCGGAAATCACCAGGATATTGCCCATCCTGAGACAGATTGGCGCCCCCATTATCCTTTTCACGGGAAATCTTGATTCACCCATGGCACGGGCCTGCGACATCGTCATCGATGTGGGGGTGGAGAGAGAAGCGTGCCCTCTGGGACTGGCCCCGACCGCGAGCACCACCGCGGCCCTTGCCATGGGCGACGCCCTCGCTGTCGCCTTGCTCAAGGTCAGGCATTTTGACAAGGACGATTTCAGGAGGTTTCATCCCGGCGGAAACCTTGGAGACAGACTTTCCATAAAAGTACGGGAAGTCATGTTTACAGGAGATCGTGTTCCCGTGGTCCGATTGGGCTCCAAAGTGAAAGAGGCCATTGAGGAAATCGACGCAAAGGATATAGGGGCCACCCTCATCACCGGGAAAACCGGCAGACTTGTGGGAATTATCAGCGACGGCGACCTGCGAAGGGCGCTCATGAGCAGGTCTGAAATCATGAACCTGCCGGTGGAAGAGATCATGTCTCCTTCACCCAAAACGATTGATGAAAACCAGACCGCGGGAGAAGCGCTGGCTTTGATGGAATTACACCTGATTACCCACCTGGTCATCGTGGATGCGGATTCACGAATCATGGGGGTCGTCCATCTGCATGACCTGTTGGGAAGAGAGGAGTTCAGATTTAATGGAGGCCTTTGCAGCGCCAAGGGGACTGATTGCTGAACTGGTTACGCCACTTGAAAGCGATGGAGCCATAGATATTGCCGGACTTGAGAGACTTTTGGGGCGCGTTGCTCCCCATGTCCAGGGAATTTTTCTGTCAAGTCCTCGAGGCAGGAGAAGGATTAAGGCTTTCCCCGCGTCAAAGGCTCGCACTCCTGGAACAAACCGTTCTTCATCTCAAGGCCGACCCCGTTTCTGTCTTTCTCTGGATTACGGGCGCCCATGAAGAACAGACGGTGGAGACGGTCCTGGCCGTTCAAAAGCAATTTACAACCAAAGGGAATACCCGGAAGCTGTTTCTGGTGGACACCCCCCTTTTTTATCACAGCAACCGCGGCCTGGTAGACTATTATAAACGGCTGTTGTCCATGACGGATCTGCCCTTTATCCTTCACAATGATCCGGCCATCATCTCCTCTTTAAAAAAGCCCTTTAAAAGGGACAATATACGCACGGCCATTTTAAAAGAACTCTGCGAACTGGCGGGAGTGGAGGGCCTGATCTTTTCCGGATCGCTGGAAAGGGGTCATCATTACCAGATGGCCTGCCGAAAAGACCCCGGTTTCAGGATCTACGATGGAGACGAGATACGCTTTCTGGATTATCCCAGCACGAGCGGAGCAATCTCCGTCGGCGCGAACCTGGCGCCTAAGGCCTGGGGAAAGATCACCCGGTCATCCCTGCAGCAAATGGATCAAAAATACAAATATCCCGATCATCTTCAGCAGATATGGGAAACCGGCAACTGCCTGAGAACAATCAGCAATGCCTGCCAACAATTCCCCGCGGACGTTGTCAAAAAGATCTTGGGGGAACAGGGCATTATCGAGACTTCGCCCACTATCCCGAAGAATGAGGCCGTGGAAGAATCGTGCAGGCAGATAAGAGAGTGCATGGACAACAAGTTGATGGCCCAATGATCAGGGGAGCGACAATATTTTCGGGTAAGCTTTTTTTACCGGCAAGGAAAATATTCCTGAATGGAACAAAGGCGCTTTATTTTTCGATCTGACTCAGGCGAAACTGATAATAAGCGTCCCTCATGGCGATGTAAGGATCGAGGGAAGCTTCTTTCAGCGCTTCATATTCCCCGATTCTCAGTGACGTATTGTTAACGATTTCAAAGGTCCTGGTAAAGATATTGGGCCACCATTCATCCACAAGGTAATTCAGTGGGTTGATGAAGGCCTCCCCCCCCCAGCCAACAGCTCCCCTGAGCGTTGTGGGGCCTAAGAAAGGCAGGTCCAGGTAGAATCCCGGGCCAATTCCGTAAAAAGCCAGGGTCTGCCCCAGGTCTTCGTCCTGAGTGGACATATCCAGAGCAATTTTGGCCACATCTTGCAAGCCGAAAAAACCCGCGGAAGTGTTGACCATGAACCGGGTCAGCTCAATGCCCACCCCTTTGAACTTTCCCTGCAAGAGGCAACTGATTGCTCGTACGGGCATCATCAGATTGGAAAAAAAATTGCGAACGGAGACCCTGAAAAGAAGGGGAATCACTTTTTCATATCCCTGGCCGACCGGCTTGAGGACCCAGAAATAGAGTTTATCGTTGAAATGGAAAAAGGCACGGTTCACCGGTTCCAGCGGGTCGGGAAGAGGCGACGCCGATTCTTCCTGATCCATCCAGTTTTCCCCCTCCTGATTCTCCTTGTCGGGCGCTTTTTCCGGCGAAGGAGTGGGCCGTGAACCTTGAAGGCCCGCCACCTCCAAACCCTGATCGCTTCCTACACTCTCTTTCCACGAAGAGCTGTTCCCGGCTGAATGCGGACCGGTAATCTCGTGGGCCTCCGTCTCTGCCTGGAAAGGGCTTTCACCCCGAAAGGAGGAAGGGGTTTCCGAAATGCCCCAGGCAGGAGATCCGCAGAAAAACAAAAAAAGGAGAAAGGAGACAAAAACGGCCGGCATACCAAAGCCGGGATTAAAAAAACCTAAGCCGTCTTCCCTCAGCACGGCGCTGCTCCTGTCGACAGGATCTTCCAAAAAATGAACCGGCATGGTTATTTCTCTACCTTTTCCCTGAGTTTTTCCACGAGCTCTTTGTAAGAATTTCGGACGATAATGCTGTTGAACTGTTTTCGATAATTATTGATGAGGCTCACCCCTTCAATAACGATGTCATAAACCAGCCATTTATCTTCATCGTTCTTGAGCCTGTACAGCACCGAGATCTCCGTATCCTTCTTCGTCACGATCTTGACGGAAACCGTTGCATATTTTCCATCCACCACCTCACCAACATACAGGACCTTTTCCCCGGAATAGTCTTCCACCTTGTCGAGATAGGTGCGCTCAAGCAATTTTGCGAACAGGCGAACAAATTCTTTTTTTCCTCCGGCGTTCTCGCCGCCCAGTGTCTGGCCAACGTCCTTTTTGACATCTCTTCCCAGTCAAACCGCTCGTCGACGGCCGTTCTGATCAATCTGTCCTTTTCCTCTTTCTTCTCGGGCGCCTTCAGGGCGGGATCAGTAACAAGGGCAATGATCTTATCCGTTGTATCTTTCACGTCCTCCATCGGCGTAGCGCCATAGCACGCGAACGGGCTGAACAGAATCAGGATAAAAAAGAAAACGGGGGCCAATTCAAGGCGCCTGCAATGCATACGTGCCTCCTTCGACAGTTATCAGTTATTTAAATCTTCCCGAACACATAGCTTGATATGAGCTGCTCCAGATCCACCGGCGGCTGCGTATCTCTGATCCGGCCTCCCGGCTTGAGGATTTCTTCGGAGCCACCCGGAGTGATCTCCACATATTTTTCTCCAATCAATCCCCTGGTCTTAATGGAAACGATGGCATCTTCCTGAATATTCAGCCCTTTGGGAAGGTCCATGGAAACCTTGGCTTCGTAGTTGTCCAGGGAAACTCCTTTCACGCGCCCCACATCCACACCGGCTATAACCACTGACGAACCAGGTTTCAAGCCTCCACTATTTGAAAAGACGGCTTCCAGTTCGTATCCCCCATTCCCCGGGAAATCTATCCCTCCGAGTTTCACGGACAGATAACCAAGACAGACCATGCCGATAATCATAAAAAATCCCACAGCCAGCTCCAGGTCAAATTTCTTCATTAATGTTCCCCCTTTGCTCCTTTCTTTCCCATCCGTATCCGCCGACAAAAGCCCGGATGGCGGGATCTTCCAACGAAATGAATTCCGGCGGGGTTCCCTCCCCGAGGACCTTTCCTTCATGCAGCATGGCCACCCGGTCTACAATCGAAAAAACATTTGGAATTTCATGGGTTACTATGATTCCCGTAAAGGAAAACCGTTTGTGACAGGAATCAATCAGTTTGAGAATGGCACGGCCTGTCACCGGATCAAGACCGGTGGTGGGCTCATCAAAGAGCATAATCTCCGGGTCCATTACCAGTGCCCTGGCCAGCGCCGCCCTTTTAACCATCCCCCCGCTGAGCTGGGAAGGGTATTTGTGTTCCGATCCGGAGAGCCCCACGTTGTCCAGTTCCTTCATGGCCCTGCTCTGCACGAGCTCATCGCTGAGATGGGTTTTTTCCTTCAACGGAAAGGCCACATTTTCAAGGATGTTCAGGGAATCAAACAGCGCTCCCCCTTGGAAAAGGAATCCCAGACGGCTTCGCAGGGCACGCAGCTTGCCGGCCTTTGCCGTGGCCAGGTTTTCACCGTTTATGAGCACCCTCCCGCTGTCCGGTTTCAACAGGCCCGCCACATGTTTTAAAAGGACGCTCTTTCCGCAACCGCTTGTCCCGATGAGACAAAGCACTTCTCCCTTTCTAATCGTGAGAGATATGCCTTTCAGCACTTCTTTCCCATCAAAGGATCTGCGGAGCTTTTCGATCTCTATCATCGACAAATGTTTGTCTTCCTCTGAAAATCAAAAAAGGATGGAGGTCATAAAATAATCCCAGACAAGAATCAGGACAGAAGACAGAACCACTGCCTGGGTGGTCGCTTTACTGACGCCCTCGGATCCAAAGCCCGTAAAAATACCCGCATAATATCCCTTAAAACAGCAAACCCAGGCGATAATGACGCCGAAACTGAATGATTTATAAATCCCCTCCACCACATCATCTATTTTCACATAGTTTGCCATTTCACCAAAGTAGATGCCTGATCCAACCCCGAGAAGTTTACCGCCTATAAGATATCCCCCGAATATCCCCATGACATCAAAAATGGCGGTCAAGAGCGGGAGAGAAATCATGGCGGCCAGGAGATTGGGGACAACAAGGTATCGGTATGGATTCAGCCCCATCAGTTCCAACGCATCAATCTGCTCGCTCATTCGCATGATGCCTATTTCGGCCGCAATGGCCGAACCCGCCCTGCCCGTCACCATAAGCGCGGAAATTACCGGACCCAGCTCCTTGATCAGGGCCAGACCGACCATGGGGCCCAGGAAGGCATCCGAACCGAATCGATTCAGCGTGTAGTATCCCTGAAACCCCAAGACCATCCCTGAAAATGCGCCTGTCAGGATAATGACCAGAACGGAGTGCAATCCCACAAACCTGATCTGCTTGAGAAGACGCATGAACTTCAGCGGAGGGGTTATCATAAAGAACAGGGTCTTGAAAAAGAACAGGCCCATGACGCCCATTCTTCCGATATACTCCAGGACAAATGCCCCCAATGTTCGGATTCCATTCATGGCGGCAAGTTTGTCAGAACCGATCCTGAATGTCAAAATTTTTCTGGGGTTGATAATCATTTTGGCAGGGGGTATATTATGTTGTTTATGGCTCACGGTTGCCGGTTTACGGTTAAAGAGGAAGAAAGGCATGGCTAAAATCAAAATGATTGTGGTGGGGCGTACGAAGGAGGACTTTTTGAGGAAAGGAGAAGCGTTTTATCTGGATCGTCTGAGGCGTTATATTACCGCGGAATGGGTGGTAGTTAAACCATCAAAGATACGCAAAGGCAGCCGGGAAGCGGATATTATTGCTGAAGAAGGGCGTTCCATCGAAGCCATTGTAACCAAAAGAGATCATGTTATTGCCATGGATCCATCGGGAAAAATGTACGACTCCCCCGGTCTCGCGGAAAAAATCGACAAGCTTCTTTCCTCGAACCACCGGCTGGCCTTTATTACCGGGGGGCCGCTGGGATTGTCGCCGGAGGCCATTTCCTCGGCCCATGAAGTGCTGTCCCTTTCGCCCTTGACGTTCACCCATGAAATGGCAAGGCTCATTTTGCTGGAACAACTCTACAGGGCCTGCACCATCACGAAAGGGGAAAAATACCACAAGTAAAAAAAGCGGACAAAGGACCGTCTCGGAGATCCCCTATTCCTCTTCTTCTTCCGGTTCCGGACGGCTTTCAAGGGCCAGTGCGATTTTATTCTTCAGTTCCGTGAGATCAAACGATTTAATGACATAGTAATCGGCGGAAATCGATTTCATATCTTCTTTGAAAGTATCGTAGGCAGTGCACAGAACCACGGGAAGATCATAAAATCGATTCCGGATATCCTGCAAAAGATCCAGGCCATTGTAGTCGACCATCTTGATATCCAGCACGACCAGATCAGGCTTTTCCTCTTCAATTTTTTCCATGAGGAGATAACCGCTCTCAGCCGTGATCACATCATAACCGGCATCGCTTAACTCCTCTGAATAGAGATAACGAATATGTTCTTCATCATCTACAATTAATATCTTCGCCATTATATCCCCTCCCTTAAGGTCAGAAATCAATCTCTCCCGAATATCCCATGTACCACAAACCCCTCGGGTATGCAATCCGTAACGAACAGAACAATGGTTCACGGTTTGTGGTTCGCAATTCCCGCATCCGTGAATCGTTATCATAAAAGGCAGTCGATTGTACCTTATTCAAAAGCAATGGCGCAAATGGAGTCACGAGGTCTTTTTTGCTGCCGCATCTTGGATAAACCTTCACCGACCGTCGAGAGGTCCTTCTATGATGGCACAATGAAACTATTATTTATCCATCCATTTTTTCCGTACCAGCATAGAAGGGCCGGTGCTGCCATAGGAATCAGATGCGACAGCAAAAAAGACCTCATGACGGAATGGCTTCCTGAGCCTGTATTTCGCTGCCGGAAAATTCAAAAAGGATACAGTCGATTCAATACGGGTAAAAACCCCTGCCTGTCTTCCTGCCAAGCCATCCGGCATCCACATATTTCCGCAGGAGTGGACAGGCCCGGTATTTGCTGTCTCCAAGCCCCTTATGCAATACATCCATAATGGCCAGACACGTGTCCAGCCCGATCAGATCCGCCAGGGCCAAGGGTCCCATGGGATGGTTCATGCCGAGCTTCATGATCTGGTCAATATCTTCCGCTTTCCCGACCCCTTCAAAGAGCGCATAAATCGCCTCATTAATCATGGGCATGAGGATCCTGTTGGCCACGAATCCCGGGAAATCGTTGGCTGGAACCGGCGTCTTTCCCATCTTCAGGGCCAGTGCCATAGTCCCTTGCGAAGTCTCTTCCGAAGTAGCCAGGCCATCTATGATTTCAACCAGTTTCATCATGGGGACGGGGTTCATGAAATGCATCCCGATAACCTTTTCAGGACGTTTGGTTGCCGCTGCGATCTTGGTAATGGAAATGGATGAGGTGTTTGAAGACAGGATTGTTTCTTCTCTGCAAAATCCGTCAAGATCTCCAAATATTTTCAGCTTCAGATTTTCATTTTCCGTGGCCGCTTCCACAACGAAATCGGCCTTGATCATATCCTCGAGAGAGGTCGTTCCCTCTATCCTTCCCAGAATGGCCTTCTGCTCCTCCTCGCTGATCTTCTCTTTTTTCACAAGCCTTCCAAGGCTTTTATCTATGGTTGAAAAACCTCTCTCCACAAATGCATCTTGAATATCGTGCATAATCACTGACAATCCACTGGCTGCTGCAACCTGGGCAATCCCCGATCCCATCTGACCCGAACCGACAACGCCAATCACTTTGATCTCCATCCTCTTCGTTCCTCCTGTAATTTTTTAAAGTCTCATCGAAAGTAGCATGGAAACCCGATTTTTAACAAGACAAAATTTCAGGGCAATTCTCTCCAGCAATTTATTGACTATAAAGAAGGCCTGGGTTAGGTTTCCGGGCAAAATACCTTTAAGGACAAACGCCATGCAGACAAAGTTCTTCCTCGTCGACAAGCTGATTCTTGCAATCTATTTTCTGGGGGTCGTTCTTTTTGGAGCCTATTTTCGAAAAAGGAGCAGCACCCCTTCGGCCTTCATGGTTGCCGATGGAAGATTGCCCGGATGGGCCGTAGGTCTCTCCATACTGGGCACTTTCGTCAGCAGCATCACCTTCCTTGCCTATCCCGGTCAGTCTTATAACGCCAACTGGGATGTCTTCCTGTTCTCCCTGACGCTTCCGCTTGCGGCCCTTGCAGCATCGAGGTACTTTATCCCCCTTTACAGAACAAGGGTGAAAGTATCCGCTTACGAATATCTGGAGCAGCGATTCGGAGGGTGGGCGCGCATTTACGGAAGCGTCAGCTTCATGCTTGGTTCGCTGGCACGCATGGGAATGATTCTCTTCCTGGTTTCGCTTGTACTGCACCAACTGACGGGGTTGTCTTACATCACTATCATCGCCATAACCGGCATAGGGGTTACCGTTTACACGGTCATCGGCGGCATCGAAGCCGTGATCTGGACCGATGTGATACAGGTTATCATTCTGCTTTTGGGCGCCATTGTCTCGGTCGTCATTATGATGGCCGGAATGCCCGATGGACCGGGGCAGATCTTCCGCATCGCCGCGGAACACAACAAATTCAGCCTGGGATCCTGGAAGCCGGACTTGATAAATCCCACGGCCTGGGTGGTCGTTCTTTACGGAATCATGGAAAATCTTCGAAATTTCGGGGTGGACCAGAACTACGTCCAAAGATATCAGACCACACGGTCGGAGAAAGAGGCCATCCGATCCGTATGGATGGCCGCGCTTGCCTATATCCCGGTATCAGCGCTCTTCCTCTTCATAGGCACGGCGCTTTTCGCCTTTTATGCCCTCCATCCCGAGGCACTGCCTGCTTCTCTCCAAGGCCCGCTCACGGGGGATAAGATATACCCCTATTTCATTGTAAGGGAATTTCCCGTAGGTCTGAGGGGGGTGTTGATAGCCGCCCTATTCGCCGCGGCCATGAGCAGTGTGGACTCTTCCCTGAACTGCGTCTCCACGCTCACGCTCCTTGATTTCTACAAAAAATATGTAAACAAAACAGCGGACGACCGGAAGTGCCTCACCATGCTCAGGATCTTTACGGTAACCTGGGGACTGCTCGGAACGTTAACGGGCATGGCCATGATACAAGTCAAAACAGCTCTTGAAACCGGCTGGCAATTGGCAGGTATCGCGGGAGGCGGAATCATCGGCCTTTTCCTGCTGGGACTGACATTTAAAAAGATAAAGCGCTGGCAGGCTGTTGTCGCGGTCGCGGCAAGTATAACCAGCATTGCCTGGGCCACATTTGCACGAAATCTCCCTTTGAAGTGGCATTGGCTGGAGTGCTCCTGGAACACCCGAATGATCGGCGTTATCGGCACCGTAACCCTGCTGGCCGTGGGCTTCGGATTGTGCATGCTCACGCCATCGCCCCGACGCTCCCGATTCACACTCTTATAGCCCCGAAACCGCTTTGATTTCTAAGACTTCTCAAGGACCACCAGGGCATCCACGGCGATTGGCCTGCTTCCCGATAAAATGACCGGATTCATGTCGATTTCCTTGATCGCATCATTTTCAAGGCCGATATTTCCCACGGCGATAAGGATCTCCGCCAACTGGTCCAGATCAGCGGCCTCCATGCCTCTCACCGCTCCGAGAATTTTATGCCCCTTGATATCCTGCATCATCTCAAGCGCATCGCGTTTTTCCAGTGGCGCAACACGAAAAGAGATGTCTTTCAGGACCTCGGTAAAGATCCCTCCAAGTCCGAACATGACACAGGGGCCGAACTGCGGGTCCCGCGTTAGCCCCACCACCAGCTCTCTCTGTCCTTTCACCATTTCCTGCACCAGAACAGCCTTTTCGCCGCCGTCCATGGCGCCCATAATTTCTTTGAAAGCCTCCCTGGCTTCCTCTATGTTTCGAATATCCACCTTGATGAGACCTTTTTCCGTCTTATGCGCTATCTTCGGCGAAGATCCCTTTAAAACCAAGGGATAACCGATTTTTCCGGCCGCTTCCGCCAGGCCGTCCATATCCGTGGCAAGCATCTCCGTCGTAACCGGAATGCCGTATGTTTTCAGAAGAATCTTCGACTCATATTCTGAAAGGGTGGTTCTCCCTTCCGCTATCGCTTTTTCTAAAATATCCATTCATTTCTCCTCGATACATTGTAATTTGATACATTGTAATGATTTCATCCATCCGACATTCAAAATCGGTCAGGAAAGGTCGTATTTTTTGATCTTTTGGCCCAATGTCTTTCGATTGATGCCAAGGATGTTCGCTGCTTTCCCCTTTCTTCCTTTTGTCCGGCTCAAGACAAACCGGATATACTTCTTTTCGAGCTCCTCAAGGCTCAGAGGTTCTTCCGGAAACATCTGGAATTCACTCTGTCTTCGAGATATGAAAGATGGCAAGTCCCGGGGCCGAATCACATCCGTATCCTCCAGGATCAGGATTCTTTCTACCGTATGCTCCAGTTCTCTCACATTTCCGGGCCAGGCATAATCCACCAGCATCTCCATGGCGTCATCGGATACCCGTGGAACCGTTTTCTTCATTTTGTTGCTGAACTTGGCTAAAAAATGATCAAGAAGAAGAGGGATGTCTTCTTTTCTTTTTCTGAGGGGAGAAAGATTCAAAGGCACCACGCTCAACCGATAATACAGATCTTCTCTGAATGTCCCGGCCTTCACCGATTCCTCAAGGTTCTTGTTGGAAGCGGAAACAATTCGAATATCCAGCTGTATCTTCTTGTGGTCTCCAACCTTGATGAATTCTCTTTCCTGGATCACCCTGAGGAGTTTTGCCTGTATTTTCAAGCTGAGGTTCGCGATTTCATCAAAAAAAAAGGTCCCGTGATTGGCTAACTCGAAGAAACCGTGTTTCGTTTGATGCGCCCCGGTAAAAGACCCTTTCACATGCCCGAAAAGTTCACTCTCAAGCAAGGTTTCCACAAGAGAAGAACAATCAACGGCAACAAATTCTCTGTCTTTTCTGCGGCTGTTCTGGTGTATGGCGCGAGCGACAAGTTCCTTGCCCGTTCCGCTTTCACCGGTAATGAGAACGGTGCTGTCCGTTGGCGCCACTTTAAGAATTTTATCAAAAATCTTCCGCATGGGAAGACTTTGGCCGATAATCACGTCCTCGGTTGAACCCGTCTTCAAACCGGCATGCTTTACAGCGCCGCCGGCCTCCGTCAGGGTCGCGCAATCCGCCTTCCTGAGCGATGATTTCAGATCATCGAGGCTGAAAGGTTTTACCAGATAATCGATAGCCCCGAGCTTTATGCAGTGAACGGCATCATCAATGGTCGGATAGCCGGTAATCATGATCACGCCGGTTCCCGGATATTTTGAACGGATGGTGCGAAGAAGCGTGACGCCGTCCATATCGGGCATCCGGATGTCAAGCAATACCAATCTGAAAGGCTGGGCATCAAGCCTTGCAAGCGCATCTTTTCCGTTTGCCGCAAGGACCGTCTCCAGGCCCTTTTTTTCAAGCACCCTCTGAATGCCTTTTCGCACAACCGCTTCGTCGTCAACGATGAGGACGGCTTCCGTTGTTCCGGAATCGTTCATGGCATTTCCATCTCTCAAATAATCGCAGGAAGCAGAATCTTGAAAGTAGTACCTTTATTCACCATACTCTCCACCCCTATGGTCCCGTTGAGAGCTTCGATAATGCCCTTCACAATGGACAGGCCCAGTCCGGTGCCGGTGACATCCCTCGTCCTGGGGTTCTTTACGCGGTAAAATTTTTCAAAGATCTTGGGCAGTTCCTCCGAAGAAATCCCTATGCCGTTGTCTTGGACCCTGATTTCCACATAGGCTCCGCGAGTTTCGGCCGTTACGGAAACATGCCCCCCCTCGGGTGAGTAGTTTATGGCATTGCTGATCAGGTTGTTCAATATCTCTTCCATATTTTTCGGATCTGCCTGAATAAGCCGTAGATCCCCGTGGGAGCACGTGAGTTCTATCCCTTTGCTTTCCGCCCTGGGCGTCGTAAGCGCAATGATATCATCTATTATTTCTCCCACATCCGTGGGAACGAGATGCTGTACATATTTTCCCGCGTCAATCTTTGCCACATCCAGCAAATCATTGATAAGGGCCAGAAGGGAGTCAATTTTATGGGTCCCTTTTTTGATAAACTCCAACTGCTTATCTCCCAATGGGCCGGCCAATCCCTCCAGCATGACCGTATTGAGCTGCCGGATGGAAACAAGTGGACTGCGGAGCTCGTGCGCGACCATGTTTACGAAGTCCGATTTCATATTGTCAAGCTGCTTGAACGCGGTAATGTCCTCCAAAACCGTCACCGTGCCTGCGTAGGCATTGTCGGGACCCGGCGCGGAAGAGGAAATTGCCCTCAGCACGCTCTCACCCACATGAATTTCCTGTGAAATCGATTCATCGGCGCCCGTATCTCCTTTTTGGATTTCCAGAAGCGTGTTGATGAGGGATTCATCATGAATAACATGGGAAATGGGCGTTGGTTCATGCAAAGGAACGGAGATGTTCATAAGCCTCAGAAGCGCCGAGTTATGCAGAACCACTTCCAGATTTCGGTTGGTTACCAAAATTCCGGTTGCCATACGGTTGATAATGGTCTTCAGCCGGCTTTTTTCAAGGGCCAGGTCGTAAAGATTTCGGGCATTCTGTTCTAAAAGCTCTCTCGTTTTTCTTGCAAGAATGATTTTATCGGCGGCCCTTTTGATGGTAATAAGGAACTGATCAATCTGAAACGGTTTGGTGATGAAATCATAGGCGCCATTCTTCATGCATTCAACCGCCGTATCCACCGTACCATGGCCCGTTATGATGATCACGGGAATATGCGGATACTCCGCGGCAACCTTTTCCAGCACCTCCTCCCCTCCCATTACGGGCATTTTCAGGTCAAGAAGAATGATATCCACTTTCCCCCCGGCCAGGACGAGCATCGCGTCTTTCCCGTTTTCGGCCGCATCGATCTCATATCCCTTGCCTGTGAGAACCCTGTTGCAGCCGTCCCTGACGACCTTCTCGTCATCCACCACCAGAATTCGTAATTTTTCAGTCATTTATCCGTCCTTATTCACCCATTCCAACAAAAACAGGATCTTCGCGGTGCGATTCGACGGCATCAATAGGCAGTTCAATGATAAACGTCGTCCCACCCCCTTCCGGACACTCGAATCGCAGGGTGCCTCCATGGAGATTGACAATATTCTGAGAAATACTCAAACCAAGGCCGGTTCCCTTTCCCACAGGTTTCGTGGTATAAAAAATATCGAAAATCTTATCCTGCAAGGCGGCGGGAATTCCCGGTCCGGTATCGGATATCTTCACGACAATGCGGGAATCCTTGGATTCAAACGCCGTGGATATGGTCAGTTTTCCCTTTGAACCCATGGCATCCGCCGCGTTAATGAAAAGGTTTGTAAAAACTTGCTGCAGTTGTCCCATGTCTCCAACAATCAAAGGCAAATTGCTTTCCATCTCTTTTATGACCAGAATATCATGAAAAGCCGCCTGCTTGATGAGCAGGCTGAGGCATTTATTGATCAGCTCTTCAAGGCTGAAAGATGTCGCCTTTCCCACGGATTGTCTGCTGAATTCAAGCAGTTCAGCAACAATTTTCTTGCATCTTAAGGTCTGTTCGATGATCTGCTCCACATCACTGAGCAGTTCCGGTTGGCCCAGAAGACTCTCCTTCAACAGCTCTGAATAGATGAGAACGCCGGCCAGGGGGTTATTTATCTCATGGGCTACCCCGGCAGCCATCCTTCCTACGGAGCCTATTTTTTCGGACTGGACAAGTTGAAGATGCGCCTCTTCCAGGTCCTGTCTCATCTTGAGAGTCTCCCTCATATCCGTAAAACTACCCACACTTCCGATCTCTTGTCCATCGATCGTGACGATGGAAGCCGAAAGCACCACGGGGATTTCCTCGCCGCTTTTCGTGAGAATGTTCATGCTGGTCGCATTCAATTTTCCCACGGGGCCGTGCTCGTCGCTCCTCATGATTTTCATGTTTTTCTTGGCAACGTCCATATTATAAAAACTGCTCATATGACCGTTTTCCATAATCTCCCTGGCGCTGTAACCGGTAAGGTTCTCCATGCCTTCGTTGAAAATCAGGACATTGCCTTTTGTATCCACCACCACGATTCCGTCCACTGTACTCTGGATCACATTCTGGAGAAAGATGCTGGATCTCTGTACCTTCTTTTCAAGGGCTATCCGTTGGGTAACATCCCTTGATGCCTCGATTAATTTATCGACCTCTCCTTTCTCGTTAAACATGGGAGAAACGGTGATAACATCAAAATGCTCCTTGCCGTCTTTTCCGATGTATTCATGGATGGTGCTGGTTGTCTCTTTCGTTTTCTTGACTTCCTCTAAATAACAAGGCCTTCCGCATTCCGCGCAAGGGTTTTCAAGTCCGTATCTCAACTCGTAACAGTGCTTGGCCAGGGCGTCTTCAACACGGAGATGGTTTTCCTGCAAAAAAGTCTGGTTCACCATACTCACGCTCTTGTCATCGTTCACCACCATAACCCTGTATGGAAGGGAATCCAGGATGGCTTGGATGCTCTGTTTCGCCTCGTTGTGGTTCATAAGAACTTCTTGGGACGGATGGTTCCTCCCGCCTTCAATGAAAGGGGAAAGAAAACCCTTTGCCACCCTCCTGTCAAGGATGGAAACACCGCGCGGTCTGGTTCGCATCAAGTCTTCAAATGTTTGATCCGATCCGGTCAGTTCAATGAGAAGGTTAATCCCGGGTAGAAAATAGAGCTGGTGATAATCATTGGAAGTAAAGATCCCATATTTTTTGGCCAACAGGAAACCGGGCGCCCTGGAATTCTTGTCAACCACTCCCACGATCTCCAGATTGATTCGATCCAGACCGCCTTCGCTGACAGCCGCGAGGAGTTTTGCGCAGGTTTCTCCACCTCCGATGATCCCGGCCCGGAAAAGACCTGGTTCAACTGCGGGAAGCGGGGCGTCCCGGTGTTCCTCTGATTTGACGGGAGGGGCATATTCCTGGTTCTTCATGGCAGCGGCACCTTTATCAGGCCTTGTTCCAACATGGGCAATTGGGCTCTTTTCCTACTCATAATCGTTTCAGCGTGCACCTGTCCGCGAGATCCGGTCTCTCACCTTTTGCTCCAACTCCCCCAGAATTGTCTTGAGGGCGCTCCCTGCCGAAACCGGACCGGACCCATTCCATCCCACACGCAGGGCCTCATCTCGCTTTTGCCTGAATTGTTCTACACTTTCAGCCGACCACTCCCAGGCAAACATCTTCTGAAGGATATGGCGTTCGGGCGGGGACAAATCTCTATCCGTATCAAAAGTCTTTCCATTCTTTAAAGAAATGATCATTCCGTCCCTTCACTCCAGGAATGGACTCCCCATTCCCCTTTGTAACGGAGGCACCTAGGGGAGGGTTGGAGTATTTACGGTGAAAGTTTGACATTATGATGGTTTCTTGAAGAAATTCAAGGAAAAAAGCTGCCGGGGCCGGGATTGGGGCAGGATTGGGAAGGGAAAAACGAAAGGCGAAGCACTGAACGTTCCGATCAAACCGGCGTTCCCCGAAAAATGGGTGAAAACCGGCGGGGAAGGTATTACATTTTTCATAACCGGCAAGGTGTACGTAAGAAGTTTGGAGTGCTGGAGTGTCGGAGAATTGCGCATCTACAGCCCTGTTTTTGGAAATCATAGCATGGGAGGAGAACTATTGAAGAAAATACTCAAGTGGATTTTCATTACCGCCTTGTCCCTTCTGGCGCTTATTATCGCGGCCCTTCTTATCACCCCTTTCTTCATGGATGCGCAGCAATATAAACCCGTAATCGAAAGCCGGGTATCTGATGTCACGGGAAGGCCCTTCACTCTAGGGGGCATAAGGCTCTCCCTCTTTCCCCGGGCAAGTCTTTCCCTCTCGGACATCCGCCTTCAAAACCCTCCGGGCTTTGAAACAACCGATTTCCTTTCCGTAAAATCTCTTGATGTGCGCGTAGACCTTCTGCCCCTGCTTTCAAAAAAGATTCAGATCACACGTTTTTTTTTGAAAAAGCCGATTATCACCCTGGTAAAAAACCGGAAAGGCCTTGGAAATTGGGAAGGGATTGCCGGCACGGGAAAGGAAAAACCGATACGGGGAGATAAAAAACAGGCACCCTCGGAGGGACCTCCTTCCGGGGGATGGGCTCTCGGCAACCTGGAGGTAAAGACATTCACCCTGTCTGAAGGGGTTTTGTCGTGGATAGACAGGATGAACGGGGAACGAAAGGAGATCAGAGATCTGGCCGTGAATTTAAAGAACCTGTCCCTGTCCGCGCCCGTCCTGCTGCAATGCTCGGCTACCATCGACCAACATCCTGTATCCCTGCATGGCGCCGTAGGCCCCATCGGGAAAAATCCGGGAAAAGGAACCGTCCCCGTTGATCTCTCGGTGGGCTTCCTCAAAGAAGCGGAAATGAACATCCAGGGTAAACTCATTGATCCGGAGGACCTGAAGGATTTTGACTTGAGTCTTCAAATCCCGCCCTTTTCTCCGCGCAAAATCTTTCAAAGCCTGGGCAGGCCGTTCCCCATAAAAACCGCGGACGTGGAGGCGCTGAACAGTGCGGCCCTGGTTTGCAGAATACGGGGAGATTCCGGAAGCATTTCCCTGTCGGATGGATCTTTGAGCGTTGACCAAACCAGGATGAGCTTTTCCGCCAAACTGAACCATTTTTCCACCCCTGAAATCACCTTTGATCTGGTCCTTGACCGGCTTGATGTGGATAATTATCTACCCCGAAAAGAAAAAGAGGAACCGACTCAAAAACAGGGCGCAAACAAAAAAAGGGCTACAAGCACGGCCTCCTCTGAGGCAAAGCCGGATGACAACATTTTTCGGTCTCTCATCCTGAAAGGGAGTGTTCTTGTAAAGGCATTGAAAATAAAGGGGGCGAATCTTCAGGATGTCCGGCTGAAAATTATGGGAAAAGATGGTCTTTTTCAACTGCAACCCTTCTACATGAAACTCTACGGAGGGGAGATGACCGGCGCCGGAATCCTGAACCTGAAAAAGGCCCCGGTACGCGTAGAGGTACAATGCAAGGCCGGCGGAATTAGAGTCGGGCCCATGATCAGGGATATTTTGAAAAAGGATTTCATGGAAGGCGTCTTTTCCATGGATGCGGGGATAGATGCTGCCGGCGACAGCAACGAGGCCATCAGGAAAAGCCTCCACGGAGCAGGAACGCTTCGGTTCAAGGATGGCGTGATCCGCGGCATCGACCTCCCGGCCATGATTCAAGATCCAAACTTGATCCGCGCGCTTTCGGGTGGAGCCGATGGGACGGCGCTCACCAGCTACAGCGAGGTCGCCATTCCCTTCACGATAAATAACGGTATCGTGCGGACGGAGGAAACGACCCTTGTCTCGCCCGTTCTCAGGGTTGAGGTGAAAGGCCACACGGACCTGACGGAAGAGACACTCGATTTCAGGATAGAACCCCGGTTTATTGCCCCCCTGCAAGGGCAGAAAGAAGGGAAAGAACGAAAGGGCATTGCCATACCTGTTCTCGTGGGAGGGACCTTTTCTTCTCCCAGGTTCATCCCGGATCTCAATGCCATCCTCAAACAGAATTTCGGCAAAGAGCTGAAAGGGCTGCCTGAACTGCAAAAAGACCTGCTCGAAGGCGGAAAAAAAGATGGCAAGGACTCTCCAATGGACAAGATCAGAGACTTCTTGAACAAGTTGCGTCAGGAATAATGAGGAATAAAATAATGGCTTTCGAAAAACCCGGGGGAAATGCCCCCATAAAAGCTTTTCTGGAAGAAGGCGTTGAAACGGGCGTTTTTCCTGGAGCAGTCCTGCTGACTGCATACCGGAATAAAATACTGGTTTTTGAAAAAGCAGGTCGATACACTGCCGCCATGGATTCTCGGCCCATGGCCGAAGATACCCTGTTCGACCTGGCCTCATTGACCAAACCCTTCGCCACAACCCTGGCCGTGATGAAACTGGTCGATTCAGGGAAGATGGAACTGGATGAATCCCTTGCGAACCTGCTCCCCGGGCCTCTTCCGGCCCCTATCGGCGCCTTGACGCCGAGGCTCCTGTTGTGCCACTCCGCGGGACTGCAAAGCTGGGCGCCTTTTTATCGGGACCTGGTCCTGTTGCCCCGGAGTGAAACTAAGATTGCATTAAGAAAACGCATTCTGGAGACCCCCATGGCGTACGTTCCCGGAAACGGGGTACTCTACAGCGACCTGGGGTTCATGCTCCTGGAATGGATCATCGAGAATATCTCCGGAAAAGCCATGCCCCGTTTCCTTGAGGAGCATTTCTATGGCCCGCTGAACATGAAGAAGACCGGTTTTTTCGGAAACCATCCGATATCTGGCGATGAAACGGCGGGCTTTGCTCCCACGGAATGCTGCCCGTGGCGGGAAAGGGTCATTCAAGGAGAGGTACACGACGAAAATGCCCATTCCGTGGGTGGTCACTCGGGACACGCAGGCCTGTTCAGCCGGGCGGAAGATCTTTTTGCCCTGACCGGAATGCTGGTTGACCACTATGATGGAAAACGGAGCGATTTTCTGAAGCCCGAAACCGTAAGGGCTTTCTTTTCCAAACAAAACATTGTAAAGGAGAGTACCTGGGCCCTTGGATGGGACACCCCTTCTCTCTCTAACTCAAGCGCCGGAGACCATTTTTCGGAAGAGAGCGTGGGGCACCTGGGCTTTACCGGAACTTCCGTGTGGATAGACCTTCAAAGGGGAATTACCGTAATTCTTTTGACAAACAGGGTGCACCCTTCCCGCGAAAACCTGAAGATAAGGGAATTCCGGCCTGCATTGCATAATCTGATCATGAAACACGTTTTAAAAATATGAAAATGAGGAAGAAGGCATCTTATCTCCGGAACCTGAGCTATAAAGATATGAATGGGAATCACGCCGGAATGGCTTTTCCGGGTCATCAGTTCAGCCAGGATTTGAATAAGATAAAAGATCCTTGAAATGCCAAAATTCAAGAACACCTCGAAAGGGATCCCCTTTCATACCTATGCATTCCAGGGAGTTAGGACTGTCAAAACAGGAAGCGCTTTTGTCTTGACAAATTTTTGCATCACCTGCTATAGTTACTTTGTAGCTAAAAAATAGCCATGAAATCGAATTCCTTTTTTTCTTTTCCGCAGCAAAGCGCCAACGTTGTGTATTTCATTAAAAAACCAGGAGGATAGCCGTGGACATAACATCCAAAATCAAAGAAATCGTCGGGGAGGAGAATGTATTCGACGACAGGGTTGAGTGCCTCTGTTACTCAAGAGACATGTCAGTACACCAAGGGATTCCCGATATGGTGGTCTTTGTGAGGACCACGGAACAGGTGGCAGCCATCATGAAACTTGCCCATGCCGCAAAGATTCCGGTGACGGCGAGAGGAACGGGAACAGCCACAACCGGGGCCGTCCTTCCCGTCAAGGGCGGCATCCTGATGGACCTGCATCTCATGAACAAGATCCTGGAGATCAATAAAGAGGACTTTTATGCACGTCTGGAGCCCGGCGTCGTATGCCTCCAGCTCAACAACCTCCTGGCCAAGGACAACCTCATGTTCCCGCCCAATCCGGGCAGCGAAGTGGTCGCCACCATAGGCGGCATGGTATCCACCAACGCCAGCGGACATCGGGCCGTAAAGTACGGAACAACAAGGGATTACATCAAAGGGCTCAAGGTGGTCCTGGCCGACGGGACCATCATCGATACGGGAACTCGCGCGCCCAAGACATCCCTTGGCTACGATCTCACGAGGCTTTTCACCTCCGCTGAAGGCACCCTGGGAATTATCACCGAGGTCATCGCAAAACTGGAACCCAAACCGGAATACGCGGCCCTGGCCCTTGCCATTTTCGGAGACATTAATGCGGCGGGCGATGCGGTTACGGAGGTCACCACATCAGGCATCAAACTGGCCGGATGCGAAATCATGGATAAGGCCAGTGTCAAGGTCGTCGAAAAGGCCCTGGGAAGAGATGCCAGCAAGATTGAAGCCCTCCTGATCATGGAAGGCGACGGCGTCAAGGATGTGGTGGTTCGAGACATGGAGCAGATCGGAAAAATCTGCAATAAATACGGTGTGCTCGAATTCGAATGGACCGATTCTCCGGAAAAGCGCGAAGAGATGATGCGGGCAAGGGGAGGACTGGTCCCCACCCTTTCGAGAATCAAGCCGGGAAATCGCCTGGTGGCCATAGCTGAAGACTTCGGCGTGCCTTCCACCAAGATCCCCGAAACCATTCGCCGAGCACAGGAAATTTCCAAGAAATACAACCTGCTGATCGCCACATTCGGCCACGTGGGAGACGGAAATGTCCATACGACTTTCGTCTGCGACGTAAGGAGCCGGGATGACTGGGCTCGTCTCAAACCGGCCGCGGAGGAACTGGTCAAGACCGCCCTGGAGATGAAAGGGACGCTCAGCGCAGAACACGGCACGGGGCTGACCCGGGCCCCCCATATTGAAATGCAGCTTGGTCCGGCCATGGAGGTCATGCGGAAGATAAAAACGGCCCTGGATCCCGACAACATTCTCAATCCCGGAAAAATGGGGCTTGAAAAGGGAGTAAAAACCGATATCTACGACTATTTCGCCTTTCAACCTCTGATCGATAATCCGGAAGGGGTGAACTCTTTCGGCCCCCATGTCGACAACGAGATCCTTGCCTGCATTCACTGCGGATTCTGCCGTCTTGGATGTCCCACCTTCAGCGTGACACAGAGGGAAGGACGCAATGCCAGAGGAAGAAACGCCTTGGCCTTTTATCTCTTGAACGGATCCATTGAGCCGACCAAAGAGCTGGCGGAAGCCTTCTACTCATGCACCACATGCCAGGCATGCACCTATTTCTGCCCGGCAAGAATCAAGGTGGATGAAATCGTCGAGGGCGTTCGCACAAAGCTCTACGATGCAGGGATGACGCCTACCCCCGTGCTGGGAGTGCGGGACAATATCCTCAATACGGGCAATGTCTTTGCGAGCGCCAAGAATGATAGAATAGAGATCTATCCCCCGGCCCTTCGTGAACAGGCAAAAGAGAGCAGGCTGAAAGAAAAGGCCGAGACGGTTCTTTTCATGGGTTGCGTGCCCAGTTATCTCGACATGAAAATGGTGCCCAGTCTTATCAAACCGCTGGACGCCGCGGGCGTAGATTATACAACGCTTTCCACGGAAGAGGGTTGCTGCGGATTCCCTCTCTTTCTCATGGGTTCCAAGGAATTTGAGCCCCATGCCCGGAAGGTTATCGAAAGGCTCAAGGCAACGGGCGCAAAGGAACTGGTTACGCCCTGCGCCGGATGCTACAAGACCTTCAAGAAGATCTACAGCGAAATCGGCGATCTGGGCATGGAGGTCTACCACTCGGTGCACTATCTGGAGAAGCTGATCAAAGAGGGACGTATCAAGCTGAAGGGAGATCTCGGCAAGAAGGTCACCTACCATGATCCCTGCGATCTGGGAAGGGCTTTCGGGATTTTTGAAGAACCGAGAAACATCCTCAAGGCCACACCCGGTCTGGAATTCGTAGAGATGGCAAGAAATCGTCTCCAGGCACGCTGTTGCGGGGGCGGCGGAGGTGTTCAGGCCAACAACCCGGAAATGGCCATAGACATGGGAGCCGAAAGGGTGCGCGATGCCTTGGCCGTGGGCGCTGAAATTATCGTCTCCGGTTGCGCGGCCTGTAAAGACAACCTCAAGAAGGGCGCCAAGGCCATCCCGAAGCAGGAAAGAGGAAAAATCAAGATCATGGATATCACGGAGTTGGTCGCCAACCAGATGGAGTAGGGGGGGAATTTCAATGCCTCAACAAGAAAAAATAAAACGAAAGAAAATTGAAGCCACCAACCAGTGCAAAAAGCTGATGGCGGACCATTTTCTGGAGATGGACAAAGCGGTCAAGACCGGTTCCAGAAAAATTGCCTGGTGCACCAGCGTGGGACCCGCGGAGATTCTGCGGGGGATGGGATTCCTGGTTTATTTTCCGGAAAATCACGGCGCCATGCTGGGCGCCACCCGGATGGCGACGGAACTGATTCCCCATGCCAATGCCTTGGGCTACTCCCCGGATATCTGCTCCTACCTCACCGCGGATGTGGGCTCCTTTCTCCAGAAAAAGACGCCGTTGACCATGGCATACCAGATTGAATCGGTCCCGAAACCGGATGTCCTGGTATTTAACACCAACCAGTGCCGCGACGTCCAGGACTGGTTTGCCTGGTATGCGCGGGAATTGCAGGCGCCCCTTTTGGGGATTCACACACATAGGGATATCGGGGATATCGGCGATTTGCAGATCAAGGATATTGCCGGACAGATAAAGGAACTGATCCCGCCACTCGAAGAGATAAGCGGCGAGAAATTCGATATGGATCGTTTCAAGGAGGCCGTCGGATACTCGCGGCGAACGTCCGAACTCTGGAGGGCATGCCTGGAGGCATCGGCCGCCGTCCCTTCGCCGTGGACATTTTTCGACACCACCATCCTCATGGGACCCGCCGTGGTCGCCAGGGGGACCAGGGAAGCCGTCGAATTTTATGAAACGCTTCTTGCCGAGCTCGAAGAACGGATCCGTGAAGGGGTGGCCGCGGTGGAAGGGGAGAAGTTCAGACTCTATTGGGAAGGAATGCCCATATGGGGGAAACTCAGGCCGCTTTCCGAACAGTTTTCCTCGCTCAAGACCTGTGTAGTCGCCTCCACGTACTGCAACAGCTGGATCTTCGATCAGTTGGATCCGGCGGAACCATTCGAGAGCATGGCGCGAGCCTATACCGAACTTTTCATCGTACGGGATGAGCCTTACAAGGAAGCGTACATCAAAAACTGTTTCGAGAAATTCCGATTTGACGGCATCCTTTTCCATGATGCCAAGACCTGTCCCAACAATTCAAACAACCGTTACGGAATGCCGGAAAGACTCAGCAAAAAATTAGGGATACCGGTACTCACCATAAACGGGGATCTGAACGATCTGAGGTGCTATTCGGAAGAACAGGCAAAAACCAATATCGAGGCGTTCATAGAACAGTTGGAGGAAAGATGACCGGCGGGTCGTCTCAATCCGAACACGGCGAACTTTTTGCAGGGGTGGATATCGGTTCATCGCGCACCAAGGTGGCCATATTAGACGGGGAAAAAAGGCTTATCGGGCACTGTGTGAGGAGATCCGGGACCAATTTTTCCGAAACAGCGGAAATCTGCATGGATGCGTCTTTGAAAATGGCCGGCGCCCGAAGGGAAGACGTAAGCCGCTGCGTGTCCACCGGGTATGGACGAAACAACGTGGCGTTCAGCTCTTTGACCAAGACGGAAATAGGGTGCCACGCCAAGGGTTGTTTTCACTATTTTCCCATGGCCATGACCATTATCGACATCGGAGGGCAGGACAACAAGATTATCAAGGTGGACGCCGAAGGCAAACGGATAAACTTCAAGATGAACCGGAAATGCGCGGCCGGAACCGGGGCCTTTCTGGAAGAAATGGCCGTGCGCCTCAATATCCCTCTTGAAGAGATGGATCTCCTTGCCAGGCAGTCGCGGGAGATGGTCGAACTGGGAAGTTACTGCACTGTTTTCAGCGGGACCGAAGTCCTGGAAAAGATCCGGCAGGGGAAGAAGGTCCCCGATATTGTAAAAGGGCTTTTCTATTCCGTCATCAAAAGGGTCATGGAAATGGATTCTCTATCGGATACGGTGGCCATGACCGGTGGAGTGGTTGCCCACAATCCCTATCTGATCAGCATGATCAGAGAAATTGTAAACAACGAGATCGTCGTTCCAGAGTACCCCCAGTTGACCGGGGCGGTGGGAGCGGCACTTTTTGCCATGGAGTTGGAAACCAAATAAGGACGGAGGAATACCAATGAACATAAGCAAATGGACGCATGCCGGCACGATTTTGAAGATGAACGCCCTGAATTATCCCGATAAACTGGGATGGCAGGACAAAAGCAAGGAATTCACCTTTAAAGAATGGAATGATAGATCGTGCCGCTTCGCCAACGGGCTTACGGCGATGGGGGTGGGGCACAAGGACTCCTTTGCGGTGTTGGCCTACAACCGCGGGGAATGGATGGACATCTATGCGGGATGCGCCAAGGGGGGACAGATGGTCGTCCCCATCATGTTCAGACTGGCGGCGCCCGATATTGAATATATCACCGGACATTCCGAGTGCAAGGCGATCGTAGTAGAGGCGCCCTTTGTTGAATTGATCAACGGCATCCGGGACAAGCTTTCGATTCCAAAGGAAAACTACATATATCTCGGGGAAGGTCCCGCCCCGAAAGGATACGTGGGCTATGAAGATTTCCTCGCCAAGGCCTCGCCGGCAGAGCCGGATCTCATGGTGGACAGCGCCGATATCTGGTGCATCATGTACACCTCCGGGACCACGGGCCGGCCCGAAAGGGGTCATGAGAACCCATGAATCCAATGTCTCCCAGTATTACCTGAACGATATCAACATGGGCGTGCGGCCTACGGACAAGGTGATGCTGGTCATGCCCATGTGCCACATCAATTCCATTTTCTACTCCTTTGCTTACACGTTGGTATCCGCGCCGGTATTTGTTTACAACATGGTGAGTTTTGATCCGGAGGACCTGCTCAAAACGATTGCGGAGTACAAGATCACCTTTACCTCGCTTGTTCCGACGCACTACATCATGCTCCTGGCCCTGCCCGATGAAATCAAGAACAACATAGACGTGTCCTCCATGAGGCAGTTGCTTATTTCTTCGGCGCCCGCAAGAAAAGATCTCAAACTGGCCATCATGGAATACTTCAAGAATGCGGAACTCTGGGAGGCCTATGGAAGCTCCGAAGGCGGTCTGATAACCCTGCTCCGGCCCGAGGACCAGTTCAAGAAACTGGGGTCCATCGGAAAGGAGATCTTCGGGACGGACAGGATCAGGATACTCGATGAAGACAGAAATGAAGTTCCGGATGGTGAAGTGGGCGAACTTTTTTACCGGACCCCCATGCTTTTCAAGCAATATCTCAAGGAACCCGAAAAGACCAAAGAAGCCTTTGTCGGAGAATGGTCTTCCGCCGGGGATATGGTAAAAAGAGACGAAGACGGATATTATACGCTTGTAGATCGGAAAGCCAACATGATTATCACCGGGGGAGAGAATGTGTATCCATCGGAGATAGAGAGCGCCGTAGGGGCCCATGAAGCCGTTCGCGACATCGCCGTCATCGGTGTTCCCGATGAGAAATGGGGAGAATCGATCAAGGCCATTATCGTACTGAATGACGGGTATGAGGAGAGCGAAGAAATGGCCAAGGAAATCATGGAGTTTACCCGTGGCAAAATGGCCGGTTTCAAACGTCCCAAATCCGTCGATTTTGTTTCCGACGACCAGATGCCCAGGACCCCCACTGGGAAGATCCTGCACAGGATTTTGAGGGAAAAATACGGCAAGTGGAGCGATTAGGTTTCAACTTACAAATCATTTAAAGGAGAGTAAAGGAGAGCAACATGTTGACAAAAGCATTCATCCCTTACAAAGGATATTATTCGACCCCTTTCAGCCGGTGGCAGGGAAGCATGGCCAACGAAAACTCCATCGTCCTGGCCGGCAACACGGCCAAGCGATGGCTCGCGGAAAAAAATTGGGAGACGGGATTTCTGGATTACCTTATCCTCGGCGTCACCATCAGCCAGCTTCACCAGTTCTATTCAAGCCCCTGGGCCGCCGCCCTTATGGGTGCGGGCCATATCCCGGGGGTGCAGATCAGTCAGGCGTGCACCACCTCAACCACCTGCCTGTACCAGGCGGCCATGGGCGTGGAAACCGGTCTGTATAAGAACTGCTGGACCATGATGACGGACAGATGCTCCAACGGCCCTCACACCGTGTGGCCCAATCCCAACGGACCGGGAGCGGAAGTAATTTCCGAAAACTGGTTGATGGACAATTTTAACGGCGATCCCAATGTGGGTCTTAAGATGATTGAAACAGCGGAGAACGTGGCAAAAGAAGGCAATATCACCAAAGAACAGTGTGATGCGTTAACCATCAGACGATACGAGCAGTATGTGGATGCCCTCGCGAACGACAGGGAATTCCAAAAAAGATACATGTTTCCCGCCGAAGTCAGAATATCCAAAAAGAAGACCATACTGGTGGAGAAAGACGAGGGAGTAACCCCCTGCACGGAAGAAGGCATGGCCAAACTCAGGCCGGTCGTTCCAGGCGGCGTCCTCTCTTTTGGCTCCCAAACCTTCCCGGCGGATGGAAACTGTGCGTTCCTGGTTACCACGGAAGACAAGGCAAAAGAACTGAGCGCGGATCCTTCCATCCCCATCAGGATTCTGTCTTACGGTTTTTCCAGGACCAAACCCGGCTATATGGCCTCAGCCCCCGTTCCGGCAGCCAAGATGGCCCTTGAAAACGCAGGCCTTACCATTCAAGACATGAAGGCCATTAAGACGCACAACCCGTTCATCGTGAACGATCTCTACTTTGCCCAGCAGATGGGCATTGAAGCCGAAGGAACGGATGCACTCGGCTTCAACAACTACGGCTGCTCCATGATCTACGGCCACCCCCAGGGTCCCACGGCCGGGCGTAATATTATCGAGGGCATTGAAGAAGTCGCCCTCAAGGGAGGCGGCTACCTCCTGTGGGCCGGATGCGCGGCAGGGGATACGGGCGGCGCCATGGTCCTCAAAGTGGGTTGATCCCGTCAATTGCCTGTTGACCCCATGGGTCATTCCTGATAATAAAAGGCCACCCTGAAAACCATTCGGGGTGGCCTTTTTCTTTTTAGCAATGGATGACTGATCCATGGAAACAATTATTTTTCAATCTTTAGGCGGTCTCGGCCTCTTTCTCTTCGGCATGAAGATCATGTCCGAAGGCCTTCAAAGAGTAGCCGGGAAGAAGATGCGCCGAATCCTTCGAATGGTGTCCAACAATCGCATTGTCGGTTGTGGAGTGGGCGCCATCGTAACCAGCATTATTCAGAGCTCGAGCGCCACAACCGTCATGCTGGTCAGCTTCGTGGACGCCGGCCTGATGACTTTTGTCCAGGCAACCGGTGTTGTGCTTGGCGCAAACGTGGGAACAACCATGACAGCGCAGCTCATCGCCTTTAATATCACGGCCTATGCCCTCCCGGCAATCGCGGCGGGGGTGATTCTCAAATTTTTTCTGGGCCGTCGGAAATGGATCTATGTGGGCGATGTTCTTCTGGGATTCGGATTGATCTTTTTCGGACTTGCCACCATGAAAGCAGGGTTCGCCCCTCTGAAAGACCATCCCGATTTCATCGCTTTTTTTACCCGCTTCAATGCTGATAACATCCCCAGCATCGTGCTATGCATTATCGTAGGCACCGTCTTTACGATGATTCTCCAGAGTTCAAGTGCCACGATCGGCATCACCATGGCCCTTGCCAGCGAAGGTCTGCTTAATTTCGAAGCGAGCGTGGCCCTGATTTTGGGCGATAACATTGGAACCACCGTTACAGCCCAGATCGCCTGTATCGGAGCGGGCATCAATGCCCGGCGAACCGCCAGGGCCCATGCTATATTCAATATTATCGGCGTCATTTTGATTGTCATGATTTTCCCTTTTTTCCTGGATCTTGTGCTGTGGTCCACCCACAGTCTCATGGAAATCGGATCTCCGGATCTTATCATCGGAGGCCAAAGGCCCAATATGGGAAGATATATTGCCAATGCACATACGGCCTTTAATCTGGTTAATGTGATTTTCTTTCTCTTCTTCCTCAAATATCTCGTAAAACTAACCGAGTGGCTGGTGCCGGAAAAGGAAGGGGAAGGACAGTTGAACGAATTGAGGCAGATTAAGTATATCGACTCCAAATATATCGACACCCCTGATGTAGCCATCGCGCAGGCCAGGGCCGAAATCATCAGAATGGGACGTGCCGTGGAACAGATGTATGACGATGTGGTCTTCTCCCTCAAGGGTGGGAATCTGCAGGAATTATCCAAGTGGAGGAAACGGGAGGACACCATCGATAATCTTCAAAAGGAAATCATACAGTTCCTTGTCCAGGTGGTACAACGACCGATCACCCCGGAAGAATCCAAAGAGGTCGCCTCCTTGATGCGGATGGCCAATAACCTGGAGAGAGCAGGCGACGGAGTTGAAAATATCGCGGAATTAATTGAAGAGCTTTTGGAACAGCGTCTCACTCTCTCAGAGGGGGGTCTGCAGGATTTTGAAACAATCGCGCAGGAAGTGCGCCGGTTCCTGGAAGTTGCCGTCACTTCTATTGAAAATGAAGATAAGGCCATTATGCCGAAGGCCCAGAAATATGAGGACAGGATCGACCAGATGCGTGAGGAAATGAGAGGCAATTACATTATGCGGCTCCAAAGCGGCATGTGTACGGTTGATCCCGGGCTCATTCTGGTGGACATGTTAACCGCCTTTGAGAAAATCGGGGATTTTTGTTACAACATCACACAGGCCGTTGCCGGAATAAAATAAGCATGGAATCGAAGGACTTTAAAAAAAAGACAGATACCGCTTGCGACAGATGCGGTGAATGCTGTCTTGGTTCAAGCCCCGCCCTCCAGACACGGGATATTTCGCTTGTGTCCAGCGGTCTTATCCCTTGGTCATACCTCTATACTGTCCGCACAGGCGAACCGGTAAGGAATAATATCGATGGCAAACTGGAACAAACGCAACAGGAAATCGTAAAGGTCCGGGAGAAACCGGGAGGAACGGCCTGTTTTTTTTACAATGAAGACCAAAAGGCATGCACCATATACGATCATCGCCCCATCCAGTGCGCAGCCCAGGCGTGCCGGGACGAAACGGAATTTTTGCGGGTATATGCCGAACCCAAGGCAACCAGACAGGACATCATCCGTGATGAAAATCTTCTAAGACTGGTTTCGGAACATGAAAAAAGATGCGCCTACACGACGCTTGACCAATGGATACGGAGGATTGAAATCGATGGACGTCAAGCGGTTGAGAAAGTCCTTGCGCTCCTCAAATTCGACCATGATCTCCGGATGATGGCCCCTGAAAAACTGGAGATGTTTCCGGAAGAGCTTGACTTCGTCTTCGGCCGCCCCCTCACGAACATCATATCCCTTTTTGGTCTGGAGCTCAGAAAGGAAGAGAACGGTTCCTATTTTCTCACCCTATCCGATTCCGACTAGGTTTCGGTTCAATACAGTGAGCCACACCTCACAACAAATTAAAATCAATTTCACCGCGGGTCAGCATTTAATATCTCATCAAAACGAGGGCGATATGGCAAGAATTCTGATTGTAGATGACGAATGGCTCACAAGACTCGAGATCGAAGAAATACTGACCGGTCTCGGTTATGAAGTGGTTGGGCAGGCGGAAACAGGTAAAGAGGCTCTTGACATGGTCGGAAATCTTCAACCCGACCTTGTCATCATGGATGTGGCGATGCCTGGAGAGATGAACGGCATAGACGCCGCCAGGGTGATTAAGGCGGAGTGGGGGACCGCCATTATTTTCATATCAGGGTACGGTAAGCCGGAGTACATTGAGGCGGCAAAGGAAATAGCTCCCTTCGGCTATTTGATGAAGCCTTTTGACGAAAGAGTTCTTTATGCCACTGTTGAAATCGCCCTTACCAAAAGAGCACTGGAAATGGAACTGAAAAGTGCTCATGAACGTCTTGAGCAAGTCAATCTTGGCTTACAAAGGGAAATAGAGGCGAGAAAGAAAACGGCAAGAGCATTGCGGGAAAGTGAGAAACTTTATCGGGCCATATTTGAAAAAAACAACGCCATAAAGTGGTTGGCGGATCCTTTTTCCGGAAGGATTGTTGATGCCAACCCCGCCGCCTGTAAATATTACCAATACAGCCATGAGGAGATTACAAAACTTCGAATCTGGGATATCAACATCAAGGGTGAAGTTGAAGTGAAAAAGATTCTGGCCAGTGTCATTTCAGGTGAAAAAACGGAGTTTATGTTCCAGCATCGCCTGGCTTCCGGTGAAATTCGGGACGTCCAGGTTTTCACTGGGACTTTAGAATCTGGTGGAAAAAAATTGCTTCATACCATTATCATTGACATCACCGATCGGATTCGTGCTGAGAAGGCATTAAAACAGGCTCATAATGATCTGGAAAGACGTGTGGAAATCCGCACTGAGGAATTGGCTGAAGCAAACATGCGGTTAAAAAGAGAGAATGAAGCGCACAAAAGGACCGTGGAAGAGCTTCGGGAGAGTGAAAAAAAATTGAATGCCATTTTGGATGTGACAACCGAGACAATCGTTCTTTTCGATAGGGATGGCATAGTTCATGTGGCCAATAAAACAGCCTGTGACAGGTTGGAAACTACCAAAGAGGAAATCATTGGACAGAATTTATACGATTTTTTCTCACCTGAAGTGGCGGAGAGTCGGGGACAAAAGTGGAATAAGGTTTTTGAAACAGGCAAGCCTGTATTCTTTGAAGACAGCCGGATAGGTATGATATTTGAACAGGTGGCTTATCCGATCTTAGGCGACGGAAATCAGGTTAAAATGGTCGTTGCCTTTGCCAATGATAAGACCGATCGCAAATAAGCCGAGCAGGCGTTGAGCGAAAGCGAGAAACACTTCCATTCGTTTATGTAATTTCAAACCCTGTGTTTGATTCAGAGGGAACTGTTGATTTGGTGAGCATCTGACACACAAAAAAGAAGGGCAACCCTGAGGGTTGCCCTTCTTTTGTTCTTCAAAGACAGTTAAAGTCTAAAAAAGTCCGCTCACCTTTCCGGTTTCCGTATCCACGTCGATCCGCCTGAAGGCGGGGTTGGAACCGGTTCCGGGCATCAGGCTGATGGTGCCTGCGCAGGGGCAGAGGAACTTGGCGCCGGAGTAGATCAACACGTCGCGAATGGGCAGGGTCCATCCCTTGGGCACACCCTTGAGTGTAGGATCATGGGTCAGGCTCAGATGGGTCTTGACCATCATGGTGGCAAAATCAGCATACTTGGGATCGTTCTCCAGCATTTTGGCCTTGGCTTCCGCTTCCGGGCTCCAGGAGACACCGTCCGCGCCATAGACTTCTTTGGCAATCTTAGAGACGCGATCGCGCAGTTTCATCTCCAGAGGATAGAGAAACTCGAATTTGTTTTCTTCGTTGCACGCATCGATGACCGCATCGGCGAACTCGAGAGCGCCGTCGCCGCCCTTTTCCCAGTGTTTGGACTCGGCACAGCGGGCGCCGGCTGCCTCGGCCGCCTTGCGTACAACGGCGCATTCGGCATCCGTATCGGTGTAGAAGCGGTTGATGCAAACCACGGGGTTAATACCGGCTTTGCGGATGACTCCGATCATGTGGACCATGTTCTCGCATCCCTTTTCCACCAGAGCAAGATTCTCTTTGGTGTAAGCTTCGTCCAGTGCAAGACCCGCAACAACTTTTGGCCCGCCACCGTGCATCTTGAGGGCGCGGATCGTGGTGGTAAGAACGGACACATGGGGCTTCAGGCCGCTGAATCGGCACTTTACATTCCAAAATTTCTCAAATCCGATATCCGCCGCAAAACCACTCTCGGTCACATGGTAATCAAACAGCTTCAGACCCACGCGGTCGGCAATGATGGAGGACTGACCCACGGCGATATTGGCAAACGGGCCGGCATGCACCATACAGGGGTTGTACTCGGCAGTGCACATGAGGGTCGGGTTGATGGTGTTGCGCATGAAAGCGGTCATGGCATTGCCCACTTCCAGGTCGCCGGTGGTGACCGGTTTGCCGCTCTTGTCAAAAGCCACGGTAATATTGTTAAGACGTGCTTTCAGGTCGGCCAGGTCCCGGATAACCGCCAGGATCGCCATACACTCGGAGCCCACGGCGATACCGAACTTGGACTGCATGGTATATCCGTCGCTGCGGCCCCCGATACCGATAATGATATTTCTGAGAGACTGGGCACAGAAATCCATGATCCATCCCAGCTCAACCCGGGTGGGATCAATTTCCAGGCGACGCATGCCCGTCAACCGCTTCAATTGCTCGTCGTTGTAGTTCCGCTCATGCTGCATACGGGAAGTCATGGCCACCATGGCCAGGTTATGCGCGTTCATGATATCGTTGATATCGCCGGTGAGTCCCAGGGAGAATTCGGTCATGGGAATCAAAAGCGAATTGCCGCCGCCTGCCGCGGTTCCTTTCACGTTCATGGTGGGGCCGCCCGAAGGCTGTCTGAGAGCGCCGCCCACGTTAACGCCGCGTTTCCCCAACCCTTCCATCAAACCGCAGGACGTGGTGCTCTTTCCTTCTCCGAGCGGGGTCGGCGTGATGGCGGTCACTTCGATGTACTTTCCGTCAGGTTCGTCCTTCAGCCTGTCGATGATTTTCAGAAAGTCAAGCTTCGCCAGTCTTCCCATGGGCAGCATTTCTTCCTGCTGAAGGCCCAGCTTCTCTCTCCACTCATCCGGCGTAGGCATATTCTTTTCCGCTGCTTCGGAAATCTGCCAGTCCGCCATTTCCACTGCATTATAAGCCATAGTTTGAACTCCTCCTTTGAAATAAAATAAGAGTGATATTAGGGTTGGAAAACACTTCCTCCCCGAGGGAACCATTCAACCGATCCGAACTTTCATCAATTAAAAACAACTTGCTTGCCTATCACAAAAAAAAGAGGCCGTCAAGCATTGGCTTGTGAAATTCGTAACATTCCAGCATGGAGGGAAAAAATATCTCACAGGAACCGACTGAATCGCAGGGCATTCTTGTTGATGGCGAAACCGGTATGTTCTTGAACCATCTCATGACTGGTTTCCTGAAAAGGAAGATATACAAGCCTTGCGGACTTCACTGAAAACCGCATATGGGCGAGAAGAGGCGCCAATTTCTTCTTGTTTACCGCCGATGCTGCCAGGGTCACCTTCAGGGTCTGCATGGCTTCATTCAGATCAAGCGTGACGGGATGTGTTCTTGCGGGCACAATATCATTTTCTCCGGCGAAATCGACCTGCGAAACGGTCAATCGCTTTGAAAGAGAGAGAAAAAGCTTGGGCCGAATCTTAAAAGCCGGGCTCCAAAACTCCACCCCCCTGCTTTCCCAGGCCTTCTTGATCACCTTGGGAAGATTTGCCATACGCACAAAATCAGCGTAAGATGAAAGACCATGATTTTCGTCCTCAACGTACATCTTCCAGAAAGGCATGTGATAAGAATTCTTGTCCTGGCCCTGTACCACCTGAAAATCCACAGGATCCAGTTTTCCTTTGACAGCCTCCCACACCGTTTGACAGTTCTTGCAGACCAGAGCGATACTGTCCCTTTCTCCCTCCAGATTCCAGCCGCATTTTGGACACAGGGTGGATAAAAAGAGAAGCTTCCATCCCGAAGGGCTGTCCGCAACGGTTGAGAGGGGATCGCCATTCTCCGGAAGTCTCACGATCGCTTTATTGGTTATGGCATCAAAGAGGACATGCTTCTCCACATACAGGGGCAGATAAATAAGGTTTATGGTCTCTCCTATGAGCGCCCGGTGAAAAACAGCCTCCTCTCTCTTTTCGGGGGTCTGCCCGCCAACCCCTGCCAGGAGATCTGAAGAAGTAAGGAAACACTTTAGAAAGCGGCCCGGGATATCCGGGCCCGCAAATCTCATTTTGAGGGTCTGGGGCCTTAATCCAAGGGAAATAGGGAAATTTCGAAAAGGCGTTCCCAGACGGGAAAAATCCACAATTCGGTAAGTTACCCCCTCTATACGGCAGGAGAAAACGCTTCCCTTGAATCGCAGGTAGGGAACGTATACGATCTCTTTTCCGGGGGCATTGTGGCTCATCACAAATCGAAAGAGTCCGGGACTGTAAAGAAAGTTTTTCACTCCGCAGTAGGCGCAGGCCACCAGCCTGTCCGTTTCTTCAAGATCCATCGGCCCGCCACATTGGGGACATTCCTGCTCAACCTTGAAACTTGCCATTTCTTACAATCCCTTCCAACTCACAGCCTCTCCCCGCACTGGTTGCAAAATACCGATCCCGAAAGATTTTCCGTTCTGCAATGGCCACAGATTCTGGGCGCCGGTTTCCCTCCAACTTCCACGCCGCACCTGGAACAGAAACGGGCGTTGGGGGCAAGATTCTTGCCGCAGTTTTCGCACTGGCTGAAAATTACCTGCTGGTGGCCGCAATGGGGACAGAATCGGGCATCGCCGGCGATCGGCTGCCTGCAGTCGGGACATACCGCCGGCGGTCCACTGTTTCCGTCCCTGCCTGAATTCGCGCCCTGAGCGAACATGTTGGCGAACATGGCCGGCATCATAAATCCCATGCCCATTCCTACGCCGGCTCCTGCATCGCCCTGATTTTCAGCTGCCTTCTCCATGGCCATGGCAGCCTTCATCTTCATTAGTCCATCCAGATCCTGAAGAATACTCAGTCGCCCTTTGTCATCAATGGCCTGCTGGACTTCCGGCGGCGGCGTTATGGAGGTTATATAAAGAGCAGTCAGGGCTATGCCGAAATGGCTGAGATCGTTCCGAAGGACCTCCTGCAATCCCTGCGACAGCCTGTCATAGGTCCCGGGAAGGTTGAAGATGGAATCCAGATTTGTTCCAAGGTAGTCGTTAAAGCGCGAGACAATCACCCGTTTCAGATAATCCGCGATCTCCTCGGTGGTATACCGCCCCATGGTGCCCACCATGGTATTAATGAACAGAACGGGCTGTACGATCTGGATATTAAAGATCCCGTACGCCCTGAGACGGATAAGCCCCAACTCCGAGTCCTTGAAGGCGACAGGTTCCCGCGTGCCCCATTTTAAGTTGGGGAAGAGCTTCATGTTCGCAATGTAGGCTTCCGCTCGAAGCGGGCTCGTCATGGCCCAGGGAAAGGACAGAATTTTGGTGAGAATCGGAATGTTCCCGGTCTTCAGCGTATGCCGGCCTGGTCCGAACACATCACAGGCTTTCCCCTTATAAAACAAGATGCCCGCCTGACTGTCCCGCACGATAAACTGGGCGCCGTATTTGATTTCGCCCGACCCTTTTTCCGGAATCCTGTGAACAAGTTCCTGCCCGGTTTCGTCAAACCATTCGATGACCTCAAGAAAGACAAGATTGTCAGTACCCATTTTATCCTCCAGTTTCTATTTAGATCCAAGTTTACCGTTTTTCCTAGCCCGGTACAAATAAAAAAGCCCTCCTCCCGCCATCGCGCTTTCTGCTCTCCGGAACAATGCAAACGTTTCACCACAGGTGAAACAATAGCTGAAAATCACAATAGCGTATTGACATTACTTATCACATAAGTCTAATATGAACTACTCGAAATGATGGGCAGCCAACCGTATCAAATCAAACCATATCTTTTTGTGCAGTGACATAAGGAGCGACAATGACCGTCTTGAAATGGTTATCCGTTTTTGTTTTCCCGGCCGCGATCCTCTTGGTTACGGCGTGTACCGGAAGCCTTATCTTCCCCACGCCCAAGGGGTATTCTCAACTTTGCGAGAGATACGTAAACGCCGACTCGCAAGTCCTGATCAAGTCATGGGGATATCCGGGCAGGACCTTTAATACCAAAGACGGCAAACAGGTGTATGTGTACGTCGAAACCAGAGATGAATATACCTTGAACCCCCTGGCCCACTCCGCACTGATTGAATATCCGCCTCGCATGGACCCCCGGAAAGCGCTGCCCGAAGCCCAGGCCAAAAACGTCTACGGACAACCGGTGGATTCCATGGATTATTGCATGACCTACTTTGAAGTGGGAAAAGACGATAAAATCCAACAGGTTTACTGGAAGGGCGACTGCAGGTCGCAGGAAGTTCCAAACACTGAAAAGACCGGTGCCGATGAAAGTAAGTAATGTCATTGAAATGAGGGCCATGGACAAGGCCGCCATAGAGCGCTTCGGCATTCCCGAAGAGATCCTGATGGAAAATGCGGGAGACGCGGTCTGCACCGTTATCGGAAATGAAATCGGGATTGTTGGAAAAAGGTTCATCATCTTTTGCGGCCTTGGCAATAACGGTGGAGACGGTTTTGTCGTAGCAAGGAAGCTCTTTTCCCATGGCGCCCTTGTCAGAGTCGTCATTTTGGGAGAAAAGAGCCGATACGGGGGCGCGGCGGCGTTAAATCTCGCAATCGTCGAACGTCTGTCCATTCCGGTCCGGGAAATCGATTCCGCGGAATCCATAAGAACCATTCTTTATCATAGCGACGTCGTTATCGATGCCATTTTCGGAACAGGGCTTGCCCGCCCCGTGGAGGGGATGTACCGGGATGTCATTCAACTCATCAACGAAAGCCGGAAACCTGTGGTGAGCGCCGACATTCCATCAGGAATAGCGGGCGATACGGGAAGAGTCATGGGGGAGTGCATAAAGGCCGATTTTACCGTCACTTTCGGTCTCCCGAAACTGGGCAATATCTTCTTCCCCGGGTATGATTTCTGCGGCAAACAATACGTCACGCACATCTCCTTTCCCCCGGCCCTTACCCATGATGAAAATCTGAAAGTTGCCATATCCCCCCCTATTGCCATCCCAAAGAGAGACAGCAGCGCTCACAAGGGGAGCATGGGCCAGGCCCTCTTCATAGCCGGCGCCGGCGGCTATCTGGGCGCGCCCTATTTTTGCTCTCTTTCCTTCTTAAAGGCCGGCGGCGGATATTCAAGGCTTGCGGCTCCGGCATCCATCACCCCTTTTATCGCGGGGAAAGGAAGCGAGATCGTTTTTCTCCCTCAGAAAGAAACGGACGATCACACCATTGCCTTCGAAAATAAGGATAATCTCCTCCTTATCGCGCGGAAAATGGATATGGTGGTTCTCGGTCCGGGATTGTCCTTGAATGATGAAACCCGGAAACTGATCCGCGAGATAGCCGTCCATGTTGAAAAGCCTCTGCTGATTGACGGTGATGGGATCACCGCCATAAGCGAAGTTCCGGACCTGCTGAGGAAGAGAAAAGGCAAAACGGTTTTGACACCTCACCTGGGAGAGATGAGCCGTTTGACGGGGCTTGAGAAGAGCGACATTGATGAAAACCGGATAGAAGTCCTGCCAGCAAACATCCACCAGACTGAATGCGGTGATTGTGCTCAAAGGCGCCCATTCCCTCATCGGGTTTCCGGATAAAACCATATTCATCAACCTTTCCGGAAACTCCGGGATGGCCACCGCGGGCTCGGGGGATGTCCTTGCAGGCGTCATACCCGCCATGCTTGGGTTAGGACTGAATCTGCATGATGCCGTGGTGAAGGGGGTATTTATTCACGGTTTGGCGGGAGATCTGGCGGCCGCGGACCTTGGCGAGGACGGAATTACGGCCGGAGATATTCTCAACTATGTCCCTCTTGCAGTAAAAAACGACAGACAGGGCCTCTCGGAAACTCTCAGGGAGAAATACGAAGGCGTCAGAATTGTCTAATTGTGTTGTTTTTTCACGCGATGTTTTTTTTCACACCCCGGCTGGAATATAGGGCTTATTTAAATGCAATAAACAGAAGAGCATTAAGTTAAAATAAGACAATGAGAAATTGGCAGGATTTTTGCAATAGAATCGACCGTGATTTATTAGACCTTGCAAGGTTTTTAGGAACATCCTCCTTGAATCTGCATTGTTTTGGCTTCTCGGATGTGCGTGCATCTTTTCTCCCTATAGTCTTAAACCGTTAGGAGGGAAGATTAATGCTGGAGAGAATAACGACATTCCGGGAAGCCATTTCTATTTTTTCCGCCCGATACGGAACGGTCTTCGGCTTCCCCCTTTCCTTTTGTAATTCCATCTTAACGCGGTACCTGAAAAAACCAGGAAATGAAAGACGGCTCTAACCTTGTTAGCGGCGAATTGTACGCTGAACGAACCTATCGGCAGAGAATCACCGTAAAAGATCTTTGCTCGTTTCAGGTTTCCGTAAAGGAAACAGATCTCTGGATTTGCGCCGAAACCCCGCTGGAAAGAGAAGCCCGGGACCTCGTACACCAGGTCAGACGTCCCATTGAAGCTTACATAGCGTCCCACCCCCTTTTTCTGACCTCCCTGACCCCCCTTGCGGTGGACCCTTATGCCCCGGCCCTGATAAAAGAAATGCAACACGCCGCGGGAGAAGCCGGAGTAGGCCCCATGGCGGCCGTTGCGGGCGCCATCTCCCAATACGTTGGGGAAGGGCTTTTGGCCTTCAGCAAGCAGGTCATTGTGGAAAACGGGGGAGATATTTTCCTTAAGGCAAACAGATCAATTACTGTCTCCATTTTTGCGGGAAATACCCCATTCAGCGAAAAAATCGGGATACGGATTCATCCCGGGCTAATGCCCACGGGAATATGCTCTTCATCCGCAACGGTTGGTCATTCCCTCAGCATGGGGATAACGGATGTGGTCTGCGTTCTCTCCCCCTCCGCGGCCCTGGCGGATGCGGCTGCCACATCTCTTGGAAACAGGGTGAAAAAAAAGATTCATCTGAACCGTGTGAAGGACTGGGCGGAACAGATAGGGGGAATTACAGGAGGGGTTGTCATAGCGGGAGACCGCATGGCAACGTGGGGGGATATTGAACTTATGGCACTTTCATGAAGGAGCATCACCATGCATTCTGCAAACGTTGCCGTTGTGCAAGCCGGTTCCCTGGTCTTTGATCGTGAAAAATCCATTGAAAAGGCCTGTTCTTTGATTGCCCAAGCCGCGGAGAGAAACGCGAAACTGGTCCTTTTCCCGGAGGCCTTTGTTCCCGGTTACCCGAAAGGCCTGGACTTCGGCGCCCGAATCGGCATGCGTCTGCCCGAAGGACGCGAGGACTTCCGAAGATACTGGGACAGCGCCGTGGATGTCCCGGGTCCCGCTGTAACCACCCTGGGAGAAGCCGCTAAAGAAAACGGTGTAACGCTTGTCATCGGCGTCATCGAAAGGGATCAAGGAACCCTCTACTGCACCATTCTTTTTTTCGATCCCAATGGCCTCCTGATGGGAAAGCACCGAAAACTCATGCCCACCGCATCGGAACGTCTTGTATGGGGCTTCGGCGACGGGTCAACTCTCCCGGTATTCGAGACGGATCTGGGAAAGATCGGCGCCGTGATATGCTGGGAGAATTACATGCCTCTCCTGCGCACCTACATGTACTCCAAGGGCATCCAGATCTATTGCGCGCCAACCGCGGACGACCGGGACACGTGGCTGCCCACGATGCGACACATTGCCATGGAAGGACGATGCTTTGTACTGGGCTGCTGTCAATATCTCACCAGAAGCAACTGTCCGGAAGACTATGCCGCCCCGCAGGGAGACGAGAGCGGCACGGTACTCATGCGCGGCGGAAGCTGCATCATCGGACCGTTGGGACAGATTATTGTGGAACCGCAATTCGGCAGCGAAAGCATCCTTACGGCAGAATTAGACATGGGCGAGATCCCCCGCGGAAAATACGATTTCGACGTCACCGGCCACTATGCCAGGCCGGACATATTCCGTCTCCAAGTAAACGACCGGCCCATGCCCGCGGTCACCGATTCCTCCGATGGTTGATCGGGCAAAGCAGAAAGGGTCCATATTGTAACTTGTCATATTTATTAAAAAACGCCGATAGCAATGAAATCACAAGGTCTTTTTTGCTGCTGCAGCTTAGACAAACCTTCACCGTATCTTATTCAAAAACAATGGTACGAATGGAGTCACGAGGTCTTTTTTGCTGCCGCATCTTGGATAAACCTCCACCGACCGTTGAGAGGTCCTTCTATGCTGGTACAAGGAAGCTATTATTATCCATCCATTTCTCCGTACCAGCATAGAAGGGCCGGTGCTGCCATAGGAATCAGGTGCGGCAGCAAAAAAGACCTCATGACGGAATGGCTTCATGATTCCGTATTTCGCTGCCGGAAAATTTGAAGAGAACGTGTCTACGCGTGAATCTTCTTGAGCAGCCATGCCATGTTTTTCCCGAGGTTTTCCATGGTTTTGAGCCCTTCCTCATCGCCTTTCACATCCCCGGGATTTCGACCTATGCCTACATTCCAATAGGTTGAGCCAACGATAAACATCTGGCTGTACTGAAAAAGGTGGTTGAGCGTATCAAATGCCCGAATCGCGCCGGCCCGCCGCACGGCGGCAACGGCGGCCCCGGCCTTGTGCGTAAAGAGCCCTCCATTGGCGGCGGAGACAAATCCGCAACGCTCTATGAGCGCCTTGATCGTCGCGCTTGCGTCGGCATAGTATACCGGAGTTCCGAGGACTATCCCGTCGGCGGCTATCATCTTCTCCAGGTATTCATTCAGCTTGTCTTTCGTGACAGCGCACCGCTTGTCTTTATTCTCAAAGCACTTGAAACAGGCGATACACCCTTGGAGCGGATTTCCGGCCAACTGGACGAGTTCCGTTCCAACGCCCTCTTTTTCAAGTTCTCCAAGGACGGTATTCAGCAATATGGCGGTGTTTCCATCTTTTCGACTGCTCCCGTTAAAGGCTACGACTTTCATGATTTCCCTCCCGTGTGTAATTATAATGCTCTTCAATGTATTTATGCAGAACCTTGTTGTCAAATGCTTTCGCCTGTATAATCCGTTAGAGGCAGGGTTATGGACGTGCCCATAATCCGCCGACGACGCTTTTCTCCAATGATTTTTTGACGTCATGCCGTCAACGCATTATACTATTTATAACCATCGGCCCAGGCAACACAGCAACATCGTAAGGCCTGTCATGGTCTATCTTGATTCTATGGACATCAAAAAGGAAACAACAGGAGAGACGACATGAAAAAAACCATCCACATCGCTCTTATTTTTGTTGCCGCCTGGATGTTTGTTTCAACCGTCCAGGCCAGGGGCGCGGACTGGACCATCGACAAGGCCCATTCAAGCATTTATTTCGGTATACGACATATCTATGCAACCGTGAGAGGAAGCTTCGATGAATTCGGAGGGAAGATCCAATTCGATCCAGCCGACCTCGGCGGGAGCCGTTTTGACTTTACGGTCGCGATAAAAAGCATCAACACCGACAACGCCAAACGGGACGAGCACCTCTTGTCAAACGACTTTTTTGACGCCGAAAAATATCCCGAAATGACCTTTCAAAGTTCCTCCATCAAACACTTGGGGGGAGATCGGTACGCCGTGGAAGGGATTTTGAACATCAAGGATGTGAGCCGAACCGCTACGATCCCTTTCACCTATTTCGGCAGCAAGACCAATCCGTTCGATCCCAAACAATTGGTGGCCGGATTTGAAGCGCATCTAACCATTGACCGCATTGCCTATCACGTGGGCAGCGGAAAATACTTCCATATGGGCGCCCTCGGAAAGGATGTGACTGTGTTGATTACCCTGGAAGCAACACGGGATAAATAGTGCCGTTCTCAATAAGGTTATTTAGAAAAACGGCAATGATTCCTTATTGACTTTTTGTGGTTTAAGTGCCAAATTAGGCGCATAATATCGTGCTAAATTTAGGCCAAAGGTGAGCATTATGAAAACCGTACTTGCAAGTTGTTCCGTCAGCATATCCGAATTGAAAAGGAATCCAAGCGCCCTGATAGACCAATCCGAAGGGCAACCTATTGCGATATTAAATCACAATCGGCCAACAGCCTACTTAATTCCGGCCAAAACATATGAAGCGCTTCTGGAAAAACTTGAAGATTATCAGCTTGGCCTCATTGTCCAAGAGAGACAGAATGAAAAAATAAGGGCTGTGGAAGTTGATATCGACGACTTATAATTACACGCTTAAATTTCTCCCAACTGCCCTGAAGGAATGGAAAAAACTGGACACATCCATTCAAGGTCAAATGAAGAAGAAGCTCAAAGAACGTTTGCAAAATCCTCATGTTCCCGCCAGCCAACTCCACGGATTGGAAAATTACTACAAAATTAAACTGAAAGCCAGCGGCTACCGTTTGGTTTATGAAGTAATTGAAAAGGAAATTATTGTCATGGTTGTAGCCGTTGGGAAAAGAGACAAGAATCTTGTTTACAAAAAAGCTGCAAATCGGATAACCCATCAAGGAGGTTGAAATGACGGAATTTCAGTATCAGGAGATGTTTCCCCTTGGAAAAGATGCCACCGAATACCGGCTTTTGAGCAGGGACCATATTTCTGTTTCGTCCTTTGAAGGCAAAGAAATCCTGAAAATAGAACCTGAAGCCCTCACGCTCATGGCACAGGAGGCCTTCAGGGATGTCTCTCATCTATTGCGCCCGAAACATCTTTCTCAAGTTGCCGCCATTTTGAAGGATCGAGAGGCGTCCAAAAACGACCGCTTGTGGCCATGGAGATGATTAAAAACGCCGTTATTTCCGCCGAGATGGAATTTCCCCTGTGCCAGGATACGGGCACCGCCATCATCATGGGGAAAAAAGGGCAGCAGGTCTGGGCCGGTTGCGATGAAGAGGCCGCCCTTTCCAGGGGGGTGTTTAACGCCTACACCCAGAACAACCTGCGCTATACCCAAAACACTCCTCTGAGCATGTTTGAAGAAAAAAATACAGGCTGCAACCTTCCTGCCCAGATAGACATCAATGCCGTTCGGGGCGGGGAGACACCGATTCGTTTCTGTTTATGGCAAAGGGCGGCGGTTCGGCCAACAAGACCTATCTCTACCAGGAAACCAAGGCCATACTGAATCCGGATTCCTTGAAAGATTTCATAAAAGAAAAAATGAAAACTATCGGCACAGCGGCCTGCCCCCCATATCACCTGGCATTTGCGGTCGGGCGGGACATCCGCCGAAATGAATCTGAAGACCGTCAAACTGGCCTCGGCCGGCTATCTGGACTGGCTTCCCCGGCACGGGAAATGACCGCGGCCAGGCTTTCAGAGACGGGAAATGGAAAACAAGTCCTTGAAATTAAGCCGGAACTCGGCATCGGCGCCCAGTTCGGCGGAAAATATTTCTGCCACGATGTCCGTATCATCCGTCTGCCCCGACACGGCGCCTCCTGTCCGGTGGGCATTGGCGTAAGCTGCAGCGCGGACCGAAACATTAAGGGAAAATCACCCGCGAAGGCATTTCCTCGAAAAGCTGGAGACCGATCCAGCCAGGTACCTGCCTGAAATGGAACCATGTTACCGATGCCGTCCCCATCGACCTGAACCGGCCCATGGACAATATTCGGGCCGATCTGACAAATATCCGGTTTCAACGCCCTTGCTCTTGACCGGAAAGATCATTGTCGGTCGCGATATCGCCCACGCAAAAATCAAGGAACAGCTGGATCATGGGGAAGGGTTACCCCAATACATCATGGATCACATCATCTACTATGCCGGGCCGGCAAAGACACCCAAGGGATATGCATCCGGTTCGTTCGGACCCACAACAGCCGCCCGCATGGACCCCTATGTGCCTGTTTTTCAACCCAAGGCGGATCCATGGTCATGTTAGCCAAGGGAAATCGGTCGAAGCAGGTAACGGAATCGTGCAAAAAATTCGGAGGGTTCTATCTTGGCTCCATCGGCGGACCCGCGGCCCGATAGGGAAAGAGTGCATTACCGGCGTAAAAGTCCTTGAATATCCTGAGCTTGGGATGGAGGCCGTTTTGAAATCACGGTCAAGGATTTTCCCGCTTTCATTTTGATCGACGATAAGGGCAACGATTTTTTTGAAAGGCTTCTGTAAACGGATGAACAAATCGCCTTATCAGGATCTCCATGTATATTTCCTCAACGGGGTTTTTGAAAGAGAGGATGAAGCAGGGTTCGGGAGTTTTTATATGGGAAACTGGGTGGAGGACGAAAACTCCTTCCTCTTTTTCTCCGAACCCTCCAGGGATCTCGTAAATCAGGCAATCAACACACGCCCAGGCCTTGCCGTGAAGGATGAATTCTATTTTTCCTATGAGGACTGGCAGGGCGGGGATGCCGGTCCCCTGAGAATCGAGCCGTTTTTCATCCTTCCACCCTGGTGGAAAGAACCGGCTGATAGCGACGGAGTGAAAATCATTCTGGATCCGGGGGTGGTTTTCGGGAATTGCCTGCACCCTACAACCCGGCATTGTCTGGAAGCGCTGTCCCGTGTTTTCAAGACAGCTACAATGGAAAAAGTCCTTGATCTGGGCACGGGGACGGGGATTTTGGCCCTGGCGGCGGCGCGTCTCGGCGCAAGGGAAACGGTCGCCGTCGACTTGAATCCCCTGAGTGTAAAAACCACGGAAAGAAATGTGAAACTCAACGATCTGGAAAGCAGCATTCACGTCCTGGAAGGCCGGGCGGAAAGCATCTCCTGGGAGCCTTTTGATCTGATCATCGCCAATATTCACTATGAAGTGCTGGAAAAGATCATCCTGAAAGGGGCTGAATGCGGCAGAAAGCAGAGAATTCTGTTTTCCGGTCTGATGCGGACCCAGTACCGCGATATTAAAACAACATTAAAAGAACAGGGATTTGAGCTGCTCGGAGAATGGGACTACCAAATGACCTGGTTCACCCTGCTGGCGGATACCGGAGGAAAAAAGAGCATGACAACCGAACAAGAAATAGTACCCATAGAAAAGTTGCAGGGGTATGGGTGTTTCGCCTGCGGCACCGCCAATCCCATAGGATTGAATATGCAATTTTACCGCCATGGAGACGCCGTCTGTTCCGAAATCATCCTTTCGAAACAGTATGAAGGCTGGGAAAATATGGCTCATGGGGGCATCGTCTCCACGCTTCTTGATGAAATCATGTCGTGGACGGGCATGTATTTCAAGAGATCTTTTTTGGTCACCAGAAAAATGGAAATCAAATACATTAGACCGGTTCCCATCGAGACGCCTCTCATCGTAAGCGGAAAACTCGGCGGACAGGCGAAGTACCCGAGAGTTGAAGTTTCGGGGCAGATTCGAAACAGTGACGGAAACCTATTCGTACGTGCCGCCGGGCAATTCGCCATGGTTCCCGAGGAAAAACTGTCCACCGTATCAAAAGCCCTAAAAGAAGATATACTTCGGCTTTTCAGGAATTTCTCGTAACCGCGGGCCACCCACCCATCAACAGGTGCAGGTCATGCTGCCAGTACCTCTTGCAGGATGTCGCGTTCTGACTCAGAGGAGATCATCCCTTCCGGATTTCTTCAACAGGTCAACCACCTTGCGAATGCCCTGGGAATGTTTCAGATCGGCCACCAGAAGACTGTCTTCCGTGTCCACCACAAGGCAGTCCCTGAGTCCCAGACAGGCCACCGTGCGCCCTCCCCTTCCGGAAACAAACGTCCCCTCGCAATCGATAAAAACGGTTTTTTCGTCGCCCAGGTTTCCTTTGCCGTCCTTTTCGGACAACCTCAATTCATCGAGGGATTCCCATGATCCCACGTCGCTCCAGCCGCACTGGGAAGGAATCACATAGACCGGTTCGAGGGTATTCTCCATGATCCCGTAGTCAAAAGAGACCGTCCAGATTCCCGTAAACCTTCTGAAAGGCGGACTCGAATGCATCCGTCCCCAGGGCCTTTTCCAGTTCCAGCAGGCCCTTGTAAAGCTCTGGAAGCTGTCTTTTGGTCTCTCGTAAAATGGTCTCGGGGTTTGCCACGAAAATCCCGCCGTTCCAGTAATACGCTCCGCTTGCCGGATATGCCACGGCCGTTTCCCGTCGGGCTTTTCAACCGATCGTGAAACGCCTGAAAACCATGGCGTTAGACGTCCCCAAAGATATCCCCCTTTGATATACCCGTACCCGGTGTCCGGCCAGTTCGGGGACGATTCCAATGGTGGATTCCTGCGAGTATCGCAACATCCCCGGCAATCCCAAGGCTTTTCAGAAAGGCGTCCGGATCTCCGATAAAATGATCCGCCGGCAGAAAGGCCACCGGCCCGGTGCAGTCTCTGTATTTCGCGTAGATGGCCCCTAATCCGATGCACGGGGCGGTGTTTCTCCCCACCGGTTCCGCAAGCATCAACGCCCGGCGCCCTTCAAAAAGCTGTTCCGCCTCCGCGAGATGCTGCTTTCCCAGAATCAGGACCATCTCTTCATCACGAATCAGGGGCCGCAAACGATCACATGTCTCCACAATCATCGGCTCTTTGCCCGTGATGTTTAGGAACTGTTTCGGCCTTGCTTTTCTGCTTGCAGGCCAGAACCTCGTCCCCGACCCACCACACATGATTACCGCAAACATAGTGCTCTCCCTAAGTCCTGTAATCGGCGTTGATGGACACATATTCGTCGGTAAGGTCCAGGTGAGTATCCGATCATCAAAGCCCCCCTGGCCAAGATCGATCACAAGCTTAAATTCTTTCCCCTTCATGATTTCCTTGGCCTTGCTCTCCTCCTCCGTCCCAGGCAAAGAACACCCGATACAATTTGAACATCATCGATCCGGATGCCCACCCATTCCTTCATCTCGATATCGACACATCCCAGGGCCGAGACCGTTCCCCAATTGGGGTCCTGCCCGTAATAGCCGTTCTCACTACGGCTGGAATTGGCCACCGTCCTGGCAGCTGCGCCGGCATCCGCGAGAGAAAATGCATTTTTCACCTCTACGCTCACCAGTTTGGTCGCCCCTTCTCCATCGCTCACAATCATTCGGGAAGGGTCCCACAGAACCCCTTTCAAACCATCGGCAAAGGCAACCCTATCCTCTTCGGTAAGGGGATCATTTTCCGCGAGGCCGCTGGCCATCATCAGGGCCGTATCGTTGGTGCTGGTATCCCCATCCACGGTAATCCGGTTAAACGTGGCCTCTGCAGAAGTCCGCAATATCCCTTTCCATGTCGCTTGCGGGGATGCGGATATCGCTCAGGATAAAGCAGAGCATGGTGGCCATATTGGGCATAATCATTCCCGCCCCTTTGGCGAATCCCACGATCCGGTAGGGTCCCCCCCGCCCTGCCTTCAAAGCGGCTGATCTTTGGAAAAGAATCCGTGGTCATTATCGCCTTTGCAGCCTGCGGCAGACCCTCGGGAGAAAGTCCCTTCACCAGCCCACCAACGGCCGGTCCCATCAGGGACATGTTCAGCCTCTGTCCGATCACCCCCGTGGAAGCCACAAGGACCTGTTCCGGCTCTATGCCCAGGCCTTGGGCGACGAGTTCAACCGTACGGTTTACATTCTTCAGCCCGCCTTCCCCCGTACACGCATTTGCGTTGCCGGCGTTTACCACAATCGCCCTTGCTTTCCCATTGCGTACATGCTTCCTGGAAACAAGAACGGGCGCCGCCTCCACCTTGTTGGTGGTAAAAACATCCGCCGCCGCACACTCCTTTTTCGCAACGATCAGGGCCATGTCCGGCACGCCGCCTTTCTTGAGCCCCGCCACTGTT
>CAVVEP010000052.1:0-143625 GCA_963747015.1 uncultured delta proteobacterium
GATCGCTGAACGGGTCGGACTGGAGGAGAAATTGGTCGTGCCGGTGGCCGAACTCTCCCATGGCGAGCATCGTCAGCTCGAACTGGGCATCACCCTGGCCCACGACCCGCGGCTGCTGCTGCTCGACGAACCCATGGCGGGGCTTTCCGCGGGGGAGCGGGGATTTATGACCGACCTGATCATGGGCCTCAAACCCGATATCACAGTGGTCATCATCGAACATGACATCGATGTGGCCTTCAGCATCGCCGATCAGGTGTCGGTGCTGCACCACGGTGCCATTATCGCCGAGGGCACCCCTGAACAAATCGAAGCCAATGAAAAGGTTCAGGAGATCTACACCCTGAACCGGCAGACTTAAAGACAACCACCATGCCTGAACCATTGTTGACAATAGAGCGACTCAATGCATACGATGGCAAGAGCCATATCTTGCAGGGTGTGGATCTGCACGTCGATCCGGCGAGCTTGCAGTGGTGGTCGGTCGCAACGGCATGGGAAAAACAACATTGCTGAATCGATAATCGGTACTCCGCCCCTATTACGGACAGGATCGATCCTTTTCGACGGCCGACAAACCGTTGAGATGCTCACCCACGACGTAGCAAAACTTGGGATCGGGTATGTGCCTCAGGGTCGGCTGCTGTTCCCTCATTGACCGTTGACGAGCACCTGCAGTTTTCCTGGGCCAGGGTGGCGAACAGAACGATTGGTCGCCAAAAGCGGTGTACGATCTTTTTCCGGAGCTTTCGCGCAGAGTTCACATCTCCGGGACCCTGCTCAGCGGCGGCGAGCAACAGATGCTGGCGGTCGGCCGGGCATTGGTCACGAACCCTCGGCTGCTGATGATGGATGAGCCTTCCGAGGGATTGTCCACCCAGGTCATCGGGCGCGTGGAGGAAGTGTGCCGCCATTTAAGCGAAGGCGGTATGGCCATCCTGCTTGTGGAGCAGAACCTCGAAATGGCGCAATTCCTAGCCCAGCGTGCCTACGTCTTGCTCAATGGGCAGATCTCCCATGAGTTACCGGCGGCCAAGTTGGCGGCGGATCAATATCTGCTGCGGCAGCTTTTGGGCGTCTCTTCGGAAGGCGCCAGGCAAGGCGCCGAAAGGCCCGAAGTATCCGAAGCACCCGATCGGGAACAGGCTGTTGAGGCCCTCGATACCGAAGCGATTCCCGAAGCTGTGGTCGGCGCCAGCGCCCCGACCTTGTGGTCCGGCGCCGCCCCTGTGAGCGAGAAACATGCGCCTGTTGGCGACAAGGCAGTGCTTTTGCCGGGGGCTGGTCGATCAACGGTGCTGCAGGTGCCGGTGGCTGATATCATCGACAAGGCCGCCTACATTGTAGGGACCTTCGACACCAAGGCCCGGGACCTTTTGTATATCAAGTCCTGCCTGGACCGCCAGCGCCTTAGAACCATCACGGTGGATCTGTCCACCTCGCGCAAACCCTCCCCGCATCCATCAGCCCCACCGAGGTGGCGCGCCATCATCCAGACGGCGTTGGGGCCGTTTTTACAGGCGACCGTGGAACGGCGGTGGCCGGCATGGCCCGGGCCTTCACCTGTTTCATTGCAGGACGGCGTGATGTGGGTGGTATCATTTCGGCCGGCGGAAGCGGCGGCACCGCACTTGTCACCCCGGCGATGCAGAGTCTGCCGGTGGGCGTGCCCAAGGTGATGGTCTCGACCGTTGCTTCCGGCAATGTCCGCCAATACGTCGGTCCTTCGGACATCTGCATGATCTATTCGGTGACGGATGGGCCGGCATCAACCGCATTTCGGCCAACGTTTTGGCCAATGCGGCCCATGCCCTGGCCGGCATGATCGGATTCCGGCAGGAGGAGGACCGTTCCCGGCTCCCGGCCATCGGTCTGACCATGTTCGGTGTGACCACCCCTTGCGTCCAGGCCGTCACAAAGGCCTTGCAGATGCGTTACGACTGCCTCGTTTTCCATGCCACCGGCACCGGGGGCCAGTCCATGGAGAAATTGGTGGATTCAGGGATGCTGGAAGGGGTCATCGACGTCACCACCACCGAAGTGGCGGATTTTATTGTGGGCGGCGTGATGAGCGCCGGCGAGGACCGCATGGGGGCCATCATCCGCAGCCGGATTCCCTATGTGGATCCTGCGGTGCGCTGGACATGGTCAACTTTCAAGCCCCGGAGACCGTGCCGCAACAATTCAAAGAGCGTAAGCTTTACCCCCACAACCCCCAGGTGACACTGATGCGCACAAGTCCGGAAGAGAATCGGGCCTTCGCCCGTTTCATCACCGGCAAACTCAATCGGATGAAAGGTCCCGTGCGCTTTCTACTGCCCATGCAAGGGGTATCGATGATCGACGCCAAGGGGAAGCCGTTTTACGACCCGGAGGCGGACAAGATGCTGTTTGACACCATCGAGCGTGAATTTCAGCCGGCACCCAATCGCCAACTGGTCAAACTTGACTTGAACATCAACGATCCGGCCTTTGCCGAAGCGCTGGTGGATCACTTTTTGGAAATTGTAGCTTCCGGCCCTGCCGGATATTGATTCTTAGGAGATTGCAATGGCCCGATTTACCCGACAACAGATTCTGGATCGACTCAACGCAAAAATTCGCACTGGACAGCCCATCATCGGCGGCGGTGCCGGCACCGGCCTGTCGGCCAAATGCGAGGAGGCCGGCGGCATTGATTTGATCGTGATCTACAATTCCGGACGTTACCGCATGGCCGGCCGGGGATCGCTGTCCGGTCTCATGCCCTACGGCAATGCCAATGACATCGTCATGGAGATGGCTAGGGAAGTACTTCCGGTCGCCCGCAACACACCGGTGCTGGCGGGAGTCAATGGCACCGACCCCTTTTGTATCTTCGATCACTTTCTCGATCAGGTCAAGGCGGTAGGCTTTGCCGGGATACAGAATTTCCCCACCGTGGGGCTCATCGACGGCGTATTCCGGCAGAATCTGGAAGAGACCGGGATGAGCTTCGGATTGGAGGTGGACCTGATTCGACTGGCCCACGCAAAGGACATGTTGACCACGCCCTACGTCTTTTCGGAAGCGGATGCTATTGCCATGACCGAGGCCGGAGCGGACATCATCGTGTGCCACATGGGGCTGACCACCGGTGGCAATATCGGGGCTGACACCGCTAAAACCCTGGACGACTGCGCCGATTACATCAACACCTGGAGTGCGGCAGCGCTAAAAAAACGACGCGACGTGATCGTTCTATGCCACGGGGGACCCATATCCATGCCCGAAGACGCCGAGTACATTCTCAAACGCTGCCCGCAGTGCAACGGATTTTACGGGGCCTCGTCCATGGAGCGACTGCCCACTGAACAGGCGCTCACGTCCCAAACCAAGGCTTTTCTCAATATCAAGCGCGGTTAGCCGGAGTCAACCGCCGAACCGCCTGGGGCAAGGTGGGGGGGGCGAAACGGCGCTGCATGGGTTGCTACCCACAGGAGGCATGTCATGACTATTTACGGGTGGGTTATCCTGGCGGTCATTATCGCGATCGTCCTTATCGCGGCGGGGATCTGGTTTGTCCGGGCTTTTTACCGTCGATCATCCAAGGAAATCGCCTTTGTACGCACCGGATTGGGAGGACAGAAGGTCGTCATCGACGGCGCCGCCTTTGTTTTTCCGATTTTCCATGATATCACCGAAGTCCATCTCAATACCTTGCGGTTGTCGGTGGTGCGCGAAAAGGAAAAAGCGCTGATCTCCAAGGACCGTATGCGCGTCGATGTGGCCGTCGATTTTTACATCCGGATTTGCAAGGATGTCCAAAGCGTCACCATCGCCGCCCAAACCCTCGGCCGCAAGACGGGTCGGCCCGACGAATTGCGTGAAATGATGGAGGGTAAATTTGTCGATGCGCTACGCACCACGGCGGCGGGAATGACGTTGGAGATGCTGCATGAACGTCGCAGTGAATTTGTTCGCTCCGTGGGAGAGGCGGTGGCCGAGTCCTTGAGCAAAAACGGCATCGAGCTGGAATCGGCCAGTCTGAGCGACCTCGATCAGACCGACATGGAGTACTTCAACCCTTCCAATGCCTTTGACGCCGAGGGGTTGACCCGGCTTACGGACGAGATCGAGCAGCGCAAGAAAACACGCAACGACATCGAACAGGACACCCTGATCCAGATCCGAACCAAGAACCTGGAGGCGGAAAAGCTCAGTCTGGAAATCGAGCGTGAAAGCGAATACGCCCGGCTGACTCAGGAACAGGAGTTGGAGTTCCGGCGGGCCCGGCAGCAGGCCGATCTGATGCGCGAGCGCTCAGAGCAAAAGCGGGAGGGCGAAATCGCCAACATCATGGCCAATGAGCAGATGGAAAAGGCCCGCATCGCATCCAAGCGCCAATTGGAGCAGGACCGCATCGAACAGCAACGGGATATCGAGGCCATGGAGATCGAGCGGCGCAAGGCCGTGGAACTGGCCGAGCACACTCGTTTGATTGCCGTAGCCCAATCCTCGGAGGCCGAAACCGCGGCCCGGGCAAAGGCCGACGAAGCGCGTGCCGGGGCCATTGCCGCCGAAGAGGCCATTTTCACAGCCCGTGAGAAAGCCCAGGCAGAACGGAAGAAACAGGTGGAATTGATCCATATGGCCTTGGAGGCGGAAAAGGATCAGCTGCGGCGAAATACTCACATCGCCACTGAAAAGGCGGTGGCGGCCGAACAGGCGGAGATTACACGTATCGAGGCCGAGGCCTTTACCGTGGCCGAGGAAACCCGATCCAGGGCCTTTCAGATCCGCAACCAGGTCCAGTCCGAGGGGGTCCGGCTCATGGCCGAAGCCAACAACATCGCCAGCCCGGAAGCCCGAACCTCGACCCTGCGTCTCAAACTCCTGGAAAAACTCGACAGCATTATCCGCGAAAGCGTAAAACCCATGGAAAAGATCGAGGGGATCAAGGTGGTTCATCTCGACGGGCTGATGGCCACGACCGGCGGCGGTTCAGGCGGTTCGCCGGACGGGGAAGGTGGGCTGACCGACCGATTGGTCAGCAGCGCTCTGCGCTATCGGGTCCAGGCGCCCATCGTGGATCAGCTTATGTCTGAGATCGGCATTGATCTGGGCGACCCCAGCAAGATCGCCCATTTTTTGGATGAAATCAAGAAGAAAAGTCCCAAAGGGGATGAGGAGACCTAAATCATGGCCAAGGTCTATCGCTCCACCGTCATAGACGCGCCAGCCGGGCGCGTGTGGCGCGACCTTCGAGACTTCAACGGGATGGCCAACTGGCACCCGGCGATCGTGTCGAGTCGTATCGAAAAAGCCCACCCGGCCGACAAAGTCGGGTGCGTGCGAAATTTTCAACGCAAGGATGGCGCCCGAATAAGGGAAAAACTCCTGGCCCTGTCTGATTTTGACTACACCTGCACCTATGCCATACTGGAAAGCCCAATGGAAGTGAGCGACTACGTCGCCACTTTGCGGCTGCTGCCTGTCACGGAGGGGAACCGTTGTTTCGTGGAGTGGTGGGCGGAGTTCGACTGCCCTGCCGGAAAGGAAGCAGAGCTTACTGAAACCATCGGGGTGGAGGTGTTCCAAACCGGCCTCGACGCCCTGAAAAAACTTTACGGACAGCGATGAAGATATCGGTTACTCGTTCAGCCGTCATTGACGCCTCCATCGACCGCGTGTGGTCCGTTCTGCGCGATTTCAGCGGCCAAGACCAATGGCATCCGACCGTGGCCGACTGCCAAATGGAAAGTGGCCTGGACGGCGATGTTGTCGGCGGGGTGCGCCGAATCCGTTTGGATGACGGTAGTGAACTACGTGAACAGCTGCTGAAACACAGCGACCGGGAACACATCTTTTCCTATTGCATTCTCGATTCCCCTTTGCCGTTGTTGGATTTTCTGGCCACGGTGCGCCTCAAGCCGGTGACCGACGGCAATCGGACCTTCGTGGACTGGCACTCGCGGTTTTCCGCTCCGGCCAATCGTAAGGAGGAGCTGGAAAACCTGATCAGCCGGCGGATCTGCGAGGCCGGCTTTACCGGGTTGCGGACGTTTTTGGCTGAGCAGGCGGCACCCCTGGAAACGCGATCGGTCCCGGAAGCGCTGCCGGTTTCCATCTCCTCCAAAGAGCATCTGCCATCCAAGACGATGGTGGCGACGAGTGCCGGAGGCCCGGAGGTTCTGCAGCCTAGCGAACAAAGCGTCCCGCCGCCGGGACCGAACCAGGTACGTATCCGGCAGACCTTCGTCGCCGTCAACTTCCTCGATATCAAGCACCGCCGGGGCATCCTACCCGGTCTTGACCTGCCGGGCGTTCCCGGTTTTGAGGGCGTTGGCGAGGTCATCGACGTGGGAGAGCAGGTCAACGGGCTTTTTCCGGCCGACCGTGTGGCCTATTTGCACCGCAATCCCGGGGCCTACACCCAAATCCGCTGTGTCGAGGACGGCGCTTGTATCCCCCTGCCGCACGGTGTCTCCGATCGGGACGCCTCCATGCTGCTAAAAGGCATCACCGCCGGAATATTGCTCGGGAGGGTTTTCCAAGCCGCCCCTCAAACGACGATACTGATCCAGTCGGTGGCAAGCGGTTTGGGCCACCTGCTGGCACAGTGGGCACGATCCATGGAGATGACCGTCATGGGCACGATTTCTTCGGTGGAGAAAGCCGGGTTCAGCCGGGACCACGGCTGTGACCATCCCATCGTGTTAGGCGACGGCGGCCGGCTGGCGGCTGACATCATGCGCTTCACCAATGGACGCGGAGCGGACTTTTGGATTCACGGCAGCGGCGCCGAAGGGCTCGACACCGCCTTTGACTGCCTCGCCCGCTACGGGCATTGCGCCGTCACTGGCGATCGCGATGGCCTGAGCATCCCCCTTGACATCAAAGTCCTCAGGAAACGCTCCCTGACCGTTTCCGCCCCGGTGATCTTCGACTATATTGAAGACAGAACCTACCTGCAACGGCTGGCCCACCAACTGTTTGCAAAAATCCTGAATAAATCGATTCTTCCTGCCATCGAAACCTTTCCATTGAACAGAGCGGCGGACGCCCATGCCATGCTCGAATCCCGGCGAACTACCGGCGCAGTCGTTCTTGAGCTCTGATCTCTCCTCCAGACCTGACCATACGTTTGTAGAAAGCAGGACGCTCTTTTGAAATTTAGAGAATAACTTGCCCCTATCACTACTTTTTTTCCTTGACTGCCTCTTCATATCAGGTATCATCCAACAGTCTGAACCCGCGCCCCTTTATATACGGTTTAGGCTCTGAACGAAATGCTCGACTCATCTATCAAAGAGATTCCCTTCAAGTAATGCTTTTTTTGAAAGATTCCATGGAGTTTAATTATGGCTTATAAAGAAATTTTGAGAAACTCTCTAAGGACATTCGAGGATTTGGAGAAATGGCTTGCCGGACGAAAGGTCGCGATTGATCCCAGACTCAGGGAAGTAATTGCCAAATATCCCATGAGAGTGAACACCTATTACCTGAGCCTCATTCAAAAGATGAACGACGGTATTTGGAAACAGGCAATTCCCGGTGTGGGAGAGCTTGAGCATTACAAAGATCTGACGGAAGATCCCCTGGATGAGGAAGGTGATATCCCGCTTGGTGGTCCAAGGACAATTGTCCACAGGTATCCTGACAGGGTTTTATTGCTTATTTCAAACGAATGCTCAATGTATTGCAGATTTTGCACGAGAAAAAGAAAAGTGGGGGATGACCGTAAGAATCCAAATATAGATGACATAAAAAAAGGAATTGAATACGTTGCGTCTCACGAAGACATCAGGGACGTATTAATCTCTGGTGGGGATCCGTTGCTGATGTCGAACAACAGAATTGATGATGTCATTGGAAAACTAAGAGAAATTAAGCATCTCGAATTGATAAGAATCGGGACAAGAGTTCCATGCGTCTGGCCGCAAAAGATTATTGAAGACAAAGAACTGATAGAGGTTCTAAGAAAACACACACCGCGTTCACTTAAAGATCCGCAACTCTATATAAACACGCACTTCAATCATCCTAATGAAATAACAAACGAAAGTTATCAGGCAATTAAAATTTTAAGAGAATTGGGTATTCCCATGGGAAATCAAACTGTTTTGATGAAGGGCGTTAACGATGACACGGATATAATGAGAAATCTGATGCATGGCCTTGGGAAAGTGGGAATAAAACCATATTATCTCTATTATGCGGACCTTGTTGAGGGAACAGGTCATTTCAGAACAGAAGTATACAGAGGAAAAGAAATATGCAGAGACCTTTGCGGAACCACTACCGGTTTTCTGCGCCCGGTTTATGTAGTAGATGCTCAGGGAGGAAGAGGTAAAGTTCCTGTAGATCTCGGATTTTCAGATGGAATTAGTGAAGAAAAAAAGGGGGGCACTCTTACTTCACCGATTGGGCTTGGAAAAGTTTATGTAAATGATCCAATTGAAAAAATAGAAGGGAAAAGAAGTCGAAATAGGCTTAAATAACACTATTATGATGGAAAAACCATGGATTCATGACCCGACATTCAAGCAGACGCCAAACAGCAGGCGCTGCTTAATTTTCAGTTAGCAGCTCTTGTTTGACACAGATGAGTAATTTATTCTCCATTCGATTTTAGGAAAGAAAGCAACATGAAGACTATTCACACGGGTTTTAACCCGGATTATGCACAAGACGAGCCGACACTCGAGCAGGTTAATGGATTGGTCGGTGATGCGATCCTCGAATTCGGTGCACCCTGGTGCGGGTACTGTCAGGCGGCACAGCCTGCGATACAGGAAGTGCTGACCGAGCTTTCAGAATTGCCCCATATCAAAGTATATGACGGGAAAGGCAAGCCACTGGGGCGTTCGTTCCGCGTTAAGCTCTGGCCGACTTTGATCCTGTTGCATGACGGGAAGGAAGTGGCACGCCTGGTGCGGCCTTCACGCGCGGACGAGGTACGCCGACTGGTGACTCGATCCGAATAGTTGGAGCCATGGAAAACCCTCGTCCGCCTCCAATTATTCAAGGTCCACCGCATTCGCTGGATCGGCGATGAGCGTCAAGTTCTTCCCGAACGTTACGGTGTCTGAATAGACCCCCCCATTGAAGGACGTGCCGCTTAAAATAGTCACGGCTGCATCCGGTCCGCAGAAGGTTCCGTAGATCTCGTTAAGCTTCCCTGTTTTGGCGGTCGATCCCGAACCCATACGGTAAACAACATCATGTGCCTCTCCGCTTAAGAGCGTCTGTTTCACGCCATTTCCGAAGACGAGGGCATTGGCGATGTGAATGGTGACCGGCGCCTGGATTTCAATCCGTGTATTGGTCCCGAATTTAAGAGACAGGAAGCTGTAGACGCCCGTTCCAAACACCACCGTGTTGCCTCCTCCGAATGTGTAGTCTCCGTGATCTCCATTGAGAACAAGGTGCTGGCCACTATTGTTTCTGGTCCTAAGATCATCTCCGCCGGGGGCGGTCACCGGGCAGGTGGGGAGCCCAACATTCTCGTTGTTATTCCATGTCCCAACCGGCGTTATAATGCAGGTATCCTGAGATGCCAGACCGCCGTTATCCGTCACTGTAATCTGGAAGGTCATAAATTCGCCTTCGGCCATCCCATCCGGAACAAAAAAACTTACTTTCAACGTGGAGGGATCTGACAAACTCACGGGGGTTCCGCTCAGTTGTTTCCATCGAACAGAAGCAATGCCGTCATCCGGATCAAAGGAGTTTGATCCGTCGAGGGTCACCGTGTTCCATGTATAAGCATTTTGATCAGGACCCGCGTCGGCCTCAGGAGGGATGTTGCCGTTCGAAACATTTACCACATTCACCAAACAGGTATCCGTTGATTTCAGTCCACCGAAATCCTCGACGGTCACTTGAAAAGTAAGCAACACATTTTGAGAAGACATCCGGCGCCACGAAGACGGGTTGAACGGATGACGGATCTGAGAGGCTAACCGTCGGCCCTTCTGTTCCAGAAAAGAGGCAATCCCGTCGTCCGGGTCTGATGACGGGGCGCCATTTACAATATTCGTCCACGGTCTGATCGAAGAGGAGGCGTTGGCCGTGGGTGGAATATTCACCCGGAGACATTGACGATACAGTCATCTTGAGACGGTGAGGTGGTGCCATCGGAAACTGTAAGCCTGAATGAAAGGGAAGCCGCCCGGACCCACATCCGGCGAAATGTTACTCTCCCTTCCGAATGTTTAATCTCCGTGATCGGTCTGTCCCATAAGTATGACAGCGTCGCTTCGGGTCCGTGGATTGGTTCGGTCCAATGACGGCAACCTCCTCAGCACCGTTTGATCAGGTCACCGCGCAGTGGGGAGGGCATATTTTCTCGGCGCCAGATATTTTAGAATCACTCTCAATACTGCTGTTATAGGCAGGTAGCCTGAGATGCGCAGACCAGCAGATTATCCGTCGACTGTAATCTGGAAATTCATAAATTCGCTTTCGCCGCCATCCAATCTGGAATAAAAAAACTTACTTTCAACGTGGAGGGATCTGAAAAACTCACGGGGGTTCCGCTCAGTTGTTTCCATCGAACAGAAGCAATGCCGTCATCCGGATCAAAGGAGTTTGATCCGTCGAGGGTCACCGTGTTCCATGTATAAGCATTTTGATCAGGACCCGCATCGGCTTCAGGAGGGATGTTGCCGTTCGAAACATTTGCCACATTGTTTTTGAATAAGATACAATCGGCCGATAAGGAAGGGGACAGGAACAAACTGGACCGATCGGAGTGAAATATTGTCAGCGTGAAATAATCATGTTAAGATTGTTATCACTAAACCGATCAGATTTCAGCCGCCCTAAAATATGCTATCAATTATTCGTCGTGTCAGTGGGCAATTAAAGAATGGGAAAAGCTGCGATGCCGCTTAAAAAGGGGCTCTTGGAAGAGCAGGCGTCATCCAATCCGCTGCCGCTTCTAATTTTTCTGTATGCCATCGTCCCGATTCTCACTCTTATAGGGATCTATTGTGCCTTAACCGGAAAAACACAAATACGAACCAATAGGACGTCCCAATGGCTTCAAAAATCATGAAATATACTCCATGGCAATTACCGGAAAATCCTTTTGATTATGTTGAATTAATAAGTCGTACCAATGGGATCGGCATCATTCCAAAGCATAAAATCGGCTGTAAAATAGGTATTGTAGGCGCGGGTTGTTCAGGGTTGTGTGCTGCTTATGAACTTATGAAAGTTGGATTGCATCCTGTAGTTTATGAATCCTCTGTAAATTCCGATGGAAGTCCCAGAATCGGAGGCCGAGCTTACACCTACCGTTTTCCCGGAGATCCTGATGCACTTGCCGAGTTGGGGGCAATGAGGATCCCGGCAAGTAATAGAACTCTGAAATATTATATGGATAAATTCAATATTGATTATAGTCAGCCCTTTCCTGATCCTCTGACAGTCCCGACAACCCTTTATTTTGAAGGAAAAAAGCATTTTATTCCTCTGGGAGGAATCCTCCCGGATTTTATCAGAGAAGCGTCCGATGCATGGAAAGACTTTATTAATCCGCTCATAGATGAAATCGCAACTATTTGGAATGACGCTGAATCACGGAGTAGAAAATGGCAAGAATATGTGGGACTATATGCTGGTAAAAGCTTTTATCAAGTTCTTTACGAACATGGCTTAACAAGGCGGGAAATCAAATATTTCGGTTCTTTGGGACTTGGAACAGGCGGTTTTGACTCTCTTTATCCCATTAGTTTTATTGAACTTCTCAGGCTGATTGTTTGCCATTGGGAAAAAGATCAACGTCTTATTAAAGGCGGGGTTGTTCAAATTCCTGAAAACTTTTGGACAAATCAACAAGAATGTCTGCATTGGGGCGTATCAAGTGTGAAGCAATTGAATAACGGGAAACCTCTTTGCGCCGTTAAAGAAATTCATACACCCATCGATCCCCTTGGGAAGGTTTGCATTACCGACATGGATGGAAATATTCAAACATTCGATGCCGTGATACTAACTTGTTCGCTCAGAGCTTTGGAAATGGGAATCAAAGTAAATCGGCGTACTTTTTCGAATGAAACATGGTCCGCCATACAGAACATTCATATGATGCGTTCCGGGAAAGTATTCATAAGGACCAAGGAGGCTTTCTGGAAAAACAAATCTCCTGAATCCACAATGAACTGCACCATAACGGATGAAGCGATCAGAGCAACGTATTTATTCGATTTTGATAACACATCATCCGGTGTAATCTGTATGAGCTACACATGGGAAGATTCCTCCACGAAATTTCACGCCCTGAGTGAACATGAGCGGGTCATGAAATGCATATCCATTTTAAAGAAAATTTACGGAAAGGATTTTATTTCCGACCAACTATCTGAAAGCATAAGTTTTTACTGGGAACATGCCAAAGGCTATAATGGTGCTTTCAAGTTAAACTATCCCGGCCAATATGAAGACCAGGCAGTATTATTCCATCAACCGGCATCACCCCCGCCGGAATCGCATAATGGTGTATTTCTTGCCGGAGAGACTACCTCATGGGCTGGAGGATGGATAGAAGGCGCTATTCATAGCGCTCTGGATAGTTCGATGGCTGTAATTCAAAGACTTGGTGGAAAAGTAAACATACATGATCAGAAATGCATAAGCGCAGCATAAGGAGCCATCATGGATTTCAGCATTCCCGAGGATTTAGCCGAGGAAGTCAGAATATTCGATACCTTTCTTCACCAGGAAGTACGTCCGCAAATAGCGGCATGGTATGAAAAAGGCGCGATTCCCCGTTCCGTGCAAGTGGCCATGGGGGAGAAAGGCTGGCTGGGATTCGAGTTCAATAAAGACCGCCTGATCAAGTCTTCCGCGCTCAAAGATGCCTTGTTGACGGAGCGAATGGCAGCTCTCTCGCCGGGACTGACGGTGGCTGTCCTTGCCCACACGGGTTTGGGATTACTCGGTCTATGGCTTTTCGGCGGGGATGCCCTGAAACGCAAATATGCCGAACCGGCTGCCCGGGGGAAGACGCTCCTTTGTTTGGGAAACACGGAAACCGGCGCAGGGAGCGATGTGGCGGGAATTTCCATGCGCGCGAAAAAAGTAAAGGACGGCTGGATTTTGAAAGGGACAAAAGCCTATGTCACCAGCGGATATCTCAGCGACATGGCCATCTTCACGGCGGTTTCAGATCCACAGGGCGAACGAAACGAACGATTGTCCATGTTTGTTGTGGATCTCAACGGGAAAGGCGTCACCAGAAAACAACTGCGCAAGCAGGTCTGGATACCATCCGATCTCACCAGAATCACGCTCGAAGACGTCTTTGTACCGGATGACCATCTGCTGGGAAAGCGGGGCCGCGGACTTCAACAGGTGTTATCCATTTTCACCCACAGTCGGGTGTCCATCAGCGCGCTCACACTGGGAACGGCTCTCGGCGCGTTTGAGACAGCCCTGAACCACGCCGGAAAAAGGAAGCTATTCGGCAAACCCATTGTAGAATTTCAGGTAAAGGAGTTTGAAATCGCCGATCTCTACACCAAAATGGAATCCGCCAGGCTCATGCTCTGGAAAGCCTGTTGGGCCATGGACAGGAGTGAGGATTTTCGACTGGAAGCATCCATGGCGAAATATCTGACGGTTATGATCGCCAGGGAGGTAACCACCTGGGCCGCCGACCTGTTTGGTGGGGCATCCGTCATGTTCGAGCACCCCATTCACAAGTTCCCGATGGACGCATGGGCGGCATCACTGGGTGAGGGGACGCAGGACGTTCAGAAGTTGATTATCTTTCGCGAGATCATGAAAAGATTTCAAAAATCCGTCCCTCCTTCCTGAGAAGCGCCTCCGTCGGCATGTGGGGAATCGCGCTTTGTTCGGACCCTCTTCAAGCGATTCCCGGATGTATTAAGGAAACATTTACTTTATTGACGGGGAAATAATGCAGATGTTAGACAGCGAAAAAGATCCGGATGTAATCGTAGAGAGATGCGGCCATCTGATGCATATCACCCTTAATCGGCCCCGTGTCATAAATAGCCTCGATCTCGGGATGATTCTCTTGATCCAGCGCGCTCTGGATGAGGCCGAAAACTCCGCCGTTGTCAAAGCGGTTGTTCTGCGCGGCACGGGCACAAAGGGTTTTTGCGCAGGCGGAGACATAAAGGGGATCTACAAAAATGTCCGGGACCGGGCGTTTGATCGTGCGATGCGGTTCTTCCAGGAAGAATATGCACTGGACCTGCGTATACACAATTTTTCAAAACCGATCATCGTATTGGCAAACGGAATCACCATGGGAGGTGGGCTGGGGCTTGCGGCCGGAGCGGATATTGTTGTGGCAACAGAGCGCAGTCGGATGGCCATGCCGGAGTCCCGTATCGGATTCTTTCCGGATGTGGGCGCGACGGGCTGGCTGTTCGACGCGTGCCCTGAGGGATATCCCGAGCTTTTGGGGCTCACGGGTTATGAGATGATTGGCCCGGAGTGCGTGCGTCTTGGGCTGGCGACCGACCTGGTATTGGAAAAAGATCTGGTGAATTTACTGGACCTGCTGAAAACGAGCTCGATTCAGTTATCGGCTGAAAAACAAGAGGCGGTTCAACAGCTCACGACCTCCATCGAACGGTTGAAACAACTTGGTCCGCCTGAAAATCCGGAGATGGATGAATGGATCCGAACCTCTTTTGCCGGGAAGACGTCTGTGGTCGATATCCTTGCGGATTTATCACGTTGCCGCACGCAAGATCACCTGTGTAAGGGTATATTTGAACGGATTTCGGAACGATCCCCGACGGCCTTGGTGCTCACGCTGAGCCTGTTGCGTCACAACGAAGACCGGCCTCTGGACCAGGTGTTTCATACGGATGCCAAAGCCGCTTGTTTTATGATCAATCATCCGGATTATTTGGAAGGGGTGCGGGCGCGTATCATGGACAAAGACAACCACCCGGCATGGAATCCCGACACCATCCAAAAAGTGGATTTCTCTCAGATGACTGCCGTGTTCGCCTGACGCCGCTTTGATGTGCTTTCACCCGATGTTGTGGAAGGGGTTGATATGACCATGCTGTTGCCTTGACGCGCTGACACTGAAAGTCACTTTCTCCACTCCTTCAATTTCCAGAACAATCTCCTTTATCTGGGCTTCATCCGGGCTTTCCGGCGCCTTATCCATGTTGCCAATATGGATGCTGCCGTGATCGGCCGCAACTTGGATTTTCGGTGAAATTTTAGCCAAAGCCGCTTTAACCTTTGCCGCCAGGGCAAGGTCATCGACCAATTTTCGGGATTGCGGTGTCGACTGAAAATTTGGCTTTTTGACCGTATCAAAAAGGATGTCCACCGCATCGTCAACGGTCAATTTTCCTATGTGCAGGACGATATCGTAAGGTCTGCTGTCCCAGGTATCCGTACCGTATACCTGCAATCCCCATTTACGACGTTCTTCGTCGTCTTTCTGTAGAATGTAAAGCGCTTTCTCCTCCGGAATATTTTCACGCCTCATCTCTTCTTTTACCCTGTCCTGCATGTCCGCGATAATCCTGACTTTTAGAACATGTGGAATATCGCGAAGGAAATACTGGCCGGCCAGGCCATGATAGACGATATTGTCTTTGCGGACGTGTTGGAGAAGCGCGGCGTAGAGATAACTGATATACCTCTCCTTGCCATGAGTGAAACGTTCAAGGACCGACGCGGGGTCGTGCAGCGCCCTGATGAGCTTTATTTCCGGAATATTGAATTCATGGGAGGCTTCCAACAGAATATCGCGTGAGATGCACTCATAACCCAGTTTCATGGCCAGCTTTTCAGCGACCTCCTTGCCCCGGCTATAGGATCCCCGGTTAATCGCAATAATAGACATTTTATTCCCTTTCATGTTGTTTTCGCGCAAATTTATCGCGAATTGGCGCCATCGTTTGACTGAATACCCGAAAGTTCTTTGTATAGCAAAAGGGGTGTGAACACAAGTTCCTTTAAAGGTGACCAGCAATTCTCATTATGGCTTTTTTCCCATAACCGGCCATGGGGGCCTCATACCCATAAAAGCCATAATGAGAATTGCCGTATACGCACAAAAAGTATTGACAGATGTTTGAAAAAGTTCTATTGTCAAACAATCGTTCGTTTGTCTATGGAAGGCGCCAAAAATGCCCAAAGCAAAAAACTTAAAAAAAAGGGAAGAGATACAGAATAGCATCGCGCATCTTTTCGCCCGCAACGGCTACCACAATACCTCCATGAGGGATATCGCCAGGGAGCTGAATATGAATGCCTCCTCCCTTTACCACTATTTCAAGGGAAAGGAGGATATGCTGTTTCAGTTGATGAATGACGCCATGAATGAAGCCCTGGTAACCATAGAGGAAATATGCCGGGCCGATATCATGCCGGAGGAAAAACTGGACAGGGTTCTTGTCTATTACGCCAAATATTTTGCCGGCGACCTGGAACGGGAGATCCTGCTGGTGAATGAGATGACCTCTTTGAAAGGGGAATACAGGCGCATTCTGCTTGAAAAAGAGAGACATTACGTGCATCTGATCCGGTCGATACTGGATGAACTGGCGGAGCAGGGGAAAATGAAAAAAATGAATGCTACGACCGCGCTCTTCGCTTTTTTCGGAATGGTGCACTATACCATCAAATGGTACAACAAAGACGGCCCGGTAAACCTGGATGAACTGGCGGATACGTTCATGGAGATCTTTACGAGAGGCATTTTGAAACAGGTGTCGTGAGCAACGCAGTACCTTTTAGGAAAGGAGATTGAAATGGATTTTGAGCTAACACGAGAGCAGAAGGATATTCGCCAGGCGGCAAGGGAATTTGCCCTTGGAGAACTACAGGATATCGCGAAGGATTGCGATCTTAACCAGACATTCCCCAGGGAGCTGATAACCAAGGCGGGAGAGTTGGGCTTTCTGGGGGTGTTTATTGATGAAGAATGCGGAGGGGCGGGGTTCGGATTTCTGGAACATGCCCTTATCCTGGAGGAGTTCTGGAAGATTGATCCCGGTTTAGGCCAACAGCTCTGTTCGGTGTCGTTCGGTTCTGAAGAGTTCCTGCTTTTTGGCACGAAAGAGCAGAAAAATCATTTTCTTCCACCACTGGCCGAAGGGAAGAAGATGATGGGATTCGCCATCACGGAGCCGGATGCGGGGAGCGACACCCTGGCCGCCTCCACCCATGCTGTCCTTGAAGGGGACGAATACAGAATTAACGGCAGCAAAGTGATGATCGGAAACGGTTCCGTGGGAGATTTTCTCCTGGTGTACTGCCTTACGGACCCGGACGAAAAGAAAAGGGCCAAACGGCACAGTATTATCGCGGTTGAAACGGATCGGGCCGGATATGAAGCGGAACCCATGCATGGCAAGATGGGGTTGCGTGCCTCCGATACTTCATCCGTCTTTTTCTCAGACGTGCGGGTTCCGAAAGAGAACCTGGTGGGAGAGCGGGGGAACGGTTTTGCGCAGCTTATGGCGTTCTTTGATCGTTCCCGGGCCTATGTCTCGGCCCACGGGGTGGGGTTGGCCCAGGGCGCTTTGGATCAGGCCGTGAGACATGTGCGAAACCGTGTGCAGTTCGGCAGGAAATTAGGTTCTTTTCAGGCCACGCAGTTTAAGATAGCGGAAATGGCCACCAAGGTGGAAATGGCGCGAACCATGGCCCACAAGGCCTGTACCCTGCTGGATGCGGGGAAAGGGGATACGCATATCACCGCAATGGCCAAAATGTTTTCGGGCAGGGCGGCGGTGGAAGTGGTGGATGAGGCGCTCCAGCTTCACGGAGGATATGGATACTTCAATGATCAGGATATCGAGCGCTTTTACAGGGCCGCCAAGGTCCTGGAGATTTATGAAGGGGCCAAGGAAGTGGAGAAAATTATCATCGGCCGGAACGTGATCGGGAGACTTTAGTCTGTTTGGAGGGATGCATATGAACATCGTGGTTTGTGTGAAAAGGGTTCCCATGACCCAGGAGGTTGATCTGATTGTTGACGAGGACAAGAGAGGGGTCAGGAAAGATGAACTGGCCTACGTCATCAATGACTGGGACAACTATGCTATTGAGGAGGCCGTTCTTCTGCAGGAAAAATTCGGAGGAACGGTTACCGCGGTAACCATCGGGGATGAGGATGATGAAGAGGTCCTGAGAAGGGCGCTTGCCATGGGTGCGGACAGGTCTATTCGCGTGGAGCCGGGCGACAGGGAGCTGGATGGTTTTGTGGTAGCCAGTATCCTTGCCCGGGTGATCCGCGATCTGGAATTCGATCTGGTTCTTACCGGGGTGCAGGCCGATGACGATAACCTGGGGATGGTCGGCATCATGGTCGCTGAAAAACTGGGGATCGGACACGCCTCCGTTGTGGTGGGCGTGGATCCGGACGGCGATCAGGCCGAAGTCAGAGTCGAACTGGAAGGCGGCATGGATGAGGTTTCCAAGCTGCGTATGCCTGCTCTACTCACTGTTCAGACCGGCCTCAATGAGCCCCGTTATGTGTCGATTATGGGCATCCGGAAGGCGCGTAAGAAAGAACTGAACGTGATTGGCGTGGAAGAACTGGGACTCAGCGACGAGGATTTGACGCCTATGACAAGGATAGAGGAGGTTTTTCTACCGCCTGAAACCGAAGGCGCCACCATGCTTGAAGGAGATTCTTCCGCGGTTGCCGAGCAGATCATCCGTATTATCCGGGAAAAGGGGGTGAGCATTTAGATGGGCGAGATAATGGTGTTGATGGAACATAGGAAGGGGGAAATCAGAGATATCACCAGGGAGATGCTTTATAAAGCCGGTGAACTCTGTACCACTGCATCCCATGAACTGGTTGCCGTCCTGCTGGTGGGGGAGGATTCGGATGACCTGATTCGGGATGCGGCCAAAATGGCGGACAAGGTTCTTGTTTTTCAGGATGCCCGGTTAAAGGACTTCGACTCCCATCTGTATGGGGAAGTGCTTGCAAGGCTTGTCCGGGAGCGAAGACCTTTTCTGACTCTCATCGGGCATACATCCTGGGGAATGGATGTGGCGCCCGCTCTTGCCGTGAAATCGGGATATCCGCTGGCTACGGATTGCGTGAATATCCTGCTGGAGGACGGCGGGCCATTTGTTATTCGCCAGATTTACAGCGGCAAACTCTTTTCGAAAGTTTCCTTCAGAAAAGGCAGACGGTTATGTCATTACCGCGAGACCCGCGGCCTTTCTGGTTCCGGAAGGAGTATCGGCGAGAGAAGGACAAATCGAGATGCATGAGCCCTATCCCGAACTGGCGAAGTCAGGGAAAGAATTTCTGGAATTCGTGGATACCGGAGCCGGAGATGTAGACATCACCCAGGCTGATCTGCTGGTATCGGTGGGAAGAGGGGTAGGGGAAGAAGAGAACATCGCCATCGTCAGGGAACTGGCGGATGCCATGGGAGGGACCCTGTCGTGTTCACGCCCCGTGGTGGACAAAAACTGGCTCCCCAAATACCACCAGGTGGGCACATCCGGAAAATCGGTGAAGCCGAAGGTCTATTTTGCCTTGGGGATCAGCGGCGCCTTTCAGCATGTGGCGGGAATTGCGGGCGCCGGGACGGTCATCGCCGTGAATAAGGACAAAAAAGCGCCCATCTTCAGGGTCGCTGATTACGGCGTGGTGGATGATCTTTTTAATGTGGTATCCGCTCTGAAGGGAAAGTTGTAAGTCGCGAATCGTGTCTGAACAAAAAGCCTGTTCAGACACGATTTCGGATCGCGAATTATTTTCCGATCACATGTTTTGCGATGACCCTCCGCTGGATCTCGGAGGTCCCTTCGTAAATGGTAAATACCCTCACATCCCGGTAATATCGTTCCACGGGGAATTCCTGGATATATCCGTAACCGCCGTGAATCTGGAGGGCCGTGTAGGCCACCTTGTTGGCCATTTCGGAAGCGAATACCTTGGCCATGGACGCGGATGCGGAGTAATTTTCTCCCCGATCCTTCATGGATGCCGCGTTGAAGGTGAGGAGCCTGGCCGCCTCGATCTGGGTGGCCATGTCCGCGATCATCCATCGGATGCCCTGGAACTGGGAAATGGTCTTGCCGAACTGCACCCTTTCCCTGGCATAAGCGACGGCGGCGTCAAGACATGCCTGGCCGACGCCGACCGATTGGGAGGAGATGCCTATCCGGCCCCCGTCCAGGGAGGTCATGGCCACAATAAAGCCATCCCCTTCATTGCCGACAAGGTTCTCCGCCGGCACCCTGCAGTCCTCGAAAATGAGCTCAACCGTGTCCGATGCCTTGAGCCCCATCTTTTTTTCTTCTTTCCCTACATGAAATCCCGGGGTTCCTTTTTCCACGACAAATGCGCTGATTCCCCGATGCTTCTTGTCCTTGTCCGTGATCGCCGTAACCACGGTGAGATCGGAATTCTTCCCGGTGGTGATGAACATCTTGGTCCCGTTAATAATGAAACTGTCTCCGTCCCTTACCGCCTTGGTTTTTTGACTGACCGGGTCCGATCCGGCGCCGGGTTCGGTAAGCGCGAAGGAGCCGATTTTCGCCCCGGCGGCAAGCGGCTTCAGGAAGGTCTCTTTCAGATAGTCCGAACCAAACAGGTAGATGGGGCCGCAGGCTACGGAGTTATGGACGGACATGACCACGGCGGTGGAAGCGCAGGAATAGGCGATCTCCTGCAGGGCAAGAGAATAACTGACGGAATCCACCCCCGCTCCGTTGTATTCCGTGGGAACGTTCATTCCCAACAGGCCCAGCTCTCCCATCTTTTTCAGATTCTCTCTGGGAAACTCGCAGGTTCTGTCTCTTTCGGCGGCGGTGGGCAGGATGTTTTCCCTGGAAAAGTCCCTGACCATGGCCTGGATCATGCGTTGCTCTTCGTTCAACTGAAATGCCATCTTGTTTTTCCTCCGGTCACGGTGTGTAAAGTACAACGAGAAGTTCAGCCTTTTCAGCGCTGAGATTCCGGAGTTTATGCGGGATGGATGAGTTGAAGTGGAGACTCTGTCCCACATCGAGAATGTTTTTATTTTCTCCAACCATGATCTCCACTTTTCCCTTCAGGACATACTGGAATTCCTCTCCGAGGTGGCTGTAGCTCACGGATTTGTGCTCTGATTTGGGATCAATGAATATCTTGAAGGCCTTCAGGTGTTTATGTCTTGCCTCCGGGGTCAGGGTCTCGTAGGTGTAGGCGTCGGTCCGTTTCTGGTAATCCTCCGCGGATTTCTTGCCGGCTCGTTTTTTCTCCTCCTGGAGGAGAATGCTCGAATCGATCTCCAGTGCCCTCGAAAGCTGAAGAATAACGGAAACGGGCGGCATGATCTCTCCCTTTTCTATTTGGCTTATGACTTTCGTGGCAAGCCCGGTTTCGTTTGCCAGGTGTTTGAGGGTGAGTTTCTTGGATCTCCTGAGTTTAAAAAGCCTCTTGCCTATGGACAGCGTTTTGTTATCGTTCGGCATCGGAACCCCCTTCACTATCTGTTTTGTTCTCTGTTTCGTCAGGCATTCTGGTCAGTTTGAAAACCTTGATGATTCGCAGAATAAACCCCAGGACCAGCACGGCGCTGATCAATATGATCAGATTCGAAGCGAAAAAAGTCATGATAAAGGTATAGGGATTTTTTAAATGATAGGCGGCAATCAGGAGATAGATCCCGAAAAGCAAGAAAAAAGTCCCTATGGCTACGAGCAGTATCTGGCGCATCCACCAGAGAAGGGTATTCACGGCGGTTTATGGGTGGGAAAAACCAACGATGGGAAGCACAAGATTATCGCAGGCGGAATAGGGGTCGATCTTTCCATCGCTTATCGCTTGAACGGCCTTGTCAAAATCGCCGGTTTCAGTCAGTTTGCCGAGGACTTCTTCGAGAAGCCTGGCCTTTATCATCTCGGCAAGCTCCTGACGAACCATACCCTTGTGTTTCCGAATATCCAGTCCTCCGAAGATGCTTTTAAGGTATTGGGCATGGTTTTCAATGGCCTCCATGAATTCGGTCACGCCTTCATCAAAAACCGCCTGCGCCTTCAGTATGGGAGGTTTCCAGGTCCCCTCGGCATATTTCTTATCATCCATCTCAATCATCAGCTTCAGGTCCGTGTAGGTCTTGTCGGATCCGTCACGGTCGGCCTTGTTGATAAGAAAAATGTCCCCCACTTCCAGGATACCCGCCTTGATGGCCTGGATGCCGTCTCCCATTCCGGGAATAACCACGATGACCGTCGTGTGGGCGCTCCTGACCACATCCACCTCGTCCTGGCCCACACCCACCGTTTCCACCAGGATATAATCTTTTCCCATGGCATCCAGCACGTCAATGGCGCTACGGGTGGACTGGGTCAGTCCGCCGAAATGGCCTCTCGTTGCAAGAGACCGGATAAAAACACCCTTGTCCATACTGTGACGCTGCATCCTGACCCGATCTCCCAGGATGGCCCCCCCGCTGAACGGGCTGGTCGGGTCCACGGCGAGGACTCCCACGGTCTTATCCCGCTTCCTGAGATGGGCGATCATCTGGTCGACCAGCGTACTCTTCCCAACGCCCGGAGCGCCCGTGATGCCTATGACGTAGGCATTTCCCGTGTGGGGGTAGAGTTGCTTCAAAACCTCCCGCACTTCGGGCATTCCGTCATCAATATCTCGGATAAGGCGGGCAACGGTCCTGACATCTCCGGAAACCACTTTTTCAACAATGCCTTGCATGAATTCCCCTTACCTCGGCGTCACGTTCGCTTTGACCCATTTGACAATGTCATCGAGGGTGGTTCCCGGCGTGAAGATTTCCCTGACGCCCGCCTTTTTTAACATCTCAATATCTTCTTTGGGAATGATGCCGCCCCCGCACACGACGATGTCATCCGCGTCTCTTTCCTTCAACATTTCGACAACCGCCTTGAAAAGGTACTTGTGGGCGCCTGCCAGGCTCGACATCCCGATCATGTCCACATCTTCCTGAATAGCCGCCTCCACAATCTCTTCCGGCGTTTGATGAAGTCCGGTATACACCACTTCAAAACCCGCGTCCCGGTAGGCCCTCGCGATAATCCTGGCGCCGCGGTCGTGTCCATCCAGCCCGGGTTTCGCTACCATCACCCTCAATCTTCTCTGTTGTGCCATAATACCCTCTTCCCAATCCTCAATCAATAGATCCCGGGATCCCTGTACTCTCCGAAAACTTTTCTGTATACGTCGCACAATTCCTGTACGGTGGCATACTCTTTTGCCGCGTCTATCAGGCTCTCCATCACGTTTTCTTTTCCGGCACAGGCTTCAGCCACCCTTTCAAGGCGCCTCGCAACCTTTGCGTTATCCCTCTGCTCCTTGATTCTCCGGGTTTTCTCTATCTGGATCTTTTCCAGTTCCTCGTCGATCTCCAGCACTTCCACCGGGATTTCTTCGTCCTCAAGGACATGTTTGTTTACGCCCACTACGATCTTTTCCCGGTTGTCTATCTGTTTCTGGTAGTGATAGGCTGCGTCGGCGATTTCCAGCTGGGGATAATTTTTCTCAATGGCGGACAGCATGCCGCCCATCTCGTCGATCTTATTTATGATGTCAAAGGCTTCTTCTTCCATGCGGTCGGTAAAGGCTTCCACGAAATAGGATCCGCCAAGGGGATCGATGGTGTTGGCGACCCCCGACTCCTCGGCAATAATCTGCTGCGTTCTCAAGGCGATGGTCGCCGCCTCCTCCGTGGGGATGGCCAGCACCTCGTCAAGGGAATTGGTGTGGAGCGACTGGGTCCCCCCCATGACGGCCGCCAGCGCCTGGAGTGCGGTCCTGACCACGTTGTTGTAGGGTTGCTGCGCCGTCAGGGAGCATCCTGCCGTCTGGGTATGGAACCGCAGCCACCAGGACCTGGGATCTTTGGCCTTGAAACGTTCTTGCATGATTTTGGCCCACATGCGCCGTGCAGCCCGGAACTTGGCGATTTCTTCAAAAAAATCCAGATGGGAATTAAAGAAAAACGAAAAACGCGGAGCGAAATCATCCACATTCAGACCCCGCTCAAGGGCTTTTTCCGTGTAGGCGATGCCGTCCGCCAGTGTGAAAGCCAGTTCCTGCACGGCAGTGGACCCTGCTTCGCGGATATGATACCCGCTGATGCTGATCGTGTTCCACCTGGGGACTTCCTTCGTTCCGAATTCAACCGTGTCCGTTATGATGCGCACGGAGGGTTCAGGGGGGCACATAAAGGTCTTCTGGGCAACGAATTCCTTCAGCATGTCATTTTGAATGGTCCCGCCAAGAACCTTTCTGTCTATCCCCCGGTTTTCCGCCATGGCGATATACATGGCCCAGAGCACGGAGGCCGGCGGATTGATGGTCATGGATGTGGTGATCTGGTCGATGGGAAGGCCCTCAAAGAGCTCCTCCATATCCTTGAGCGTGTCTATGGCGACGCCGCACTTGCCGCATTCTCCTCTGGCCTTGGGGGAATCGGTGTCATAGCCCATGAGGGTGGGCATATCGAATGCCGTGGAAAGCCCGGTCTGCCCCGCTTTTACCAGGTGGTGGAAACGCCGATTGGTATCCTTGGCGCTTCCCAGTCCCGCAAACATGCGCATGGTCCACAATCGCCCCCGATACATGGACGGTTGAACTCCCCGCGTAAAAGGGGGCTCCCCGGGAAAACCGATATCTTTCCCGAAGTCCTGGGTCCTGATATCCTCAGGGGTGTAGATGCGGATTGATCTCGCTGTCGGAAACCGTGGAGAATCTTTTCAGCCTTTCCGGTTTGTTGGAAAAGACCTTTTCCAGCCTTCCCTGCCATTCGGCGCGTTCCCGTTCAATATCGTCAAAGATTTTCGGGTCAAAAGTCAAGGGCATGGCCGTCCCCCTTTCGATGGAATGATCTTTTTGATGCTCAGCCTTTGATAAGATTCCTGGCAACAACCAGCCGCATGATCTCGTTGGTTCCTTCATAGATCTGGCAGATCTTGGCATCTCGCATGTGACGTTCCATGGGATACTCTTTGCAGTAACCGTATCCCCCGAGGATCTGTACGCCTTCGATGGAGGCCCGCATGGCGGCATCCGAGGCGAACATCTTTGCCATGGCGGCTTCCTTTTCATAGGGTTTTTTGTGGTCTTCCAGCCATGCCGCCCGCAGGGTAAGCAATTCGGCGGCATCAATTTCCGTGGCCATATCGGCCAGTTTCCACTGAATGGCCTGAAAAGAGGTGATCGGTTTTCCAAACTGCTCGCGGGTTTTCGCATACGTAAGGGCATCTTCGATAACGGCCCTCCCGATCCCTATGGCCTGGGATGCAATTCCGATTCTTCCACCGTCCAGTGTGCTGAGCATCTGTTTGAACCCTTCTCCTTCTTTCCCTAAGAGACTGTCGGCGGGCACGCGGGCGTCTTCAAAAATCAGCTCGGATGTGCCCGAGGCCAGGATGCCCATTTTCTCTTCCACCCGCCCCACTTTAAAGCCGTCGGTGTTTTCCAGGTCTACCACAAAGGAACTGATTCCCTTATATCCTTTGCCCTTTTCGGTGACCGCGGCGATGACGGCGTAAGAGGCCACATTCCCATTGGTAATGAATTTTTTTTCTCCGTTTATGACCCATTCGTCGCCATCCTTTACCGCGGTGGTTCTCAACCCCGAGGGGTCGGAGCCTGCCCCTGCCTCCGTCAACCCGTAACATCCGAGTTTGTCCCCGGAGGCGCAGGGGTACAGGTATTTTTTCTTCTGATCGGGAGTGCCGTATGCATGGACCGGATAACAGTACAGGGAATTGTTGACCGACATGATGACTCCGGTTGAAGCGCAGGCCTTCGATATTTCGATGAGCGCAAGGACATAGCTTACATAGTCCATGCCTCCGCCTCCGAATTCTTCCGGCACGGCAATGCCCAGCATCTTGAGTTCCCCCAATTGCTGAACAATATTGGCTGGATGTTGATGTTTTTCATCCAGTTCGGCCGCCTTTGGTTTGATTTCGGTCTCGGCAAACTTCGCGGCCATCTCACGCACCATGCTCTGTTCTTCCGTCAATGCAAAATCCATTTTCAGCTCAGCTCCCCTTTGAATTCAGGTTTTCTCTTTTCCAGGAAGGCGGTCATGCCCTCTTTGGCATCCGGGCTGGACGTGCAGAGGGCAAACCCGTCGGCTTCCATGTGACATCCAATCCTGAGGTCCTGGTCAAATCCCTTGTCGATACAATGTTTGATTGCTTTCAAGGAAACTTTTCCCTTGGAGGCGATGATCCCTGCCGTTTTCATGGTGGCTCGCCCAGAGCTCCTCATGGGGAAAGACCTTGTTAACCAGGCCGATTTCCTTCGCCTCTTGGGCACTGATGATGACCCCCGTCATACACAGCTCCTTGGCCATGGACTTGCCCACAAGCCGGGGAAGTCGCTGGGTCCCGCCGAATCCGGGGATGATTCCCAGGTTGATCTCCGGCTGACCGAATTTCGCGTTCTCGGATGCGTAGATAAAGTCACACGCCATGGCGATTTCGGTACCGCCACCCAGGGCGAATCCATTCACGCACGCAATGACCGGAATGGCGAGATTTTCCAGACGGAAGAGCAGTTCCTGCCCCTCGGCGGAAAACTTCCGTCCTTCCAGGGGCGAAAACGCGGCCATGTGAGAGATGTCCGCGCCCGCCACAAAGGCCTTGTCGCCCTCGCCAGTGAGCACCAGGACCTTTACGGTCGGATCCGCTTCCATGATGTCCAGGGCATTGCTCACATCCGCTAAAACTCCCGGATTGATGGCATTGAGGGCCTTCGGCCGGTTGAATTTGATAATCGCTATGTTTCCATCCACCTCAAAAATAATATTCTCGTACGCCATTGTTTCCCCCTATATTTGGATTCTTGCAGGTTTTCTGAGAGTTCGGCTCTAACAATCAACCAGCAATTTCTGAGTCACTACAGTTATGAAATAAGGTTTCAGTGTTCAGGTTTCAGATTTGTCCACCTTCGAATGGCCTTCAGCAGACGTTAAACTTCCTTTCGCGGTCGGCTGGAATGGCCTGGTTACTTTGCTCGCCCTGACACCCGAAACCTGACACCTGAAACCTAATTGGGGCAACAGAGCCCAAATTGCAGATACCTTGGCTCGAATTCTCCAAAATCACCCCACATTTTCCAGAACCATGGCCATTCCCTGGCCGCCTCCGATACAGAGGGAGGCCAGCCCCAGGTCGAGACCTTTTCTTTTCATCTCGCCTATCAGCGTCACCAGGATGCGCGCGCCTGAACATCCGATGGGATGACCGATCGATATGCCGCTCCCGTGGATATTGGTTTTTTCCATATCGCAATGCAGTTCCCTTGCGCAGGCAATGGCCTGGGACGCAAAGGCCTCGTTCAGCTCAATGGCCCCGAAGTCGCCGATAGTCAGGTTTTCCTTCGCCATGATTTTTCTTACCGCGGGAATAGGACCAAGTCCCATGTAGGCGGGATCGATTCCGGCCGATGAGAAAGCCTTGACGCGCGCAAGAGGTTTCAGCCCCAGTTCTTTGGCCTTTGTGTCGGACATGATGAGAAGGGCCGCGGCGGCATCGTTGATTCCCGACGCATTTCCCGCCGTTACAGTGCCGTCTTTTTTGAAGGCCGGTCTCAGTTTTCCCATCTTTTCGGCGCTGGTGTCCATGGGACGTTCATCCGTATCAAACACCAGGGGATCTTTCTTCCTCTGGGGAATGATTACCGGTACGATCTCTTCCTTGAAAATACCCCCGGCAATGGCTTTTCTGGCCCTCTGGTGGCTGACCGCGCCCAACTCATCCTGCTCTTCTCGCGATATTCCGTATTTTTCCGCGATGTTTTCAGCGGTAATGCCCATGTGATAGCCGTAGAATATTTCAAAGAGACCGTCAAAGACCATCAGGTCCACCAGGTCCGTGTTGTTCATTCTCGCGCCCCACCTGGCCGCGGGCAGGGAATAGGGGATCATGCTCATGTTTTCCATGCCGCCGGCCAGCATCACATCCGCGGCGCCCGCGGCTATAGACTGCGCGGCCAGGGCAACGGCTTTCATCCCCGAGGCGCAGACCTTGTTAATGGTGAAAGCGCTGGTTTCCTTTGAAATGCCTGCCCTTATCATGGCCTGCCGCGCCACGTTCTGCCCCTGACCGGCGCCCACGACGTTTCCCATGATGACCTCATCCACCTGAATCGGCTGGAGAGAGCCGTCATAATCGTACGCCTCTTTTTCAAGAGCGATCATCCCCGCGCCTTTGAGGCAGTCCGGGTCGAAAGAAGCGAGCTTTTCAGAGACAACCGGCTTCAATCCCGCCTTTTTCAAGGCTTCTTTCAGCACAATGGCGCCGAGGTTTACCACGGGCGTAGTTTTTAGCGTCCCGCCGAAAGATCCGACGGGTGTTCTTACACATGAAACAATGACTGCATCCTGCATGGTTATTTCTCCTTGATGTTTGATTTCAATGCTTCCAAATGCTTATTTTTCGTTGTAGACAACCAGTGTTACCGCTTCACCGCCGCCCAGGCACAAAGAGGCCTGTCCCACTTCCACATCCCTGTCCTTCATGGCATGGATGAGGGTGGTCAGTACCCTGGCGCCGCTTGCACCGATGGGATGTCCAATGGCCACCGAACCCCCGTGTACGTTTACTTTCAGAGGATCAATCCCCAATTCCCGGTTGATGGCCACGGAAGAGGTGCTGAACGCTTCATTGATCTCATGGAGGTCCACGTCCGATATGGTCAGCCCGTCTTTGGCCAATACCTTGGGGATGGAATAGATCGGCGCCACAAGCACATACTTCATGTCAATGCCTGATGCCCCCTGAGCCCCCACACGCACCAGGGGTTTGCAACCCAGTTCACGGGCCTTTTCCCTTGACATGAGCACCAGGGCGGATGCCCCGTCGCTTATTTTCGAAGCATTTCCAGCCGTAACGATCCCGTCCTTCTTAAAAGCCGGACGTAGTTTCCCCAGAGCTTCGATGGTCGTTTTCCCGCCTCTGAAAGGAATTTCATCCCTGTCGAAAATCACGGGGTCGCCCTTTCGCGCGGGGATCTCCACCGGGACGATCTCCTCCTTGAATTTTCCCGCTTCATAGGCCTTCCAGGTCTTTTCGTAGGAATCCATGGCAAAGAGGTCGGAGTCTTCCCTGCTGATGTTGTATTTCTCCGCGGTGAGTTCCGCGCTGATCCCCATATGAAAATCATTTACATGGTCCCACAGACCGTCATGAACCATGCCGTCAACCACTTTGCCGTTGTTCATGCGGAATCCCGTCCTTGCTTTTTGAAGCATGTACGGACAGAGATTCATATTTTCCTGTCCTCCGGCGATGATGACGTCCGCATCATTGCACTGAATCGCCTGGGCGGCCAGCATGACCGCCTTGAGTCCGGAGCCGCAGACCTTGTTGATGGTGATGGCGCCCACGTCCCAGGGCAGTCCGGCCCTGACCATGGATTGCCTGGCAGGGTTCTGGCCCAGTCCATGGGGCAGTACGTTTCCCATGATGACTTCATCCACATCCTCGTTCTTGATTCCAGCCCTTCTGATGGCTTCCTTGATAACCAGTGCGCCCAGATCCGTAGCCTGGACGGTGCTCAGAGAGCCGGCGAAATCTCCCGCCGCGGTCCTGCATGCGCTGACAATAACCACCTCTTTCATGAATATCCCCTTTCAATGATATCATTTTTATTTTTGCAGTATCGGGGTATATATAGTAAAGGAACAGTTTTCAAGTCAAGAGATTTCAGGGCGGCCATGCTCATTATGGGTTATCCTTGATGTGTGGGTTTGCGGCCGGCTCGGCGCCGGCCTGCTCCGCGCCGGCGGATGGATAAATTAGAGTAATGAAAATAGCGGCTTGCCGATAAAAGCACTTGACAACGGTTTGGGTATACGCTTAACAAGCGGACTGAGAAAATTTAGCAAGGAGAAACGCATATGAATCCGTTAGCAGAGGAATTGAATCAGATCATTACCAATGGAAACGAAAATGTTTTCAACATGCTGTCAGGGAGTTGGAAAGAACCTCTTCTTTCCGAAAGGGATACTCTCGCAAAGTGCTGAAGCCAAAGAAAAAGCCTATAAATTTAACGCCACGATCGGTATGGCCACGGAGAAGGGACGGACCATGTTTCTTCCCTCCGTCATGTCCATGACCAATGGTCTTGAACCGGAAGAGGCCCTGACCTACGCCCCGTCTTTCGGGATTATGCCGCTTCGTCAGACCTGGCGGGAAGAGATCTTCAGAAAGAACCCTTCACTGAAGGGCAGGGATATCAGCCTCCCCGTGGTATCCAATGCCATTACCCATGGCCTTAGCGTGGTGGCGGATATGTGGGTTGATCCGGGAGATGTGATTCTTCTGCCCGACAAGATGTGGGGGAATTACAATCTCATCTTTTCGGTGCGGAGGGGAGCGAGGATCGTACAGTATCCCCTGTTTGACGCGGAAGGCGGATTCAATCTGAAAGGTTTTGAAGACTGTTTGCGCAAGGAGGGAAAACCGGGGTCCAAAATCATCGTCATCCTGAATTTCCCCAACAATCCTACGGGATATACGATTTCATCGGAGGAAGGGGAGGCCATTGCCGACATCCTGACCGATGTGGCGGCGGGGGGAGTGAACGTGCTGGCTGTCACGGATGATGCCTATTTCGGGCTCTTTTTCGACGAAACATCCATGAAGGAATCGATATTCACCAGGCTGGCGGGGAGAGATCCGAGGCTCCTGGCCATCAAGCTGGACGGGGCTACCAAAGAAAACTATGTATGGGGACTGAGGGTGGGCTTCATCACCTATGGCGCTGTGATCAAAGGGGAGGGGAAGCCTTTTTATGACGCCCTGGAGAGAAAAACCGCCGGCGGCGTGAGGGGATCCATTTCCAATGCTTCCCATCTGAGTCAGGAGATGGTTCTCAAATCCTTGAAATCACCGTCGTACGCCTCGGAAAAGGAAGAAAAATTCCAGATTATGAAAGCGAGGGCACTGGAGGTGAAAAGCGTCCTTTCCGATCCCGAATATGCTGAAGCCTGGGAGGCCTATCCCTTCAATTCAGGATATTTCATGTGCCTGAAACTGAAGACGGTGAAGGCCGAACCCTTGCGTGTCCACCTCCTTGACAAATACGGCGTCGGTTTGATTGCACTGGGTGAAACCGACCTTCGAGTGGCCTTCTCCTGTCTTGAAAAGGACGACACGCGCGAGCTTTTCGATACGGTTTTGCAGGGGGTCAGAGACCTGAATTCCTGATCGTTATTTTTCCATATCAAGCTGGGAAAAATTCCCGGAGCTGGGGGATGAGGGCTTGGGGCTGTATTTCGCGGGTTCTTCTCCCGCCTTAAAGGCCTGGAAAGCGGTTTTTTCCGAATAGGAACTGGCCAGCAGTCCCGTTTTTGTATCGATTTTGGCAAACACGATCCCTTTGGGAACGGCAAAGTCGGTGACGGGGCTGCCTTCCAGTACAAGGGACATGAAATCAAGCCATATGGGGCTGGCGGCCCTGCTGCCTGTTTCTCCTTTTCCCATCTCTTTCCGGTCGTCATAGCCCACCCATACCCCGGTGAGATAATCCGGGGTATATCCGATGAACCATGCATCCATGAGATTGTTCGTGGTGCCTGTTTTTCCCGCGGCGGGTCTTTTCAACTGCTTGATCCGCCAGGCGGTTCCTTCGGTTATGACCGCTTTCATCAGATCGGTCATGACGTAGGCGGTTTCCTCCGAAATGACGCGGACCATTTCAGGTTGGTTTTCTTCAAGAATTTTGTCCGAACGGTCTACGACCTTCTTGATAAAAATCGGTTTGACCCTCATTCCACCGTTGGCGAACACCGCATAGGCATTTGTCAGTTCCATGAGCGAAAGGCCGGATGACCCCAGGGCCAGGGAAAGATCCGGGGCCAGATCGGATTCAATTCCCATCTCTCGGGCGTATTTTATGGCGTAACCGACTCCTATCTCCTTCAGCAACTTGACGGTGATTACATTTCTCGATTTGACAAGGCCGGTTCTCAGCAAGGTCGGGCCGAAGAATTCCTCTTTGTAATTCTTTGGTTTCCAGGCGCCTCCTTCAGGCGTGCGGTCGGAGATGAAAGGGGCATCAATAATGATTTTGCTGGGATTCATCCCCCAGTCGAGCGCCGCGGAATAAATAATCGGCTTGAAGGCGGAGCCTGGTTGACGTTTGGACTGAATGGCCCGGTTGAATTGACTTTCCCGGAAATCCCGCCCTCCCACCAGAGCCTTCACTTCCCCTGTTTTGGGGTCCATGCACACAAGTGCCCCCTGAACCGCCGGCATCTGTTCCAGAGATACCTCCCAACTGAACCGATGATCGTCCTTAGCTTTTCCGTCAGGATCTTTCTTTCCGCCCTCGGCAGAATCGTATTCCTTTTCAATGCGAACCAAAACAACATCGCCCACCTTCAGTGCCCGGGAAGGTTTTTTGATCCTGTCGGCGTAATAAGGCCTGTCTTTGTTGGGAACCCTGGCCCATCGCATATTTTTCAGGGGAAGAATGGATAATCGATCCCCGATCCGGATTTCCACAAGGGATTTCCCATCGTCCACTTTCGTAACGAGGCCTTTGACCACGTCCCCCGTTTTCAGAGGATCAGACGACAAGGTTCGCGCCACTTCCACTTCGTAGGCAGGGATCTCTTCCGGAGAAAGGTTCTGAAGAGGCCCCCTGAACCCTTCTCTTTTGTCCAGGTCGGCCAGTCCGTTGTTCAGGGTTTCCTTGGCCTGAACCTGCATCTTCAAATTCACGGTGGTGTATACTTTCAGCCCTTCCCGGTACAGGGCGTCTCTGCCGTATTTTTCGAGGAGAACCTTTCTGATATATTCGGTAAAGTAGGGCGCTTTTTCAAAGGTGTTTTCCCCTTCCGGTTCGATAATCAGTTTCGTGTCAAGGGCCTCTTTATAGGCTTCGGGAGTGATCCATTTTTCTTCCAGCATCCTTTGGAGAACATATCTCTGCCTCGCCTTTGCCCGCTCGAAATGTTTGAGCGGGGAATACCTCGCGGGGGCCTGGGGAAGACCTGCAAGCAGGGCCGATTGGGCGAGATTCAACTCTTTTGCCGGTTTGTTGAAATAGGTTCTGGCGGCGGCTTCCACGCCATAGGCGCCCTGACCCAGGTAGATTTGGTTCAGATAAAGAAAAAGAATGTAATCTTTTGAAAAGGATTTTTCCAATTGGATGGAAAGAATGGCCTCCCTGACTTTTCTCTTGTACGTTCGCTCCACGTTTTTAAGAAGCAGGGATTTCGTAACCTGCTGGGTGATGGTGCTGCCTCCCTGTTCTATCTTTCCAGCCGTCAGATTTTTAAGAAACGCCCGGAATATGCCTCTGAAATCCACGCCGTCATGTTCAAAAAACCTGGAATCTTCGGCTGCGACAAATGCCTGTATCAACTGCTTTGGAACCTGATTCAGTGGAATTACCGTCCTTTTTTCCTCCCAAAACCTTCCGATGACTTCCCCGTCATCGCTGAATATTTCAGTGATTACAGGTGGGCGGTACTCTTTCACGGAGCCGATAAAGGGAAGATTGCTCGACCAGATATACCAGAAGTAGGCCCCGGTGCCTACTCCTATCAGGCAGACGAGAACGAAAAAAAGAAAGGTGTATTTGAGAATTCGTTTCAAGGTCATGGGTTCCTAACGATGTAATCCAGCTGATCCCGACGGCTGATGGTCGCATTCACGTCTTCTGTGCGTGAATGGTCGCGAAAGGTCAGGAGGGGTTTGAATGTTCTACAAATATAGCCTTCTTTGCCAGTTTTATTCAAGAAATTTTCCTTCCGGTTCGCGCTGCAGTGCCGTCGATTTTTCAACGGCATGCAAACAATTTCATCGCAAACATTACGCGTTTTGTAATTTCCATGAAATGTTGCTGAAAGAATGGTCTGCTATTTTTCTCCCCGACAGGATGGAAGAAGGGACGCGTTGTCCTTCGGGAAAAATTGCAGACGAAAAGGCTGAAAGGAGACAACATGAACATTCGAACAGGAAAGACGCAAGGCCGTGACTTTGAGGATTACGCCCCTCATTCGACCGGGTTGACGGAACCCGTGAGGGCCGCGGCTCCTCAGTTCACCAGCATTCAGACCATTAACGATTCCGTGCAGCAGGCCTCGGCGTGGGTACGGCCCCTGGAGCAGGAGATAGGCCGGGTTATCGTGGGGCAGAAATATCTTATTGATCGGCTTTTGGTGGGGCTTCTTTCCAATGGTCACATCCTCCTTGAAGGGGTGCCGGGACTGGCCAAGACCCTGGCTCTCAAGACACTGGCCTCAGCCATTCAGACCGGCTTCAGAAGGATCCAGTTCACCCCTGATATGTTGCCGGCCGACATTGTCGGGACCGAAATCTACAATCCAAGGGATGTTTCCTTTGTGGTCAAACACGGACCGGTTTTTACCAATCTCATCCTTGCCGACGAGATCAATCGCGCACCCGCAAAGGTGCAGAGCGCGCTCCTCGAGGCCATGCAGGAGCGGCAAGTTACCATCGGTGAAAATACCTATCCGCTGAAAGATCCTTTTTTGGTGATGGCCACCCAGAACCCTATCGAACAGGAGGGGACCTATCCGCTGCCGGAGGCACAGGTCGACCGTTTTATGCTGAAAGTTGTGATTACCTATCCCACGCTTTCCGAAGAAAGGATCATCCTGGATTCCGTTGAAACAACGGAACAGCCGATGCCGGTAAACCGCGTCGTCCAGGCCGAGGAGATCCTTCGGGCGCGCCAGGTAGTCAATACCATCTATATGGATGACAAGGTCAAGGACTACATCGTCAGTCTGGTTCACGCAACGCGCGAACCCGGGGCATACGGGCTGGATCTGAAACCGTACATCCAGTATGGCGCTTCTCCAAGAGCGACCATCAACCTGAAAGCGGCCAGCAAATCCCTGGCGTTTCTCCGCGGACGAGGATATGTGACCCCGGAAGATGTGAAATCGATCGCCATGGATGTGCTCAGGCACCGGATCGGCATTACCTACGAGGCGGAAGCAGAGGCGCTTACCAGCGAAGATATGGTTACCAGAATCCTGGAAACCATCCCGGTTCCCTGAGAAATTACGGATGTCGGTTATACTGTAAAGCACGCAACGATCAGCTTCAAAGGAAAAAGAATGGAAAGCCAAATCAGCAAGGAAATACTTGATAAGGTTCGGCAGGTGGAAATCAAGACCAACCGCCTGGTAGACGAATCTCTTGCGGGACATTACCACTCTGTTTTCAAGGGACGGGGAATGGATTTCGATGAGGTCCGGGAATATGTCCCGGGAGATGAAGTCCGAACCATTGATTGGAACGTCACGGCAAGGACCGGACGAACATACGTGAAAAAGTTTACCGAAGAGCGCGAACTAACGATCATGCTCCTCATCGATGTCAGCGCGTCGGGGGAATTCGGGTCTTTCACCCAGAGCAAGAGAGAAATGATGGCCGAACTGGGAAGTGTGCTTGCGTTTTCGGCGGTTCGCAATAACGATAAGGTGGGGCTGATCCTTTTTACCGACGAGACGGAGCTCTATATACCGCCTGCGAAAGGAAGGTCCCACATCCTTCGGCTCATTCGCGAAATTCTCTTTTTCCAACCCGCGGGAAGAGGGACAAACCTGGAAGGGGCCATGGATTTTGCAAACCGGGTTATTCGCAGGAAAGCCGTCGCATTTCTCATCTCCGATTTCTGTCTGCCGGGAGATTTTGACACTTCGCTCGAAACACTTCGTCCCAAGCTGCGGATCACTGGCCGCCATCACGATCTGGTAGCCGTTTCGGTCCACGACCTCAGGGAGCAGGAACTTCCCGATATCGGACTGATTACCATCGAGGATTCAGAGACAGGGGAGCAGGTGGAACTGGATACGGGGAAAGCGGAGATCAGGGCGCGATTTTCCGAGTTGTCCGGGGCTCGGCAAAAAAAATTGGGACATACGATCCGGTCCTGCGGGGTGGATATGCTCGAACTGTCAACGGATAAGCCCTATCTCCCCGACCTGTTGAATTTTTTCAGCTTACGGGAAAGAAGGAGACATTGATGATGAATAAAACGGCGATGGTTTTTGCATGTCTTTTCTTTCTTGTGGGCGTGGGTACGGTTTCGGGGAGCCAGATGGTTCCCGCATCCCCCACATCGCTTGCGCAACCTTCCGGGACGCCGGTCGCCTCAAAATCTCAGCCCATGGGGCCATCCACCTCCACAGGGTCCCTGACGGTTCGCGGGCCTATCGCGTCGAACCGGACAGCGCCGCGGGCCGCTGTTGCCCATCCAGCCGATTCGGGCGCTTCGGCCGTTGGAGACATTCGCGACATCCGCGGGCCGCTTCATATCCCCGATCCCCTTGCATGGCTACCCTATGGGGCGGCTGGATTGCTTTTGCTTTTGGCCTCTGCATGGTTCTGGAGATGGTTCAGAAAGCGAAAAACGGAACGGAAAAAACTGCCCTTTGAGCTGGCCTTTGAGCAATTAGAGCGGGCGAAGGCCTTCATGAAACCCGAGACCGCCGGTAGATTCTCCGTGATGGTCTCCGCCGCGGTACGCAATTATATCGAGATGCGTTTTGAAATGGAAGTGACGAAACACACAACGGAGGAATTCATGAGGCGCGTGGCGTCCGGACCGTCAATGGAAATTAAAGGATACGAGGACCTCCTGAACGGTTTCTTGGGGTACTGCGACCTGGCCAAATTCGCGCGGTATGCATTGACCTTGAAACAGATGGAGGAGATGCTGCGGAGCGCCATCCATTTCGTGGATGCCACCAAGCCTCGCCCTGAGGATGAGAAAGCCGGACGGAAAGGGAAAAAGGAAGAACCTGCCGTAGCGGGGGAAGAGGCCGTTCAGAAAAGTTTCTCCCCGGTCAAGAGATGGTGGGGAAAGGGCCTCGGATTCATTTCAAGAAAGACGGCTTTGCGGACCGCTCTGGATCGGGGCGACGCCGTTGTCGCGGGAGGTAGATAATGTTCCATTTTGATCATCCCCAAGTGTTGTGGCTGCTGACGATCATCCCCCTGCTTGCCTTTCTCAAGGGAAGAAAAGGAACGGCGGCGGCTGTCAGATACTCCACGGCGCAGACGGCGAGACTCCTGGCAGGAGCAAGAAGATCCACGGCGGGGAAATGGATGGGAGCGCTGCGAATGATTGCCCTGGGTTTTCTGGTGGTGGCCCTGGCGCGGCCCCAGATCGTCCATGGGACATCTGAAGTGGACGCCAGCGGCATCGATATCTTGCTTGCGTTGGATGTGTCAGGCTCCATGGAAGCCATGGATTTTACCATCAAGGGAGAACCTGCAAACCGGGTTGATGTAGTGAAAAGAGTCGTCTCCAGATTCATCGATGGGAGGCCCAACGACCGGATCGGCCTGGTGGCCTTCGCGGGAAGGCCTTATATGGTGAGCCCTCTGACGTTGGATCATAACTGGTTGCAAGAAAGATTGGAGAGCATTAAGACCGGCATGGTTGAAGACGGTACGGCCATCGGATCCGCGATCGCCTCGGGGGTGAATAGGTTGAGAGACCAGAAGGCCAAGAGCAAGATTGTTATCCTGCTGACCGACGGCATGAACAATGCCGGAAAAGTGTCGCCCATTACGGCCGCGGAGGCCGCGGAAGCCCTCGGCATCAAAGTCTATACCATCGGGGCCGGATCACGGGGCGAGGTTCCGGTCCCCGTAACAGACCAGTTCGGCAACCGTCGGATTGTTCGGGCCAGGGTGGATATTGATGAAGAAACCTTGGGGAAAGTGGCCCGGATGACCGGCGCCCAGTATTACCGGGCAACGGATACGGATTCACTGGAAAAGATTTACGGGGAAATCAACAAACTGGAGACCACCACCAGGAAAATCACCAAGTTTGAACACCGAAACGAGTTGTTCTCCTGGGCGGCCATGGCCGTGCTGCTTTTCCTCGGAATAGAATTGTTTCTGGGACAGACAAGGTTTCGTAGATTGCCGTAAAAAGGAAAGGAAAAAACAAATGCAATTCGAACATGCAATCTGGTTGGTCGCGGGACTTGGGGCCTGCACGGTTCTCGGCTTTGCCTTTGTACATTTTCACAGGAAAGGACAGATCGCACTGCGGAAATTTGCTTCGGGCCGTCTGCTGGAACAGTTGGTTCAAAATGTCTCCAACGGTCGCAGACAAGTCAAGAGGGTCCTCCTCCTGATGGCCGTGGCGGCGCTTTTTGTGGCCTTGGCGCGACCGCAGGTGGGTTTTGAATGGAAAGAGGTGAAAAGGAAAGGAATCGACATTCTCATGGCCGTGGATACATCCAAAAGCATGCTGGCTACGGACGTGAAGCCCAATCGTCTGGAACGAAGCAAACTGGGAATCATGGATTTTGTTTCCAAGCTCGAAGGAGATCGGGTGGGTCTCATTCCGTTCGCGGGAACGGCCTTTCTCATGTGCCCTTTGACGTTGGATTATAATGCCTTCAGGCAATCCCTGGAAGCCTTGGACACACAGATCATCCCGCGGGGAGGGACGGACCTTGCGAGCGCCATCCGGGAGGCGGAATTTGCGTTTTCAAACAATGCCAATCACAAAATCCTGGTCCTGGTGACCGACGGTGAAGATCTGGAAGGGGAGGCCCTATCGGCTGCGAAGGAAGCCGCCAAAAAAGGGTTGACCATTTACACGGTGGGCGTGGGGACGCAGGCCGGGGAGCTGATACCTTTGCAAAAGAACGGAAGAGGGGTCGCTTTCGCGAAAGATGAGAATGGGCAGGTGGTAAAATCGCGGTTGGACGAAAAAATGCTTCAAGATATCGCCCGGGCAACGGGGGGACAGTATGAGCCCATGGGGCAACAGGCGGAAGGTCTGGAAGCGATTTATCAGGAAAAGCTGAGCCTTGTTCCAAAGCAGGAGTTGGCGGAAAGAAAGCAGAAAGTGCCTCTGGAACGGTTTGAATGGCCTTTGTTGGCGGCATTCATGCTTCTCTTGGTGGAATTCGGGCTTTCAGATCGAAAGCTATTGCGAAAACGCATGCCCGTTATAAAAACCGCCCAAAGGCGTACACTCAAGGCGGGGAAAGGCGCTGGGATCGCTGCTTCGCTGGCGGTGGTTTTGGTCCTTTTTCTGAGCCTGGGAACCGCTGATGCTTCTCCCGCCAATGCTGAAAAGGCCTATCTTAAAGGGGACTATTCCCGGGCCGAAACGCAGTACAAGGCGGAAGCCGCAAAAGCGCCGAAAGACCCGCGGCTTCAATTCAATCTGGGAACGGCATCCTACAAGAGCGGAAAATATGATGAGGCCTTGAATGCCTTCCAGGGGGCCTTGAATGTTCAGGAGATAGCCCTTCAGGACAAGGCCTATTACAACATGGGAAATGCCCTCTACCGCCAGGGGCAGGCGACCGAAAAATCCAATCCCCGGGATACGATCCGGAAATGGGAGAATGCTGTTCAGGCCTATGAAGGGGCCTTGAAGCTGGATTCAAAAGATCAAGATGCGATTTTCAACCGCGATTTTGTAAAAAAGCGTCTCGAAGAACTCAAAAAACAGCAGAAACAGAAACCGAATCAGAAACAGGATAAAAAGGACCAGAACAAGGATAATAAGCAGTCCGCAAGTCAGGACAAGGACAAGAAAAATCAGAACGGAAACAAAGGTGGCGAGCAGGCGAAAAAACCCGATCAGGGCAAGGAAAACAAGGGGCAAGACCAGGCCTCTTCCGGTCAAAAGAACGATTCGCAAAACAAACCAGAATCGAGGAAAATGAAGGACCAGGATCAGGAGGAATAACGGCCGGAATCCTCAGCAAGCTAAAAATTCCCCGCAAAACGAAAAGGACGGGAAGGCCTCTGGGAAAGACGACAAGATCGAATCGAGGAATCCAAACGGAGAGGCGCCCGCTTCCGCAAGGGCGGAAAGACGACGCAGACCCGGACAAATGACCCAAGAGCAGGCGCAAAATCTGCTTGATTCACTCAAAGGCGACGATCAATCCATGCCCGTGGTGGCAAACAACAAGGACGCAGGCAAAGCGGCTCGGGAAAAAGAAAGGAGGGATTGGTGATGAAAAACTTCCCGCGGATGGCCGTCAGGGCTTTACAATGGAAACCAATGGTTATGGCGGCGGCAACATTGCTGCCGATAGCCTGCATTCTATTTCTCTTTTCAGGGGGCGCACAGGGAAAGGGTGATTCCGGCAACATTTCCGTCAGCTTGGAACCGAAACAGGTTCAATTGGGTGAAGGAGCGATTCTGAGTATTCAGATCTCGGGAGAGGAGGCGGGACAGCCCGCTGTTTCGGAAGTTCCCGGGCTCCGGTTCTTTCCCATGGGGCAGAGCAGTGAATATCGGTCCATCAACGGCCGGGTGTCTTCTTCCACGTCGTATATGTTCCAAGTACAGGCGGAACATTCGGGAGAGTTTATCATCCCTCCGGTAAAAGTCGCCATCAACGGCCGCATACAGGAGACGCAACCCATGGGGTTCAGGGTGGTCGATGGAGGTGAGTCCGAATCCCCGTTCTCGAAGCCTCCCTCCCCCTGCGTTGTCGAGGCAAAGAGGAGGGAATTCCGCATCCCCATCGGGTGATCTCAGCCGGGAAGAAGAAAACGCGCCCGCGTTTCTGAGAGTGATCCCCCGAAAGGCGCTTTCCTATGTGGGAGAGTTGGTGCCCGTGGAAATTCGGGCCTATTTTCGACAGGGCATGCAGGCGACACTGAGATCCCTTCCCATGCTGAAAGGGAGTGCGTTTGCTTTCCAGGATCCGGATAAGAAACCCCGGCAGACAGGAGGAAATTATTGACGGCATAGGGTACACCGTTCTCACCTGGTATAGCGCGGTTGCCGCGGTAAAGGAAGGGGAATACCCCGTTGACGCGGAATTGAACGTTACCCTCCTGCTTCCGGATAGATCTCGGCGGAATCGGTCTCCCTTTGGCCGAGGTCTGTTCGACGATGACTTTTTCAATGGATTTTTCTCCGGGACAAGGGAGGAGAATGTTACGTTGAATAATCCCGAATTGAAGATTCGGGTATTGCCCCTCCCGAAGCTGGGCAAGCCCGAAAATTTCAGTGGCGCCGTAGGCCATTTTACCCTGTCTGCTTCCGCAAACCCGAAAAAAGGCATGGTAGGGGATCCCATTACCATCACCATGAGCGTCGAGGGGGCCGGGAATTTCGATCGGGTATCCTCTCCAACTCTCGATATTTCGAGCGGGTGGAAAACATATACTCCCACAACCTCTTTCAAACCGGAGGACAGCGCCGGGTATGAAGGCCAAAAGAGATTCGAGCAGGCCATTATCCCCCTTGATGCGTCCATGAAGGAGATCCCTCCCGCGGAATTCAGCTATTTCGATACAAACTCGAAAAAATACGTTACCCTGAAAACGCGTCCCATCCCGGTCGACATCGTACCGGGGAGCGTCTATTCGTCCAATGCCGTTTCAAATTCCCGAGAGATATCGGGGTCTCAATCCCGTCCCGATAACGCATCGACGCCGCAACAGGATTCCGCGAGACTGGCCCCTATCCATGTAAGTGAGGGGCCTGTGATAGCGAATATGCGACCACTTATTAGAAACCCGTGGTTTTTGGGAGCCCAGGGGATTTCCATCGGCGCACTTTTCCTCGGCCTGTTCTTCACCCGAAAGCAAAAGAAGATCGCCGGTGATCCGGATATGGAACGGAAAAAGCAGGCCAGGCGCAAAGTGGCGCAATCCATAAAGGAAATGAACAGAGCCATGAACGAAAACGATGTCCCCGGTTTCTTTAACGCCTGTCGCTCCGCATCCCAGGAAAGCCTTGGAGAGATATGGTCCGTTTCGCCGGAGAGCATCACGCTGGCGGAAATCAGAGAGCGTTTATCCGGGAATGCCGAGGGGATTCGACACGTCTTTGAAACAGCTGATGCGGTAGCGTATTCAGGCCAGTCTTTCAGCCGGGAGGAACTGAGAAAATGCAGGGATCTGGTCATTGATGAGATGCAAAAAATGGGAAAGAAAAAGCAAGCGGATCATCGCTTTAATACTCGGAGGACGATATGAAAAAGCGGATTCTTTTCTTAACGGCGGCTTTCGTTTTGGCGGTTTCTTCCATCAGCCGGGCCGGTGAGGCGGAAGACCTTTTTTCTCAAGCGAATCGGGCCTATGTGGAGGGCGATTACCAAACGGCACTCTCCTGTTATCGCAAGGTGATGGAACAAGACGGGATTTCGTCGTCGCTCCTTTACAATATGGCTAACGCCTATTATCATACAAAGGAGATCGGCAATGCAGTGCTTTATTATGAACGGGCTCTTTACCTGGACCCCGGCAACGCGGATACCCGGGCCAACCTGGCCATGGCGCGAAAGGATTTCGGCCTGGTCGAAAAGAGCCCGGGGCAATGGGAACATTACTTCCAAATTTTCAACCTCAATGGCTGGACCTGGATGGCCGGTGCGTCTCTTCTGTTGTTTTCTCTGATATTTCTATTGAGAGGCGTATCGCAAGGGGCGGGAAGGAACAGGATACTGAAGGCGATTTCCGCGGTTTCGCTGTGCCTGTTCGTTGTGAGTGGGATCGGTATTGTGTCGCAATATGAAAAAATGGATTGCGGCATTGTCACCGCTGAAGGCGCCAGCCTTCTGGTTTCCCCTTTTGACAACGCCGCCAAATCCGGCGCCATCAAGGATGGCAAGATGGTCAAAATTGCAAAAATCTATAAGGATTATCTGCTGGTGAAGGAAACCACGGGAGAAACCGGCTGGATAGCGAAGAAAGCCGTGAAAACGGTGGTTCCCGACAGGGATCTTGGTTGAAGAGGAAGATTTTGATTGGCAACACCACATTTTAACAAGGAGAGTAACATGAAAGAAAGCAAGAAGTTTTTTGGGTTTTCAGAGATAAAAGCACTGGTTTTTTTGACCGTTCTGATTTTCGGATTTGCGGCTGTTTCAGGAATGTTTTCGGCGCCGGTTGTTCAGGCGGCGTCGAGTCAAGGGCTGTTGGCTCCTGAAAGTTTTACGGAGCTTGCAAAAAAGAACAGTCCCGCGGTCGTCAATATACGGACGGAGAGGAGTGGTGGCGGCGCTTCGCAGATGTTTCGAGGATTTGAAGGAAATCCCTACGGCAATGATGAACGTTTCAAGGATTTTTTTGAGAAATTTTTTGGTGGGCGTCACCAGAAGGAATTCAAACAGAGAAGCCTGGGTTCCGGCTTTATCATCGACGAGGACGGCTATATCGTGACCAATAATCACGTGGTCGAAGGCGCCGACAAGATCAAGGTCATTCTGAACGATGAAAGGGAATTCGATGCAGTGGTCAAGGGCCGCGATCCCAATACCGATCTCGCCCTCATAAAAATAAAAGCCGATGGGAAGCTGCCCAAGCTGGAACTGGGAGATTCGGATGCCGCCCAAGTGGGGGAGTGGGTCCTGGCCATCGGAAATCCGTTTGGTCTTGATCATACGGTCACGGCGGGCATCATCAGTGCAAAGGGACGGGTCATCGGTTCGGGTCCCTACGACGATTTTATCCAGACGGATGCCTCCATCAACCCCGGGAACAGCGGCGGCCCTTTGCTTAATATGGATGGGAAAGTGGTGGGAATCAATACCGCCATTATCGCCGGAGGTACGGGAATAGGCTTCGCCATTCCGGTGAACATGGCCAAGTCGGTTATCGCTGAATTAAGGTCCAAGGGGGAGGTCAGTCGAGGTTGGCTGGGAGTGGGGATACAGGATTTGAATAAGGATCTGAAAGAATATTACGGGATCAAGGATGGAGAAGGGGTCCTTATTACGCAGGTTTTTAAAGGGGATCCGGCGGACAAGGCAGGCATTGAACCCAAAGACATCATCCTTTCGGTCGATGGGAAGAAGGTTGACAGCAGCAGGGCCCTGAGCAAAATGATTGCCGACAAGGATGTGGGAGAAAAGGTCAAGATAGAAATCCTGAGAAACGGCAAGGAAGAATCCGTTACGGTAAAGCTGGCCAAGAGAAAAGATATCCCGGGCGGTCCGGAGGCTGTGACAAAAGGAAAGCGGAGATGAATTCGGGATCGCGGTTTCCGACCTTACCCCGGAAATGGCCGCCAGGCTCAATATTGAAGAGAAAAACGGCGTTGTGGTCACGGATGTGACCGAGGAAGGCAAGGGAGAAAAAGCGGGTATTCAAGCCGGGGATATTATCAAAGAGGTGAATCGCAAGGAAGTGAAATCCGCTGATGACTATACGCAGGTGATCGGCAATATCAAGGAAGGCAAACCGGTCAATCTCCTGATCCTTCGACCGGGCAGGGGGATCATGGTCATTAAACTGACCAAGTAAAACGCGGTTTCAGTCCGTTTTAGGCAAGGGGCGCTCCACTTTCACGTGAGGCGCCCCTTTTTTATTTAAGTAAGCCTGACCTTTCAAAGCGTCTCTTCTGGTCAACAATTTCTTCGAAGCGGATTCGGCATGTATGGCATCCTTTCAATGTTTAATGATATAAGCTTGATATGTGACGATGTTTCGGATGCCCTACCCGATGGTTTTGTTCTACCATCCAAGCCATTAAATTTGAAAGGAGACTCATCCATTTCGGTCGCTAAGCGTATGGATGGCCGGGTTTCAGGTTTCGGGTTTCAGGATAAAGCATTTCGTCCTTTTCTGACACCTGAACACTGAAACCTCTCGACATATTCAAAACCTCTGATATGACTTTCTTCAAGGCACATTTTCTGCTTAGAACAAATTCACTCTGGGATGCCCTATTTTTTGTTGAAGATTTTTCCGCTTTCCTGTTAGTATGTAAAGAGATTCAGCCACGATAATGAAGGCCGACTTCAAAAGACGCTCTGAGGCGGCGGGGAGCACTTCCGCGGGGTGATACTGGATATGAGTACTCTATACCGATATGTCGCAACAGGGTTTTCCCCTTGCTGAGTGAACGATTTCAATTTTTGGGATAAGCGATTATGGATTCCGAACTGATTGCGCAACTGAACATACTCTGGGAACCGGTTTATCCATATCTGGGGAGATGGATTGAATCATGGAAGCCGAGGGATAACGGGTGGATACTCGAAGCAGGCCCCTTTTCAGGCGGAATCGTCAGCGCGCTGCTCAAACGGGATGCCACACGGCAGGGGCTGATCGCGCTTTCGGAACCGGCCGTGGCACAAACGATCAAAACATCCTTCGACCCTCTTTGCCCTGTACTGCTCTCCGAGCTGCACAGTATGCCCTTTTTGTCCACATTTAGCCTGGTGATCTGCCGAGGCGCCTTTTTCTTCCTCACACCCCGAATCATCAAGGAGATCCGACGTATTCTCCGACCGGGAGGGTACGCGCTTCTCGGAGGGGGGTATGGCCCGGATACGCCTCAGGAAATTATTTCACCCATTGCCGCCGAATCCAAGGACCTCAACTACCGTCTGGGAAAGAAATGGATTTCCCGCTCGGAACTCGAACAAATGGTCGCTGAAACCAATCTCCAACACCAAAGCACCATCCTTGACAAAGGGGGGCTTTGGCTGCTGATACATGAAGAACAATAGAGGGGGGGTGACATGGCGAGGTTGATTGGAGGGTTATTTCTTGCGCTGCTGGTCATGTCCACCGGGTCCGTGTGGGCGGCTGAAACCATTATCCTCGGTGCGGAAAACGACTGGATTCCCTATTCGAACCAGGATGGCACGGGGATGGCCAACGAAATCGTTCTGGCTGCCTATAAGGCGGTGGGCATCGATGTGAAGTTCAACGTGGGACCATACAACCGGCTGTTGAAAATGGTCAGAGACGGAGAGCTTTTGGGGGCCTTTAATGTTCCAAAAGAGAAATCCAACGAAAACGACTATCTTTTTGGGAAGACGCCGATTTTTACCGCGCAATCGGCGTATTATTACAACAAGGAGCATCCCCTGTCCGCCGGCAGTAAGGAAGAGCTGAAAAACGGCGAAAAGATCGGCGTGGTCTTCGATTATGGATATGGGGACTTTTTTTCAGGCAATGACAAGATCGTTAAGATCCCGGTCCGATCGGACCAGTTGAACCTTCGGAAACTGGCCAAGGGAAGGATTGATGCCACTATCCTCTATGACAAGACGGCTCGAAAACTCCTCAAGGAGGAAGGCCTTTCGGACCGGATTGCAAAGGCATTTGACAGCGAGTCCGGTGATATCTATGTGGCCTTTTCAAAAAGCTTTCCCAATGCGCAACACTATGCGGACAAACTGGATGAAGGTCTGGCGGTTATCAAGGCTTCAGGGGTCCTGAAGCAGATCATGGATTCCTATTGAACGGCCCGGTGTTTTTTTGTCCGGTGTTCTTTCGCTTTTCAGGGATCCATGGATTCGATTTTTTTCTTGTGGGTGCGGCACGGAGGCGCCAACTATGAACGTGTTATTTATTTACCCGAAATTCCCGGATACGTTTTGGTCTTTTAATTATGCCCTGCGTTTTATCGGAAAACGTGCGGCTTTTCCGCCGCTGGGTTTGTTGACCGTTGCGGCCCTGTTGCCGGAGACGTTTCAAAAGCGTCTTGTGGATGTGAACGTGAACGGTCTCACGGATGAGGATCTCTCCTGGGCCGATATGGTTTTTATTAGTGGAATGACGGTTCAACGGGATTCGGCGAAACAGATTATCGCCCGTTCCAAGGCCAATGGTTTGAAGATCGTTGCCGGCGGTCCTCTTTTTACCGCGGAACCGGAGGCGTTCGGGGACGTGGACCATCTCCTTTTGGACGAGGCCGAATGTACCCTGGCGCCTTTTCTTGAAGATTTGAAAAACGGGCAACCCAAGAAGGTCTACAGGGCATCCGAATTCTGCGATATTCATGACACGCCCATCCCCGCATGGGATCTGATCCGCACAAAGAGATATGCCTCCATGACCGTCCAGTTTTCCCGCGGGTGCCCGTTCAACTGCGAATTCTGCAATGTGACGGTCCTTTTCGGTCATAAACCACGCATAAAAACGCCGCAACAGGTCATTGCGGAATTGGATCATATTTACGCCGCGGGCTGGCGCAGCTCCATATTTTTCGTCGATGACAATTTTATCGGAAACAAACAATACCTGAAGACGGCCTTGCTGCCTGCCTTGATCCAATGGCGAAAAGATAAGAAGGGATGTGTTTTTTTTACGGAGGCCTCCATCAACCTGGCCGATGACCCGGAGCTTTTGGAAATGATGGTCAAGGCCGGGTTTGATTCCGTTTTCATAGGGATCGAGTCACCGGATGACGACTGTCTTACGGAATGTCACAAGACCCAGAACAAGAACCGGGATCTACTTGAAAGCGTGAAAACGATCCAGCATGCCGGGTTGCAGGTGATGGGAGGATTTATTGTAGGCTTTGACAGTGATACGCATTCCATTTTCCAACGGCAGATCGATTTTATTCAAAAAAGCGGAATCGTGGCCGCCATGGTGGGAATACTCCAGGCGCCTCCGGGGACACGGTTATTTGACCGGCTTCAAAAGGAAAACCGGTTGGTCAGCGCGTTTTCCGGAGACAATGTGGACGGCACGACCAATATTATCCCCAAAATGGGTCTGGAGAGTCTTTTGGCCGGGTATCGAACCATTATGGAGCAGATCTATGCTCCCGGCAACTTCTACCGGCGCGTCAGAAGTTTTCTGAAAGAACTCAAGGCTCCTGATATCACAATGCCGATGGATTTTCAGCGGTTTCTCGCCTTCTTCCGGTCCAGCTTTCGGCTTGGTTTTTTGGGCAAGGAACGTCTCCATTACTGGCATCTGCTCATCTGGACCCTGTTCCGCAGACCCAGGTTGATGCCGTTGGCCATCACCCTTGCCATATACGGACATCACTACCGGCGAATATGCGAAATATATATTTCCTGATTATCCTGTTGGGCATGACCTTTGCCGTGATGCTCCTTACGGATTCCGCGCTTGCAGGTGAAAAGCAAGTGGAAGGAAGCTCCAACGCTGTCATTGTCGGCACGGAGCTTGATTATCCGCCTTACTCGTTTCTTGATGAAGAAGGCAAACCCAGTGGTTTCAATGTTGCGCTCACTCAGGCTATTGCCAAGGCTATGGGGCTGAATATCGAGGTTCGGATCGGGCCGTGGGCGGATATCCGAAAAGGCCTGAGAGAGGGCAAGATCGATGTCATTTCCGGGATGTACTATTCGAAAGAGCGTGCAAAGACGGTGGATTTTTCGCCGCCATACACCATCGTAAACCACGCCATTTTTGCTCGTAGGGATTCTCCCCGAATCAAGTCGGCAACAGACCTTCGAGGCAGGAAAATCATTGTTATGCGTGGCGACATCATGCATGACTATGTCTTGAAGGAGGGGCTTTCCCAAAATCCCGGACTGGCTGACACCCAATCCGAGGCGCTCCGGCTCCTTTCTTCGGGTAAGTATGATTTCGCCTTGATAGCCAAACTTCCCGGACTGTACTGGGTAAAGAAATTGGGGCTGTCCAACATCGTGACGGTTGGTCCGCTGATACGCCCTTCCGCATACTGTTACGCGGTGGAAAAGGGCAATAGCGAGCTGTTGAGCCGTTTCAGCGAAGGATTGGCCATCATCAAGAAGACCGGCCGGATGAAGGAGATATACGATGTCTGGCTTGGGGTGCTGGAACCGCAGGGTGTCCCAAAAGCTGTGATTCTCAAGTACGTCGGACTCGCACTGCTGGTTTTCCTGCTGATTCTGGCGGGTGGGGCCGTCTGGGTCAGAACCTTGAGGAGTCAAGTTGCGCAAAGAACGAAGGAACTTGAGCTCCAAATCACGGATCGCAAACGCGCCGAGGAGACGTTGAAGGATAGTGAAGCATTTTTAAAAACGCTGATCGAGGCGATCCCGACGCCTGTTTTTTATAAGGACAGGGATGGAAGATATCTTGGATTCAACAGATCTTTTGAGACGTTCTTTGGTGAAACAAAAGAAGGGCTGATAGGCAAGTCCGTATTCGACATCCATCCGCCGGAACTGGCGGAAATATATCATGCGCAGGATGACAAGCTTCTTCATGGCGGGGGCGAACAGCGTTACGAGTCTCAGTGGAAAAATGCTCATGGCGAGCTGCGGGATATCATCTTCAACAAGGCCGTTTTTACGAACAGCAAGGGAACCGTGGCCGGGCTGATTGGAGCCATTATAGACATCACCGAGCGCAAGCAGACGGAAGAGGCGCTTCGGGAGAGTGAAAAGAAATTTTCAGCGCTCTTTCACGCAAGTCCGGTCTATATCGCCTTTACGGCTCTTGATGACGGGCGCTTTCTGGATGTGAACGATGCCTTCACAAAAATTACCGGTTATCAGAGAAATGAAGTATTGGGACGCACCTCGGTTGAAATAGGTTTGTGGGTTGACCCCGAAGAAAGGGCCAAATTTATCGAACTTGCCCGGCGCCACGGAGGGTTTCATGAGGAGGAAGTGAGGTTCAGGAAAAAGAATGGTGATCTCCTGTTCGGGATTTGGTCGGCTGAAAAAATCGAAATAGGTGGTAAGGCCAGCCTCATCAGCGTGCTTGTGGATATCACGGAACGGAGGGAAGCCCAGGAGGCACTACGGCAAGAAAGAGACAAACTGCGCGCTGCGATTTCCGAAATTAAAACACTGAGCGGATTGGTTCCCATCTGCTCCCATTGCAAAAAGATACGGGACGACAAAGGTTATTGGAACCAGATTGAGAAATATATCGGTGAGCGTTCCGACGCACAATTCTCCCATGGTATCTGTCCGGAATGTGCCAAAAAACTTTATCCGGATTTTGATCTTTATGATGACGAGGGCAATCTCACGTAGTAAGTCAGGGTTCCGCATGTCTCATATGACTTTCGCATGCCACTATTATCACCTGAAACCAGGAAGGGCTATTTTACTTTTTAAGGATGACGTTCAATTGATCCAGATAACTTTGAAACGCCGGGCGTAATTGGAAGTGGGTCGTGCCGGCCTTTTCTTCAAGGGACTTGAGGAAATTGTACGGCAGTTCCTTTTGCTTCATGTTGGCCAGCCATGAAGGAATATATCCTTTAGGATCCAGGAAAAAAATGAATAGTACTTCGGTGTGTTGTTTGCCCGCCGGGCGCATGCAGGTTTGTCCCATGTGCATAAAGGCCCTGACATTCCCTTTCCCGACCGGGTAAGTTGCGTCTTCCACGGAAACAACGTCAACCACCAGGTATTTTTTCTCCCGATCCAGCCGCAGCGTGTTGCGGAGGAGCAGTTCCCTGCCGGAAAAGGGCCAGGGCAACTTGTTGACGCTGTAGGTGATGCCGTCAAGGTCGGAGAATTCCTTGACGAGATATTTGACCTCGGTATCCGGCATCCACTCTTTTGCTATTTCAACCCTGCGCAGTACCTCCATGATTTGTTCGATGGGGGCGTTCAGCGTACCGGTCGCCTTGAATGCAAGAATGTCGGAATCCGGCATTTTTTGCGAAAAGACATCTATGCCGTCTTTGCTGAATATCTGCTCCCATTTGTCTTCGCTAAGTGGAGGCTGTGCCGATGAATCGGCCGACGCGAGGTTCTTCAAGGCGAAAAGCAAAAAAAACGACAGACACAAAAAGCTTGACAAGCGAATTTTCAATTTGTTTTCCCGTAAAGCATACCCGAGCCTCCAATTCCAGTGCGAATATCTTTTCCGAAAGGGAATGTTACACAGCGAGGGACGTTTGTAAAGTTAGAGCCTGTCTATGCCGCATCCCACCCACCGCCGGCGCGAAGCGTTCCAATGATCTCTTCGGCCATTTTTTGCAGGGCGAGTTTGTCCACCTTGGTGGTCCTCGTCAAAGGGAAGTCTCTGTCATATGGCCAGATTTCCACGTGCCGGGGGCGCTTGTAGGAAGCGATTCCTTTGCAATGTTCCATGACTTCTTCAGATGTAAGCGTGTGGTCTTTCCCGGCCTTCACAAAGGCGAAAACCCCTTCATCGAAGAGAGCATGCTTCATGCCGACGACCTCGGCAGCATCCACTTTTTCCATTTTTCCGATATAGTCTTCAATTTCATCAGGAAAGATTTTGTACCCCTTCTGTTTGATCATGAATTTCTGGCGCCCGGACAGATAGAGGGCTCGGTAGTCGCCCATCTCCCGGAAATACCCCATATCGCCGGTATACAGAATTCCTTCTTTTGATATGGTTTTTGCCGTCGGCTCCGGCTGATGATAATATCCCAAAAAAACTATCGGAGGATGATAACAGATCTCTCCCACTTCTCCATCCGGAAGTCCCCTGCCGGCGGTACCGTCCGGGTTCATTGGACCTCGTACGGTAACCTCCGCGAGATCCGGGAAAGCCCGGCCCACCTGGCCGACCATTTCCTCAGGAGCGATTCCGGGGGGCGTAAAGGTGGCAAAGCCCGCATTTTCAGTCATGCCGATGCCGGTGCCGATGGCGGGCGCCATGGCGGCAAGCTTTTTAAGGAACGCCATGTCCACCGCGGAACCGGCATAGGCCGCCAATTGAAGGCTGGAAAGATCATATTTGTCGTAGTCGGGGTGGGCCCACATCATGCGAAACTGGGTCGGGATCTGCCCGATTGTGGTGATACGATGTTTTGCGATGGCCTCCAGACTCATGGCCACGTCAAAGATGCGAAGCATCACGGCGGTGGCGCCCAGGAACATGGTTGTCATGAAGAGTTCGGTCACACAGCCCACATGACTGGGGGGAAGGTTGATGAGCACGGAGCCTTTTTTCATCTTCGAACCGCGCGCAAGAATCTGATTCTGAACGATCATATTTTCATGACAGATGAGAGCCGGTTTCGGTTCACCGGTGGTGCCGGTGGTGTATATGATGAGCGCGGGGGTGCGGGGGTTCATGGTGGAATACACTCTTTTCAGCCCGCCTGTAACAAGATCCTTCAGCTTCAGCCACAAAAGCCTCTTCTTGTCCATCATGTCCGTAATGCCGACGGCGCCATCCATCAATTCGCCGGGCTTTGGCTCCGGTGTGAACTGAATAAAATGTTCCACATAGGAACAATGCTTTTTCACTGCCTCGCCGGCCGTGCGAAAATCCCGAACCGGCGTATTCCCCAGGAAGAAAAAGGCCTTGGCTTTTATCTTATCCACGTCTCGTACGACTTCCTCATCTTTCAGACGGACATCCAGAGGTGCGATAATGGCGCCGATCTTAAAGCAGGCGTACATGAGCATCATATGCTCGGGAACAAGGACAAGAAGCGTCGCCACCGTATCCCCTTTGCGGATACCCATATCCAGGAGTTTCAGAGCGAAAAAATCCACCAGACTCGCGAACTTTTTGTAGGAAAAAGACCTGCCGTCTTCGTGCTGAATCATCGCCGTGGCCTTGGGCGTTTTCTTCGCCCACAATTCGACGTAGGAATTGACAAGGGGTAGACGCTCTTCCGGATTATTCATAGGGTTTTCTTCCTGTATGGGTTACGGTGCAATCTCCGCATACCCATGGCTTAGGGCCTTTAGGCCGTCGCCGTTGATGACATCAAAAAAAATGTCCGTCCCATTTTCCTTCCCGGTCTTGCCGGTTTGTCGAACCGTGATGTTCGTACCGGGAATCACCATCCCGGTAAACCGGCAATGCAACTTTTTGAGCCGTTCCGGATTCCCTCCCGCTTCCCGGTTTATCAATTCACGGACCGCCAGCGCCAGGGTTGCGGTGCCCTGAAGGATGATTCCGGGAAGCCCGACCTGCCGGGCAAATCGCGGCGACGTATGAATGGGGAAAACAATATCCGTGCATCCATCGTAGAGGTAGGGCAGTAGCGGATCAATGGCGATCTTGCTTTTCCATCCACGGGCCGCCCCGTTGTTTTCAGGGACAACAGGGACATTTTCCATCCCTTGCCCGCCATTCAGACATGAAATCCCGCGCATCATGGCCCCCACCCATTCCGTAAATACCGGTTGTCCCTTCGCGTCCGCGGCATCAAAACGAATGACCACATGGGTCCCCGCACGGTGTGGAAGGATGGCCGCGATATGGCCCCTGATGGTCAGTCTGTCACCGGGAAGAACCGGACGATGAAATTCGAGGTATTCGGTGTAGTGCACCTGGGTCATAAGGATTTCATGGGGAAAATGATCCGCCTCGATATATTCCCAAATCCTTTCGCATATGCGCCATGTAATGGCCACGCAGTTCATGGGGTGGGCAATGATGCCTTCCTTCCTCTCATCATTGAAATAACGCTCATTATAATCGTTAATGGCGGCGGCATAATTCGTGGTATGACGCCCGGTGACCGTGGTGACATATTCACGGAGGGTGGTTCCGGTAAAATCTGAATCGAGTTCCATTTCCATAGCTCCTCTATATTCCAAGATTTCATGCTAACAATACTGCTTTTTTTTAGCAAGTAAATAGGATCCCTTACGGTCATTCTCTCCAAAGGGAACCTTTAGCAGGCATCATACACCAAGAGTTTCGATTGTGATTGTCTCTCGGAACTTTATAAAGGGAGGAATTTGATCGGTTGCGATTGCCGGATATTGAACTTAAGGAAACAGAGGAGGAAACCAGACGGCATATTGAGAAGGTGGTGAAGGACGGCTTTGACAGTTCTGATACCCTCCACCGTCTGAGTGGAAGTAAACTTCTCTTTTCCACGTGATAAGAATGGCGAGGCCATCAAAATTTTGGCGGGGATCCCAGCCCTTTCAAGGTGACTCCTGAACGGTTCATGATTTGGAGCGAAAACCTTTCCTGCTTATCATTTTTCTTGGGTTTCAGGTGTCAGTGTTCAGGTTTCAAGAGAAGAAGAAGCTCAATCTATCTAAATTTATAGAATACCTTATATCAGAATCCTGACATCAGAAACCTGAAACCTGTAACTTCAAATTTTAATATATGTCTGTTTTGGCATAATTGTTGAATACAGACATTCCGCTGAACCTATTTTAATCCCCTTTTCAGGAAAGAGATTGGGAGATTGAAATTAAAAACTTAAGAAACGTCCAAGAAAAGACGACAAGAAAGTATGGCGGAATCAATCTGAATAATGGATCAGACAACAAAGGTAAATTCACAAAAGTATGGCAAATACTCGACCTTCAGGTTGGCGGGTGAAAAATAGGGCGCCGGCATTTTGAATCGTATCAGAATGTTCAGGATGTCGGGCCCATGACAATCCGAAAATTTCCGGGAGGAACAAAGATGAAAAACATGAAATTGGGTGCAAAAATCGCCTTGGGGTTCGGCGTTCTGATCATCATCGCGGCCGTCCTTGGGGTGGTGGGCGTCTGGGAGATGGGAACGGTGAAAACCGAAACCACCAAATTAGCCCAAGAATATGTTCCCGAGGTGGACATGGCCTCCAATTTGGAGGAATCGTCCAATCGTGTGATGTATGCCATGCGGGGGTACGGTTTTACGGAGGAGCCGAAATACCTGGAAGAGGCGCGGAAGGGACTTCAGGCAGTTGACAAGGCACTGGAAATCGGTCGGCAGTTGGAGAAGAGGTCGAAAAATCTTGACTCCCTGAAAGATGAGCTCAAGGTGGCCGGCAAGCAGGTGGAGGAATACAAGGCACTTGTGAAAGAGACGGTTGAAACCGTTGCCAGAATGGAAGGGAACAGGAATGCCCTTTACCAATCGGCTGAAAAATATATGGCCAATTCCAATGACTTCTTGAGCCGCTCAAAATGAAGCCTTGAAAAAAGGTCTGTCCGAGCGACAGGCGAAAGTGGAGATCGTCACCGGTATTCTCAACCTCGGCACCAAAGTGCGTGTGACCAATTTCAAGGCCCAGGCCAAGAATGATATGGGGCTCATGGTAGAGGCCGGGATCTTGCTGGACGAGTTGAAAGAATATACGGACAAACTCCGGCCCATGACCACCAATCCCGAGGAGATGAAACGGATTGAAGATACGGAGGCAGCCGCCAAGAAATATGCCCGGAGCATGACCGAGTATATCAATACCAGCAATCAGATGGTAACCGATGGGCAGAAAATGGACGCGGGCGCATCCATGTATATGAAAAACTGCAACGATCTTCTGGCCAACCAGGATGCGGCCATGCGGGAAGAATTCGATCTGGGTGATGTGGACCTTGATGAACGTCTGGGAAAAGTCGCCCTGGTCAACCAGATCATCGACCTTGGGAAATGCGGTGCAGTTGACGAATTTCAAGGCCCAGGCGACCCGGGACGCCAAACTCATTCAGGAGGCCGCGCAACGGCTCAAAGAGGTGAAGGAAATTACGGCAAAGCTGCGGCAGAACACCCGTAAGGAGAAGAATATCGCGCAGATCGGAAATGTTGAATCCGCGGCGGAGGATTACATCGCCGGCATGGGAGGCTATCTGGAAAACTATCTCAAACTGGATACCATTCGAGCTGAGATGGAGGACGGCGGCCGGCCAATATGTGGAACAGTGTGAAAAATATCTGGAAGGGCAGCAGAAGGATTTGGCAAAGGACATGTTGGAGGGAAATCGCAAGATCACCCTGGTAAATAACGTCATCGCGCTGGGGAACGACACAAGGGTAAAGGTCTTCAAATCCCAGGCCCTTAAGAGCCCTGTAATCATGGAGGATGCGCTTGGGAATTTCCCGAAAATCGGAGAAAGATTTGGCGAACTGAGAAAAATCACACAGCTGGATATGGATCTTAAGAGGATCAGGGCAGGTTGAGGCGGCGGGCGATACATACAAAGGGGCCATGGTGGACTTCCTGAAAAACTGGAAGAATATGCGGGAGTTGGATGTTAAACGGGATAGTGCGGGCAACGGCCTGCTTGAGATCTGCAGAACAACGGCCAAGGCCGGCATGGAAGCCACAAAAGGGATTGCCAATGAGGCCATGGCATTGCTTGGCTCTGCATCGTGGATCATGATGGTAGGTTTGATCGCCGCGATTGTGTTGGGCGTATTGATCGCCGTTTCTATTGCCCGGAGCATTACCAAACCCATTCGAAGAATTATTGTAGGCCTGCGCGACGGTTCCGATCAGGTGGCGTCCGCCGCCGCACAGGTTTCGGCCGGAAGTCAGTCCCTGGCCGAGGGGGCCTCAGAACAGGCGGCATCCATTGAGGAGACCTCTTCGTCGCTCGAAGAGATGGCCTCCATGACCAAGAGTAACGCGGACAACGCCAACGAGGCCAAGGTCCGGATGGGTGAAGCAGGGCAGATTGTGGATAAAGTGAACCGGCACATGGGGGATATGGCCGATGCTATCCGGGAGATCACCAAATCCAGTGAAGAGACGGGCAAGATCGTCAAGACAATAGATGAAATCGCCTTCCAAACCAACCTGCTTGCACTGAATGCAGCCGTTGAGGCGGCGCGTGCGGGAGAGGCGGGCGCGGGGTTTGCGGTTGTAGCGGATGAGGTCAGAAACCTTGCCATGAGGGCCGCGGATGCCGCCAAAAACACCACTGATCTCATCGAGAATACCATCAAGGCGGTCAAGAGGGGAAATGAGCTTACCCAGACCACCCGGGAGGCCTTCAAAGATAATGTGGCTATTGCGCAGAAGGTGGGGAGTCTGGTGGATGAGATCTCGGCGGCCTCCAATGAGCAGTCCCAGGGCATCGAGGAAATCAACAGGGCCGTAACGGAAATGGACAAGGTGGTGCAGCAGGTGGCGGCCAACGCCGAGGAGTCGGCCAGTGCATCGGAAGAGATGAACGCCCAGGCCGAGGAGATGCAGTCCTTTGTAGGCGAACTGGTAGACATGGTGGGAGGGAGTTTATCAAAGGGAGGGAACGGGTCTAAAAATACGAGCAAGAAAAACCGGGCAAGAAAGACCGATAAAGAAAGACCGATGGCCCTTTCCGAACCGGCCAAAAAGGACGGACCCAATCCCGAAGAGGTGATCCCCTTGGATGATGATGACTTCAAGGATTTTTAAACCTGAGACATCGATTAAAACGGCTGCGGGACAAACGATGGACTGGTCGGGCCGTTGTCTGAACTCCTTGTTTTTGAACCCTGTTTGTCCTCAGGAGCTGGAAGAAATAAACAGGCTTCGGCTCTGGCTCTCAGCATAGGAAAAGTTGAAAATGGCAAAGATCCTGGTTGTCGATGACGATGAATACATTCGAGGGGTACTGACGGAAAATGTCCGAATGCTTGATCATGAGGTTCGAGTGCCGAAACGCTTTCAGAGGCTTTGGCATTGTTGCAGAAAGAATCCTATTTCAGGGCCGGGGACTGGGAATGGCCGCCGCTTACGGTATTGTCAAGAACCACGGAGGATTGATTGCCATAGACTCCGAGCCGGGCAATGGAACCACCGTAAAGATCTATCTGCCCGTTACGGAATAGAAAGCGGCAAAAGTCGGCAAATCGCACTCTCTTCGAGAGAACCGCCGGAACATTCCGTCTGATTGAAGATGACGAGATAGTCATGGATGTCAGTCGGGAAAGAATAGTAGGAGAAAAATATCATGAAACTCTCACTGCGCACTAAAATCATGGGGATACCGCTTGTTATCGTAACACTATCCGTCAGTTTGCTTATTGCCGGTTCCTTTTGGCTGGTAACCAGCATGTGGCAAAATGAGTTACACAACGTATCCATCAGCCAGGAAGCCTTGGCCAAGAAGGGTTTTAAAAGCTTGAAAAATCAGGCCATTACCATAGCGGCCATGGCTTCCCGGGTTCCCGGCGTCCAGGAAGCATACCAGCTTGCCCGCGAGGGTCATGAAGAAGAAGGTCGAAAAATGCTTCGTAAAGGGTTTGACCGGATCCACAAACAGGTGACTCAAGCCTTAGGGATAAAGGATTTTAAAATCCACTTTCACCTGCCGCCGGCGAAGAGCTTTTTGCGCATCTGGCGTCAGGATGGAAAAAAGGATGGTGGCGACGATATATCGAGCTTTCGAAAAACCGTCCTTTATGTCAACCAAAACAAGAAACAGGTTGCGGGCGTGGAGATCGGACGCGGCGGTTTTGCGGTACGCGGTATTGTTCCCGTGACCGGACCGGAAGGGGAACACTATGGTTCCGTTGAGGTTTTGTTTGATCTGAACAAGATTTTTGAGATATCAAAACTCCTTGATTCAGATAACGTGGCCGTCTACATGTTGACCGCTGAACTTGATATTGCTCGCAATATTAAAGAAAAGAAGCCCCCCCAAACCGGCAACATGGCCCGCATCTTTTCTTCTTCCGCCGAGAGTACCGACCCCTATGTTGATGCGAAACTTCTTGAAGACGCATCAACAGGTTTGGCCACGGCGGTAGTCCAAGATCGCCTGATTAACGCCCTGCCCATTAGCGATTTCAGTGGCGAGACGAAAGGTGTATTGGTCTTTGTCCGTGATGCAAGCGAACGGATGGCAACCATCACCTATCTCAAATGGGGTCTGATCATTGGCGGCATTATTATTTTGAGCGTATTGACGTTGTTCCTATACCTCTCCACGTCGACGATTGTCAAACGAATGACCCAGGCTATCGGGGTTCTCAGAGGAAGCGGCGTCACAATGCTCGCGGCCTCTAATGAAATTTCCAATGCAAGTGATTCCCTGGCTGAAGGGGCTTCCGAACAGGCAGCCTCCCTTGAGGAAACTTCCTCCTCTCTTGAAGAAATGGCTTCCATGACCAAACAAAACGCTGAAAATGCGGTACAAGCCGAAAATCTGATGACAGAGGCCGGCGACACCATCGCAGATGCGGATCGTTCCATGCAGCGGCTTACCGCCTCCATGGATGAAATTTCAAAGGCGAGTGAAGAAACCTCGAAGATCATTAAGGTCATTGATGAAATTGCCTTCCAGACCAACCTGTTAGCCTTGAATGCCGCTGTGGAGGCAGCCCGAGCGGGTGAGGCCGGCGCCGGTTTTGCCGTGGTAGCGGATGAAGTGCGAAACCTTGCCATGCGGGCTGCCGACGCTGCCGGGAACTCCTCGTTGCTGATCGAAGGAACCTTTCAAAAAGTGCAAATCGGTTCGGAAATAGCTCTTAAAACCGGTGAGTCCTTTACTCAGGTTTCCGATTGCGCCGAAAAAATCAGCAATCTAATAAGCGAAATTGCCAATGCCTCCAAAGAACAGGCGCAAGGCATTGATCAGGTGAACCAGACGGTTATCCAGATTGACGCCGTGACCCAGCAAAACGCCGCCGAAGCGGAAGAATCCGCATCAGCATCAAGAGAACTGAATGCGCTGGCTTCGCGGTTAAACCAGGTGGTAGAAAGTCTGGCATCATTGTTGAGCGGTGAAGACAAATCTAATCAACTTGACACATAGTGAACACCTCCGGCGGATTCTTTTAAAGATCTCGCGTGAAAGTATGGCATGCACATAGGCTTTCAGGAGAGCTGTATTGATCCGTTTGAAATAGGCCTGCTCTCTGCTACCTGGCTTGAAAGCAACACAGGGACGGAGCCTGGTTCAGACCAAATGTTCGACGATTTCACCCACCACGTCATAGTCATGGGCTTCGGTGATGCGGACGGGCATGATTTCACCCAGATGACCCACCCCTTCGTTGATCAATACCCTACGGTCCACCTCCGGGGCCATCCGGGCCGTTCTCCCGCAAAGGAGGAGATCCGTTTCGGGGCAGGGGCCTTCCATGAGAACAGGAAAGACCTTTCCCACCATTTTTTGGTTCTTTTTCCTGGAAATGCGGGCCTGGAGGGCCATGAGGTCCGCGCGCCGGTCCTCCGCAATATCCGGGGCGACGAGGGAGGTGAGCCTTGCCGCGCGGGTTCCTTTTTCGGGACTGTAAACAAACACCCCAAGATGGTCGAATTCAGCCTCTTCTACAAACTCTCGCATCTGCCGGAACATGGTCTCCGTTTCCCCGGGAAACCCGACCATCAACGTGGTCCGGATACTCATCTCTCTCTTCCTGCGCCGTATCCTCGCAATCAATTGCTCCGGCGTTTCCCCTCCGGGATCTCTTCCCATGGCGCGCAAGATGCGGGAATCGCTGTGCTGGAGCGGCAGATCCAGATAGGGGGCAATCCTTTCCCGCGATTCCATGAGATCCAGGAGCCTTTCCGTAATCCCTTGTGGATGAAGATACAAAAGCCTGATCCAGGCGATGTCGTCAAGGTCGGCCAGTTTTTCCAGGAGGTCTTCAAGAAAAGGACCGTTCTTCAAATCTTTCCCGTAGTAACTGGTATCCTGGGCGATGAGATTGATCTCTTTGACTCCCCGTTCCGCCATTCCCCGGGCCTCCAGGAGCAGAGATTCCATCTCCCGGCTTCGAAAAGAACCCCGCAGGTTCGGGATGATGCAGTAGGAACACCTGTGGGAACATCCCTCGCCGATCCTTAGATAGCTGGTGTAAAAAGGCGTTGTCTGAATTCTCGGCAGCCGGTGGTCCGGCAGGCGGCTGGGTCTTCCGATAAAGAAGGGGGTCGTCCCTGATTTTGCTTCAGCAACGGCCTGGCTGATCCGGTCTATCTCCCCCGTGCCGACCCAGGCATCCACTTCGGGGATCTCCTGCAGAAGCTTGTATCCGTAACGCTGCACAAAACAGCCGGCGACGATCAGGCGCTTCAATTTGCCGGAGGTTTTCAGTTTCGCCGTCTCCAGGATCGTATCGATGCTCTCTTCCACGGCACTCTGCAGGAACCCGCACGTGTTGATGAGGACGATATCCGCCTCTTCGAGCTGTTCCGTGGGTTCCAATCCGGATGCGTGGAGTATCCCTAACATATGTTCACTGTCCACAAGATTCTTGGCGCACCCAAGACTGATCAGGAAAAGTTTTTCTTTATTCATATCGGTTCCGGGTTCTCGAGGTGGTGGTTCCTGTTTAAACGGGTTGAAATAGCCATCGGAATTTATATATTAGGACGCATGTAAATACAATATCCTATTTCGGAACTACCCGACGCCCCTCATGTCAAAAGCTGTTAAATAGATGAAAAGCCCTGCTCCGCGGAAAAACCGGCGATTGATACGGTCCGAGCAGGCCATCGAAGATGCCGGCAGGCTTGGTCTCAAGCCAAGGTTTCAGACCGCCTGCTGCTCTCTTTCATTCCGTGGGAACTTTTCGTTTGATTTCAGGAAAGAATCATGAAGGAAACACTCGAAAACCAGACAAGAATTATCCTGGACAGCATCACCGAAGGGGTATTTACGGTTGATCAGGAATGGAAAATCACCTCCTTCAACCGCGGAGCGGAAAAGATCACGGGCATTTCCCGAAAGGAGGCACTGAACAGGCATTGCTGGGACGTTTTCAGGGCCAGTATCTGTGAAAGCAAATGCGCTCTGCGGCAGACCATGACCAGCCGTGAGCCCATTGTCAACGAGCCCGTTTACATTGTGAACATTCGGGGCGAGCGGATTTCCGTTAGCATTTCCACGGCCCTGCTGCAAACCCGCGAAGGAGAAGTGATCGGGGGCGTGGAAACCTTTCGAGACCTGAGTGTGGTGGAAGAACTCAGGAAGGAACTCAAAGAGAGGCATACTTTCTTTGACATCATCAGCAAGAATACGGAGATGCACCGCCTTTTCGGGATTCTGGAGCAGGTCGCCGAAAGCAATGCCACCGTTTTGCTCGTGGGAGAGAGCGGCACGGGCAAGGAGCTTTTCGCTCGTGCGATCCACTCGTTGAGCCCGAGAAGGGACGCGCCCATTGTTACGGTTAATTGCGGGGCGTTGCCCGATGATCTTTTGGAATCGGAGCTTTTCGGGTATAAAGCGGGGGCTTTTACCGATGCCAAAAAAGACAAACCCGGGCGTATTGCCATGGCGGAGGGGGGGACCTTTTTTTTGGATGAAATCGGGGATATCTCTCCGGCCCTCCAGGTAAAACTGTTGCGGGTTCTCCAGGAAAAAGTATACGAGCCTCTTGGAAGCAATCGGCCCCTGAAGGCAAATGTGAGGATCGTGGCGGCGACAAACAGCGATCTTGAGGACCTTGTGAAAAAGGGGCAATTCAGACAGGACCTCTATTATCGGATCAATGTGGCAAAGCTGAGTTTGCCGCCGTTGCGGGAAAGGAAAGAGGATATTCCTCTTCTTGCGGATTATTTCATCAGTAAATTCAGTCTTCTGTCAGGAAAAGAAATCCATGGGATGAGCCCGGAGGTCCTTCGAATTCTTATGGCCCATGATTTTCCCGGAAACATCCGGGAGTTGGAAAATATCATCGAGTATGCAACCGTGGTTTGCAGAGACTCTATGATAGGCATAATGCATCTCCCGGATAATCTTGTGCGGAATTTGCGGAAAGCGGGGGAACTTGTGGATGATACGGGGGGGAACCGATCATGGGATAGTGTGGAACGTGCGTTTCTGCGCGAAGCGCTGGAAAGAAACCATTGGAACCGTATGGCAACCGCTGCCGAGTTGGGGGTGCACAATACGACGCTCTGGCGGAAAATGAAACGACTCGATCTTCATGTTCCGAAGTTGAGCCGAAAGAAGGGAGGGGAGAGGCATTCATAAGCAAAGCCGCCGAAGTGCAGTAAAAGCATTTTAGCTCTGACTTTTTAACTACGGATTCTTGGTTTCAACTTTTCTTCAATTCCTCTCTGATGGCCGTTCCAAGCTTTTCCAACAGAAACGGCTTCTTGATGTAGGCGCCAACGCCGAGACGCTGGGCTTCCCTGATGCGATACGTTTCCGAGAACCCGCTTGCGATGACCGCTCTTTGTCCCGGATGAATTTCCAGGATTTTCCGGTATGTGTCCAGACCATCCATTCCAGTGTCCATGATCATATCGAGGAGAATCAGATCCACGCTCTGTTTTTGAAGGTATTCCACGGCTTCTTCCCCGCTCGGAACCGAATCCACCGAATATCGGAGCTGACGCAGCATTTCCACCGCGATTTCTCTCTGCTGCTCCACATCATCGATGACCAGGATCGATTCTCCTTTGCCGGTGTACTCAACCATCGCTGTTTTCGGTTCGTTTTCGATCAGAACCTGTCTTGTTGCGGGGAAAAAGAGGGTAAATGTTGTACCGTCACCCTCCTCGCTCCGGATGTCAATATAACCCTGGTGGTCCTTTACCGTTCCCCAGACCACGGACATGCCAAGCCCCGTTCCGCTTCTCCCCATCCGTTTCTTCGTATAAAAGGGTTCGAAGATTTTGCCTATATCTTCCGGCGGAATCCCCGTTCCACTATCGGAAACCGTGAGAGTCACATAGTCTCCCTCCTTAATGTCATCATACCCGCTTATGGGGCTGTCAATATATTGATTCCCTGTAGAGACTTGAATCCTTCCTCCCAGGGGCATCGCCTCAGCGGCATTGGAAATGAGGTTCATGACCGTTTTGGACAGATGCGTGGTTGAACCAAGCATGTTCAAAAGTCCCTTTTCCAGCCTGGTAACGGTTTCCACCCCTCGATGAAATTCCAGGACTTTTTCATATTCGGGACTTGCCAGGTATTGCAGGATAACCTCATTAAGGTTCAACGGTTCCCTCATCACAATAGCTCTTCTGGCCAGAGTGAGAAGGTCCTGCACAACGGCAACGGCTTTTTGTCCGGATTGCTGTATGGTGGAAATCGGTTTTCGTAAGGGGCTGTTCTCCGGGAGTTGTAAAAGCAACAGTTCGGGGTAACTGACAAGACCCGACAGGATATTGTTAAGGTCATGGGCCACTCCTCCGGCCAGTGTTCCCACGGTTTCCATCTTTTCGGCCCGCTGAAGCTGGGCTTCCATACGTTTTTCTTCGGTGACATCCCTTACAATGCCCCGAAATCCCGTTCGGCGGCCTTCCGCATCTTTTATCAGTGCGACAGAGGCCTCCACCAACCGCACCGTGCCGTCCTTGCGAATAATCTCCCAGTCAAATCCTTTGGAGGGCTTTTCTTCCTGATACAACCTGTTGAAGACTTGGTAGAGTTTTTTCGCATTCGTCTCATTGGTCAAGGCGCGGTTATTCATTCCTGACAGTTCTTGCCTGGTATACCCTAAGATCCTTAACAGGGATTCGTTGAAGAATTTCAGATTTCCGGCAATATCCGCTTCATAATACCCTTCCTGAATATTCTCGATGATGGAACGGTATCGTTCCTCACTGTTGGCGAGCGCTTCAAGGGTTTGCTTTTCGTGCGTGATATCGTATGCCACGCCGTCGATATATCCTCCCTCAGGAGGGATGCGGGCCGAGCCGCGGAACCATACAACGGAACCGTCCGTCTTATAAAAGCGAATCTCCATATCATTGAACTTACCTTTCTCCCTGAGCTCTCCCAGTAAACGGCCTCTCGATTCGGCATCCACATAATGCTCAGAAAGCAGGCAGGAGGCCAGGCACTCCGCACGGTCTTTAAAACCGAGCATTTCAGCAAAGCGATCATTGCACTCCAGTATCTTACTATCACTGATCCTCGTTCTGAATATGCCGACCTGCGCGTTGTTCAGGATATTTCTATACTTTTCCTCGCTCTCCCGAAGGGCTTTTTCGGCACGACGACGTTCGGTAATATCAAAAAACATACCTTCCAGACCAGCCACATTCCCTTCATGGTCATAGTAGTATGCGCTACTGGTAACGACCGGCACTGGCGATCCATCTTTTCGCTTAAGGACCACCTCGTAATTGGTTATTTTCCCGTCGTTCTGCCTGATGGCCCGCAGAAATTGATCCCGGTCTTCGGGATTGGCATAGAGTGATTTCGATCTTCCTTCCCAATATTTCTTTCAGAGATCTCGTAGCCTAAGAAGGTTTACACCGGAAGGGCTCGCAAGGATCAGGCGACCTTCCAGATCGGACCGATAAAAAGCGTCCTGCATGTTTTCGAAGATGCTGCGGTATTTTTTCTCGCTTTCTTTCAGCGCTTTTTCGGTCTGCTTCTGTTCCGTTATGTTTCGGATATTCAGAACAATCCCGTGTATCAAAGGATCATCGAGATCAAGAAGAGGGAGTTGGAATCGGTGCACAGGGCCATTACCGAGATGGACAAGGTGGTCCGGCAGATTGCGGCTAACGCGGAAGCGTCCGCCTCTGTGCCTGAAAAGCCAAGTGGCCAAGCGGAACAGATGACGGAAGGAGCCTTTCAGTCGATTTCTTCGGAGGATGATTTCAGGGATTCTTAGCTTGTGATATGCTTCGAATGAAAAGCTGTTGGAGGGGGCGAATCCGGGTGCTTGGGACCCGGATTTTTTTTAAGCAGACGAATTTCATGGTTGCAGTTTCCGGAAAATAATGCTATCAAGAATACCTCTTGTGTTTTTCAAGTGAACATACAAACAGCAGAGTGACGTGATGAAGAAAACATCAGAAAAGCAGAGAAACAGATTCAGGATCACGGCAATGGCTGTCCAGTTGGGTGCGGCCTTCGGCCTGACCTACTATTTTCACTACGTCTTTAAGACAGGGACCGTTTTTACACATCTGTTTTATATCCCGATTTTTGCCGCGGCCCTGTGGTGGAAAAAGAGGGGTTTAATAGTCTCCGTCTTTTTAGCGGCACTCCTGGTTTCCAGCCACCTTTATTTCAGGATATCTATTGTAACTTCAAATGATTATATAAGGGCTTTTATGTTTTTGTGCGTGGGCTATGTGGTGGCCCTGCTGAGTGAAAAGATCGAAAGATCCAAAAGGGCCGTTCAGGACTCCAAGGAGATTTATGAGACCATATTTGAAACCACGGGAACGGCAACCCTGATCAATGAGGAAGATACGTCCATATTTCTTGTGAACAGGCAGTTCGAAAACCTCTCCGGTTATTCGAAGGAAGAGATTGAGGGGAAAAAGAAGTGGACGGAGTTTTTTTCAAAAGAGGATCTCGATAAGATGATCGAGTATCATTATGTACGAAGGGTCGACCCGAATGCGGCTCCCGGGAGCTATGAGGCTCGATTCGTTGACAGGAAGGGCGTTGTCAAAGATGTGGTCGTGAATGTGGCCGTCATACCGGGGACGAAGAAGAGTGTTAGCTCCATATCCGATATCAGCGCAATCAGAGAAACGGAGAGAGCAAGGGAACATCTCCAAAAGAGACTTGAGGAAGCGCTGGCCCATGTGCTCGGCGGGTTTATCCCTATCTGTGCGAATTGCAAGAAGATCCGTGAGGAGAATGGCCAGTGGACTCAGGTGGAATCGTACATCACGAACCGTTCAAGAGCCGAGTTCAGTCACACCATCTGCCCGGAATGCGGAAAAATGCTCTACGGTGATTTCTATAAGGAGAAGAAGTGATCAGAAAGTTATGCTGTTTGAAATCACAACCCTGAAATAATGGATACGGAGTCTTGGCGCCTGAAACCTCGGATAGGACTGGTACTCCACATTTTCCACCGGAAAGGGGCATGAACCTCATCCATTCGCGGATATTGGGTTTAGGTCGCATGCGGGCAGCCCTTTCAAGATGCTTATGAATTTTGGCAAATTAGGTTTCTATTGGTAAGAATCGGGTTTTGAAGTTATAGTTTTCAGGTTTCAGGTGTCAGGATTCTGATATAAGGTATTCTACAAATTTTGATAGATTGAATTTCTTCGTTCCTGAAACTGTCGAAGATCCCGCTGGACGGGGAACACTGACACCTGAAACCCAAAAAAATGATAAGCAGGAAAGGTTTTCGCTCCAAATCATGAACCGTTCAGGATTCACCTTGAAAGGGCTGGTCGCATGCGGGCCGAGCAACGGGTGAACAAGTACAACGAGAACCTTTCCCTGGTTTCGCAACGGCTTGGGAATGGCGATCTCGGGCATTAAGGAGTTTTAACCACGAGGACGGCCGTTCCTTCGATAGCCCTCACGAGCTTTACGCTGATATCCCCTTTGACGAATTCTTCCGCTTTGGAGAGTTTCTTTCTTCCTATGACGACCAACCGGGCCTGCCTGTTTTTCACCTGCTCGATAATCCCCTCCGCAATGGTGGGATAGGAGATAGTAACCAGATCAATTTCGATGCGGTCGGGTGGACATCCATTCTCGACCAGTTTGTCTCTGGCGTTGTTGAGAAAACCATACATCTTTTCCGGTTGCTGCCTGGTGAACTTCCGGCCCATAAGCTCCTCGCTGGCCATAGGTTTCCTGTAAAAATGCGCCAGGACGATGTGCCACCCTCCGTTGCAAAGAGACATATCTGACAAGAAATCCAGTACGGCTTTTGAACTGACCGAATCATCCAGCGCAACAAGGGCGCATTTTTTTACCTGTGCCAAAACTGCCTCCATTCGGGCTCGTCAAGTCCTCGATGTATGACCTGCCGTTTCATTCAAAAAAGGAGTCAATGCATCTCGCTACATCTTCAATGATTTCATCCGTGGATTCATAAAACAGCTCCGCCCCAATAGAAAAGTGCGCCAGAATATCATTAAGCGGCATGGGGATGTATGGGTAGAGTTTTCTCAGATTCAGGAACCGCCACTGATGCAAAATGGAAAAATCGTTCGTTTCCATCCGTTCTCTGAGGTTTCCATAGGTGGAGGTGTCGCTTCGGATCATATATTTGTCGTGAAAACCCTTTCCCAGCGGAAAACAGCAGGATGTTGCCAAGTCCGTAGAGATCCAGGCTGAATGGATTTTCACTCGTTTCATAGTCGTAATCAAAATCGATCCATACGTAATTTCCGGAATCCCGTTCCATAATAATATGATCATTGCGTATGTCGCCGTGCCTGTAGCCGTTGGCGTGAAGGAAGCGAATGGCCTCGAAGGCTTTCAATATTTTTTTGAGAATCTCTGGAAATATTTCATGAAAATAGGGTTCGTGTTCCGTGGGGAGCGATTCTATGTGGTGGTAAAAAGTGGACCCCTGCACGATATCCAACACGCGGACATTATTGTTCATGCTGTCCTTGCAGGACTTTCCCTGCATGAAAGAGGGCTGATCCCGCACAAGTTCCAGAATACGTCCTTCCTTTTCCGGATTCCTGAAACATCGGATTCTCACCCCGCTCAGAACCACGTCGAAGGTTTCAAAAAAGGCGAGTTTGATGATTTTTTTCTCTCCGGATTGCAGATCTATGACCTTCTTCACCCAATACTTCGGGTCGGTCATGCCGAAACGCCGCTCCTGTTCGTGACCCTTTACAAGATAATTTCTGCCTCCAACAAAAATGACATCGCCACAATCGATGGAGGAAAAATCGGACGTGTCCGTGATAACGGTCTTCAGATCTTCCAACGGCCCCCCTCAAGCATTCTCGAAGGAAGACATTCAATGGCACTCCGGACTTGATCCAGGAAATTTTTCAGACCGCTGTTTTCAATGACCAGTCCGAGATGCTCCGCCATGACGGCCAGGCTCTCCACATCTTCATCATGGAGAGGGGTGCTATCCGTCAGATAGATCCTGATCAGACCGATTGCCTCGGTTCTGAACTGAATGGGTATGGACAGCATGGAGACGATGCCTTCCTTTGCCGCGGCCTCCGGGTACTGTACGCGGGGATCACTTTGCATGTCCTGAATGAAGACTGGAGCGCCGGTGACAAAGGAAGTGTATTTCTCATCCACCAGGAGGGGGCCTTTATCAAGATAATCTCCGCTCACTCCGTAGCTGCTCACGGGAAAAAGCTGTTTTTCATTCTCGTCAAAGAGCATGATAGCGCACCCTTTTGCGTCGAAGGTCCTGGTCGTTCCTTCCGCCAAGTGACTGATGAGTACGTCCGGATTCTCATAGGTGGAAATGGCATGACTGATGGCGCGGAATTGTTTCAGATAGAATTTTCGCACGGGGCTTTTTTCCATCGCTTGATCTCCCTGTATAATGAACCAAATGTATAATTTTATAAGATCTAAGCGGAGTTTGTAAATATATACTTGAAAAAATACATGAAGCGGAGGTAAAGAATATAGGCAATATGAAGATCCGTATCCCTTGAATATTTTTAGGAATCCAACGGAGAGATTGGGTTATGAAAGCTTTTAAGTGGGGCATTGCAGGGGTGATCGTTTTGGTCTTGGTTGCTGGAGGCTTCTTGCTCAAAACCTATTACGATGCGGGTGAATTCAAAGAAATCAAAGCCCGTTTCAACGGAAATTGTCGCACAATAACAGGAGTTTTAAGCTCCGAGGATATTGCCGTTGACAGGGAGACCGGCATGGCGTTTATCTCTTCGGCGGATCGAAGGAGCCAGTGGTCTAATGGCGGCAGGGCAGGGCAGGGCGCCATCTTCGGCCTTGATCTGAACAGCCCGGATTCAAACCTGATTCCTTTGACCGCGGACTTTGCCAAGGAATTCAACCCCCATGGAATCGGCCTGTGGCGAAAAGAAGACGGAAAACTCCTCCTCTTCGCGGTAAATCACACTCGGGAAGGGCATTTTGTTGAAATTTTTGAAAAAGAAGGAGATAAGCTGCTCCATCGAGAATCCATTAGCGGCGCTCTCATGCACAGTCCGAACGACGTCGCTCCCACCGGCGCCAGAACCTTTTACGTCACCAACGATCATGGCTACACATCGGAATTGGGACGAATGATGGAAGAATATCTGCAATTGGCCAAGAGCTTTATCCTCTATTATGATGGCAAGGCCTTTAAAAGGGTGGCCGAAGGCCTGGCCTATGCCAACGGCGTCGCTCTGAGCCCGGACGGCGGTACAGTTTACGCGGCCGCAACTGTGGGACATAAAATTCTGGTGTACGAGCGCGAAAGGGAGACCGGGAATCTGACCCTTCGGCATGCCATCGATTTAGGGACCGGACCCGATAACATAGATGTGGATGAAAAGGGCAACCTGTGGATCGGTTGCCATCCCAAACTTCTTACTTTTGTGGCCTATTCCAAAGATGCCGAAAAAATTATCGCCAAGCCAGGTGATCAGGGTAGGATTACAGGAACCCGGGAAATACAGTGTGGAAGAAATGTACCTGGACACCGGAGAATCGCTGTCGGGATCCAGCGTGGCGGCCGCTTTTGAAGATGCCCTGCTGATCGGATCTGTTTTCGATAAGCGATTCCTCCGTTGCAGGCTTCCGAAAGCGCTTTGAATTATATTTACAGATAAATTATTCGAACCGATGTATCCGGGTGAAGGACTATTTTAAAATGGAAAAAGAATCGATCATTCGAGTGGGTTTCTTTGGGGGAATATTCCTCGTTATGGCTCTCTGGGAGATTTTGGCGCCGAGACGAAAAATGAGCACATCAAAGGCAAAGCGGTGGACTTGGAACCTTGGCATTACGCTTATCAACCCCATGATCCTCAGACTGGTTTTTCCCGTTGCAGCCCTGGCCGTGGCGGTGAAGGCCCGGGAGAACGGGTGGGGTCTTCTCAATATCCATGACCTGCCCTATTGGATAAAATTTGCAGCCGGGATACTTTTCCTCGACATGGTCGTGTACCTTCAGCACCTCATGTTTCACGCCGTGCCGTTGTTCTGGAAACTCCACATGGTGCACCACACGGACCTGGATTACGACGTGACGACCGGTTTGCGGTTTCATCCCGTTGAAATTATCATATCGATGCTCATCAAGATGATCGCCGTTGCCGCCCTGGGGCCCCCTCCCGCCGCCGTGGTCGCCTTTGAAGTCATTCTCAACGGCATGGCCATGTTCAACCACGGCAACGTGCGTCTGCCGCTGGGGCTTGATCGCATCCTGAGAGGTCTGGTGGTTACTCCGGACATGCACCGGGTTCACCACTCCATCTATCCACAGGAAACCAACAGCAATTTCGGATTCAACCTGTCCTGGTGGGATCGCCTGTTCGGGACCTACAAGGCCCAGCCGACCGATGGGCACGAAGGCATGGCCATCGGACTCCGGCAGTTTCGGGAACCAAAGGAACTCACCCTGCCCAGGCTTCTTCTTCTGCCCTTTACGGGCAAACAGGGAAACTACGCCATCAATCGGCGGGGGTCCTGAACAGGATGCGGCAGCCTGCTATTCCACAAGCACCACGGAAAGTCCCTTTACCAGATGAAGAACTTTATGAGTAACGCTCCCGATTAAGAATTCCGAAAGCGCCGAGAGGCCACGTCGGCCCATGACGATCGTACCATACCCTGTTTTTGCTTCCTCCACAATATCCCTTGCGACGCCTTTTTTCAGGACCTGCATTTTTGTCTGAATACAATCTTCCCGGAACCCCGCACGAATCAGAACCCTTTTCGCATTTTCCATGGCCACGGACATCAGTTCCTTCCTCTTTTCTTCCATTCCACAGAAATTCATCTGTTCAGAGACGAAATACGGGGTCAGACTGGGATTATTCATATCACACATGGTTTGGATGTCGGGAAGCACACTGAACAGCATGATACGATGGTCGGGCAGAAAGGATTGGGCCGTGAATTCCACGGCCCTCATGGCGTTTTCCGAGTCGTCAAAGGCTATTAGAATATTTTTTTCCATCATCTCCTCCATTAAAAAACGAACGTTATTTTAGCGTTACGGGCAGTGGATTTCCCCTCTTGGGCTCCATTTTTCCATGGAAAGCAATGTATCATGAAAAATTTGCGGGTGAAAGCAAGATTTCTCTTTTTCAAAGGAATTGTCCTTTTAAAGCGTGTTTTCTTATGTTATTTATAAAAAATTGTAGATTAACAAATGTACAGGTATTTTATGTCCGACCCTAAAAATAGCCCACCGAATGCTGCCCATAACGATAAAAACCTGCTCATCCATGGGTTTACGAGTGATAATAACGTGTGCATGCAGGGAACCGAATTTTTTGCCAGCATTTTTCTGAATTCCCCCATCGGCATTTTCATCGTGGAAGAAGGGAAATTTCGATTTGTGAACCCGGAATTTCGTCGAATCTCAGGATTTTCGGAAGAAGATCTCCTGGGAGTGAATTCGCTTGAGATTGTCCTGCCGGAAGATAGAGCCATGGTACGGGACAACGCCAGGAAGATGCTCAAAGGGGAACATTCCAGCCCTTATCATCACCGGGTTGTCGGAAAGGACGGGGAAATCCGATGGATTGTCGAGGCCGTTGCGCCCATTGATTTTGAGGGGAGAAAAGCGACCCTGGGGTTTTTCCTGGACACCACCGAACAGGAATTGGCCAAGGAAGCCATCTATCTGTCGGAAGACAAATTCCAGAAGGCCTTTCGCTCCAGTCCCGACTGGTTCGTCATATCGACGATGGAATGTGGTTTGTATCTGGACGTGAATGAGGCCTTTTTGCGAACGACCGGATATCGCAGGGAGGATGTGATCGGGCATACGTCCAGGGAATTGAATATCTGGGCCAATCCCGATAAACGGACGGAAATGCTCCGGATGCTGCAGGAAAAAGGGGTTGTGCGTAACATGGAAGCGCAGTTTCGCACGAAATCGGGAGACATCCGGCACGTGCTATGGTCGGCGGAGGTGATCGATTACGGGGGCGAAAAATGTCTTATTGCCATGGCCAAGGACATCACCGGACGTATCAAGGCGGAGGAAGAACGCCTGAAACATGAAAAGCTGCAAGGGGTCCTTGAAACAGCCGGCGCCGCCTGTCATGAACTGAATCAGCCTCTTCAGTATATCTATCTTCTTCTGAGCGAAGCCATGGAAGAAAGCCCCGAAAGCAGCAGTCTTGCTGAAATGAAAAAACAACTGGATCGCCTCAGAAAAATTACAAACAAACTGGAGCAGGTTACGGTTTATCAGACGAAAGACTATATTAAGGGGGAAAAGATTATCGACATTGACAAGGCCTCGAAAACGGATTGAAATCGTTCACTGAAAAAAATATCGCGGCTTCCGTTTCAAGAAGACAACTCCGTGTGAAGAACCTCCCGAAAATCTCCTATCCGGAAAATCTGCCCATCACTTCCCGAAAAGACGACATCATTGACGCCATCCGGAACCATCAGGTAGTCATTATCGCCGGAGACACCGGATCCGGAAAGAGCACCCAGATCCCCAAGATGTGTCTGGAGGCCGGCCGGGGAATTGAGCGAAAGATCGCCTGCACCCAGCCAAGAAGAATCGCGGCCACGACCATCGCGGGCCGTATTGCTGAAGAACTTGGCGAGGAAATCGGGCATTCCGTGGGCTACAAGATACGGTTTAAAGATCGAACCAGCCCCGACGGCTATATCAAAGTCATGACGGACGGCATGCTGTTGGCTGAAACGCAGCAGGACCGCGGTTTTACGCCTACGACACTATTATTGTGGATGAAGCCCACGAGAGAAGCCTCAATATCGACTTCATCCTGGGCATCCTGAAAACGCTCCTCAGAAAGAGGAGAAACCTGAGGGTGATTATTACTTCAGCCACGATTGATACGGAGAAATTTTCGGCGGCTTTCGGAGGAGCGCCGGTCATTGAAGTCTCGGGACGTCGATACCCTGTGAGCGTTGAATATCTGCCCGTTGATGCGAGGCTTCAGGAAACGGGTGATATTACCTATGTGGATATGGCGGTCAAAACCGTAGAAAAAGTCTGCGACAGGGGGGCTTTCGGGGACATCCTGATCTTCATGCCCACGGAACAGGATATCCTTGAGACATGCGATCGACTGGAGGCGCGACAACTCAAAAATGCCACCGTGCTCCCCCTTTTTTCGAGACTTCGCGGTGCACAGCAGCGGCTCGTTTTTCAATCCGCGGCCGGCAGGAAAATCGTGGTGGCAACGAATGTGGCGGAAACCTCTCTGACCATACCGGGGATCAGGTTTGTCATTGATACGGGTCTTGCAAGGATCTCAAGATATCTTCCGAGAACCCGGATTGCGAGTCTTCCCGTAAGTCCCATCTCTAAGAGCAGCGCCGATCAGAGAAAAGGCCGTTGCGGCCGCCTGGAAAGCGGCGTCTGCATTCGATTATATTCCGAGGAAGATTACGAATCCCGTCCTGAATTCACGGAGCCGGAAATCCTCCGTTCCAACCTCGCCGAAGTCATTCTTCGCATGATCTCCCTGAAGCTGGGAGATATCGGGGCCTTTCCCTTCCTGGATCGCCCGAACCCGAGAAACATCAAGGACGGTTTCGATCTCCTGGTGGAACTGGGCGCCGTAGTGAGAAGAGACGGGAGCATCTTTCTCACGGAAAAAGGGCGTCTGATGGCCAGGATGCCCGTAGATCCGAAAATATCCAGGATGATTATTGAGGCAAGAAAAGAAGGTTGCGTTCATGATATTGCGGTCATCGCATCGGCCTTGACGGTCCAGGACCCCCGGGAGAGACCCATGGCAAAGGCCGCCCATGCCGACCAGATGCACGCCCGTTTTAAAGATGCGGGGTCCGACTTTGTTACCCTGCTCAATCTCTGGAACGCCTACCATCGTTCGTGGGAAACCTTGAAGACGCAAAACAGCATACGAAAGTTCTGCAAGGAGCACTTTCTTTCTTTCCCCCGCATGGCCGAATGGCGTCACATTTACGAGCAGATTTCCGTCATACTGAAAGAACAGGGCATCTCAAACAGCAACAAAAAAAACGAGACATCCGACGAAAACAGCTATGACGGCATCCATCGATCGGTCTTGAGCGGTTATCTGTCTAACATTGCCGTTAAGAAGGAAAAGAATCTCTATCTTGCCGCAAGAGGCAAAGAGGTCATGATCTTTCCCGGCTCCACCCTTTTCAACAAAGGCCCACAATGGATCGTTGCGGCGGAGATGGTGCAGACCTCCAGACTTTTTGCAAGAACAGCCGCGAAAATTGATCCCGGATGGCTGGAAGCCGTGGGGGGACGTCTCTGCAAGTCGTCCTATTCCAACCCCCGCTGGGAAAAAAATCGGGGCGAGGTTCGTGCCTCAGAGCAGGTGAGTCTCTATGGCCTGATTATTGTTCCCGAAAGATCGGTCGCTTACAGCCCCATTCATCCCGATGAAGCCCATGAAATTTTCATACGATCCGCGCTGGTGGAAGGAGAGGTGAAGAAGGAATTCGCCTTTCTCGCATACAACAGGGCTTTAATCGAGAAGCTTTCCGGGGTGGAAGATAAGATAAGACGTCGCGGAATGGTGGTGAGCGAGGAAGGTTTCGCATCGTTTTATTCGGAGAGACTGCGGGGAATCAGCGATATCCGCAGCCTGGAATCGGAAATCCGCAAAAGGGGAGGGGACGATTTCTTGAAAATGAAGGAGCAGGATGTCCTGTTGGCGTCCCCGGATGCCGATGAGCTGGCCCTCTATCCGGATGAGACCTCCATCGGACGCGGAACCTTCAAGTTCGCCTACCGGTTCGCGCCGGGCAAGCCTGACGACGGCATCACCATCAAGGTTCCGACCTCCCTTGCGGCCCAGGTTTCACCTGAACATCTGGATTGGATCGTGCCCGGACTCTTCCGTGAAAAGATTACCGCATTAATCAAAGGACTCCCCAAGCCTTACAGGAAGCAGCTTGTTCCTGTTTCAAGCACGGTGGATGTGATCGTCTCTGAAATGCAAAAGACAAATGAACCGCTTGTTTCAGCCTTGGGGGCATTTATCTACGAGCGATTCGGCATTGATATTCCTGCCTCGGAGTGGCCCGCGGACCAGATCCCCGAACACCTTCAAATGCGTGTTTCCCTTACGGATCATAAAGGTCGGGAACTGCGTTCCGGACGCGATCCGGAAATTTTACGGGAGGGTGTGAAGGAGGGCGCTCAAAAAGAGCCGAGGCCGGAGTTGTTGGAAAAAGCTAAACTAACCTGGGAAAAAACAGGGATAACTTCCTGGAACTTCGGCACATTGCCTGAAAGCATTCCTCTCACGGAACAACTGTTTGTCTATCCCGGCCTGGAACCTGGCGAGAAAGGGGTGAATCTGAGGCTGTACAGGGACAGGAATACGGCGCTCAAAGACTCATGAAAAAGGAGTGAAGACGCTTTTTTTGATCCATTTTAAAAAGGATCTCAACTACGTGAAAAGGGTGTTGAAACTCCCCGAAAGGCTTTCAAAGGCGGCAGGTTATTTCGGGGGCGCCGGCGCGGTTGAAAGAGCCATTTATGAAAGCCTTACCAATCGCCTTTTCCGTCTGGATCTGAGAGACGAGGATGCTTTTCTGCGGCATGCGGCTGAAAAAGGTCCTTCTTTGCTGCAGGAGAGCAGGACCTATATGGATTTGGTTGAAGGCGTCATTGAGGCCTATTCCCAAACAAGGCAGGCGATTCACGGAATAGAAACGGCGAACCGCAACAACCGGCCGCCCTGGATCTTTGCGCTCAACTGAGAAAAGAACTTAACGGGCTGGTCCCCGGTGATTTTCTGGAGCGGTACGGACCCGATCGACTGGCACAACTTCCCCGTTACCTGAAGGCCGTGGAGATGAGAGCGGAGAGAGGAAGCTACGACAGGGAAAAAGAGCAGAAAAAGGCCGCCGCCATCGCTCCGTTTACGGAAGCGCTCCGGAAAAACATCAAAGAGCTTTCGCCGCGGGCCTCGCTTGATAAGCTCGAAACGCTTGAGGAATTCTTCTGGATGGTGGAGGAGTTCAAGGTGTCCCTTTTTGCCCAGGAATTGAAGACGCCTTTTCCGGTATCGGCGAAACGTCTCGAAAAGAAACTGCGGGAACTGGAACGGATGATATAGAATTTACGTGTTTTCATGCAGGACTTTCAACTTGGCGTTGATCAACTGGCTGTCTGAAAGCCGCAGCAGTATCGTGAGCTTGTGCATGAGGTAGTCTTCATATCTATTCATCTTTCCATCAATAAATACGATCCGCCAGAGCAGTTCGACAATATCGAGTTTTTCCTCAATGGAGCAATGTTGGTTGATGAGACTGGCGAAGTGCCAGAGGTCAACGCTGTTATTGCGCCCCTCTTCCGCCTCCTTTATCAAGGCGTCCGCATATTCCCGCGATATACCGTATTTATCTTCCAGGATGGAAAGGATGATTTCCTTCTCCTCATCCGTAAATCGGTCATCAATTTCCGCCATTTCCAGGAAGAGCGCGCAGGTAGCAATCTGTACATCGTGGTCCTCTTTACAGACGTCGTTTTCACCGGCTCCCGATGTGGCTTTGCTGAAAACATCCTTTAAAAAATCGAACATATATGACCTCGTGCCCCGAGTTTTCGTGACGTTCGGGAGGTTCTCCCTCCTGCATCACATTTGCTTTTTATGATGGATCATGTTTTTGGTTTGATTAATCCGTTTGGTGATCTTGATGGAACGGGGACAGCAACGCGTACATTCAAAATGGTTTTTGCAGGGCCATACGCCATCGGGGGAATCAAGAACGGGTAAACGGGTTTGAAAGCCGTTGTCCCGGCTGTCCGACAAAAATCGAAAGGCCTGAACAATGGCCGCGGGACCTAAAAAATCAGGGGAATCTTCAAGGATTGGACAGGCGGAAAAACAGGATGCGCAGAGGATGCAATTGGTGGCATCATCAAAGGCCATTCGTTCTTCCTGGCTTTGAAGACGCTCCCCGGAAGTCGGCGGCACATCATTGATCAGAAATGGGCTGACGGATCGGTAACGTTCGAAAAACTCCGTCTGATCCACCATCAGATCCCGTTGAACAGGGAGATGGCGCAGCGGTTCAATCGTTATCCTGTCTCCCTCCTTTTCAATCACATCGCGGATCAGGGTTTTGCAGGCCAATCGGTCTTTTCCATTGATTCGCACGGCATCCGAACCGCAGACGCCGTGGGCGCAACTCTTTCGAAAACCAAGCGTTCCATCTTGGAAGTTTTTCACCTGCATCATGGCATCGAGGACCCGGTCGGTGGGCTCTACCAAAACCACATAGTCCTGGTCATAGGGTTCCTTGTCCGTCCCCGGAAGCCGGCGTTTTATTCGCAAAGTAATCTTCATGCCGCAATCCTCAATAGTTTCGGGCTTTGGGCGGCCATATGGAGGTGTCCACCGCTTTGTAGTCAATCCGTACCTGGTCATCATTCAGGAAAGCCAGGGTGTGTTTCAGCCATTTTGCATCATCCCGCTCCGGAAAATCTTCTCTTGAATGGGCGCCGCGGCTTTCGGTGCGATTGAGGGCGGAAACGGCTGTTATCAAGGCCAGATCCAAAAGATTTCCCAGCTCCATGAGGTCCGGGAGGTCTGTATTGTATGAGGGGCTGGTGTCCTGAACGCGAACCTCAAGGTATCGTCCTCGAAGTTCCTGTATCTTTTCCACGGCGCGTGTCATATCCTCTTTGTTGCGATAGATTCCCACGTTTTCCATCATGACCAACTGCAGTTCTTCCAGGATATGGCCGCCGTGCGGTCCTTTCTTCCCATCCCGCAGACGGTTGATCCATTCGGAGGCGGAACGCGCGGTTTCCTCGGGAAGAGGAGGGGTGTCTGTTTCTTTTACATAATCCGCCATATGCATGCCCGCGCGGCGACCGAATACCACCAGATCCAACAGACTGTTTGTACCCAGACCGATTCGCCCCGTGAACGGATATGCAGGCGCATTCCCCTACGGCGTAGAGGCCATGGACCACATTTCCCGCGGGATCCGCGATTACGCGCCCATGCATGTCCGTTGGGATGCCTCCCATGGCGTAATGGGCCGTGGGAAGAACCGGAATCGGCTGTTCGGAAGGATCGATGCCCAGGTAGGTCATGCAGAAATCGGTAATATCGGGAAGTTTAGTCAGTAACGTTGGTTTCCCCAAATGGGTTGCGTCCAGGTGAACGAAATCGTCAATGTTTCCATCTCCCCGAATACCCCTTCCGGCGCGAACCTCGGTCATGATGGCCCTTGAAACGATGTCTCTCGGCGCCAGGTCCAGCAGGGTAGGGAGTATATCGCTGCATAAACCTCTCTCCATCGCGGTTCCTCAAGATGCCTCCTTCGCCTCTGACCGCTTCGGAAATCAGGATCCCCAGGCCCTTGATGCCGGTAGGATGAAATTGGAAGAATTCCATATCCTGAAGGGGAATGCCGCGTCGAGCACAGACAGCGGGGCCATCTCCGGTATTTGCATAGGCATTGGAAGTGATCCGGAACATACGTCCGAACCCTCCTGTGGCGAAAAGAACGGCTTTCGCCGAAAAAACATGGATTTCTCCGGTCGCCAGCTCCAAGGCGGTGACCCCGCAACACCGATTTCCTTCAAGGATCAGGTCAATGACATGGAATTCATCGTAAAAAGCCACATCGTTTTTAATGCACTGCTGGTAAAGGGTTTGCAGGATCATATGCCCGGTCCGATCAGCGGCGTAACAGGCGCGATGAACAGGCGCTTCTCCAAAATTTCGGGTATGCCCGCCAAAACGGCGCTGATCGATTCTGCCTGTCGGGAGTTCGGTTGAAGGGCAATCCCCTGTTTTCCAGATCATAGACAGCCTGGATCGCCTCTTCAGCGAGAATAACGGCGGCCTGTTGGTCAACGAGATAATCTCCTCCCTTGACCGTATCGAAAGCGTGCCATTCCGGTTTATCCTCTTCCACATTGCCCAATGCGGCGCTGATCCCCCCTTGAGCGGCCCCTGTGTGGCTTCGAACCGGATATACTTTGGAGAGCACGGCAGTCTTCCCGTTTGTCGCGGCTTCCAGGGCGGCATAGAGACCGGCGCCTCCGGAACCAACGATAACGGCTTCAAATTCATGCATCAAAACAGACCTCCTGAATGGGTGCGAAAGAGACCTCCATGTGACCGACATCGGTTTTGAATACCATAATGTGAAAGTCCGATCCAGAAGTTTTTCCGGACAAAAAGCAAATAAAAGGGAGGCTGGAGTTCTCTTGCGCTTTCTGTTATCGTGCGAAAAATGAAAAGCAACGAACCTTGATTTTGTCGTTCATCGAAGGTATGGAAGAAAACAGGAGATAGAAATTAAAGGATGCAGAAACCATCCATTTGGAAGTCCACACGGGTCAAAGCCCTGTTTCCCTATGTCCTGCTGCTCATCCCTCCTCTTTGCTGGGGGGGAAATGCCGTGCTGGCCCGTGGCGTGGTGCATATTCTTCCTCCGGTGAGCTTTGCCTTCTGGCGCTGGTGTATCGCCTTCGCCATTCTTTTCCCCTTTACTCGACATACGGTGAAGAAGGATTGGGGCGAGGTGGTCCAATCGTGGAAAATAATCCTCGTCCTCTCTTTTTTCGGCATTGCCTGTTTTAATACTTTGCTCTACAGGGCGGCTCATACCACTACCGCGATCAATGTATCTTTGATGCAGACGATCATGCCTGCCATGATTATATTGATTTCGCGCGTCATTTTCAAAGAGACCATCAGGGGACTTCAACTGGTGGGCGTCATCCTTTGCATTGTGGGGGCGGTTCTTATTGCCCTGAAGGGGCAATGGAGCACGTTGATCACCATGTCCTTCACGGAAGGGGACATCCTGATGCTCTTGGCCGTGCTGACTTACGCCCTTTACTCGGCGTTGCTGAGAAAGAGGCCGGCAATAAATCCCCTGAGTTTTCTTACCGTAACTTTCGGAATCGGAACCCTCATGCTCCTGCCTCCGTATATTGCGGAACTGGTCTATACCGGTTCTTTTCCAATAGAGCATGCAGCGATTCTCAGCATTTTGTATGTGGCTCTTTTCCCTTCGATCATTGCCTATTTTTGTTGGAATAAAGGGATTGAACTGATCGGGGCAAACAGAGCGGGACTTTTTATGAACCTGACGCCTGTGTTTGCTACGGCAATGGCTATTATTTTTTTAGGGGAATCGCTGGAGGCATTTCATCTGGTCGGGATGGCGTTTATTTTCGGAGGCATGATTATCTTCAACCGCCGCGGTTGAAGACCTTCGGTCCGGCGCCGAGGTCCTCAAAAGCTCATTCCCGCGGGGATTTTTCAATAGAATGAACCTTTTCGTTAACAAAACGTTGCGTTTCTGATATGCTGTATTAGTGAATTTCAAGTGTCAGGAAGGAACCGGATTATCGGACATCCCATAAAATGCGCGCAGTAATATTCGATGGACAGCTGCAACTGAAGGCAGGAATCCCCGTTCCGGAACCCCCGGCCGGTTGGGCGCTGATCAGAGTGAAAAAGGCCGGCATATGCGGAACCGATCTGGAAATCATAAAAGGGTATAAAGGGTTTACAGGGATTTTAGGCCACGAATTTTCCGGGATTGTAGAGCAGTGCGACGAACCGGTTTGGAACGGAAAACGCGTGGTCGGAGAAATCAATGTCGGTTGCGGAAAATGTTCCTTCTGTATGGACCATATGGAACGTCACTGTGTCGACCGAAGGGTCCTCGGCATACACGGTCTGAACGGGTGCATGGCCGATTACTGCATCCTGCCTGTTAAAAATCTTCGAAGAATTCCCGATTCCCTGGAAGAGGATCGCGCCGTTTTTCTGGAACCGCTCTCGGCTGCCTGCGAGATTCTGGAACAGATTAGACCGGATGGTTCCGAGAAGGTCGTGGTTCTGGGAGATGGCCGGCTGGGAATCCTTTGCGCCTGGGTTCTTTCAACCGTCTCCCGGGATGTGACCCTCGTCGGGCGCCATTCAAAAAAATTGGCAAAAGGGACATGGCGCCACATAAAGACGGAGAAAGGGCACGGAAATCTCAAAGCGGGGGACGCGGATATCGTCGTGGAAGCGACCGGTTCACGGAACGGCTTAAAAGATGCCTTTACCCTTTGCCGGGCTCGAGGAACCATCGTCCTGAAATCGACCCTGGCAGCGCCAGAGGCTATCGATCTTACGCCGCTTGTCGTGAATGAAATCACCCTGCTGGGATCACGATGCGGGTCTTTTGACGCAGGACTTGAGATGCTCGGGACCTATCCGAAAATGCCTCTTGAGCGCCTCCTGTCGGGGACCTATTTCATGGAAGACGCCCTTGCCGCCTTTCAGCGCGCGAAGAACGGGATTGTCTGAAGGTCCTGATTGACATGACTGTACCCAGTATATCTCCAACCTAAAGAAAAAAAGAGGATGCGTGCAGATGTTCACCGGTCTCATTGAGGGTATTGGGAAAATAAAGAATGTGCGGCGCGCCGGTCAGGATATGCGTCTGACGATTCTGCTTCCGGCGGGGATTGACGGATGCGCCATTGGAGACAGCGTTGCCGTCAACGGGGTTTGTCTTACCGTAACGGAGATAAGTCATGGCTTGCTGACCATGGATGTCTCGGCGGAATCCGTTTCCAGAACCACGCTTGGTTCATTACAGCCGGGTACACAAGTGAATCTTGAAAGGGCGCTGCGTCTTTCCGATCGTCTGGGCGGCCATCTGGTATCCGGCCATGTGGACGGCATCGGCATTGTCGTGGAAAAGGAATCGCGGCATGGATCATGGTTTTTCAGAATTGAGATACCCGAAATGCTCTCGCGCTATACCATCGAAAAAGGATCCATTACGGTAGACGGCATCAGTCTCACGATTAATGCTTGTGGAAAAAAGTTTTTTGCGGTAAACATCATTCCCGAAACAGGAAAGGCAACGACCCTTCTGGCCAGGAATAGAGGGGATCAGGTGAATATTGAAACGGATCTGATTGGAAAATATGTGGAGAAATTTTTAACTGACAGGGGACCGCATCAAGTCGAAAGGAAATCTTCCGGAATTGATATGGAGACCCTCCTAACGCAGGGATTTGGTAAATGATATGCCTATTGCAGCGATACATGATGTTATAGAAGATATGAGAAAAGGGAAGATGATTATCCTTGTCGACGACGAAGACCGGGAGAACGAGGGCGATTTGACTATTGCAGCGGAGATGGTCACGCCCGAAGCGATTAATTTTATGGCCAAATACGGGCGCGGTCTTATATGCCTTGCCCTGGAACCATCCCTGGTTGAAAAACTGAAACTCGCCCAGATGGTTACCGACAACCGGTCTTCCTTTCAAACGGCTTTCACCGTATCGGTTGAGGCGGCTCACGGAGTGAGCACCGGCATTTCGGCCGCGGACAGAGCGCACACGATTCTGACAGCCATTGCGGACGACGCAAAACCCGAAGACCTGGTTCAACCGGGCCATGTTTTTCCCTTGCGGGCAAGAAGGGGGGGGGTCCTTTTCAGGACCGGACAGACGGAAGGCTCCGTTGATCTGGCACGACTTGCCGGGCTTAAACCCGCGGGCGTGATCTGCGAGATCATGCGGGATGACGGTTGTATGGCCCGCCTTCCGGATCTGGAAAAATTTGCGGAAGAGCACGATCTTAAGATTGCCTCCATCGCCGATCTCATAGCTTACAGAATGAGAACGGAATCCTTCGTACATTCTGCCGCCGAGACGATTCTCCCGACGCCGTACGGAGAATTCAAGGCCATCGCCTTCGTGAATGATATCGATGACTATGAACATCTGGCCCTGGTAAAAGGAGAGATCGATCCCGAAAAGGAGATTATGGTTCGGGTCCATTCCGGCTGCTTAACCGGAGATGTTTTTTCTTCTTACCGCTGTGACTGCGGCGAGCAGCTTGCCATGGCCATGAGGATGGTGCAGGATGAAGGGTTGGGGGTAATTCTTTATCTGCAGCAGGAAGGAAGGGGAATCGGTCTGGCCAACAAATTGAAGGCCTATGCCCTGCAGGACAAGGGTTTCGATACGGTGGAAGCCAACGAGGAGTTGGGTTTTGCCCCGGACTTGCGGGATTATGGCGTGGGCGCACAGATATTGGTAGCCCTCGGAGTCAAAAAAATGAGGTTGATTACCAACAACCCGAAAAAGATCAAGGGCCTCGAAGGATACGACCTCACCGTGACAGGGCGAATCCCCATCGAATGTGATCCAAGGCCGGAAAATATAAGATATCTTTCAACAAAATGCCAGAAACTTGGTCATCTTCTGAAAATGGCTTCGAGTTAGGAAGGAGAGCAATATGCCCACTGTAGTGGAAGGGAAACTTTCAGCGGAAGGATTGCGCTTTGCGATTATCGTAGGCCGGTTCAACGACTTTATAGGCGGCAGGCTTCTTGATGGGGCCATGGATGCCTTGATAAGGCACGGGTGTTCCGACGACCGGATCGTCGTAGTACGGGTTCCCGGCGCCTTTGAAATTCCTCTTGCCGCAAAAAAACTGGTTCAAAGCGGCGGAAATTATGACGCGGTGATCTGTCTTGGAGCGGTCATCCGAGGCGCTACACCCCATTTCGACTATGTGGCGGCGGAAGTCTCCAAGGGAATCGCCGCGGTTGCACTGGATAGCAATGTCCCTGTAACCTTCGGCGTACTCACCACGGACAACCTGGAGCAGGCCATTGAAAGGGCCGGTTCCAAAGCAGGGAATAAAGGATGGGAAGCAGCCATGGCAGCCATTGAAATGGCGAATCTTTTTAAAGCCATTGGTCCTCCCGCTTCCTGAGACAGCGATAAGAAATGGGCGATAGAAGGCGTGCCCGCGAATTGGCCGTGCAGGTGCTTTTTCATCTGGAATTCAATCCTGGCGATCCTGAGGAGGCGTTTAAGCTGATTTGCGACAATTTCGATGCGAAAGAACCCGCCAGGGCCTTTGCCAAGCATCTGGTGCTTGGGTGTTTGTCTTGAGACGAAGGTGCTGGACAGACTTATTGCGAAGGCGTCAAAGAACTGGCGAATGGAAAGAATGGCCGTAGTGGACAAGAGCATCCTCAGGCTGGCTACGTATGAGATGCTCTATATGGAAGATATCCCCCCCAAGGTATCCCTGGATGAGGCGGTGGAGATCGGAAAAAAGTACGGCGCCGAGGAGTCGGGCAAGTATGTGAATGGCGTCTTAGACAGCATCTATGCGTCCATTATAGAAAACAAATGATATGATCGATAGGATCAGATTACGAAAGAACCGGGATTAGGTTACGGAAATACAAGGCATGAAATACAACCCTCATGAAATTGAGCCGAAATGGCAGGAATACTGGGATAAAAATAGGATTTTCAAGGTATTGAAAGATACTTCGAAAGAAAAATATTATCTTTTGGAGATGTTTCCCTATCCCTCGGGAAAAATCCACATGGGCCATGTGCGCAACTATACCATCGGTGACGTGGTTGCCCGGTATAAACGGATGTGCGGAAAGAATGTACTTCACCCCATGGGATGGGACGCTTTTGGAATGCCGGCTGAAAATGCCGCCATCGAAAACAAAACCCATCCCGCGACCTGGACCTATGACAATATACGGACCATGAAGTCCCAACTGAAGCGAATGGGTTTCAGTTACGACTGGGATCGGGAAATTTATACTTGCCACCCCGACTATTACAGATGGGAGCAACTCATCTTTCTCAAGATGTATGAGAGCGGTCTGGCCTACAGAAAGAAAACCCAGGTAAACTGGTGCGAGAAGTGTCAGACCGTATTGGCCAATGAACAGGTGGAGGACGGTTGCTGCTGGCGCCATACCAACGATGAAGTCAGTATCAAGGAAATGGACAGCTGGTTCCTCAAAATCACCGATTATGCGGAGGAGATTCTGGAATTCTGCGACAAACTTCCCGGCTGGCCGGAAAGAGTTCTGACCATGCAGAGAAACTGGATCGGGAAGAGCCACGGCGCCGTGATACGCTTTCCTCTCGCAGGTTCTGATACGGTAATAGAAGTTTTCACCACGCGCCAGGACACCGTTTTCGGCGCCACCTTCCTTTGTTTCGCCCCGGAGCATCCACTGGTTCGAGAGATGGTAGCCGGTCTTCCGCAGGAAAAGGAAGTCCTTTCTTTTATCGAACGCACGATGAAAATGGAACATTTTGTTCGTACGGCGGATCTCACCGCCAAAGAGGGCGTCTTTACGGGAAGGTACTGCATAAATCCCCTGACCGGAGAAGAAATTCCCATTTATGTGGCCAATTTCGTGCTCTATCATTATGGAACGGGCGCCATCATGGCTGTTCCAACCCACGACCAGCGGGATTTTGAATTTGCAAAGAAATACGGCCTGAAGCTCAGAGTGGTGATTACTCCACCCGATCGAATCATTCAAGAGGACTCCATGACGGAAGCCTACGTGGATGAAGGGATCCTCGTTAACTCCGGTCCTTTTGACGGGCAGGCCAACCTGGCCGCCCAGGAGAACATCGCGGATTATCTCGAATCGAAAGGGATGGGGCGCAAGACCGTTAACTATCGGATCAGGGATTGGGGCATATCACGACAGCGATATTGGGGGGCGCCCATTCCCATCCTTTATTGCGACAGGTGCGGTACGGTTCCCGTTCCGGAAGAAGATCTTCCCGTAGTCCTGCCGTTGGATTTGGATATGAGGCCCAATGGAGGCTCACCGCTTCCTTTTGAGCCCCGTTTTTATGAAACGACCTGCCCCAAATGCCGGGGAAAGGCCAGACGGGAAACGGACACCATGGATACGTTCGTTGAGTCTTCCTGGTATTTCGATCGCTATACCTGCCCGGACTATGCCGAAGGTCCCCTGGATTCCGAGAGGGTCGATTACTGGATGCCGGTAGATCAGTATATCGGAGGTATTGAGCATGCCATTCTGCACCTCCTCTATTCCCGATTCTACACGCGAGTCCTGCGGGATTTCGGCCATTTGAAGATTTCCGAGCCCTTCACCAATCTCTTGACGCAGGGCATGGTCTGCAAGGAAACCCAGGAATGTCCTGAACACGGTTATCTTTATCCCTATGAAGTGGAGGACGGGCGTTGCGGCAAGTGTGGCAAAGAGATTATTGAGGGCAGCATCGTAAAGATGTCCAAATCGAAGAAGAATGTGGTGGATCCGGAAGAACTCATAAAGGGCTATGGCGCGGATACCGTGCGCATGTTCTGCCTGTTCGCCTCCCCTCCGGACAAAGACCTGGAATGGAGTGATCGCGGCGTTGACGGTTCGTCGAGGTTTCTCAGCCGGGTGTGGAGACTTGTGGACGACAACCTGGACTCCTTACGCGTGGCCGGGCCTTTTAGCGGAAATCAGGAACTTTCAGGTTCCCTGGAGTCTCTGCACAGAAAAACCCATGCAACGATCAAAAAGGTCACCGAAGATATCGACAAACGGTTTCATTTTAATACAGGAATTTCCGCGGTCATGGAACTGGTTAATGAGATCTACAAATTCCTGAATGAAGAAGAGGAAAAAGGGGACCCGGCATGGGCGGTGATCCGGAAAGCCGTTGAGACCGCCATCGTTTTGTTGTCTCCCGTTGTCCCCCACATGACGGAAGAGTTGTGGCAGAGATTGGGGAATCAGGGGCTTCTCCTGGATATCCCCTGGCCGGTCCATGATGAGCTGGCCCTGAAAGCCGAAACCAGACTGGTGGTGTTGCAGGTGAATGGAAAGGTGAGGAGCAAGATTGAAGTGCCTGCCTCCCTCAACGAAAAAGAGATCGAGGCAGCGGCCCTCGCAAACGAAAAAATTCGTAAATTCATTCAGGAAAAGACCATTAGAAAGATTATTGTGGTTCAGAAAAAACTTGTCAATATTGTCCTGTAACAGGGTAGAAGAGACCGTGCGGAAATCTCCCGCGATGAAGTGTTTTCTTGCTGTTATTCTCTTGTTTATCCTGGCGGGGTGTGGCTACAGTCTGCAGGCCACCGGTCAGCCCGCGGGGATGACGATTTCGAGCCTTTCCATTCCCATGATGACGAGCCCGTCTTCCACATTGGGATTCGAAGCTGATTTTACAAGGGTCATCCGTCGGGAATTCGTAAGCCATTCCCAAATCCCGCTCGTATCCAGCGACAAGGCAAACATGCTCCTGACCGGTGTGATCAACAGGATCAGAACGGACCCTTTGAGCTACCGTGTCGGAGAGGATAAGTTCGAGGTGACAACCTCCCGATGGTTGATTATCCGGCTGGATGCAAAACTGGTGGACAGGAAATCGGGGAATATCGTTTGGCATGATCCGAACATGGAAGAAAAGGTTGCCTTCTCCGTAAGTTCAGATCCCATGATTACCGCTTACAACGAAAGAAAGGCGGCCGAAGCAGCCGCCAAACTGTTTGCGGAGAGGATTTACATGAAAACCATGGAAAGGTTTTGATGGCCTCCGATCTGAGCCCTGAACAGGTCCTGAACCGACTGAAAAAGGGGGAAACAGGCCTGGTCTATCTGTTTTATGGAGAAGAAGTTTTCCGACTCGAAAAGCTCCTGGAATCCTTCCGGGAGATCTGTCTCGATGAAGCGGCGAAGGATTTCAATCTCCGCATATTTCACGGGGACAATGCCTCCCCGGCTGATATCCTTGATGATGCCCGCTCCCTCCCGTTCATGTCTTCAAGACGGTTGATTATTGTACGAAGGGCGGAAAAATTTTCCGCCTCGGATCTCGATACGTTCCTTCCCTACCTGGAAAACCCCGTAGATACCACCTGTCTCATATTCGTTTCTCTCAAAACCGATTTCAAGAAAAAATTTTACAAAAAATGCAGAGAACTGGGAGTGGCTGTTCATTTTAAACCTCTTTACGACAGTCAGGTCCTTCCTTGGATAAGAAGGAATGCCGGGGATCTTGGACTAAAAATAACTGACGAAGCCTGTGAATATCTATACGGGATTATCGGAAACCGGTTGCCGGAAATTCATACGGAACTGGAAAAGCTGCACTTGAGACATAAAGACCGGACAATCGGCGTTGAGGAGATCAAGGAAGCCACCAGATACAGCAGAGTATATACGATCTTTGAACTGATGGATCACATATCGTCCAAGGACCGTGAAAAGGCGGTTTCGGTGTTAAACCGCTTTTTAGAAGAGGAAGGAAGGGATGCCGCTTTTGGAATTATCGGCATGCTTAACCGGCAGATGCGCCTTCTCCTTGAGACAGGGACCATCCTGATGGGCGGCGGAGGACAGGCGGACGTAGCAAAGAAGATAAAGGCCCCGCCATTTCTCGTAAAAAAAATCGTCCAGCAGTCCAAAAAATGGACACTGGACGAGCTTGAACGGGGGCTGTTTTACCTTTATCGTGCGGACGGACTCTTAAAAACCGGATCCCAGGCCCATCTTGTTCTTGAAATGCTGGTTATATCGTTGCTGAATCAACCTTCGACGGCTGCAAGCTTATTGACCTGAAGTTCCAGTCGGGAAACTTTTCGAGACGCCTGGTTCTTGTGGATCACGCCCTTGGAAGATGTCTTTTGAATGATCGACACGGCCTTTTTCAGGCTTTCCCGGGCCTCTGGTTCTGAATTGTTCGCCACTGCCGCCCTCACTTCTTTCACTGCCTTTTTTACCCTGGTCTTGTAACTCTTGTTTTCCACCCGCTTGATTTCGTTTTGTTTTGCCCTTTTCAGGGCCGATTTGTGGTTAGCCAACTCAGTTCCTCCTTAGGAATTTGCTTTTATTGGAGCCTGCTGTCTCAGCGACCGATAGGTTTATTCTTTCCGGCCTCAGGGAAGAAACTCCGTTTATTAAATTTAACTTTTTATTTTAAACCTTCAGGAAGTTATGTCAAGGATTTTCTGCGATCTCAAAGAATCGGATGGTTCTGAAACGAGCAAAATGAGCCGGGCCGCGGGGGTAGTGGGGTTCTTTACCCTTGCGAGCCGAATCCTGGGGCTGGTTCGCGATATGGTCATTGCCGCCATGTTCGGCTCGGGTGTGGCGGCAGACGCTTTTTTTGTGGCGTTTAGAATACCGAACCTCTTGCGACGTCTTTTCGCCGAGGGATCGCTGACCATAGCGTTTATTCCGGTATTCACGGAATTCCTTTCCCGAAAAGGAAAGCGCGAGGCCTTTGAACTGGCCGAGACTTTTCTTACCATACTCTTCCTGATTCTATTTTTCCTTGCGGTCGCGGGAGTTCTCCTGGCGCCATGGATCGTTAGAATACAGGCATTCGGATTCGGCGGCACAGGGTTCAAGTACGATCTCACCGTGTTCCTCACGAGAATTACTTTCCCGTATATATTCTTTATCGGCATTGTAGCATTTTTCATGGGGGTGCTGAATTCGTTGAGGCACTTTGCCGCACCTGCCGCCGCTCCCATTTTTCTGAATCTGGGAATCATCGGGGCCGCCTTTTTCATTGCTCCCCGTTGCTCCCTGCCCATTACGGGCATTGCGATCGGCGTCCTTATCGGAGGCATCCTGCAGGTCGCCCTTCAAATTCCTCCGGCAATAAAGTCAGGGGTCCGTTTTTCGCCGCGGTGGGAACCGAATCATCCCGCAATAAAGAGAATCGGCCTGTTAATGGCGCCGGCGATCTTTGGTTCCGCCGTCTATCAACTCAATCAGTTTCTGGGGACCCTGCTGGCCAGTTTTCTGCCGGAAGGCAGCATTTCATGGCTTTATTATGCCGATCGTCTTGTCCAGTTCCCTCTTGGCATTTTCGCCATTGCCATCAGTACGGCAGCCCTCCCGTCCCTTTCTTCGGAGGCCGCCCATGGAGGACTGGAATCGATTTTGTGACACCTTGAATCATGCCCTGTGCCTGGTTTTCTTCATTACTCTGCCTTGCATGATCGGCCTGATCGCCCTCGGGAAACCGATCGTTGAAATTCTTTTTGAAAGGGGCGCATTTGGTTTTCATGCGTCCCGAATGACCTATGAGGCCCTCCTTTTTTACACTTTCGGGTTATGGGCCTTCTCGGGTGTTCGGGTCATGGTTTCGGCCTTTTATGCGCTTCAAGATACCAAAACGCCCGTAAAAGTGGCTGTTGTCGCTCTTCTCGTGAATCTCATTTCAAGTCTCCTCTTGATCGGCCCCCTGCATCACGGTGGAATTGCTCTTTCTCTTTCCATTGCTTCGAGCGTTCAGGTTTTTCTGCTGGCCCTGTTCTTGAAAAAGAAGATGCCTTCACTCCTCTATAAACCGATCTTGAAATCGTTCGCAAAGTCTCTTTTCGCTTCTCTGATCATGGGCATCGGGATCTATTTTTTGCAATCGCTCTGTTTTTCCACAAATTCCGAGCTTTCTTCGGGAACAAAGATTACGAACCTGACAATTCTGATATTCTCCGGTATAATCATATTTTTCCTGATAGCCCGTGTCTTTACGGTGCGATGAAATTGCGTCCGTCAGGGATATGATTAGATTACGGCTGAAAAAAGATGATACCCTTCAAATCCATTTACGACATCACCGTTCTACTGGGAGAAGAATCGATCGCCTATCCTGGCGATCCGATCTTTTCGAGAGAATTGGTGGCAACCTTGAAAGACCAAGGGGACTGCGAACTTTCCAGACTCAGCATGAGTTCCCATTCAGGAACCCATATGGATGCACCCTCCCATTTTATCCAGGGGGGAAATCCATAGACCAGTATGGACCGGAGGACTTCATCTTTTCCGCGCTCATTCTTGAAACCAAGGACGACCGAATCATCCGTCCGGAGGAAATGGAGAAGATCCGGATCGATCCGGGAGATGCACTCCTTTTCAAGACGGAGAACTCAAGGTCAGGCCGTTGCAAAAGCGGTGCTTTTTCAGAGGACTATGTGTATCTCTCCGAGGAGGCGGCGGATCTTTGCATCGAAAAAGGCGTGGGGTTGATAGGCATCGATTATATTACCATAGACCGATACAAGGATGCCACTTTCGCCATTCATCATAAGATCCTTGGAAACAATATCCTGATCCTCGAGGGGATTGATCTTTCGGAAGTTCCACCGGGACGTTTTACGCTGTTCTGCCCCGCACTGAAGATCAAAAACGGAGAGGCTTCTCCCGTGAGAGCCTTTTTGCTGGCATAAAGAGAGAGTGGTAAAATATGACAAAACATCTTCCTGCCGCGACTTCCAGCCAAATGGTGTCCGTGGATTCCATCGATTGTTCTCCCGGTCCCTATTGCATGAGTTTCGGATATGATCTGAATCCCTTGATCCTGTCCATCCAAAACGTTGGACTCTTAAACAGTCCCATACTCCTTGCCTCCCGGGATTCACGCAAAATGGTCATCATGGCCGGTTATCGAAGGATACAGGCTCTGAAACACCTGGGCCTTCACGCATTCCCCTGCAGGGTCCTTTCGACTGAGGCTCTCGACCCGCTTCATGGTCTCCTGATGAATCTCCACGAAAATCTTTCCATCCGGAAATTGAACGACGTGGAAAAGGCCATGGTCTTGATACGGATGGAGGGCCTCGTGCCCGAAAAAACCATTATTGAGCAATACCTGCCGGTTCTGGACCTGGTTCCGCGCAGAGACATATTTCTGCGTCTATGCAAGGATGGCAAGCGAATTGGGAGAAGCGGACAAGAGGGCACTCGCGGAAGGAAGATTGTCCATTCAAGCTGTCAAAATGCTCCTGGATCTGGACAAGACCGCGAGAGATGAGATCCTGAGATTCTTTTCAAATCTCATGTTAAACATGAATCAGCAAAGGCAGCTCATTGACTTCATAATAGATATATCCATTATTGAAAACCGATCGGTTGCTGATTTATTAGCTGATCCGTCTATCAGGGAAATAGAAACGGACGACCGAATGAACGCACCCCAGAAAGCGAAGGTCCTGATGACATTCTTTCGAAAAAGGCGTCTGCCCTCCGTGGTTGAAGCGGAGAGAGGGTTCAAGAAAAGCGTTTCAGAGCTGAAGCTTCCAGGCGGAGTCAGGATTATTCCCCCTCCATTTTTTGAGGGACCTGATTACAGGATGGAGATCTCTTTTAGAGACGGCCCGCAATTGACAAAGATCTTGAATAACCTTTCTTCCATAAAGAGTCTCGCGCGCGTTGGCAATCCCCTGGGAGAAAGAATGATCATGTTCAAGTTCCCTGTAAACAAGGTTATTTTTGAAAAAAAATACGATGTATTAAACCGTAATATTAGCAGTTAATAGAAACAAATAAATCAAAGGTTGAAGAATGGGAAGAAACGGAAAAAGGGGAGGGCGCGAAGGAAAATGCTCCCTTTTACATGGGGAAGGATGTACTCCATTTCCTTCCCCATAAGGGCGAATTTTTAAAACCTTGTCCGGGAACCCGGGAATATATCTGTTGTGGATACCAGATTCTGAACGTTGGGACGAATTGTCCGCTGAACTGCAGTTATTGCATCCTTCAATACTATTTCAACAACCCCCATTTGAGGGTGCATACAAATCTTGAAGAAGAAATGCCACGACTCCTGGAAACCATTGATTCACAACCGGACACCATCTTCAGGGTGGGGACGGGAGAGTTTACCGATAGTCTGGCCCTGGATCCCGTCGCCCGGTGGACAGAGCTCTTGGTTCCGGCCTTTTCAAAGAGAAAAAACGCCGTTTTGGAGCTCAAGACAAAGACCACCGAGATCAACGGACTCCTTGCCCTTCGGGAACGGGACCGTATTATTGTTTCGTGGTCGCTGAACAGCCCCTATATTTGCGCAAGGGAGGAACATGGCGCCGCAAGCATAGAGAAGAGGCTTCGAAGCTGCCCGGAAATGTCAAGCGGAGGGGTTCAAAATCGGTTTTCACTTTGATCCCCTTGTCTATCACGACGGTTGGAAAGAGCAGTATAGCCGAACGTTGGATTTGATGGCACGTTATGTCGACCCGAAAACGATCATCTGGATCAGTTTCGGCTCGTTTCGGTTCATGCCCGGGTTCAAGCCCGTGATTCGAAAAAGGCACCCCGGAACCTGTATCCTGAACGGGGAATTTGTCATGGGATTAGACGGAAAAATGCGCTACTTCAAACCTATGCGAATCGAAATGTATGCCTTTATGAAAGAACAATTGACAAAATGGCACGCGGATCTGGGCCTCTACCTCTGTATGGAGTCGGACGAAATCTGGAAGAAAAGCATGGGTTGGTCTCCCGGAGAAAATTCCGGCCTTCGCCGGTATCTTGATGAGAGGGTCGAAAGGATTTTCGGGTAGCCTTTTTTCCCGGAATATGCTAATGACGGACAATCTTGAACAACGTGCGTATAAACACTAAGCAAACAGGAGAATTCCTATGACATTAAAGGAAAAAGTGAATGACGCTCTGCAGAAAGTCAGACCGTCGCTCCAGGCGGACGGAGGAGACGTGGAACTTGTGGACGTCAACGATGAAGGGCTGGTAAAGGTAAAGCTGACGGGCGCTTGCGGCGGTTGTCCCATGTCGCAAATGACATTGAAAATGGGGATTGAAAAAATTTTAAAACAGAATGTCCCTGAAGTGAAAAGCGTGGAATCCGTTTAAGCGTAAGGTAAACAATGCATATACAATTATTGTGAGGAGTGATTATGGACATTAAGACAGTTGGCGTAGTGGGTGCAGGAACCATGGGAAATGGAATCGCGCAGGCGGCGGCTCAGATAGGTTGCGACGTGATCATGCGCGACATAAAAGACGATTTCGTGGAGCGAGGCCTGAAAAATATAGACCGTTTTCTCTCAAGGAGCGTCGAAAAAGGGAAAATGGAAGCCGCCCAGAAAGATGCGATTCTTGGCAGGATAAAGGGCACAACGGACATGCAGGTCCTGAAAGACGCCGATTTCGTTATTGAAGTGGTCCTCGAAGACATGGCATTGAAAAAGAGCGTTTTCAGCGAATTGGATGAGATCTGCGGTCCGGATGTCATCCTTGCTTCCAATACGTCCTCCATGTCGTTGACTGAAATCGCGACGGCAACCAAACGTCCGGACAAGGTCTGTGGAATGCACTTCTTTAATCCCGTTCCTCTGATGAAACTGGTGGAAGTGATTCGCGGATACAGCACCAGCGATGAAACAGTGGACGTGACAACGGCTCTGGCAAAGAAGATGGGCAAGATAACCGTTGAAGTAAAAAAGGACTCTCCCGGATTCATCGTCAACAGAATCATGATTCCCCACATGCTGGAGGCCATCAAGATTGTTGAAGAAGGGATTGCCAGCATCGAAGATGTGGACATCGCGGTGAAAAACGGCTTGAATTATCCCATGGGGCCGTTTCAACTGATGGACCTGACGGGTGTTGATATCTGCTACTTTGTTACGGAATACTTCTACAAGGAACTCAATAAGGAATCCAAATGGGTTTCGCCGAATCTTCTCAAGACCATGATTCGGGCCAATAAGCTGGGAAAGAAGACCGGAGGAGGCTGGTACGATTACGGCAAATAATCTTACCGCACCGTTGGTTCAAGGATAATGCAGGATAGAGGGACCGGAAATCAAAAGTCCCTTTATCCTGATTCTTTCATTGCGCAAAAAAAAGCCGCAATAAAAAAAGGCAGCTCACAGAGGAGCTGTCTTTTTTATTGCGGACACAGGCCTGAGGGAAAAACCTATTTGTTTTTATGACGCATTTTTTTCCGCAGCTTTCGATATTTGTGCTTGGTGATCTTTTTCCGACGTTTCTTGACAACACTGCTCATAAAAATGACCTCCGATTAATGATGATTTAACTTTATTCGCTTAAAATCAATAAGTCAACAGATATCTTCCTGTATCTTCCTGTAAGCTGAAGCGCTTATTCTTTTTAGTTTACATAATATATCTTATCAGACACTGCAAACATCCCCGATTTATTCCTCGGATGCAGCCTTCCTGCGTTTCTTGTTTCTGTACAATGCATCATCCGCCTCTTTAATGAAGTCTTCCATAGTGGTTTGGCCGGAAGTTACCGCATAGCCCGCACTTGCGCGGATTCCACAGTTTTTCTCAATGGAATCCGTGATCCGCTTGGCTGTCAACTCCGCAATCTCCAATTTGCCTTCTATTAGAATGACGGCGAATTCGTCCCCGCCGTATCTGAATCCGGAATCAACACCCTGGCGAATACTCTGGGTGATAATAGGTCCAATGCCTCGTAACAGATCATCGCCCGCGAGGTGACCGAATTGATCATTGAATCTTTTAAAATTGTCCAGGTCCAGAAGGATCAGGCCCAAGTCGGACCGCTGCCTTTTTGCACGCAGGATTTCCTCCTGGAGTTTGCTGTAAAAATGCCTCTGATTATAAATTCCCGTAAGGGAATCGGTGATGGATAACCGGTTAAGTTCCTGCCGTATATTCTTTTCGATCAGGGCTCTTTTGAACTTGGCTTCCAGTTCCTCCATGCCGAAGGGCTTGTTGATGAAATCCGTTGCCCCTGCGTTAATCACTTCCACATAGCTGTATTCCCGCGTGTATCCTGTCATGGCGATCGCAAAGACGTCGGGAAATCGTTCCTTGACCTGTCTTATCAATGCGAGTCCATCCATTTGCGGCATACGAATGTCTGTCAGCAGAAAGCTGTAGCGCTTTTCTTCAAAGGCAGCGAGAGCATCCAGGGGATTGCCGATACTGTCGGCCTGGAAACCAAGACGTCGGAGCATTTCGGCTACGGGTTCCCGAACGCCCTCTTCATCATCCACAACCAGAACTCCCTCACGGCTGTAGTCAATATTTTCCAAATCATAACTCATTGGCTGATGTTCACAATCTCGCCCCGGAATGAATTGATGAAAGCCTCTTGAATGCGAATCCTGACAAGCTCACCGGCCGAGCTTTCTTTACAGCGAAAATTGACGATCTTATTGGTAGCCGTCTTTCCGGTCTTCTGCCCGCCTTTTCTGCTTTCGCCTTCTATAAGGACTTCCAAGATTTGCCCTTCAAGTTCCTTGTTTTTCTCCCTGGTTATCTGTTCCTGCAATTCCTGAAGAATGCTCAGACGCGAGGTCTTTACGGATTCTTCCACCTTGTTCCCCATTTTCTCCGCTGCCGTGCCGATTCTGTCTGAATATTTGAAGGAATATAGCGAATCAAACCGGACATGCCGGATGAGATCGAGAGTATCTTCGAAATCGCTGTCCGTTTCTCCAGGAAATCCTACCATAACATCACTTGTAATGGCAATCCCGGGATTGACATTTTTGAGGTTTTCGATCAGTTTCATATAATCTTCCCGGGTATAGCGTCTTTTCATGGATTTGAGTATCCGACTGGACCCGGCCTGAAATGGAAGGTGCATATGTGGACAGAGGTTGGGGATGTCCTTGAAAGAATGAATGAGATCACACGAAACATCTTTCGGATGAGAGGTGGTGAATCGAAGCCGCACCAGGCCTTCCACGCCACCAAGCTTTTCAAGTAGATCAGGGAAATGCCAGGTCCTGTCTTTTTGTTTCCAGTTGTAGGAGTTGACATTCTGCCCCAGGAGCGTGATTTCTTTTACTCCCTGAGAGATCAGCGAACGGGTTTCTCCAAGAATGTCATCCACCGGTTTTGAAATTTCCCGACCGCGTACGTAAGGAACGATGCAATAACTGCAGAAATTGTTGCATCCCTCCATAATGGAGATAAATCCCGTTATTTTCCGAGCGAAATACCCCGGACATGAGACGTAGCCGGATCGAAACGAATCGAGATTCACCGCGGCAATTCTTCTTTGATTCCGTCCAATGTTCCGCAGGACTTCCAGCAGGCGATTCAGGTCCCGGGGACCCATGGCAAAATCAAGCATATGAAACTGTTTCAGGATGCTTTTTCCTTTCATCTGCGCAAGGCACCCAACAACGCCTAACACCATGTCAGGGTTTTTTTTCTTCAGGGCGCTCATACGCCCCAAAAAACTGAAGGTCTTCTGCTCCGGTTTGGCCCTCACGGCACAGGTATTCACCAGGATAAGGTCGGCGTGATCAGGCGTATTTGTCCGCGTATATCCTTCCAATATCAAGGATTGGGCCAGGAAATCAGAATCATATTCATTCATCTGGCATCCCATGGTTTTTATATAAAATTTCTTCGACAAAAATCCTCTCCAGGGATTTACAAGACTTCTATGATTTTAATCCCTTCATCCCGGCGAAAGGATTCCAAAAGTTCCAGGATCATCCCCTCACAGCCCGGCGATATTTTTAGCTCAATCATGGCCTTATGAGGGTCAACCGTGGAAACGAGGGCCATTCCATCATAGGATTCTACAGTAAACCTGATATACCCGATTTTGCTCCGTTCCGTTACGAAGCTACGCCTGATGCTCTGCATATTTCCCGATGCCGGTTTCCGGTCTACCGTTTTGATCCATTCGATTTTTCACCCGTGAAAGGATAACCGTAAACGGTGAACGGTTATCAATCCACGTTCTGTGTTACCCCACCCCACATAAGTTTTGTCCTGAGAATTTTAAAGTAGCTGGTGTCGGGCGGCTTGAACAGCGTGATTTTTTCACGGGATTTGCAAATATCCAGCCTGTCTTCGTGAAGAAGATCAAAACCGACCTGTCCATCGAAGGTGAGAACGACAGTCTGCTCACTTTCCTTTCCCATTCTTATGCGAATAACCGCGCTGTCCGGAAAGATTATGGGGCGATTCGTCAGGGTGAACGGGCAGATCGGCGTCAGCACAAAAGTCTCCATAGTGGGATATAAAATGGGGCCTCCCGCGGATAAGTTATAAGCGGTGGAACCGGTGGGCGTCGATATAATCAACCCGTCCGCCCTGAACGTCGTCAGAAATTCGTCGTCGATGGTGACATCGAGATCGATAATTCTTGCCAGGGTGCTCTTGTTTATCACCACATCGTTGAGGACCTGGAAATGGAAAACCATTTGTTCCTGGCGAAATACCCGGGTTTCAAGCATGATCCGGCTTTCCACCTCCAATTCACCATTGATCATCGCTTCCATGACAGGATACATTCGATCAAGCGGAATGCCGGTGAGAAACCCCAGACCGCCCATATTGATTCCCAGAATCGGCACGCCATAACGACCGATCCGGCGCGCGGCGCCCAGCAGGGTTCCATCGCCACCGAGCACAACCACCCAGTCAACGGATTCGGGTATATCGCAGATTCCCTTTGACTTCCCCTCATGGGGGCCACTCAACCCCATTTCTTCGGAAAATACCGCGATGCCTTTTTGAATAAACCATTTTTCCAGATCCCGGGCGGCAGCTCTAGCCGGTTCATGATGATGTTTGTAAATAATTCCCGCTGATTTTTCAGACATGAAACCTCTTATTTAACGCTTCTCGAACAGAGGGACAAATTGAAACCGGTTTACATCAACCAGGCCCCTATCGGTTAGTTTTAACTCAGGAATTACAGGGAGAGCAAGAAAGGAAAGCACCATAAAAGGATCATGGATCCCACAGCCCAGCTCTCGCGCCATCGTTTTTGCTTTTTCGAGCTGTTCCACGACGGTATGCAGGGGGTTCATAGACATGAGCCCGGCTATCTCAAGGGGAACCGAGGCGAGAAGATGATTTTCAGAAAAAACGGCAATACCGCCCCCCATGTCGTTTACCGCTTGAACCGCCCCGCAGATGTCAATGTCATCGACGCCGACCACGATGACATTGTGGGAATCGTGGGCTACGGATGAGGCGATCGCGCCTTTATTTAATCCGAACCCCCTGACAAGCCCATGGCCGATATTGCCAGTGGCCCGGTGTCTTTCCACAACAGCCATTTTCAGGGTATCGGTCGCGGGGTCCGAATGGAACCATCCCTTCTCGGCATGAACGGACTCATGGGACATGACCGTGACAATTTGATCGGGAATGAGATTAATAACGCGTGCAATTCCCCCGGGATGTTCCATGGCGAAATCTTCCGGCGTGATTCGGGCCATATGCATGGATCGGGAAAGCGGATTCGTGTACGCGGATGGGCTACGGGGAAAATCGATCAATGCTCCCCTTTGAACAACAAGCTTCCCATTTTTATACACGGCATCTATTTCAAAGGCCGACAAATCGTTTAAGACAACAATATCCGCCCGCCAACCCGGTGCAAGGGCGCCCCTGTGATATAATCGAAAGTAGTTCGCTGGATTAATGGTGGCGAGCCGAAGGGCGGCAACCGGATCAAGACCCAGTTGGACGGATTTCCTGAGAACAAAATCAAGATGTCCTCTGGAATGGATATCTTCCGCATGCAAATCGTCCGATACCAAACAGAAACGACTCTGATTTTTCTCATTGATTAACGGCAGCAGATCTTTCAGGTTTTTTGCGGAAGTTCCTTCCCGAATCATCACCATCATGCCGTTTTCCATTTTTTCCCGGGCTTCTTCCAGCCGCATGGATTCGTGATCGGAGCCGATGCCCGCGGACAGATAGGCCTGCAGATCGTAACCGCTCAGAAGAGGGGAATGACCGTCAATGACTCGATCCCTGAAGATTCGGATTTTTTCCAGGACCTGATCGTCCCCGGAAATAACTCCGGGGAAATTCATGACCTCGGCGAGACCCAGGATGCGAGGCTCGTCTTTCAACACGGCAAGGTCTTCCGCCAACAAACGTGCCCCGGCTGTTTCCAGATGGGTGGCGGGGACACAGGAAGGCGCCATGAAATAGATGTCGAAAGGAATAGAGTCGGAATCTCCGATCATGAAACGGATGCCGTCAATTCCGTGAACATTGGCAATTTCGTGTGGATCGGAAACAATGGCGGTGGTTCCATGGATGAGCAGAGCCCGGGCGAGTTCCGAAGGAACCAGCATACTGCTTTCCACGTGGATGTGCCCATCAATCAGTCCGGGAGCAAGCCACTTGCCCTCAACACCCACTTCTTCTTTTCCATGGTAATCAGGACCTATTCCCGCAATGACCCCGTCGCATATGGCCACGTCGGCTTTTTCGATCGTGGCGGAAAAGACATTCACCACATTGCCGCCTTTGAGAACAAGGTCGGATGGAATTTCCCTTTTTGCGGCAAGGATTCTCTTCTTCAGATTGTTCATATCACAAAATCCTTATCGCGTAACTTTCTCCATAACAAACCATTCCTCGGTTCGATCCGATGAGGTGTCAACGACCAGGTGCACTATGTTGAGGTCCGGAAAAAGAGTCTTGAGTTCCTGAAGGTCCACGGGCTCGAACTTTTTAACATTGTTCGTGTAGGCCTGTTCGGTCAGGGCATTGGATTCGTAATTCTCCTTGGTCCTCAGAGATATCCTTCGAAGAGAGACCTCTTTGGGGCATCGGGTTTGCTGGATCACAAGCGTTTTGCCATATCTGGCGGCCACTTCAGCAGCCCTCCGTCTCAGGCTCTGGGTTACAAAAGTGGCATCCAGGATAATGCCCTGCCCTTTTCCAGCCAGTTCATCCGCCATCCTGAACATCTCATCGTATACGAGCGTTCGTTTGTTCATGTTGGAGGCTACTTTTTCATCAAAAATATCTTCGCCTTTCAACACTTCACGGCGAATCAGATCAGACCTGAGTATGGTGTACCCCTGCAAATCCGCAATCACTTCCGTTGTTTCCGTCTTATAGGATGCGGGCAGGCCGCAGGCGATAAGCACGGTTTCAGGCCCCAGTTCTTTACGCATAAAATCCACAAAAGGTTCTTTCATACACTTGCTCCTTTACATCCGAGGTTAACCAAGCTTGACGTACGACCGGGCCAGTTCAAAATATTTCCGTGCCCGTTCCGCCGCGGCCGACTTTTTCGCGCTGTCTATGGACGGATCATCCAGTTGAAAACTGTTCACCTTCCCTCGTACGAACGCCCTGTAAACCTTGTAAAAAACAAGCAGGCGATCCACTCCATCTTCTCCCGCCCGATCTTTGTAGGCCTCCCAGAGAGTTTGCGCAAGATCACGTCCTCCATGATACTCCAGGTCCATCAAGAGAAAGGCAATGTCCGCTATCGTATCACCGTATCGAAAACGTTCGTTGAATTCTATGCAATCGATAATCGGAAGCCCCTCCATCAAGCAGATATGCTCCATGTGAAGGTCGCCATGGCAATCCCTGATCCTTCCCTTGCCCACCCTCTCCAGGAAGAGAGCGTTGTTTGCCTTGAAAAAGGCCGCCGTCCATCGGGATATTTCATCAAAAGCGTCTCTTGAGATCGATATTCCTATATATTTCTCCACCTGATCGAAATTTTCGTCCGTATTTACTTTGAATTGTTCCGGAAGCCCGAATTTATCGATCTCTTCATTTCGAAAAGCCTTCCCGTGAAACGCGGCCAGAACCGAGGCGATTTCCTCCAGGTGCCGCCGGGTGATACGCCCTTTTTCAAATACGGTTTTCATCAGGGAAGATTCCGGAATCCGTTTCATCTTGACGGCATATTCCACTGCATCACCCGGCACGGGTTTGAGCGTATATTTCGTTCCGGTGCGCTTTACGGGAAGAACGTCCAGGTAAATGCCCCTGGAGAGTCTTCTGTTCAGTTCCACCTCCTGCTTGCAGAAAAACTCCCTTTTTTCGAGCGTCGAGAAATCAAGAAAACCGAAATTCACCGGTTTCTTCACTTTATATACAAAGTCGTCGGCGATGAACACGATCGAAATATGGGTTTGCACGACCGACACGCTTTTTGTTGGGTCGGGGAGAGAGGCGGGATCCCGCAGATCTTTGATCAGTTCGTTTTTAAGCATTTTCTATGGCCTTTCCAGAGTAAATTGTTCCGCCACCCAGAATGGTATATCCATTTCCCCCATAACCATGGGATCCTGGTGGCAGTCGGATCCCCCTGAGATCAGAAGCTTTTCATTTTCCGCGAATATTCTATAGGAAATCACCGCTTCCGGGGTATGTCTGGAGTGCCAGCATTCAATCCCGTCCAGATAGGGGAGCATTGCTTCCTTTATGATGCCCTGCTGTTTTTGGAGATCAGGGGTATAAGCCCTGAGAGACGTGCCGTTCGGATCATCGGGGTGGGCCAAAAACAACTTGCCCCCCGCCCCTCTTACGAGCCGGGACGCTTCCTCCAGGGAAAGAGGCAGTTTCGGGACGTTACATTGGACAAGATAGAGATCAAATGCCTCCTGTCTGCTGGAGACAATCCCTTTTTCAACCATGTAAGCGGCGATGTGCGGGCGACCGATGGAGCCTTCCACTCTCTCTTCGATCGCCTCCATATCGCGTTTTGTAAATGCAGGCTGTCCGTTTTCTTTAAATGCCTGATTGATCTTTTCGAGAATCCGTTCCGCCCTGCCCCTTCGATATTCTTGTATTGCTTTAAGTTTATCAATTATCGGTTTGTTATATATGTCATATCCATAACCAAGAACATCCAGGGCCGCGGATTTTCCTTTCCGGTAATCAGGATGTGAAAAAGTAATATTGAATTCCACGCCCGGCAGATAATCGATGCCGTATTCTCGGGCCAGTGCGAGGGCTGTTTCCTGGCATTGGATATTATCGTGGTCTGTAATGGAGACAAGTCCGATATCTTTCTTTTTAGCCTCAAGAAATATCCGCGACAGAGACATCTTTCCATCCGAACAATCCCTTGAGTGAATATGCAGATCAATTTTCATACATCCCCGCTCAACAGTTTCCAAATCAGTGAACACCCATTCCATGGCAGTGTTGCGACCGGCGCGATTCGCGAGCCTTTTCAATGGAATCTCGATTGAAGCCCTTCGTTCTATTCAGGAAAAACTTTTTATTATTACCGTACGGAGTATTTCAGGTCAAGGGTAAATTGAAATTCGCTGCCCATCCATGAAAACACAAGATTTTTCGGAAAAAAAATGCTATGTTGGTCTCGTTTGCTTAAGCTGTGGCATTTCTTATGGAAAGGAATAAAATAATGTTTTCTAAGATCGAAGAGACCGCTGATTTTCTTGCTTCCAGGATGGGTGAACCACCGGAAGTGGGCATGATAACCGGTACGGGGCTGGGTTCTCTCACGGATAGCATCGTGCCCGATTTCCGGCTGCCCTACGAAGAAATACCCCATTTCCCCAAATCGACCGTGGAAGGACATAAAGGCACGCTTGTCGGGGGAAAATTTGGAGGCAGGTCGGTCGTGGCGCTGGAAGGCCGTTTTCATCTGTATGAAGGCTACACCTCTTGGGAGGTAACATTTCCCGTACGGGTTATGGCCATGCTCGGCATCCGATTTTTTCTCATGTCCAGCGCCGCCGGCGGATTGAATCCTTCTTTCAAAAAAGGGGATTTAATGATTGTCACCGATCATATCAACCTGAAAGGAGTGAACCCATTAACCGGTCCCAACCTTGCGCAATTCGGTCCGCGCTTCCCGGACATGAGTCAGGTATATGCACCCGAACTAATTGGACTGGCAAGAGAAAAAGCGATGCAATCCGGCCTTTTCATCAGGGAAGGAGTCTACGTGGGAGTTCCGGGGCCGTCCCTTGAAACACCGGCGGAAACGCGCTTCCTCAGAACCATCGGGGCCGATGCCGTGGGAATGTCGACCGTATCACAGGCTATTGTAGCAGCGCACTGCGGGCTGAAAACCCTGGCCATTGTGGTCATTACCAATGTGAACATCCCGGATTGCATGGGGAAAACAACGATCGAGGAGGTTATAGAAGCGTCGAAAAAGGCAAGCCCGGTCCTTTCAAATATCTGGGAAAAGATTATTATCGAACTCCCCGAGGGTAGACAGGATAACCCGTAATCAGCATGTCCTCTCCAAAACTCCTGAATTTAACGTTTTCAAGGGTTGTGCAGTCCCGCATATGCTTCACGCCGGGACCGCTCGCCATGGGGACCCCGTCATTTCCTCCAAGAAGTTTGGGCGCCTTGAATATATAAAATTTATTCACAAGTTCTTCCCGAATCATGGAACCCAGAACCAACGAGCCGCCTTCCACGAGGAGACTCATGATGCTCATCCGACCCAGCTTCCCCATCAGAGCCTGCAGGTCCAGACGACCGTTCTTTGTTGGACACGAGAGAATGGAAACTCCTTTCTTTCTGATCCGATCGACTTTTTCACCGCCTGCTTTTTCACCGATAACGAGCAGGCTCCTATCCGGGAATTCATCGTTGAGAATCCGGGCCTCTTCAGGGGTTCTCAAATAGGTGTCAAGAACAATCCTGAGAGGATTTTTCCCCTTTCTGTTTTCCAATCGTGTGGTGAGAGAAGGGTTGTCCGCCATAATTGTTCCCACCCCAACCATGATCGCATCCACGCGATCTCTCAGTCGATGAACATAACGACGTGACTTTTCATTGGTAACCCATCTGGAATCCTTCAGCGACGTGGCGGTCCAGCCATCCAGGGTCTGGGCGGATTTGGCGATTACAAAGGGCCTCCCGGTGGTGATAAAGGTGAAAAAATCCTCATTGAGGGTTCGGCAATCGTCTTCCAGAACGCCGTTCCTTACTTCAATGCCGTTTTTCGCCAAGAATCCACTTCCGCCGCCTTTGACGCCCGGATTCGGGTCCATGGCGCCTACAACCACTCGGGAAATTCCGGCGTGGAGAATTGACTCGGTGCAGGGGGGGGTCTTTCCGTGATGGTTGCACGGTTCAAGGGTAACATACAAGGTGGCTCCCGGACAGGAGCGACCGACTTTCTCAAGGGCTTCTATTTCAGCATGGGGAAGACCAGCTCTTCGGTGATAACCCCGGGACAGAACACGGCCGTCCTTTACAATCACAGCGCCTACGGCCGGATTCGGGGAAGTGCGACCGGCGCCCTTTCCGGCTTCAGCCAGGGCAAGTTTCATGTATTTTACATCGGGATCGATCATCCGAACCGCCCGGCCTAATTATCGTCTCGATGGTTTTGCCTGGCCTTAAGTATATCTTCAAGTTCTGACATGAACTCTTTGATATCCTTAAATTGTCTGTACACAGACGCGAACCTTACGTAGGCCACTTCATCCCATTCCCGGAGGGTATTGATGACCATTTCACCCACCTCGGAACTGTCTATCTCCTTTTTACCGAGATCCTGAAAGTGGGATTCCATGCTGTCGGTAAATTCCTCAATTCTGGAAGTGCTTACAGGCCTTTTCTGGCAAGCCATCCGTATCCCTGAAATAATCTTATCGCCGATTAAAAGGCTCCCGGCGACCATCCTTCTTGACAACGAGAGGAAGAACATCTTCGAGTTTTTCATAGGTGGTAAATCTTCTTTTGCATCCGAGGCATTCTCTTCTTCTCCGGATTGTTCTGCCATCCTTGCTCAACCTGGAATCAATCACTTTGTTGTCAATCTTGGTACAGAAGGGACATTTCATGGGACAAACCTCTCGATTTGAACACCTGCCTCCGTTAACATTTCGTCCGCCAGCGCATCATCATATCCGTCTTTGTAAAATATTTTTTTTATTCCTGCATTAATCAACATCTTCGAACAGATAACACAGGGCTTATTGGTGCAGTAAAGAGTCGAATCCTTGATCGATGTGCCGTAATACGCAGCTTGAATAATGGCATTCTGTTCCGCGTGGAGGCCCCGGCAGAGTTCATGCCTGGTCCCCGATGGAATCGACGAATTTTCTCTAATACAGCCGGTTTCTTCACAATGCCTGAGGCCTGCCGGAGCGCCGTTGTATCCGGTCCCTAAAATACGTCTTTCCTTCACGAGCAGAGCGCCAACGGATCGCCTGATACAGGTGGATCTGTTCGACACCATCTCGGCTAATGCCATGAAATATTCATTCCAGGATGGTCTTGCCAATGCGGACTTCCTCAGGTTAATAATTGTCAAGTTGGGGATAGATAGGATAACTTTCGCACAGTTCCAATACCTTGCCGCGAACACGGTCCCTAACGCTTTCCGATTCCGGATCATTCAATATGTCTCGAATGAAAGCGGCGATCTCCCTGATCTCCGGCGCTTTCATCCCGCGCGTTGTCAAGGCCGGTGTTCCAAGTCGCAAACCGCTGGTTACCCGCGGTCCCCTTTTGTCAAAGGGGATGGTGTTTTTGTTCACCACGATTCCCGACCGCACAAGGCTGTTTTCCGCATCAATGCCGGTTATCCCTTTTTCAGTAAGATTTATCAGAAGGAGATGATTGTCCGTTCCTCCCGAGACCAGGTCGAATCCATGTCCCTTCAATTCTTCCGCAAGCACTTGGGCATTAAGAAGCACTTGCCGCTGGTATTCTATGAATTCTTCGTGCAGGGCCTCCTCAAAGGCTACGGCCTTGGCAGCAATAACGTGCATGAGCGGTCCCCCCTGGATCCCGGGGAAAATACCCTTGTTAAGCCTTTTTCCGTATTCTCCCTGTGCCAGAACCAGGCCGCCTCTGGGTCCCCTGAGGGTTTTGTGGGTCGTTGACGTGACAAAATCGGCCAACCCCACGGGTGTGGGATGCAGACCCGTTGCCACAAGACCCGCTATGTGAGCCATGTCGACCATCAAGTAGGCGCCCTGCTCCCTGGCGATTTCCTTGAATCTTGAAAAATCGATCAAGCGTGGATAGGCACTGGCCCCCGCAACGATCATTTTCGGCTTATGCTTCCTTGCCAGATCAGCCACCTGATCATAATCAATCTGCTCCGTCTTCGGATTCAGACCGTAGAAGACGGTCCTGAAAAGTTTTCCCGAAAAATTCGCGGGACTCCCGTGGGTCAAATGTCCCCCGTGAGAGAGATCCATCCCCAAAATGATATCACCCGGATCGAGGAAAGTGAAATAAACAGCCATGTTGGCCTGGCTTCCCGAATGGGGTTGGACGTTGGCATATTCGGATCCAAACAGTTTCATGACGCGGTCTATGGCCAGTTTCTCAGCCGTGTCAACAAATTGGCATCCGCCGTAATACCTTGCACCGGGATATCCTTCAGCATATTTGTTTGTCATGACACTGGCTTGCGCTTCAATAACGGCCCGGCTGGCATAGTTCTCCGAGGCAATCAGCACGAGATTTTGCTTTTCTCTTCTGATCTCTTTCTGAATGGCATCGTAGATCTGCGGGTCTACCTCTTTCAGGTCCCGGTCATTTATCCATTTGCGTTTCGTCAATTTGATCAATCCTTATTTTATGTCGGCCGCCATCAAAAGGAGTCTGCAGAAAAATATCCACCATTTCCAGGGCAAGCCCTACCCCGATTACCCTGCCCCCCATGACCAGTATGTTGGCATCATTGTGCTGTTTGCTGAGACGAGCGGTAAAAAGGTTGTGGCACAAGGCAGCCCGCACTCCCTTATATCGGTTTGCCACAAGACTCATTCCGATTCCTGTTCCACAAATGAGTATTCCGCGTTCGAATTCTCCACTTGCCACCGACCGGGCCACCAAGTGACCGATTTTCGGATAGTCGAAGGAATCGAGGCTGAAAACTCCCGCATCGTGGACCCCTGAAATCCCTTTGCTCTTCAGATGTGCTCTGCATTCCTCTTTCAGCTCAAAACCTCCGTGGTCGGAGCCGATAATAATCTTCATGAATCTTTCCACCGTCAAAGAAGAGATAGTAGTTATCGTCTCTGAACGAAAACCATGCTCAGGTGCGATGTTGAAATTTGGATCAGCGGCAGGGAAGAAACCCCCAAGGCGGGATGGTTGTTCTGAATCCGCGACCTATTGCCGGATAATCTGAATGGAATACGATCACTTTGGTTCGTAGGCCTTGAAAATCAAAGAAGCGTTGGTTCCTCCAAAGCCAAATGAATTGGACATGGCCGTTACCAGCTTTGCCTTTCTGGCGACATTGGGGACATAGTCCAGGTCGCATTCCGGATCAGGGGTTTCATAGTTTATGGTTGGAGGGATAATACCATGCTTAATGGCAAGCAACGCATAGATCGCTTCAATTCCGCCGGCGCCGCCAAGGAGATGGCCGGTCATTGATTTTGTTGAACTTATGGCTAATTTCCGCGCATGATCCCCGAATACCGCTTTAATGGCATTGTTTTCCGAGAGATCGTTCAGTTTTGTAGAGGTTCCATGGGCATTAATATAATCCACGGCTTCAGGTTTGATGCCGGCACAAAGAATAGCCCCCTGCATACAGGCAATCGCGCCGACACCGTCAGGTTCAGGAGCTGAAACGTGATAGGCGTCCCCGCTCAGCCCATAGCCTATTACCTCTCCGATAATTCGAGCGCCTCTTTCCCGAGCATGTTCAAGTTCTTCAAGGACCAGGATTCCGGAACCTTCCCCGATCACAAACCCGTCACGATCCAGATCAAAAGGTCTGGAGGCCTTTTCCGGTTCATTATTCCTCGTGGAGAGAGCTCGCATGGAACAAAAACCACCTACTGCCAGCGGTGTAATCACCGCCTCCGCCCCCCCGGTAATAATGGCGTCGGAAATGTCCTTCCTGGATCAAGACGAAAGGCCTCCCCGATGGCATGGGTGCTTGCGGCACATGCGGTGGAGATAGCGAGATTGGGTCCTCTTGCGCCGAACTCAATGGCAATTTGTCCGGGAACCATATTGGCGATAATCCCGGGAATAAAAAACGGGCTGATCCTCTTCGCCCCCTTTTCCAGGAGCACGGAATGATAATTTTCAAGCATGCCGAGGCCGCCCAGGCCACTGCCGGTAACGCAGCCGACCCGATGTCCGTTCTTCTGGTCTATTTTCAGGCCCGAGTCTTCCACCGCCATTCTTGCGGAAGCAATCGCGTAATGGATGAAGATGTCAAAACGCCTGATCTGTTGTTTATCCAGGAAGTCGCTTGGGTTGAAATCAGTAACTTCCCCCGCGATATGCGAGGCAAAATCCGAGGTGTCAAACCTTGTTATGAGACCAATCCCTGATTTTCCGGCGCAGGCGGCATCCCAGTTTTTCTCAACGCCGGTCCCGAGAGGCGTCACCATCCCCAAGCCTGTCACAACAACCCTTCTCGTCATCTTAATTTACCTTCCGTAAGGCCAGGACTCCACTTGCCCATAACCGCGAAATCTTCAGGAATGAAAATACTTCAGGTGGAATCGGTACGGGCGACCAGGAAAGCGATTATGCACCCATCGCATTCATCACATAATTCACGGCATCCTTAACCGTTGCTATCTTTTCCGCATCTTCATCGGGAATGGATACATCGAACTCTTCTTCCATCGCCATGATAAGTTCTACCTGATCCAGGGAATCAGCACCCAGATCATCGACAAATGATGCATCCATTACGACATCTTCTTCGGGGACATCAAGTTGCTCACATATAATCTTCTTTATTTTTTCCTCAATACCCGACATAAACCTTTACCTCCATCAGAATTTGTAAATTTTGAACCCTGAAGTTCCGGCCCAATATTGTGTTACATATACATACCGCCGTTCACATGAATGATCTGCCCGGTGATATACCTTGATTGCTCGGAACACAACCAATAGATTGCATCCGCCACTTCCTCCGGCTCGCCCATCCTGCCAAGGGGGATCTGCTGCATGAAATGATTTTTGATTTTATCAGGAAGAATTTCGGTCATCTCGGTCAGAATGAATCCCGGCGCTACGGCATTTACCGTTATTCCCCTGGGTGCTACCTCTTTGGCAATGGTTTTGGTAAGAGCCATGACGCCGGCCTTGGAAGCAGAGTAATTTGCCTGGCCCGGATTTCCGATCTGCCCGACCACTGAAGAAACATTAACAATCCTTCCCTGCCGTTGTTTTACCATGGCGCGAATGACGGCCTGGGTGCAATTGAATACGCTCTTGAGATTGATATTCAAGACGGTATCCCAGGCCTCTTCGGTCATACGCATGAATAGGGCATCTCTTGTAATCCCGGCATTATTTACGAGTACGTCGATCTTTTCAAATTTCTCATAAATTTCAGAGAAGAGCTTTTCGACCGCTTGAAAAGAAGACACATCCACCCGATAACTCACTGCCTCCACCCCCTTTTCAGACAGTTGCCGCAATGTATCCTGAGAAGCGGAATCATCCGCATCATAATGCACCAGAACGAGCCTTGCCTTTTCCCCGGCAAACTTGTGCGCCACTGCACGTCCTATCCCTTTGGAACCTCCTGTGATAACGACGACCCTGGAATCAGAAGTCTTCATGAAATACCTCTTCGTTTATAATGAATCCGTTGTTACCCTTCCGTAACCGCTCCCAATGCAAGACTCATCTTCTCTACGATGCGGTTGCTGACATATTGCGCGGCTACTCTGATGGCGTTTTTTATGGCCTTGGAGGAAGACCCACCGTGACAAACGATTCCCACTCCCTTAATTCCGAGCAGAGGCGCTCCACCATATTCTTCATAATCGAGTTTTCGCTTGAAACGATTAATCATATTCTGACACAATAAAGCATCAGATGGATCTGTTTGAGGCGTCTCAAGTTCATCTTTCACGTGCCTGCTGATGGCCGCAACGACGCCTTCAATAACCTTCAGGGCCACATTCCCCACAAAACCGTCGCAGACAATCACATCCACATTGCCGTCAAAGAGGTCACGGCCTTCAACATTCCCCTTGAAATTCAAGGTACTTTCTCTGAAAAGCCGATGGGACAACCGCACCTGCTCGTTGCCTTTGCTTTTTTCCTCACCGATACTCAGCAAGCCGATCCTGGGGTTTTCAATTCCAAGGCAGGAATTTGCAAACGCCTGCGCCATCACGCCAAATTGAAAGAGATGCGTCGGTCTGCAATCCACATTCGCTCCCACGTCGATAAGGATGCCGGGTCCTTTCTTGGTGGGAACAATGCTGGCTATGGCGGGCCTGTCGACACCCTTGATACGACCGAGGATGAGAACTCCCGCGGCAAGAATCGCGCCGCTGTTTCCCGCACTGACCACCGCATCGGCGGCGCCGCTCTTCACGAGATCAAAGGCCACTCTGATAGATGAATCCTTCTTTTGCCGAACGGCTTTCAGCGGCGTCTCATCCATTTGCACCATATCTTCACAATGATGCACGGAGATCAGGTCCGATTTTTTGTGGACGTCGAGAATTTTTCCCAGTATTTCCCGATGCCCTACGAGAGTGACGGGAATGCCCAGTTCAGAAACAGCCTCAACTGCGCCCTCAACAACCACTTCGGGAGCATTATCGCCTCCCATGGCGTCAACGGCTACGTTCATATCAGCTCTCTTCTGTCTTGATTATGGTTTGCCCTTTGTAGGTCCCGCACGCAGGACATACATGGTGAGGAAGTACAGGTTCATGACATTGTGGACACAATACGGCGCCGACTAATGAAATGGAATCGTGGGAACGTCGACTTCCGCGCTTCGCCTTGGATCGTTTTTTCTTAGGTACAGCCATAATTCACATTGAACTCCGCGCAACCGTCTTCGCCATAGGGGTAAAATTCGGAGGCCATTAGACGGCGCATGTTTAAAATTCACATTAAAAATCTCATCCCTCAGGGAATTCCAGTCCCTTGAGCTTCAAAAAAGCCGAATGCCCCGTATGCTTTCGGCAATCACATTTTTTTCCGTTCAAATTCGTTCCGCATTCAGGGCAAAGCCCCAGGCAGTCCTCCGTGCACAAAAGCCGCATAGGCAGGGATAGAAAAATTTGTTCCATGACCAGTTCTTGCAGGTCGACCTTCCCTTCGTCTCCCCCTGCAACCGTGAAATCTTTTTCTACAAGTTCAACGTCCGTGTTTACAACAGAGGACGGAGACGCAAACGAGGCATGGAAATCAAAATCGGGTTTGAGCGTATAATCAAATAGCGCAAGACACCTTCCGCACTCTACGTTAAGAACTCCTGACACGGAACCCTGAATAAAGTAACCGGTTTGGTCTTTGCGTACCGTTAAATTTGCAATAACAGGTTTTTCAAGACCTACAACCTGGTAATCCGAGATTTTACTCTGCCACCAGGCAGGAGTAAGCGTAACACTGAACTGATGCGTCCCCTGTAAAAGCGCTGTAAAATCTACGACCATGTGATTCAACCTTCGCCTGCTCAGGAGCCTGCCATAACCATTTTTGAAAGAAAAGAACTGATTACATAAAAAACAGACGATTTGTCAAGAATTTTTCTAATCCACCCGGCAGTTGGCATGCTGTTTTATCCGCAAATCCGAGACCAGGTATCCCGCCTATATTTGGCGGGATTTCAAAAAGGCGTTTACAACTTTGATTTCTATAACCATCTTTGAACGTTTTCGCAACTCCTTCCTTCCATCCATCCTCGCTGTTTTCAACGCAAAATGCATAAGACAAACCTCTCCGGCGCCTTGGAGAAAGAGTTATCGCTCTATCAAAATTATCTTTTTTGTTGACATCTTGAGTAATTAATTGATATTTTTATATATACTGAAGATGCCAAGCAATAGAAACAACCTCTTTGGCAGGTATGCAAGGCTCTTTGTATGAGGTTAACTTCCTGGAATGTTTTGCTGAACCAAAACTCTTTCCGACTCGAGCGCTGACAGACCATGTGGAAATATAGAGAACAACTCAGTTACTTTGGAAAATTGAAAAGATCTATTTACGAAGTCCTGAGAGACAGTCTGGAACGCCGCTTGATGAAAATTGCGCTGATTGATTCCTTTTTAAAATTCAAGGAGCACAACGCGGAATATTTTTTCGTGGAAAAGTCCGAATTGAAGCCAAAATCAAAAAGGACGGAAAAGGAGTCTGATTACTTCAACACCTTTCTCGTTATTTTATGTGAAGATACCATCAGTGATTACCTGAAAAATTACATTCGTTTCTTCCCGGAGAACAGCGTAATTAAAGAGAACATGAAATATCTTGCGGAATTTCCTCTATACAGGCAGTTTCGGCAAAACCTGAGGCATTTCGACAATCCGAATTTCTTCGACCTCATCGAGCAACTTCTGGATGTGGATTATGCTCTCCTCATCCAACAGGATCCGGGTGTAAAAAAGAAAAACAGATATTCCCTTACCCATTTTCATGTAAAAATCGACTGGCCTATTGCGGATGCCGCCCAGGATCTGGCAAAATCCCTTCGTTACATTCAATCCAATCTCTATGAAAATGGAGATAAGGAAGGCCGCATTCTGCAAAGCAAATTGTTTGAATATTATGGCTGCCATTATACCGTAGGAGGCCGACGGACCGCCGGGCTCACCGCCGCGCAGCTTTTGAAACAGCTTCCCTTTGTTTCAACGGTATTTATGTCCAGTTCGGAATCAAGGCTCATGTTCAGATATTCCGAGAGAGGGGTATCCAAATTTTTCCTGATTCGGTTTTCGGATGAGCAGCTCCAGTGCATTGCGGAACAGCAGAACGTGGAAAGTCGGTTGTTGAAATCCGATTACCTGTATACCTTTGATGACGTCCAGATCGGCATTCTGGAGGTGTATTACCGCCACACACCCCATTCCAAACCCCCCGAGGACGGAAAACTGAGGAAGGTCAAAGCCGCCTATAACTGGCTAAGACTGGAGCATGAACAACTTCATCCCAGATTCGATGCCCCCAACGCAACACCCATACGCTGTAACTGGGTGTATTCATCGGACTAAACTTTTAACACGAGGAGGTCGTTTTCTCATTTATGGACAGTGCATCTATCGTAACCCGTTTTCCACCAAGCCCTACCGGATACCTTCACATAGGCGGCGCAAGAACCGCCCTCTTCAACTGGCTTTACACGAGACAAAAAGGGGGAAAGTTTATTCTCCGAATCGAAGATACGGATGAGGAGAGATCATCGGAAGAGGCCACCAAGGCAATTATCGAATCCATGGAATGGCTGGGGCTTTCGTGGGACGAGGGACCGTATTTCCAATCGAAACGGTATGACCTATACAACGCTTTCATTGAAAAACTCCTGAAAAAAGGGCTGGCCTATCACTGCCACTGCTCTCAGGAGGAACTGAACGAACGGAGAGAAGAGGCCAAGAGGAGGGGGTTGAAACCGAAATACGATGGAAAATGCAGGAATCTTGGATTAAGCCCTGTTCCCGGTTCCGTGGTCAGACTAAAAACCCCTCTCACCGGAAACACCCGCTTTGTGGATCTCATCAAAGGACCTATCAGCTTTGACAACGAAGAACTGGACGATTTGATCATACGCAGATCCAACGGAAGCCCCACCTATCACCTCGCCGTGGTTGCCGATGATATAGACCTGGGGGTAAACGTCATTATCAGAGGAGATGACCACGTCAATAATACTCCGAGGCAGATTCAAATCTATCATGCCGTTGGCGAACCGTTGCCCCGATACGCCCATGTTCCCATGATTTTAGGGAGTGACAAAACCAGGTTGAGCAAACGCCACGGCGCCATGTCCGTGCTTGAATACAGGGAAATGGGATATCTTCCGCATGCACTGTTGAACGCACTCGTGCGCCTGGGATGGTCTCATGGAGACCAGGAAAAATTCACCATGGATGAGCTCGTTGAAAAATTCTCGTTGGAGAATGTCGGGAAAGCAGCAGGCGTCTTCAATTATGAGAAGCTTCTGGACCTGAACGCACAATATATACGAGAAGCTTCGGATGATTTTTTCGCGGGGGAACTTAAACCCTTTCTCCAACGCCTCGGCTTTGACAATCTGGCAACGGATAAAGTGAAAGAGGTGGCATCCCTCCTGAAAATGAGGAGCAAAACCCTGGTTGAAATGGCCGAAGCCGCACGCTTCTTTTTCGAGAAAGAGCTGCTGTTTGAGGAAAAAGGGGACAAAAAATTCCTGAAACCTGAAATTTTACCCTATCTTGAAACTTTGCAGCGAGAACTTAGCCGTGCTTTCTTCCTTTGAAAAGCAAAACCTTGAAAGTTGCTTTGAGCGATTTCTGAAGGAACAAAATGTGGCATTGAAAACAATCGCCCAGCCGCTCCGCATGATTTTGACGGGAAAAACCGCAAGTCCCGGACTCTTTGAGGTGATGGAAACCTTGGGAAGGGAAAAGGTCTTGGAGCGACTGGAAAAGGGAATGGCCCACATTCGAAACAAAGAGCTGTAATGAATGAACGCTGAATCGACGTCCTCCCGCCTAAGGGAAAAGATCAGAGCCGGCCGATGGAAGGCGCCTACCTCCGGGGAGGCGCCAGGGTATGTGCAGGCGAATCTCGTCATGCTTCCGGAGGACGCGGCCTTCCATTTTCTGCTCTTCTGTACGCGCAACCCGAAACCTTGCCCAATCCTGGACGTACTGGAGCCGGGGGTATGGGAACCCGACATCGCACAGGGCGCCGATCTTCGAACGGATCTGCCTCGTTACAGGATTTTTGAAAGGGGAAAGTTCAAGAATGAGATCGATCAGGTGCTACGATCTCGCGCATGAAAAGATGGTCAGTTTTCTTTTCGGGTGCAGTTTCTCTTTTGAAAATGCTCTTCTGAACGCCGGAGTCCCCGTGAGGAATCTTGAAGAAGGAAAGAATGTTTCCATGTATGTCACAAACCGTCAATGCAGACCGGCTGGACCCTTTTCCGCACCGCTTGTGGTCAGCATGAGACCGATGAACCCGGCTCAGGCGGTTCGTGCCGTCCAGGTGACCACGCGCTTTCATCTGACCCACGGGGCGCCTGTCCACATGGGATCTCCCGGAGAAATCGGCATCCAGGATCTGAATGCCCCCGATTTCGGGGATCCGGTGCGTATTCTGCCCGGCGAAATCCCTGTGTTCTGGGCCTGCGGAGTCACCTCTACACTGGCTGCAACCTCCGCTGATCTGCCTCTGGTGATTACCCATGCACCGGGACACATGTTTGTTTCGGATCTTAAAGACGAAAAACTGACATTACTTTAACAAAGGAGGGTAACACATGCAACATTTTATGAAAATCTGGATGTCTGTTTTTGCCTTGCTGGCAGTAATGGGGCTTGTGGCGCCAACCGGCGCAATGGCTGTGGAGGAAATAAAGATCGGGGTCATTTATCCACTTACCGGAGGCGCCGCCGCGGCCGGTCGGGAACTTAGAGCCGGAGCGGAATTAGCCGCGGAAATAGCAAATAATGTGATGCCCGATCTGCCCATGACCATGGCGCGGAACAGCGGGATAAAAAGTCTCGGAGGAGCAAAAATAAAACTCATTTTCAAAGACCACGAGGGGAATCCCACCCTTGGCGCCGATCTGGCCAAGAAGCTCATACTGGATGATAAGGTGGATGGGATTCTGGGGTGCTATTTCAGCTCGGTGACAAAGACGGTAAGCGCCGTATGCGAACAGTACGGCATCCCCATGATCAACGGATCTTCCACTTCCCCCTCCCTTACCAAGCGAGGATTCAAATGGTTCTGGCGAACCACTCCTGATGATACATGGTTTACCAAAGACCTTTTTGAACTACTCGTTGGCCTCACGGAAGGAAAGGTAAAAGGGGTTGCCTCCGTCCCGAAGAAAGAGATTATGAATTTGGCATCTGCGTGTGAAAAAACCGAATGGGGTTCCCATGTATCGGGTTTGATCGAGGAGTTTGCCAAGCAATACGGATTCAATCTGAAAAAGTCGCTTTTATACGCCGCCAAATCCGCCGATCTTTCCAGTGAAGTCAGGTCTCTCAAGGCTTCCAGGGCGGACGTGATGCTTTTTGCTTCCTATACTTCCGATGCCATTCTCATGGTCAAGACCCTACAAGCCCAGAAAGCACATCCCAAAATCATCTGGGGGCAGGATGCGGGATTTGAAAAGCCCGAATTTCGGGAAACGCTCGGGGACAGTATCGTTGGCATATTGACGCGGACGGTCTTTCTGCCAAAACTGGTTGAAACTAAGAAACTGGCGGGCCAGGTCAACGCCCTGTATAAAAAGAAGACGGGGACTGATCTGGGCGGCGCTTCCGCAAGGGCCTTTACCGGACTTCAGACGTGGGTGGCCATTCTTGAAAAGGCCGGCTCCACGAAACCTGATGCTATTCAGGCCGCGGCAAACGCCATCGATATTCCCGGCAAGGAGCTGGTCGTGCCCTGGAAGGGTATAAAATTTTCCACGTCGGGCGATGAATTGGGCCAGAATGTTCTGGGTTCCGGATTGATTGGCCAGTATCAAAAGGGAAAAGACGGAAAGGTGGGTCTGGAAATTGTTTACCCCTTTGACGTCTCTTCAGCCGATATGATTTTTCCCTTTGGGGGATTCAAGTAGGTAGGACTAAAAGCGTCCACCTCCGAGATACATTTAGAGCGTAATCAGAGGTGGACGTTCTTTTTTAGGTTCCTGGTTTATCATGGATATCCTCATCGGATCTATTTTTGCCGGGCTGCTCATCGGGATGATTCTCTCCCTTGTGGCATTGGGACTGACCATCATTTTCGGAGTGATGGACATCGTCAATTTCGCGCATGGCGAGTTCCTGATGATCGGCATGTACACCGGTCTGCTCACCGCCCAGGGCTTAGGAATCGATCCGCTCTTCACTCTGCCCGTGGCGGCCCTCGTTGGTTTCCTCCTGGGTATTATCTGCTATTTCGGATTCATCAAATATCTTCTTAGAGGGCCCATGGTGGCGCAATTGCTCGGGACCTTCGGACTGATGCTTCTTCTCAGAAACCTGGCGCTGCTCATTTTCGGCTCCGAAGACCGGGCCGTTCATTCCGGCATCCTCGTCGGGAAAAGTTTTGATGTGGGCATGGGAATTATTGTCCCGGCCACCAAGCTTGCCGCGGCGGGGCTGTCGGTCGCGGCTTTCTTCGGCGTCTGGCTATTGATGAACCGGACGAAAATCGGCAAGGCGCTGACAGCCACGGCGCTGGATGCACAGGGCGCGCGCTACATGGGAATCCCGACGGAACGAATTAATGCCCTCGCCTGGGGTATCGGAGGGGCTTCCGTCACGGTCGCGGGCGCGCTTCTGGTCAATTTCTGGTCGGTCAATCCTTTCATCGGCCTCCTCTTCACCATGATTGCGTTTGCTATTGTTGCGTTGGGCGGGTTCGGCAGCATACCGGGCGCATTTTTCGCAGGGCTGGTGGTAGGGATCATCACGGAGATTCCCGGATTCTGGGATTTTTTCACCTATACATTTGATGTGGACTGGATGATGAAGGTCCCCATGACCTCTTTTAAGTATATGTGGGTATATGTGGCCTATTTTGTGATTGTCGTCCTGCGACCGAGGGGTCTGTTTGGATGGAAGCAATAAAAAACGCCCTCGACTTTTCCGATTTCCCCCGGCTGGACATGGCAGTAGCCGGCACTGTGGGCATCGCTCTCATTGCATTTCCCGTTTTCCCCCATTCTTCTTTCGCCATGGCCACCATGATCCAGTTCCTCATGTTTTCCCTTTATGGAATGGGCTGGAATACCATTGGAGGCTACGGGGGACAGGTGGACCTTGGCAAAGCCCAATATGTGGGAATCGGCGCCTACACAACCGCCGTCATGCTTATTCGTTGGGACATTCCTTTCTGGTTTTCCATGCCGGTCGGGATCTGTCTGTCGGTGGGCTGGTCCTTTATCATCGGTTACCCCCTGTTTCGGCTGAAGGGGCACTACTTTGCCATTGCCACCATCGCCACCTCCCTGGTTTTGAAAGATATCTTTGAAGTCTGGGACTTTGTGGGAGCTGCCAGAGGGCTTGAAATTTCTCCCATAAAATATCCTCCTCCGGATTTCATGCGGCTTATATTCAAGGACGACATCTACTATTTCTACGTGATTCTGGTTTTCTTCTTCATCGGTATTCTCTACATCAACTGGTTTCGTAAATCGAGACTGGGTTTTCAACTGCGTTCCATCAAAGACAATGAAGATGTTGCACGATCGCTGGGCATCAATGTCCATTGGGCCAAAATAAAAACATATGCCATCGCCACGGCGTTCGTCAGCATGGTGGGCTCTTTTCATGCCTGTTACATCAAGAGCATAGAGCCTGAAGATACCATGAGCCTCGATATCTCCATACTGATCGCCCTGATGGCCATGCTTGGTGGAGCAGGTTCTCTCTGGGGACCGATCATCGGGGCCGGCATCCTGATCCCCCTCAAGAGTTATCTGAAAGAATGGCTTGGCGCCCAAGCCGGTCTGGTAGGGATTGATCTGATCCTTTACGCCATTATCATCATGCTCATCTCCGCCTTTGAACCGCGGGGGGTGTGGGGTATCGTGGAAAGGATTCGGCGAAGAAAAAGGAATTAATGGCAATTCTGGAAGTCCATAACCTTACAAAAAATTTCGGCGGCCTCAGGGCGAACGACAACATTTCCTTTGCCCTTGAGAAGGAGGAGCTGGTGGGATTGATCGGACCCAACGGGGCCGGAAAGACCACTCTTTTCAACTGCATTTCAGGGCTCCACACCGTTAGTTCCGGTCGAATCATTTTCGATGGGGAGGACGTTACCGCGTTGAGTGCCCATGAGGTGGCTCGACGCGGGCTGGGCAGGACTTTTCAGGTGTATGTTGCCGCCGGCGATCTCACGGTGCTGGAAAATGTTATGGTGGGCTGTTTCATGAAAACCCGTATTCGATCCCGCGCAAAAGCCCGGGCCACGGGCATTCTGAAAGATATGGGCATTGACGACCTTTCCGATTCTCTTGTAAGTGAACTCCCCGTAGCCGCACAGAAACGGGTGACCATGGCAACGGCCATCGGATCAGCGCCCAAACTCCTTTTGCTCGACGAGGTGGCGGCGGGTTTGAACCCCAGCGAAATAGAGGGAATCATGGGCAGTATCAAGCATATTCATGAGCAGATGGGCATCACCGTATTTTTGATCGAGCATGTGATGGAACTGGTCATGAAGGTCAGCCACAGGCTTATTGTGCTTGACTATGGAGAGAAGATAGCGGAAGGCGATCCTGCGACCATTTCAAAAAGCCCGCTTGTCATAAAGGCCTATCTCGGGGAAAGATATGCCAGAGAACATATGGAAGAGCCGGCAAAGGATTGAAGCGTTCATATGGGAGAGTACATTCTTGAAGTGGAAAACATAAAAGTTCGCTACTCCGGTTTGCCTGTTCTCCACGGGGTGTCTGTAAAAGTGCGCCCCGGAGAAACCGTGTGCGTTGTAGGCTCCAATGGATCGGGAAAATCGACCTTGCTGCGGGCGATTATGGGATCACAGAGAGCCTTTGAAGGAAACATCTTATTTCGAGGGAAAAGAATTCACGGACTTCCCACGGAAGATATTGTTCGAATGGGCATTATCTATGTGCCTGAAGAAAAAATGCTGTTCAAGCCTTTAAGTGTCGAAGAAAATCTGTATCTCGGGGGCTTCATCATCAAAGACAAACAAAAACTCGAGGAAAATCTCCGGTATGTTTTTCACCTTTTCCCCAGGTTGAAAGAGCGCAGGACCCAGGCGGTATCCACCCTCTCGGGCGGAGAGCAGCAGATGGTGGCCATTGGAAGAGGGCTCATGTCCAACCCACGGGTTCTCATGCTGGATGAACCCTCGCTCGGGCTTGCCCCCATCCTGGTGGATGAGGTGCTGGATACGGTGAGACGTTTGAAAAAAGAAGGGATCACGATCCTTCTTGTAGAACAGAATGTTCGCGAGGCGCTGGATCTCTCCGATATGGGATACGTCCTGCAGACCGGGAAAATTACGGGGGAAGGCACCGGGCAGGAGCTGCTTCAGAGCGATATCTTTCGTTCAGCGTTTTTAGGGATCTGAACGGGGCGGAAAATATGCAAGGGAGGAATACCACGAGCTAATCAGAAAAATTGAAGGGAACAATAATCTCTTTAAATAAATCGGCTCGCTGCCGGTTGCGCGTCTTTTTGAAGAAATATCCGTAGGGATAATTGCTGCTGGTGTTGCTTTATACTTGACAATGCATGCAAGATTTGTTATCATCCCATAAATTATTGAAGGCCCGTCTCTTTTGTGGCGGACCGGTTTGTTCTAAGGGAAAGATCCATTTGCAAAAGTGGCAGCCTGAAGCTTGGAACGATGAAAACTTTTTGAAAGGGGGATGTCACTATGGCTAATGGAACAGTAAAGTGGTTTAATGATCAGAAGGGCTTTGGCTTTATCGAACAGGAAGACGGGCCCGATGTATTCGTTCATCACTCGGCAATCAATGCCAGCGGATTCAAAACGCTTAACGAGGGTGATCGCGTTACCTTTGATATCGAGCAGGGACAGAAAGGTCCTGCCGCGGCAAATGTAACAGTCGTTTAGACTCGTATCAGTTCAAGGAGGGGCATGCCGGATTTTCCGGCATGCCCCTCCTTTTTTCGGCGAAGACCCTCAGGGAGCGCTTTTCTTTTTTTGTTCGCTTTCAATCATACCCTTCAACGATTCTAAACTTCTGTTTTTCACACGCTTGCCATTTAAAAATATTGCGGGAATACCGGTCACCCCGATACTCTTCCCTTCTTCATAGTCTTCATTAATTTTGCTGAGAATCTCGGGATCTTTCATGTCTGCTTCAAACCGGGGCATGTCCAATTTCAATATCTCGGCGATCTGCTTTATTTTATTGTCATTAATCACGTTGTAATATTTGACCAGTTCATCGTGAAATTCCCAGAATTTACCCTGCCGCCCCGCTGCCATGGCAGCCGCGGCAGCCTTTGCCGCATACGGATGATTGCTCAGAGGAAAGTTTTTAAAAACGACCTTTATCGTTTCAGGGTACAGCTTGAGCAACTGCTCAAGTGTCGGCGTGAGCCGCGCACAGTAAGGTCACTGGAAATCAGCAAAAACAGCGAGAACAACCGGGGCATCTTTAGGCCCTTTATATGGGGACCCGGAAAGGTTGATGTCCACTACAAAATCAAAGTCCAGCCTCTCAATGGTTCCTGCCTGATTGCTCGACAGAAAGATCTGCCCGCCATCCGCACTGAGCGCGATGTGGTCCGCGGCTTTTCCCGTTGCAATCGTTCCCACGGATTTTCCGTCTCTTTCATATATGGAGATATTGCCTCCTTTTGTAAGCACAAAAAAATGCTTGCCGTCCGGACTGACGGCAAAATCAAGAATAGGCGCACCCACTTTCAGAGCGCCGGAGGCAACCCATTCCACCCGGGCAAAGCTGTAAGAATAAAAACCTATTACGGCCAACAACCCAAGCAGAACTCCAATGCATTTTGCTTTCATACGATTCTCCTTTACCGCGATCTCTACCTACATTTTTGCCGCAAAAACCCGGCTATAGAGGCCAAGCCAGTTGCGGCCCATAATTTTCTCGACAGCGTCACCGCCATAACCGTGGTTCATCATTTCCTCGACCAGAAGCCCGATGCCGCAGATGTCTTCCATTCCTTTGATGGAAGCATCGAAACCGCAAAGATCTGAGCCGATCCCGACCCCGTCAGCCCCAAATTTTTGCACTACCATATCCATATGAGAAAAAACGCTCCCGACTTCCGCTTTTCCTTCGGGAGCCAACATTTCCGGATTCACGGAAATCCCCACCATGCCTCCGCGTTGAAGAATTTCGCCCACCTGTTTCATGTCGATATTTCTCTGAATGTCAAAAGCCTCTCTGATGCCGGTATGGGAAGAAATGATGGGGGTCTCCACGAGATCGAGCAAATCTCGGAAACAGGCGGGATGAAGATGGGCCACATCCAAGAGAATCCTCTTTTTACTCAGTATCCTGGCAACCTCCCTTCCGGCATCCTTAAGGCCCTTCGAAAACCGGATACTATTTCCATCACCAAGGCGATTTTCACCCGCATGGGTCAAACCAACCGCAAAAATGCCGTTTTCTCTCAGCTTGTCAATCTGAAAAATGTTCCCGGCAAGGCAATCGGCATTTTCCAGAAGAAAAACCGTACCGAGTTCCTCGGAATGATTTTGCAGCTCGCGAAGGTCCTGTTCGTTCTTAAGAATTTTCAAGGATTCCAAGGAGCGTTGGGCGAACGCTAAAACTTGTTTATAGTGGTTGAACGATTCCTGTCCGTTAAATAAGTCCTGACAATAGATAGCCGTGCAGAAAAACCTTATCCCGGAAGCCATCGCCTTTTCGACGGTGAACGGTCCTTCTTTCAGGTCCCTGAACGATCCTCCATGGCCGGATTTCATCAGAAAATAGGGAAGATCCACATGCCCGTCAACGAAGAAAGTCGTCCCTGAACCGTTCTCTGTATTTCCCGTCATGCATTGCCTCGCTTTTTGGAGGGAATCCTATTTGAAAAGGCCCTATCAAGAAAGGACCATTTGACGGAAGCCCATTTTCAATTTATACTGGATGAAAAGGAGGCCGCCTATCGGTTCGGTTGGACCAGCGCCCAACAGGCCTTTCGGGTGATTAGACCGGATTATGGAGCCTCCAAAAAAACATACATCAACAAAAACGCGCGAAAGGATCCCATGAAAATCGTTTTAGTTTTTCCACCCTTTTATTTGCAGGGCATGTACAATCTTCCACCACTCGGCCTGATTAATGTGGCGACTTCCATCAAGAATTCCGGGCATCAAATCGTCCTTTTGGATCTCGTTCTGGCTATTCGCCAGAATACCCTGGCCATGGGGAAAAACATTTATGACGAATCCGCTGAAATCATTTTGGGCGAAAATCCGGATCTGGTGGCCATGTCGGCACAGTGCACCACCTTCCCCCCGGCTATTCAGATTTCCAAGAGAATAAGAGCCATGGACCCTCATGTCAAGATTGTTTTCGGAGGGCACAACGTCTCCTTTACCGACGGGGCAACTCTTGAAAACTTTCCTTTCATCGATTGCATGGTGCGGGGAGAAGGGGAAACCATCTTCCCTGAACTCGTTGAGGCTTACGCCAACGGCGATGATGGATCCGGTATCGCCGGAATCACTTTCCACCGAGGGCAAGAAATCATTGTCGGTGCGGATCGACCTCTGATTTCCGACCTGAATGACCTGCCGTTGCCCGATTACAGTTTTTCTCAGCCACTTCACGCTTATCGCGACGCGTGCGAATTACCGAGGAGCATCGCTATTCTTGAAGTAGGCAGAGGATGCCCGCACAGATGCATTTATTGCTCTGAATCGATCATGTGGAGGCGCAGATCGCGAACCTTTTCCATTGACAGATTGGTAAAAGAAATGGCCCAGCTGCATCGCGACTTCGGCGCCGAGTGTTTTCTGTTAGCCTACGACCAGTTTACGGCGAGGAAAGAATTTGTAAAATCCTTTTGTCAGGAAGTCATTCAAGAAGGATTGAACCATCTCCCCTGGTATTGCATTTCGCGATTGGACAGTGTGGACGCGGCTCTTCTGGCCCTCATGCGGGAAGCCGGCTGTGAATCCATGTGCTACGGAATTGATTCAGGATCGAAGCGGACTCTGGCTTTTATACGAAAAGATATTGACGAGTCCATCCTTTACAAACGTGTGGCTGAGACAGCCACACAGGGAATCGTTCCCACCTTGAGTTTTGTGATCGGTTTCCCACAAGAAGAAAAGCAGGATATCGATGATACCCTTCGCATGGCTTTACGAACGGGGATTCTGGGGAACAGCAACCCACTCATACAGATGCCCACGCTTCTGCCGGGCACCGACCTTTTCAATCGTTATGTAAAATGCGCCGTACGCCGGGTGGACACCTATTTTGCCCTTGGACTTGAATTTGACGAAGGAAAAAGAATGATCTCGGATGAAGAGATGATCAACGGTTTTCCGGCGATTTTCAGCAGTTTTTATAACCTGCCCTGCCCTGCCTATCCCTTGGAGGAACTCAACCTCCTGGCAAGCTACTTTCCGCTCATGGTGCGTTTCTATCCCAAGACCCTTCTTCTTCTGAGTCTTGAAACCCATGAGTTCATCGCCGACCTGTTTATTCAATGGCTCGGGTGGCTGAAAGACAAATTGAAAAGAGAATCCGTTCTGTTGACTCCCAACGACTGTTATCTCTACTTCAAGGACTTTACCGGGGAAAGATTGGCAGAGATTGAAGAGCTGACGCGGCCCTACCTTCCGGACATTTTGGAGTATGAAAACCTTTCTTTAAAAGTTGGAAAACCGGCCCCGCGCAGAGAACATTTCGCCATGGAAATCCAGGACACTCTTGGATTCGTTGCTGTTAAAAACATGGATGTCATTGTGAAAGAATTTGATTTTGACGTTCCTGTGATTATAATGGATTTTAAGGCAGGCCGTTTCCAGGAAACATATGAGCCCCAAAAAGCCCTTCTGCTCTTCAGACAGGAGGAAGACATCCTGGAGGTGGTGGAAATAAATGCCTTTACGAGAGACCTTCTTGCACTTTGTGACGGAGAATCGCCGCTGGAATCTATATCGAGCGAACTTTATGGTCAATATGGTAAGGATATGACCAGGGAAGCTTTTCTTCATTCCTGTTTCGAGGCGGTTCGGATTTTGGGAAAAGAAGGCTATTTAACGAAAGGAGGTGAAACCCATGGTAAAGATCACGAAAGTTGAGAAGAAAGTGTCCTATGCAGCAAGCTGTCATGCACCTGCATGCCACGCTCCGTCTTGTCATGCGCCCGCATGTCATGCACCGGCATGTCACTCACCGGCATGTCATGCACCGGCATGTCACGCACCGGCATGACCAACGTGAAAATTGTCCGAGCGAAAGGAGAGCCGTTTCGGTCTCTCCTTTCGCAACGACGCAGGGAAGTTTTCTTCCCGGAATAAGGAATTTCTCACCTCGAAAACACTTTGCTCAATGACCGCAACGGCGAGCACAAAGATTATGAAAAGTCAGTCTCCTCGAACTCTTAATCTGCCCTTCCTGCCTTCCCGACGAAATTCCCTTACACGTTCAAAATCAGGACATGGATGGCGAGGACATCCTTGCGGGTAGCCTCCACTGTGGAAAATGTGGGATGAATTATCCCATTTCCGATGGGATTGCCCTGCTGATTCCGCTTCAAAATCCCATACGCAACTTGTCGGGCAAATACGAGAAGCCGTCGGTTGTTTCATCCTATCTCTGGAGTCATTACGGTGACCTTTTCCACGAACGGGATGCCGCTCAGGCCTACAGGGAATGGGCCGATCTCGTTGCTTCCCGTAACGGATTGACCCTGGATGCGGGCTGTTCCGTGGGCCGGTTCACCCTGGAAATGAGCAAGAAATCTGATTTTGCCATAGGCGTGGATCTTTCTTATGCGTTTATCAAGACCGCAAGGGAATTCATTACCAAAGGCTCCTTGGATGTCTCTCTCGTGGTTGAGGGAACGCTTACGGAAAAAAAAACGATCTCCATGCACAGGGACTGGGAACCTGAGAAGATAGAATTCGTGGTGGCGGATGTTCAGGCTCTACCCTTCAGGCGCGGTTCTTTCAGTACTCTCTCATCCCTTAACCTGATCGACAAAATTCCCCTGCCCTTGCTCCATCTGAAAGAGATGAACAGGGTGGCTAAAAAGAAAGATGCACAGTTTTTGTTGTCTGATCCATTTTCATGGTCCACGGAAATTACCGGCGAAGAAAACTGGCTGGGCGGCGTAGACAGAGGTCCGTTTTCAGGGTATGGCGAAGAAAATATCCTCGCTTTGTTGCGTGGTAAAGATGGGGGAATCGCACCGCCCTGGTCTATCGGAAATCAGGGGCATGTCTGGTGGAAAATTCGCAACCACCGAAATCATTTCGAATTGATTCGAAGCTGTTATCTGAATGCCTTTCGGTAGCGGGATTTTAAGCGCAGCGATGAAACGTATACGTTTGCCGGCATTGATGTTGACAATATCTGTTATGAGTTTTTACTTTTCCTGCGGTCGCCAGGACATTTTTGACGATCCAAGGGATTCCTGCCAAACGGAGAACCAATACACTATGGCAGGGATTTCTCCATTTCCTGTTGTAGTGGATTTGTCAACCGGAGGCAAATCGATCAAGACTTTCGAAAAAAAGGGCCACATCATTAGGGTTGTTGTAAAAATGCGGGGACAATCTGATCATGCCATTTCTTACGGAGACAATGATATCTCGTTTATTGAGAAAACCATGCAAAATTTCAGGGTCTCCGTCGGGAAAGAAACTGAGGATGCCGGAACGCTCCTGCCTGATAAGCGAGGAGGCAACTTTTATTTTTCTATCCTGTAGACCCGCAATGAACAGGTCGTTGAGGAACATGATTCTTTCATTCACACGCTCAAGACCTGCTTCCTTCAACAATCCTATGGCGGCCCCGAGGGCATAAATCCCCGCCACATTCATGCTCCCCGACTCAAAACGGAGGGCATCCGGCTTCAGACGAAAATCCTGTTGAAAAAAGTTTTCCTCGTCTATCACGCTTTTCCACCCCACCCGATCCGGATGTACCAGATGATTAACCTCCTCGGAGATATACACGATTCCGCACCCCATGGGACTGAGCAGCCATTTGTGCCCCCCGGCCGACAGAAAATGTATCCCGTATTTTTTCACGTCCATGGGAATGATCCCCAGACTCTGAATGGCATCCACACACAAGAGGATACCCTTTCTCCTGCAGAGATCTCCCAAGGATTCCAGATCGCAACGAAAACCTGTGCAGAAGTCCACGGAACTCACGGAAACGAGACGTGTCCCGGACTCCAGCGCCTTTTCCACATCCTCCACATGGAAAGCGCCGTTTTTTCGCTCGATTCGTTTCGTGCGCACTCCCTGCGATGTCAGGTTTTCCCAGGGGTACAGATTGGCGGGAAATTCCGGGGCGGGGATGATCACCACATCCCCCTTTCGCCACTTCACTCCCGAGGCCACCATGCCCAGGCCTTCGGAAGTGTTTCCCGTAAATGCCACTTCGCCCGGTTGGCAGGAAAGGAGGGCTGCCACAAGCCTTCTTACATCCTCGATTTGCTCCATCCATTCAGGATAGCGCCCTCCCCCATATCGAGCCATTTGCCCCAGGAGCGCCTCCACCACTTTCACGGAGCACAGGGGTATGGGCGCAATAGCCGCGTGATTCAAAAACACGAGGTTTTCAGTAACGGAAAACTGGGAACGGAATGTATTGAAAGGTTCCAATAGATATCCCTATTCGGGTTCAAAATTGCGTTTGGCGGCAAGGAAGGTTGGCAGGTGTTTCAAAAAATGCCAGATGCTCCACCGGTGTTGCCAGAGGTGCTTTTGAAACTTTCTTCTCCATCCGCGATCACTGTAAAACCTTTTCACATGTTGGTTGTAGAATTCATCAAGTTGCTCTTTAGACTCGAAGCCTTTCGGAACAAAAACGAAATTGAGGCAATTCATCTTTCGCCAGTCCTCATCAAAGTCACCCTCCTGAAAAATTGTATCCCAGACGGGAGCGCCCGGGAATGGCGTGAATTTTGACATATTCATGTCGTCAAGGCCCAGAGAAATCACAAGGTCACTGGTTTTCCGAATGGTCTCAGGGGTCTCGCCGGGAAGCCCCATCATGAAAAGGCCTTTCGCCCTCAGTCCCATCCTTTGAATGCGGTTGACCGTATCCCGGACTTCGTGGAGATACACCCCGGGCTTATGCACCTTCATCAGGTTGGGATCACCGGTTTCAATCCCCAGCGAGAGCTGAAGAAATCCGGCCTTTTTCAGCATTTCGAGGAGCTCGTCGTCACAATGCCCCACCCGCACGGCGCAGTTGAACTGCATATGGAGAGGGTTCGAAATAAGCCGTTGGCAGAGTTCTGCAATCCGTTTTCGGTTGGCCGTAAAGAGATCGTCATAGATATTGATATGGCGCACTCCGAACCGCTTCCGCAGGTATTTGATATGCTCGTATACATATTCCGCTGAATTATAGCGAAACCCCCGTTTAAAAACGGAACGGTCGCAGAACGAACACTGATAGGGACAGCCCCGGCTGGTGACCATGGTTGCCCCGGGGGTACGGACATAGCTGAAAAGGGGCAGGTTGTAGCCTTTCGGGAAGCCTTCGAGCTTTTCATAGGCGGGGAAAGGCAGGTCATCCATATCGGGAATATGCTCCCGCGGGGGATTCGTTATCGTCCCGTCGCTTTTTCGGCGCGCAAGGCCTGCAATGGAAGCGGGCATATGACCGTTTGCCAGTTCCGCCATGGTCATTTCCCCTTCGCCAAGACAGAGGAAGTCGATAGCTGGATAATCCTCGAGGAGGGGGGCCCCCAGGGAGGATATATGTACTCCTCCGAAAACAATCGTGATGTCATCTCTTGCCAGCTTGATCTGTTCAGCCAGTTCGTAACCATCAAGAAATCCCGATGTTGTAGCGGAAAAACCTACCATATCAGGAGAATAGTCCAGGATGGCCCGGGCATGAATACGATTGTCCAAAGGCTTTCCAGGCCCCAGACAATCATAAACAAAGACGGTATGCCCGGCCCTTTCAAGATACGCCGCGATGGAAATCAGCCCCAGGGGAGCCATGCGGTTGGCTACGGCCGTGACATCTTTCTTTCCCGGGACCCAGTTTGAACCGGCAGGATGTACAAGTACGATGCGCATGGAAGCAAATATTGCACAAATTCCGGATTGCGTAAAGGTGTAATACAGACATGGGAAAAGTAAACGCCTTGGTTTTCGGCGGCGCCCAACCGTTGCCGCCTGTCTGAATACAGCCCACGAAATTGTTTGCCCGTATTGACTTGATGTCGCTACCAGATATATAAAGGATACAAAGAATGGAGTGCAGAGGAATTGGGATGAATGTTTTAGTGATAGATTGTGCCGCTGTTACGGGCCTGGGTTCGAACCTTGATGAATTGTGGCAGGGACTTATGGCTGGAAAATCGGCTATTGAACCGGTTCGGCGATTCTCCGCATCTCATTACAGAAGCCGTCTGGCGTCGTGCATCGAAGGCCTCTCGGAAAGCGGCGAACCTTCCATGACCCATGCCCTCTTAAACCGCCTGACTTCACAGATACACGACGTGCCTGCGGATACCATGCTGATTACCGCCACCGCAAAGGCCGGTATAGACAACCTTGAAAAATATAAGAGAGGTATGCTCTCCGATAGAAACGATATTTTTCTTTCCTCAATCCCCTCGATCCTGTCACGAACCTTTGGTCTGGAAAATATCGGCGTGAATATCAGCGCGGCCTGTGCTTCTTCTTCCGTTGCCGTCGCAAGGGCCGCCGCACTGATTCGACACCGAAGAGCAGATACCGTTCTCGTATGCTGTATCGACCTCGTTACCGAGTTCGTCTTTTCCGGATTCTCCGCGCTCGGGGCGCTGTCCGCCCTGCCGGCCATGCCCTTTGACAAAGACCGAAGCGGCCTGAGTCTCGGGGAGGGCGCCGCCTCCATCCTCCTGATGAGTGAGGCGCGAGGCCGTCGGGAAAAACGGCCGGTCCTGGGCGAGATAGCAGGATGGGGCATATCGGGAGACGCCTTTCATCTTACCGCCCCGGCACGTAACGGCGCCGGCCTTGTCAGGGCAATCCGAAAAGCGCTGGCTATGGCTGTGATCGGCGTGGACGAAATATCCGCTGTTTGCGCCCACGGCACCGGCACAATCCATAATGATAGTATGGAATTGGCGGCCTTCCGTTCCATTTTCGGAACACGAAAGCCACCTGTTTATTCCGTAAAAGGGGCCATCGGGCACACGCTGGGGGCAGCGGGAGGGATTGAAGTGGCACTTGGAACAAAATCCCTTGCGGAAAAATGCGTCCCTCCCACTGTAGGGTTCATCTCCCCGGAGGAAGGAGCAAAGGGCATGGTATCTTCCCGGTTTCAGGAACTTGAAGGCGATTATCTCCTTACCACCAACTCAGGTTTCGGCGGTGTAAATGCCGCGGTAATCTTGAAACGAGGTTCAGCCTTATGACGTTGTATGTCACCGGTATAGGGTGGACTACGGCCGCGGGGATAGGTCACGGCAGGCAAGAGAGAGCCTTTTCCATGCCTGACGGCCCGCTTCCCGCCATCACGAGAAAAGCGGTCTTCGATACGCCCTACCAACATTTCGGCCGACTGGACCAGTTTTCAAAACTTGGTCTGGCCTCCATTGCCATGGCGCTGAAGGATGCGGGAAATGACACTTGGACCGAACTTCGGGATATGGCGATCATCGTTTCCACTGTCTATGGTTGTCTACAAACAGATCTGGATTATTTTGATACGGTAAAAGCCGATGGGGGAAAATCCGCCAGCCCTGCCCTTTTCTCCTATACCCTCCCGAATTCTTTCCTGGGAGAGGCATCCAGCCGTTTTGGACTTACGGGGGCATCCTTTGTCGTGAACGAATTTCCGCCCATGGGATTGTTCGGATTGAAAGCAGCCATGGACGGAATCGCCTTTTCCGAGTTTGAAAATGCGCTTGTAGGCTCTTGTCATCCGGACAGGCCTTCGGGCTTTGAAAGCAATCCTGAGATCGTACCGGGCGCCCTTTTCTTTATGATTGACAAGATCGAAAAACCGGCACATCCTCCCTACGGAACGGTTGCGTTGAATAGCAACAACGATCTGGTTTTTAATGGAAAACACATCCGTGACCTGATGCATCTGGCACGAGAATGTTTTCGCCGGGATACTGATGGAGCTCCATAAACAAAAACAGGGAGAAAATACCGTCCCCCATGCGGCATCTTTGCCGAGTGCAATCCGTACGGCCATTGTCATTCCCGTTTTCAACCACGCGGCTACGTTAAGAGAAGTGGCTTCAAAGGCCAGGAATATCCATGAAACGGTGATCGTTGTCGATGACGGAAGTACCGACCTGCCATCGCATATGCTTCAAGATCTGGGAGTGCAACTGATCCGACACAGAGGAAACAGGGGAAAAGGCGCGGCGATCCTTTCGGGCGCAAAGAGAGCGCGTGCGTTGCACATGACCCATATCGTCACCATGGATGCGGACGGACAGCATGATCCGGATGATTTCCGCAAATTTTCCTCGATGATTGAACAATATCCCGATGCGATCATCGTGGGAAAACGAGATCTCCAGGAAGCGGAGGCTCCCCGATCTTCTCGCATAGGAAGGGAAATTTCCAACTTCTGGCTTCGCGTTGAAACAGGAAAGAAGCTGGGAGATGCACAAAGCGGATTCAGGGCCTATCCCGTTTACCTCTTTGAGGCGCTAAAATTAAAAGAGCAAGGCTTTGCCTTTGAAATTGAAGTGCTGGTCAAGGGCGCATGGGCGGGTGTTGCTTTGAAAGAAATCAACATTGCGGCATATTACCCTGAGGGCAAAAAACGAATATCCCATTTCAGGCTCTTCAAAGACAATGTAAAGCTCAGCCGCCTGAATGCCAAACTGTTTTTCAGATCATTGATCCCTCTGCCCCATAGGAAAATAAAACCTTATTGCGGGTACAGGGATGACCAACCAGCCATTTGAAAGGAATAAAACATGATTGAGTTACTGAGAGCCCGCAGAAGTGTAAGAAAATATGAATTCCGAAAAATTGAAGAAGACAAAATAGAGATACTGAAAGAAGCCGTATTGCGCTCCCCCACATCGCGAAACTTCCGGCCATGGGAATTCATTTTCGTCTCTGACCGCGATTTATTGGATCGTTTGTCCCGGGCCAAGCCACACGGCGCCGCCTTTTTAAAAGGGGCGGCCCTTGGTATCGTTGTCTGTGCGGATGAAGATCGGTCGGATGTGTGGGTGGAGGACTGTTCCATCGCCTCGATCCTGGTGCAGATGGTCGCCCAATCCCTTGGCCTGGGGAGCTGTTGGATTCAGATCAGAAAACGAACACATGCCGATGGGAGGACCGCGGAAGCCTATATTCAGGAGCTCTTGGGGTTGCCCGAAAATCTCAAGGTCGAATCGATCATCAGCATCGGATATCCCGCGGAAAAGAGGGACCCGGTCCCGAAAGAAAATCTGGAAACCCACAAGATCCGGATGAACCGATACCAGAGCCACCCTCCCGGGATTTGAATTCCTCGTGGCGGGCGATATTATCCGGACCGTCGTCATTGCCCCGACCATGGAGAATGTGGCCATTCTCGGGTTGATTGTGCTGATCCGTACATTCCTCAGCGTGGCCCTGCAGCTGGAAGTGGAGGGACGTTGGCCCTGGCAGGGCAAGGTGAAAATTCTCCCGCCCTCGTCCTGTCCGAAGGCTGGTCCGTGAAAACGGCTGATGGAGGACAGGAAAAAGATGCCGACAAGAACAAGAATGAAGGGTTGTACGAAAGAAGTACGAGGTTGAAAATCCACATGGAAGGAGTAATATTTAAAACCGGCTACCAAGCAGGAGTTATCGGGCGAGTGACGCAGATGCATGCCGCATATTATCATGCAAACTGGAATTTCGGCGCTTTTTTCGAAGCCAAAGTTGCCTCGGAAATGGCGGAGTTTATACGAACGATATCAAGAGGGCAGGGATTTTCTGGGAACCATCGTAAGGCAGGGGCAAATCGAAGGCGCTATTGTCATCGATGGTCTCCATGCGGAAGAAAAAGGCGCCCACCTCAGATGGTTCATCGTATCGGAGGCTCTTCGATCAAAGGGAGCCGGTACTCTCCTTGTAGAAAAGGCCATGGAATTCTGCGGAAACAAAGGGTACAAAAAGGCGTACCTGTGGACGTTTGAAGGGCTTGAATCAGCGAGACATATCTATGAAAAGGTAGGATTTCGTCTTCAGAGAGAAAATATCGGAGAACAATGGGGGACAAAAGTCAAAGAGCAATGCTTTGAAATGACGTTGGATTAGATATTCCTGTAACAGGGCGTTTCGTATTTCTGAAACAGGGTATTCCGCAAATCGGTATTCCAAGCGTGAGGCCTTCATGGTGGCCAGAGAAAGCGTTCTTTTGAGCCTAAAAGAAGCTGTTGAGGCTGTCTGCAAGGATTTTCAGCAGTATCCTCCTCAAATTCTGTTGTTTTCTCAAGTCATTCAAGAGCTTACCCAAGCCAAGACCATCGTGAAAAGGGAAGGCCAAAAGAACGGGGTATGGGTTACGGTGGAAGGGACGTCCCAATATGCGTTGGATGGAGGGGCGGGAAATGGCCGGATATTTGTGTGACGCCCTTCAGAACGCGGATTGGATCATACTATATTATCCTCTATATGCGCCATGGTTTTCCACACACGCGCCTCTGTTGCCATCCGCCCGGATACCGGTCGTCCGGCCATACGGATTGAGACCGGGATGGAAGACTTTGTTTGCCGGACAATGCGGTCAATGCTGTGTCTCCCTTGATTACCACGGGGAACTTACGGCCGATGATGTCGCCCTCTGGAAAAAGCTTGGGCGAGACGATATCCTTGAAATGGGTGCGCATTTTAAAAAGGAAAGATGGAAAAACGGATTATCGAATATGGACTATACCGGGTACAACCCGTCTGGCGGATGTCTGCCCATTCTTGAATAAGGAGCCGTTTGAAAATTGTTGGAGGTGCCTGATACAGGATGTGAAACCCAGGGTCTGCCGTCAATATCCCGCGAGCCGAAAGCATGCATTCATGACCGGCTGCCGGGGCTTTGAATAAGGATTCACTGGGGACCCTGAATCTGGAAAAAGAAAATGAAACCATCTATCTTTTCAGGCGTATAAAAATCGCATGAAGGAGGACAAGGAAGAAATGGATGATGTGCAAAACGTCTTAATTATTGGATCCGGAACAATGGGGCAGCAGATAGGGCTTCTCTGTGCCGGTTGTGGATGTCGTGTGAATTTCTATGACATCGGTGAAGACATTCTCGATGCGGCCAAAAACCGCATCATAAGGAATGCTGATCGGATGCTGGAAAAGGGGAAATTCACCGTGGACCAAAAAAAAGATGCCCTTCAAAATCTCCATTTTACCACCGATCCGGAGAAGGCATCCCGGAACGTGCAAATCGTCAGTGAGTCCATACCGGAAGACCCCGAGCTGAAAGGGAAAACCTTTAAGCTCTTCAACGACTTCTGCGATCCTGCCACGGTTTTTACCACCAACACCTCTTCCCTCCTTCCATCCATGTTTGCCCAGGCTTCCGGGAGGCCGGACAGGTTGTGTGCTCTTCATTTTCACGATACGGTTTTTTCTAATGTTGTTGACATCATGCCCCACCCGGGAACGTCTTTGCAGACTCTCGAGATTGTGAAAAAATTTGCGACAAAAATCGGTCAGGTTTCCATTGTTCTCAAACGGGAGCATAACGGATATGTCTTCAATAATATGCTTATGGCGGTTCTGGATTCAGCGCTGAAGCTTGCGGAAAAAGACGTGGCCTCTATTGAAGATATAGACAAATCCTGGATGGGCGTTTTGCATACGGCCGTGGGACCATTCGGGATCATGGACTCCATAGGACTTGACACCGTTCATAAAATCACGGATTATTGGGCAAAAATCAGAGGCGATAAACAGGCCTTGAGGAATGCGGCCTTTTTGAATAAATATCTGAAGGAAGGGAAAACAGGCATAAAATCAGGAGAAGGTTTTTACCGATATTCGAAATCCCGTCTCTCGGACGTCTGATTCGTTATGAAACAGGGAATTTTGTTGCCCTGTATTTTAAAAAGAAAGGATAGCTATTATGGTAAGACTTGAAACAAGCATGGGTGAAATCGTTTTGATGCTGGAGGAAGAAAAGGCGCCGAAAACCGTCGCCAACTTCCTTGAATACGTGAAGGATGGACACTACGACAACACCATTTTTCACCGGGTGATCAATGGTTTCATGATCCAGGGTGGCGGGATGACTGAGGACCTGCAACCGAAACCAACGAAGTCGCCCATCGAAAACGAGGCAGACAACGGCCTTAAAAATGAGGCCTATACTGTAGCCATGGCACGCACGGCAGATCCCCACAGCGCAACGGCTCAGTTCTTTATCAACGTCAAAAAGAATGAAACCTTGAATCACACCTCCAAAACGGACAAAGGCTGGGGCTACACGGTATTTGGAAAGGTTCAGAAAGGACACGCGGTGGTAAATAAGATTAAAGCCGTGCAGACCGGCTCCAAAGGCGGTTTCGACGATGTGCCGGTCACCCCGGTGACCATCATCAAAGCCGAAATAGTAGATGCCTAACAGCACGGGGTTTACCGTTTTCGGCCATTTATGGATGGTTTTCAATATAGGCGAATAAACAGGAATCACCCGTCCAGCGACGGGCTGATTCCTGCCTCTCATGATTGGCGCCCCCATCATTCAAGCTGGCCTGATGGATAGCCCCGGCGCCATCGGCAGGCCGCAACTGATGCCGCTCCGCTCAAAGGCAGGGCCACCGGCCGCGGAAGTAACCCATAAGGTTCGCCCATCCCATAAGGCTATTTCGGAATTGGTGCCAAAATCTATGAAAAGGCCTCCGCCCCCGTATTCCGTTAGATGTGTCGCCACTACGCCGGCCAGCAGATCCGAACCGACAAAACCCGCCACAGGCGGCATCACTTCTATCCCGGCACGGCGATGGATGTCCCAGGAGACAGCCCAAAATTCCGTGTCTTTCGGGAGACAATCAATGGCATTCATCCAGTAGCCCGGCTGAAGCAGCAGCTTATAATTCCTTCCCGATAAGAGCGCCAGCATCGCTGTATTTCCCACCAAAACGAGGCGTACCACATGCTGAAGATTGATGCCTTTCCTGCCCGTTGGCTCAAGGTCTTCGCCTGTTTCGGGGATTCGGAGGCAGCCACCAATCGTGTCATGACATCCGAGCCGAAGTCCATCTGTGGATTCAACCGTAACGGCCTCCAAGCCACTGACCGTTTGAAAGTTCATACAGCGAAAGATTTATATGGGTTGTTCCCAGATCCACCGCAACACCGTAGGGCCTTTCCACCTCCTCCGGCAGGTCTTTCAGGGGAAAAGCAGGGGATCGCGCCGTCCCTCCCCATGGGGAAGACTTCTCCAAGTGGATTTCGGCGCGGGTGCGACGAGCTCAATGTGAAGGTCCTCCGTTGCCGTTACCTGGCAAGCCAGACGAATCCCCTGCGCAAGTTGCTTGCCGCCGAGGTGCATTCGTTCATTCGGCGTTGGCTCACCCGCCTTTCCCGCTTGAATGCGGACAAGGCACAGGCCACAGGCGCCCATCCCTCTGCATCCCGAACGAACCCGCGCATCGGTAGCATCCAGGATATGACGTAGGGATCGGCCGGAAACAAAGGTGATACAACGTTCCTCTTCTCCTTGTATAATGGTCAACTCCGGCATGTTTCATCCCTTTTTGCGTGCGGCCAAGACCATAGCGGCAATATTTTCCGGCTTCGATTCCAACGGAATTTCGCAACCCGATGAAAGGATGAAACCTCCTCGCTCGGCGAACTGATCCAACAATACAGCCGACTCATCAGCGATCGCCTCAGGGGTTTCTTCCACAAATGAGAGGGACTTGATGTTGCCGTCAAGACAAGTTTGCGGGATTGCTTTCATGGCATCAAACGGGTTGACACAGTAATCAAAATTCGCGATGTCGACTCCGGCCCGGGGATAAAGAGACAAAAGAGACTCCGCCGGCCCGGCAATATGAAGCCAGTTGGCAACCGCTCCCGTTTGCTTAAAGCCCGCGAATATCCGTTCCGTGCGAGGGAGCACAAATTCGCGATCGAATTGAGGAGGGATGACGGCAGGCGAAGAAGCGGGATCGAAAACAATGGGCAGATGAGCCCCTGCCTCGATCCGCGCCATTCCGAATCGAAGGACGACCCCTGTGGCAAAGTCCATGAGAGCGGCAAACTGTTCGGGCTCGTCAACGGCCAGATAGAGGGCTGTCTCTATCCCCAGCAACTGTGTCGTCAGGGTCATCGGCCCCGACACGCAACCGACCACCAGCACGTCATCTCCCACCTCCCTTCGTAAAATCCCCACTGCCTTAAGCAGCTCCGGCATACGGGCGACCTGATAAGGATCAGGCACTGAAAGGCGGTTTACGTCGGCGCCGCCCGAAAGCGCATACGATTTAACATCCGGATATTGGTTTGCTCGATAGGTGAGGCGGGAGCCTACCGCCTCCGTTTCAACACCCACGTCCATTAAGGCAAAGACAGCATCGTAATCATAACGTTCCAGGGCCTTTATCTGGCAGCGAGCCAGCAAATTGCCGTTCTGAACATAGTCCCTCAAAGCCACCCCGGCAAGGGTGGCTGCATGACCAAAAACCTAGGCGACCACCGGCACGCGATCCGGTGTCTCAAAATCCACGGCGGCCCTGATCCGTTCAATGCCGTTCATTGCCGACTCCTGCAAATTCTTCGAGATAGTTTAAGCCGTCAAAGGCCGTCTCGGCCACGAAATCAACATTCAGACTCACTGCCGAAGCTTGTTTCAATGCGGCTCCGCCAGCCATAAAAGGATATGCCCAAGTCCCGGCTTGGCCATTTCCTCCCGCAATTTACGAACATGGGGGATTACCGAAGCAATCAAGTCGCTGACCCCGATAGCCAGGGCCGCTTCCTGTTTTGCGCCATCAACCAGTTTTTCGACGGGGCAATCCTTGCCGCAGTCCACGATCCGGTATCCTTTTGCCGTCAAAATCATCTTGAGTACGTTCTTTCCCAGATCGTGGATATCACCCTCCAGGCTCGCAAGTACGACCGTTCCCTTTTTCCGGGGGAGATGAGTGCCCGGCGGATACAGTTCTTTCATAACCCCCATCACTGCCCGTCCGGCGAGCATGATTTCCAGCAGATTGAACTCCTCCACCGTGCATTTGGCATTCAACTGAAGCATCGCTGCCTCTACCCCATCCAGAATGATCTGCTCGTGTCCAACGCCGGCCTCACCAAGCTTCTTGGACGCGGTGACGGCCTGAGCCTGATCGCCGTCAAGCAACGCCTTTACCAACACATCCATCGTTGGATTGTCCATCGTTTCTTCCAGCTTTCGGGATGATAGATACCTTTGATAGTATTCATCCCATATTGCGAGGTCAACTGCCGCGGAAGGATTCCGAACAAAAAACAGGGCAACGGCCTGTACATCCTCTCCGTTGCCCCGCGGTTGGTCAACCTGGATTTCGGATCTAAAAATCCTCGAAGTCATCGTCATCCATTTTATGAAACTTACCATGAAAATACTCGTGCCGCCCCATTCACGGGAATGGGGATTACGTATTTAATACTTCACGGATTTTCTCCGCCAAAATCTTCCTCTGGATAGGCTTTCGAAGGAAACCCTTGATGCCTAAAGACAGAGCTTCTTCCTCCCGTATCTTTTCACTATGGCCGGTACAAAGGATTATCCGGATATCAGGACGGATTTTCATCATTTCCAAGGCCATCTTGTCGCCGGTCATGCGGGGCATGGTCATGTCCGTAATCACCAGGTCGAAGGCTTCGGGATCCCTTCCATAGGCCAAAAGGGCCTCCGAACTGCCTGTGCAGGCTGTGACCGCATATCCCAGTTGGCCAAGCATCTTCTCAATGAGCTGAACAATACTTGCTTCGTCATCGACGACAAGAATCCTCTCATGTCCCGCGGGAAGATCCGAAGCAGATTCGATTTCCAACGCGGGAGCCTCCGTTTTGATCAAGGGCAAGAACACCTCAAAAACCGTCCCTGCGCCAAGTTCGCTCCGGACGCGAATCTCCCCTCCATAACCGTGGACAATCCCGTGAACCACGGCAAGGCCCAATCCCGTACCTTTATCTTTCTCTTTTGTGGTGAAATAAGGATCAAAAATACGATCCATCACTTCTCTTTCCATCCCATGGCCCGTATCTTCCACTTTCAGATAAAGGTACGGACCAGCCTCCCGGTCCAGTCCGGCCACATCTTCCCGGGTCCGTTCCACGCGGGAAAGGGTCACGCCCAGTCTGCCTCCGGTTTCCTCCATGGCATGGTAGGCGTTGGTGCACAGATTCATGATGATCTGATGGATATTGGTGGGATCGCCAAGATCAGACCGCAGTCCTGGCGATATCCAAATTCAATTCAATGGTGGAAGGGAGAGAAGCCCTCATAAGCTTTAATGCTTCTTTAACAATGATTCCAGCTCGTAAGGGCTCCAGCGTCTGTTTCTGCCGTCTGCTGAATGTAAGGATCTGCCGCACAAGGTCTCTCGCACGCATGGAGGAATTGAGGATCACCTTCAGCCAGTCATGGGTCGTACTATTTTCAGCGGCCTCGTCAACCAGCATTTCCGTCTAGCCGATGATGGGGAAAAGGATATTGTTGAAATCGTGCGCAATCCCACCGGCAAGGGTTCCTATGGCCTCCAGTCTGGGCCTGGATATTCTTTGTTCAAGTTCCAACTCGTTGCTGATGTCGTACGAAATCCACACAAAGCTAATTACGCTTGCCCCTTTCCGTCTTTCACCGGCGAGATAGAACATTCAGCGGTATACAGGGAACTATTCTTTCGCTTGTTTACCAAGCGTCCACTCCCGGGGTTCCCGGCTACTATCGTACTCCAAAGATCTTGGTAAAATGACCTGCCTTGGCGGTCACTATTGAGAAGGCGTGGGGTTTCTCCAATCGCCTCGCCGGCCGAATATCCCGTAATTTTCTCAAATGCCGGGTTCACGTACTGGATGGTCCCCCAGACATCCGTGATAGCAATGCTTTCCTTGGCCTGTTCAATAGCCAGGAGCAGGCGTTCTCTCTCAGCCTCGGCCCTTTTCCTTTCGGAAATGTCGCGGGTAATGGAAATAATATGCGGTTCACCATTAAGGGAAATTGCCCTCGCGGACATCAACGCAGTCGTCAAGCTGCCATCCTTTCTCCTGAATTGAGCTTCCAGGTTATCGCAGAAGCCATTTTCCTCCAGCTCCCGGACCAATTTCATTCGGTCCCCCGGATCATGCCATATATTGATGTCAAACGACGTCTTACCGGCAACATCTTCACGCGTAAAACCGGTCAATTCCGTAAAGCCGTCATTAATGTCCAAATACAATCCGTCTCTCAGACGATTGATGTTTATGGCATCCGGACTGGAACTAAAGGCCAACCGAAATTTTTCCTCACTTTCCCGAAGCGCGTGTTCCGTTAATTTCCGTTCGGTAATATCCATAATTATGCCGATCAGTCCGGCGACGGCTCCCTTGCGGTCAGCAAAAACCGCCTTGTTGAAGATGATATCACGCAACTCGCCACGCGCATTCTTCCACTGGGACTCGTAACGCTGCATCCCTCCCTTTTTGAAAAGTTCGTCGTCCTGGACATGATATATCTCCGCCAGTTCCGGCGGATTGACATCGAATACGGACATACCAATCAACCGTTCCTTCGACTCCCCCAGAAATGTCTCGAAAGCCTTATTGAATCCAAGATATTTTCCATCCCTGCCCTTATAGAAAATGGGGGTCGGGATAGCATCGATCAGCGTTTTCAAAAAACCTTCACTCTCCCGCAACGCTTCCTCCGCATGTTTGCGGTCGGTTATGTCTTGTGTAAAGCCCGTTCCGCGCGTACATTTGCCCCTTTTATCGAAATAAAGTTCGGCTTTTTCCCTGACCCATTTTATCTTCCCGTTCACCAACAAGCGATGCTCAATATCATAGGGTTTCTTGTCAAAGGCGGATTTCCATTCTTTATCAACATATTCCCTGTCATCCGGATGAACGCGGTTCAGAAAGGTTTCGTAAGTGAGTTTCGTTCCGATGGGCAGTCCAAATATTCTGTATTCCTCATCCGTCCATAGCAGCTCATTTTTTTCGATGTTTAAATCCCACGTGCCTATCTGTCCGATCTCCTGGGCCTTCTGAAGAAAATATTTTTCATTTTTCAGGTCATCTCTTGCTTTCCGAAAGTAAACCAATAAAATCCCAAACGCTACGATGAATTCGAGAATCGTCGTAAAAAGGTATCCAAAAGGAGCGATCCACAGGACGGGCCTCAGGAATGGATAATCAGCTTTATGAATCCCCCATACAACAAAAGCCCAACCAGTCAGAGCGCTTTCGTGTCCTTTCGTTATTCGATGCATGAGAAATGTTATCCCTGTCACGATATAAACGACGGCAAGGAATGAAAATGTGGGGATGGACATAATGAGAAAGGGAAGTTTCCATGAGACGCTAACGACAATCCAAATAAACCCGACTCCACAGGAATAAATCCAAACTCGTGGAAACTTTTTATCCATAAAAAGATAGGCGCCCCACAGAAGCATGATTCCGCTGAGGAGGGAAGCAGACTGATTGGCTAGCAGCAAAATGGCATTTTGCCCGCCTGAAATGATCCAAAGCATGAATACATATCTTGTGAAATAAACAGACCAGCTCAAAGCCCAAACTGCCAGATATTTCTTACGATCCTGCATATACAGGTAGAAATACAGAAACGATAGAAGAGCTGTTCCCGACATGGTTGCTATCACTGAAGGCAGTAACCAAGACATCATTCATGCTCCAGCGGGACTATTTTCGGGCGGTTGATAGAATCCATTCACAGCCATTGCCTTTGGAATGATTATATCCCCAATCGGTGCTCGCCTTATCCAGGATCTCCCGCACCTTAACGGCCAGGTCCTTCATGGAAAAAGGCTTCTGGATGAAATTCACGCCCTCTTCCAGTACGCCCCTGTGGGCGATCACATTGGCGGTGTAGCCGGACATGAACAGGATTTTGATATTCGGATAGAGGATTGCAGTTGTTCCGCCAAATCGCGGCCGTTCATTCCGGGCATGACCACATCGGTGATGAGCAGGTGAATTCCGCCCGTGTGTTCTCCGGCCAGGCGCAGGCCTCGCTCGGGCGTGCCCGCGGCCAGTACCTGATAACCTAGTTTTTCCAGCATCATCTGGCCCATTTCCAGGATCGCCGGCTCGTCCTCCACCAAGAGCACTGTCTCGCCGCGGCTTGGCGGGATTTCCGTGACGTTTTCAGCTTCTCTCTTCCCTGCTTCTCCCGTATGACGCGGCAAGTAGATCCTGAAGGTCGTTCCCTTCCCCGGTTCGCTGTAGACGTTGATGAATCCGTTGTTCTGCTTGACGATGCCATAGACCGTGGCCAGCCCCAGGCCGGTTCCCTGGTTCACGTCCTTTGTGGTGAAAAACGGTTCGAAGATACTGTCGAGGGTTTCTTTGTCCATGCCGCAGCCATCGTCGCTGACGGCCAGCATCACAAAATCTCCCGGGACAAACCCGGCATGATCGGCGCAATAGGCTTCGTCGAAGATCGACCTTGTCCGTCTCGATGGTAATTTTGCCCACGTCGGCGATGGCGTCCCGGGCGTTGACACACAGATTGGCCAGGATCTGATCGACTGGACGGGATCGATCTTGACCGGCCACAAGTCGGCCTCTGGCAGCCAGGCCAGATCGATGTCTTCGCCGATGAGCCGCCGGAGCATCTTGAGCATGCTCTCCACGGTCTCGTTCAGGTCAAGCACCTTGGGGCTGATGGTCTGCTTGCGGGCAAAGGCCAGCAATTGCCGGGTGATTTCCGTGGATCGTTTGGCGGCCTTAAGAATTTCCTTGAGGTCGGCATGCAGCGGCTCGGACGGGTCCACCTTGTCCAGGGCCAGTTCCGTATAACCGAGGATCACGCTGAGCATGTTGTTGTAATCGTGGGCCACGCCGCCGGCCAGCCGGCCCACGGATTCCATCTTCTGCGCCTGCTGAAACTGGGCCGCCAGTTGCAGATGCTCCGTGATGTCGCGTTTTACGGCCACATAGTTGACGATCTGGCCCGAAGCGTCGCGAACCGGCGAAATCGTCGCCTCCTCGGTGTAGAGAGTCCCATCCTTGCGCTTGTTGACCATACGGCCTTCCAGGTTTCGCCGCCGGAGATGGTCTCCCACAAGTTCTGATAAAAGGCCTGGTCCTGTTTGCCGCTTTTGAGCATGCGCGGATTTTGCCCGATCGCCTCCCGGCTGTATAGCCCGTCATCCGCTCGAAGGCCGGGTTGACGTACTGGATGATCCCCTCGGGATCGGTCATGACGATGATCTCGCCGGCCTGCTCAATGGCCGGCAGCAATCGTTCGCGCTCGGCCTCGGCCTGCTTGCGCTCGGTGATGTCACGGATGTTGCATTGGATCACCTTGCTCTGGTCCACCAGATAGACATTGCTGACAAACTCAACCTCGACGATCCGCCCGTCGGCGGTTTCCAGCGGCAAATCCTCGTAACGGATGTATTCGTTGTCTTGCAGGGTCTTGAAAGCGTCCTTGGATGCGGCAATATCTTTGAACGCACCGATTTCCCAGAGATGGTTTCCCAGGAATGCGTCATAAGAATATCCAAGTAACTGCAACAGGAACGGATTGACATCCACCACCTTGCCCGTATCGGCATCGAGAATCAAGATACCGTCCTTGGCTGATTCAAAGAGCCGCCGGTAACGCTTCT
>CAVVEP010000053.1:0-62513 GCA_963747015.1 uncultured delta proteobacterium
CCGGCAAGCATCTCGCGGCAGCAGGGCGCGGCCCAGGCGCATGCGGTTGAAGGTCGCGACCTCGGCGCCGGCCTGGCGCAGGGGCCTCAGGAATCGCCACGACAGGCCCGAGCCGAACGCGTCGACCAGGAGGCGCACCGCCACGCCGGCGCGCGCTCGCTCGACCAGCAGGTCGCGCAGGCGTCGCCCGGTCTGGTCAGCGCGGAAGATGTAGTACTCGAGGTGGACGTGGTGCCGGGCGGCCGCGATCGCCGCCTCGATCGCGGGAAGCACTCGCCGCCGTTCTTGAGCACCCGCGTCCGGTTGTGGCCGGTGAGCGCTGCCTCCCCGTTGTTCAGCGCGAGCGCGATCAGCTGGCGGAAGCGCGGCTCGATCGCCTTGGCGACCACGCCCATCCCGGGCTCGACGAGCGCGTTCATGTCGGGCAGCGAGGCCTGCAGGCGCCGCTTGGTGAGCGCGTAGCGGGAGCGCATCCGGCGCGCCCGCCGCGGGCCGAGCAGCCAGAACGTCAGCGGTCCGGCGATTGGGTTTTTCTTTGTTTCTTACGCATTCCAATTACGAACTCGTGAACCTATTGTATGATAAGCCGATTGATGAATTTAACCGTGAGATGCGTATTCTGATGTGGCATATTGAAACACCGCAAGGAGAGATTCCAGACATTAAACCGAAACTGCCTTCCCGATTTTTGACGCTGTATGGTTTTTCAACAAGGAGTGCCGAACCAAGGCATTCAGCAAACGGGATGAACCGCTGGCGCCGAATGCCAGTCGTTGTGCATGAGGAGAAATAAAGAATGGTGCTATGGATCATTGTAGCAATTGTAGCGATCATCATCTTGATCCCCCTTTGCATCCGTTTGATGAAGGTCTTGTGGATCACGAATTTTATCACCGTATACAATATGAAATTAGACCAAACACAATCTCCTCGCGATGCTCTACTCACGTTCTGCAATTCTACTCAGAGAGAGCTCCTTTTAATGTCATGGGGCCAAGCGAGATAGAATTAATTGTAAATACATTCGTCATTGTCCCACAACACGAGCAAATTCTTGGTCGCCTTTTTCTTGAACTTGATCGGAAACGGAATGCAACCATTCTTACCATCCCAAGCGAAATCACACGGATGGCTGAGGTCGCTATAAACCAAGCCAAGAAAATTTGAAAGGAATGCTAAGATCCGGATATTGCTTTTAGAATTCGGGAAAATTCTTCTGTCATATCAGAACTGAAAGCGAGGTCTCTTGCTGATGCTCTTTCTCCGCGGGAATTCGCAGAGGAACGGGTTGTCGAAGATATGCTGGACGTGTTTGCATTAACCTTGCACACAGCAGAAACAGCACATGAAAAAAAGACCATGCACTGAGCATACGTTTATATCGGAATCCGGATGAATGATTCAACTATGGAAAACCATTATCTCTGGTCATGGCCCTGAATGCATGAAAATGATTTACCGGAGAACCGTTATGTTTGGAAAATACAGCTATTCTTTTTGCATCTTCATGGCCCTTGCATGTCTTGCTTTCTTTTCTGATACCTGTGCGTTTGGTGCAAATTGTCAAGAAACAATCCGGCTTTACAACCAGGCGACAAGCGTCAATAGCCTTTGGGAAGTGGACGACCAATCTACCTCGATCCTGATGACGGAATTCTATAGGAACTGGCAAAAGAAAGGTTTGAGCAAGCCAGAAGCACTTCGACAAGCACAGTTGACACTCAAAAAAATGCCCGAATACCAGCACCCTTTTTACTGGGCTCCATTCATCATAATTGAGGACTGGATGTAAAGGCCAAATTAGGCGGGTATTAAGAAAGCCACCTAATGTCATCTCACCTTGGAAATGTTGACGGTCTGGAAAGAAGACATTCCTTTTCAGAAAAAGGAACCTGCTGCATCGGGCTCAGGGTGTGATTGTTCCGGGAATGTTTACAACTGCTCCGATTTCAAGACACAGGCTCAAGCACAGGAGTGCTTTGACCATTGCAAAAGGTGAAAGGCCTGGATGTCCACAAGCTGGATCGTGACGGGGATGGAAGGGTTTGTGAGTCGTTGCCGTAGGAAACCGGGAAGGAGACCATTATAATGAAGACACTGAATCTATGCTTGTAGGAATGATGATGCTATTTTTTTTGGTCAGTACTCTTATGTTCAGCGGCTGTGACAGCGGTGAAAAAGTAGTAGAAAAAGTAACGGGGAAAGAGGACGTGAAGGAGTATCAAAAACTGAAAAAGGAAATCGTGAAAGATAGCCCACCAGCAGACCAAAAAGTACAATGAAATCTTGGATGATAGTAAAAAATAAGCAGAAATGCGGGAAGTAAATTAATCAAAGAAAGGGGAAGAAGATGATTGCCATGAAAAAAACCGTATTTAGCATCGCTCTTTTAGTACTTCTGTTGTCGGGATCGACATACCTCCTGCGACTGCATAAAAAGAAGGAGAGAGAATGAAAAGTGCCGCAGATAAATGGTTTAGGGGTCTGTTTGTTGGTGCTGTAGTTTTGCTGTTTCTTGCATCGTGAATGCTGCCAATAATTTTGTAAAAATTACTTTGCCGAAAGGGGTGTCAATTGAATTGCCAAAAGATTGGATAGTTATATCCAAAGACAAGCGTATTACTTTAGATAAAATGGTTAAATCCGGTTTGGATTTAAATAAAATCGACCAAGAGAACTCTGATCTTCCATTTGCAGCTAATTACTATAAAAATGGGGAAGCTGTTGGAATCGTAAATAGCCGCTATTATTCAAACCTTGATTTAACCCAGAACGACGCAAACCAAGCGACAGTTGAAAATGTTAAAGAATTAGATGTCGTTTTAAAAGAAAGTATGAGTAAGTCCACGAAGGCGGTTCGAATGTCTATTCTCTCTTGGGAAGGAACAAGGAAAAGTACCATTAATGGTATAACCGCATTTGTCACTGAGTATCACAGGAAAAGTTTAAAAGGTACAGGGACATTCCGAGTTCGCTTGGTAAGGGTATTCGCGGGGGAGTAGGTCATTTACTCTAACTGTGTCCTATAGTGAAGATGAAGCATTTCTACTTAAAACGATTACCGATAGGATCATTAGTTCTTTAAGGCTTGCCGGTATAAATGAGAAAATCTGCCAGAACCTCAAGTTTATAGCAAACCATCTGGAAATGCAAGCTCAACTGAAAAAGACAATTTACGGAAACCACATACCTCAACGGATATGCCTTTCCTATTGGGCGAGCATTGGGGTTTGGTATTGGTTTTGTCGGCACTTTGGACGGTGGGGTGTCGGCTTGTTGCCTTCTTTGTCATACGTTTGTTTTCCTTAAACGTCCTCTCTCAAAATGGTGGGCCTTTTTTGCCGCAGGCTCAATCTGGCTTTTGCACTTTGCTTTTTCCATTGCTCTAAAAACCTCGCCTAAATCACACAGTGCGTTGTTTTTTGTAGCGATTGTTTCTTTTCTTATTTTAATAAAGAAGAAAGGAATATAATTTGTGTTTACTCTTCCATTGGACTCGATGAACATTAGTTGCCATCACTCAATCACTTTGATCCTGGGGCACATCGCCACCAAGCTGATAAAATTTGAATCAAATGATCGACTATACATTCCCGCAACACCAAAAGGAGACGAACAGGCGTTTGCAGGTGTTTCGAACTGCTCATCATTTTAAAAAATTAGCATTCATTTTTTTCCGAGATATGGCAATCTGAATCGCTACCAGCGCTCCACCAGATACCCGAATGTCCCTGCGTCTTGCGCGGTATAGGCGCGCCACACGGAAAGGTCATTTGCGCGGCAGGGCATCTATCACAAGCATCCAAAAGTTTCTGATAAGAACTCAAACTGCCTTGCATGCTTTAAAACGTCTTTCTGACTATGACTATCGACCCCAACTTCTGGTTGCCTCCCCGGTTGCGATCTGTTATGTGACGGAGGGGTTCCTATATCATTGTTCTGTTGGACCTGGAGCCCCGAGGCCTGAAAAAAGCAGCTGCCTGGCACGAATTTTTTTGGTGCAGCCTGGAGAAGGATGGCAATTCAATTCTTCCGTCTTGAAACCCGAAAATACACCCGCAAATCATCGCCGTTAGCTCTTCCTAAAGAAGATCAAAAATCATTGGAAGTCGCCCATTACTGTTTTAGACATACCACAATTTAGTGAAGTAAAGGTGTCCAAAGAAATGTTGTGTTGTCAAGTACGTATCACAGAAATCAAATAGGTTGTGATAAGAGCTCAATATCTGTATCGAGCACATACCGGAAAAGAGCGGTTTCCGGGTAATTTTCCCAACCCCCGGATCTTGTAGCTACCCTCTTGCTGGCCAATCATCATCCAATTCCATCTTTCCTATGCGTAACATTTGTTTGAATTCATGGGGAAATAGAGTAAGATTGTTCGGCCGGCCTTGCACGATTTTGAGGTTGTTGGAGTGTATGAACAAGCAAGCAAGGCACACTCGATTAGGATCGTTAACGGTTGTTTTGTTAATATGGATGGGGATAGATTGATGAAGCAGATTGAAACTGCCATAAGATAGTAACTGGTTGACATGAGAAGCGGTTCCTGGCATTTTCGGGTCTTAGCGAGATATGCCCTGTTCCAGATTCCCGGGATTTTGATGGCTCTTCTGGGGGCGGGGCTTGCGGTAAAGTGGCTGGAATTGCCCCTTTGGATGGCCGCGGCTTTCGTTTGCGCGTGGGTCGTCAAGGATATGGTCATGTTCCGTTTTGTGTGGCGTTCCTATGATTGTCGGATCCGTCCGGGAGATCCGTTTTCCATGATTGGATTGCGAGGCGTTGCCCAGGAGAGACTGGCGCCGTCGGGCTATGTCCTGGTGAGAGGCGAGCGGTGGAGGGGGGATGTAGCCGGCCATGATGGTTTTGTTGAAAAGGGAGAGATGATTCAGGTTCGGGAGGTGAAAGGACTCACCCTCCTGGTGGAGCCTGTGACGGTAGAGAGGTTGGAAAAGGAAGGATAAGCCTGCATAAAGGAGAATGCGATGTTATTTGAACTGCGTCAGTACCGGATTAAGGATGGCCTGCGGGATGAATGGGTGAAATTGATGGAGGAGAAGATTATCCCCTTTCAGACTTTGAAAGGGGTTGTGGTGGTGGGCAGTTTTATCGCCAGCGAGGAGGAGGATCTCTATGTGTGGATACGGCGCTTTGAGAACGAAGCGGAAAGGAAAAGGCTGTACGATGAGATCTATGCAAGCGAATTCTGGGCCAAGGAAGTGAAGCCGGCCGCGGACAGGATGCTCGACCGGGAATCGATTATCAATACCGTTCTGGAAGCAACGCCCAAATCCGTTATCCAATGAAAGACCGGGTGAGCAACGAGAAAGGATCATGGCAAAAGATCCGCCTGAAAAGAAGCGGGATATACGCATCTGGAAATTTGTTCTCTGGTATATCCTGCTCATGGGGGCCTTTGTGGTTCTTATCGGCTATAAGCCCGTGAAATCCGTCCTGGACATCAACGGGGCCTATACCAGGATGATCGTCTACTTTTCCTACCTGGCCCTCAAGCCCTTCGGAATTGTGCAGGGGATTGATGGATCCGTGATCACACTTAAAGGGCTGGCCCTGGATGTCCGTTTCGGTTGTAACGGATTGGAGGCCTTCCTGATCTATTCCATTGCCGTACTCGCCTTTCCCGCCAGGTGGATCATTAAGGGCATGGGTGTTGTCCTTGGATTTCTTGTCCTGCAGATCGTCAATATCCTCAGGATAGCAGGGCTTGGACTGACCGGCATCTACCTGCCTCAATACTTCCAGTATGTGCATATCTATGTGGCCCAGGGAATGATGATCGCCGTGGCGTTCGTCCTATTTTTAATATGGGTCGGCTATGCGTCTAAGAAATAAAATCTTTCTTGCCGTGCTGACCTTTTTGGTCGTCTACGTCTTTTCGCTTATTTTGTGGATACAGGTCAAACCGTATTACGGCTACGGCCTGACGCAGGTGGGGGCAAGGCTGGCTGCGCGGTCCACGGGGCTCGAGAGTCAGGTCGATGGGGCTAAAAGAAGGGACCATCCCCGTTTCATTTTGCCGGGCCCGTGATTACGAAAAAGGGGCTGGGGGAAATCCTTGCCGACCTTGAAATTGATGTCTCGCACTTTACCTACAATGTGCCTCTTACCATTGCCCTGGTGGCGGGGCTTTTCCCTTTTTTCAGATGGCGAAAGCGTTACCTGGTTGAAATCGTTCTTCTCCTGCTTTTCGTTCACCTGCTTTACATCTATTTGTTCTGCACGTTGCAGGTATTTTATAAGCTCTGGCAGTCCGAGCCGAGGGGGCACTCGGGTTCCGTTCAGCAGTTGTTTCTGGAGTTCATGTGGACGTTTACCCAGAATCTGGTTATTCCGTTCGAGCCTTTTCTTGTGGCGGTATACCTCTGGCTCAGGGGAAGGGAGAGTTCAGGGGCCGACGGCCCCACCGGGAAAAAAGCCCCTGTAAGCGGGAAAAAGAAGGGGAAAAGATCAAAGAAGCGGCGATGATCCTACTCTTTTTTTCACTCCCGCTGCTTTTTCCGCTGCCTTATCCATGAGTTCATCCAGGTCGATAGTCAGAAGTGCCCTGTCTTCCATGACCAGCCTTCCGTTGATGATGGAATGGCCGACATCATTGCCTCTGGCGGAATAGACGAGGACGGAATAGGGATTGTAAATGGGCGTGAGGTGCGGTTTGTTCGTGTCCACAACGATGATATCGGCCCTTTTTCCCTCTTCGATGGAACCGGTGACGTGGGAAAGCCCCAGGGCTTTTGCACCCTCTATGGTAGCCATCCTCATCACGGTCAGCGCGTCCATGACGGTGGGGTCTTCCATTCTTACTTTCTGGAGTTTGGCCGCCATGTCCATTTCCGTAAAGAGATCCAGATTGTTGTTGGAGGCGCAACCATCGGTTCCCAAACCCACCGTAATGTTGCGTTCCAGGAGTTCCGGTATGGGGGCGATGCCGGAGGCCAACTTCATGTTGCTTTCCGGATTATGAATAACGTTTACTTGGTTTTCGGAAATCATTTCCATCTCTTTTTCAGCAAGATGAACACAATGGTCGGCAATCAGGTGTGGACCTAAAATACCAAGGGAATCCAGGTGTTCAAAGGGCAACTTGCCGTACCGTTCCTTTATCTGCTGGACTTCCGACGTGGTTTCGGCCACATGGATGATGAGGCGGGTTCCGTGGTCAAGGGCTATTTTGTTGGCGGAAATCAGGAGATCCGGACTGCAGGTGAACAGGGAATGGGGCTCCACCGCGATCGATATGAGCGGGTCAGCCTCCCAGCGCCGGATCAGATCTTCCGTATACGCCAGGCCTTTTTCGATGGGGCCGTAATTGGGCGAAGGAAAATCGTAGAGGACTTCTCCGACCAGCGCTCTCATGCCCGCGTCCCGAGCCGCTTTTGCGGTTGCTTCTTCAAAGAGGTACATGTCACAGAAGGTGGTGGCGCCCGACAGGATCATTTCGGCGCAGGCAAGCAGGGTTCCCGTATAGACGAAATCGGAGTCCAATCCCTTTTCCGCCGGAAAAATATAGTCGTTCAGCCACTCCATGAGCGGCAGGTCATCCGCAAGACCCCTGAACAGGCTCATGGCCGCATGGGTGTGGCCGTTGACAAGGCCGGGTAAAACGATTCCTCCGAGGGCGTCGATCGTCTTTTTCGTCTTTGAAGCCTTTTGTGAGCCCATTTCTTCCCGGGAGATGATGCGGGCAATGGTATTTCCTTTGATGCAGATCGTCCCATTTTCAAGGACTCGGTTGTTCCCATCCATGGTCAGGATGGTTCCGTTCGTGATAACGATATCAAACTCTTCCAAAATGTTCTCCTGGACCTGCGAGCGGGTTTAGAGCTCCGGCGTAGTGAAGTGAAATGCGCGGATGATTTTTTGGATGCTGATCATACGGGATCGGGCTTTGGAGGGTCAAGAAAAATTCGACCATTCCACCCGGGCCGGATTATGGACACAAGCCGGTTTTCGCTTGTCCCTTTTGTATCTTATTCAAAGACCCTGTGACGGAATGGCTTTGCTGACTCCAAACTTAGTACCAGGGAATTTGAATAGGATGCCCTGAAATAAGCTACCGTAAATTCTGTGGAGAAGACAAGAGCCTATAAGGGGCACAAAGATACGAACAGCTATATTGGTTTGGAAAACAAGCAAAATCGTGCATTTATAGGTCTTACCCCTCAACAAGAAGACAATGATAAGCCATGTTCAGATGAGCCAATTCAGGGCAAGCTTATCTTTTGAACAACTGGTCAATTTGACGGTGTATGTCCTGTACTACTTCCAACAGAACGGCTTTCTGGATGGTCGGATCGTTCATTGCGTTGATTCAACGGAGTTGGCGGTTGATTGTCAGGAGTTGCTGGCGAAGTTTAAAATTAAAGGTCAAAAGATACGGATTTATGGTGATATTGATTGCGATTGCGGCAAACGACGGACGAAGAGGGATAAGTCGATCTATGTTGTAGGTTACCGGATGCATACGCTTACCGCGATTAATGCAGAAACAGGGCAAAGTTTTCCTCTCATTTCCCTATTGGCGCCGGCCAATCATCATGATAGTCATTTTCTTGGACCGTTGGTCAGTATTGGTAAGGCAATCGGTCTGGATTTGCAACTCATAACTGCAGATGAAGCGTATCATGACAATGATAGTGTGATATATGGAGAAAGCGGTGTACATCTGGTAAAGCCGCCAAGCTCTAACGTATCGTTGCCTGAAAACGTGGATGCAAAAACCTTTCAGGTAATGTGTGATGATTTTTGTGAAACCCCAATGGAATATGTAGGCATAGAAGAAAAGGGACACGAATTTAAATGCAGTGCAGGATTTGGAGAATGCCACCATGCGGCCATCTGTCCTAAATTCCGGCATATTCCTTTTGACAATGGTTGTTTTCAACGTATTCTTTATGGCAGTGAATCGGTGTCAAAGGCTTTGGATATTCGCAAAAATGGTGAGCGACCTTTCAACCTGATCAAGAAGCGAGAAGGGCTTGACCAAGTCCGTGTAAGAAGTCAACACGGCTTAGTGGCGAGGGCCACATTTACAACAATGGCAACATTGCTGTTAGAGATGGCCGGCACGCGTAGGAAAAAGAAAACGAAACAAATGGATCTTCTCGAAGCCGTAGGGTTTTGAGGAATATTTCAAGTAACCAACTAACGAAAAAGGATGCCGAAGCACTCGAAAATTCACTTGAATTAATTTAAAGTGACAGTAATATCAAATAGTTAATGTTTTCAGGCAAGATGCTTGTCTCGTCCTTGCACAACTGAATGACCCGTGCAAAAATGAACCGCCCTCATAAGGGAATCAAAAGGTTAAAAAAGAAAAGCCGGGCAAAAAAAGGTTGTCCCCCAAAGGTGAGAGGCAAAAAGAGCGGTCCATTTCAAGAAAAAAGGGCCTTCGCCAAGGTCCGAGCGGATTAAAAAAAATTCATTTTAACACCCTTTAATAGAACGAATTTTGAAAAATTGAAAGATACTGACATCGCTCTTTTCTGACTATAGACGGATCTTTTTCAGGAAATGATTAATGATTGGGGGAGCCATGCATAAGGCGGAATTTTTGTCTGTTGTGTCCATCTTTTCACAGATGACGGCAAAAGATCTAGAACGGATAGCGGAGTACGCCCGGGTTCAAGAGTATGCGCAGGGTGAGCTGATTATCAAGGAGGGGGAGAGGGACAACCGTTTGTTTATCGTCGTCAGCGGTCATACCGAGGTTGTCAAGAGGCTGGGGCAGCGGGACGAAAAGAAGTTAGGCGTCTTCGGACCCCGGGAATACTTTGGTGAAATGGCCATGATCGATGATCTGGAGCGGTCGGCAAGCGTGATCGCCACAGAGCCTACCCGGGTTCTCTGCCTGGAACAACTGGACTTGCACAAGGAAATGGCCGAATATCCGCGCATGGCCCTTGAGCTGCTTCAGGTGATGAGTCGGCGCCTTCGTGCAGCCGAAAAATTCATCGTCAATACCTTGGGGTCGTTTCTCCCCATTTGCGCCAGCTGCAAAAAGATCAGAGAAAAGGACGGTTCCTGGACCGCAATAGAGCGCTATATCGGCGATCGCTCGGAAACCGAATTCAGTCACGGGATCTGCCCCGAATGCGCGAGGAAGCTCTATCCCGAATTATATACGGACAAATAAGCGCTCACGAATCACCTTGGCGTCGATATACGGCTCTCATATGGCCAGCCGTTCAATCAATAGCCAGGCTTGTGGGCTTTATAACCATAACTATTTGCCTGTCCTTAATTTTCTCTCATCAGGATAAGTTGTATCTTTCGCGAAGTCGTCCGGATAATTCCTGGATCATCCGGAACCCTTTTTCAACGGTTTTTTCCTTGTCCGGATTGATCAGACAGCAGGTGGCCGGTGAGAGGAGACTTCTTGAAAGAAGAAAAGAAGTTTCCAGCCCCGATTTTTCAAGTCGCTTCCAGATTTCCCCCAGTCTTGTTTCAAGAGATTCCAGGGTCTCCATCCCGAAGGGTTCGAAATTGGTGGGTACAATTCCCCAGACCAGGGTCCCTCCCCGATCCAGAAATTTTTTTATGGCGGAGGTGTAAGAGGCGAAGACTTCTCCGTTGGAATACACATCGAGGGAAAGGATATCCAGATCCATGCCCAGAAGGAAATCCCAGTCGGGATTGCCGCACAGGTGAACGCCGCGGGGCCTTTCTATCATGGAAAAAAAGAGGTCCATGTCCCCTCGGGCAGCTACGTCGCTGTACCCCGACATGGCGCTGAACAGGAACTGAAGGCCCGGTTCATCCACGAACATGAAGGCATTGGGATTTATTTTCTTGAGCCGTTGGAGCTGAATATTTACCCGTTTGGCCATGAATTCAATCATGAACGGTCTGACCGTGTCGTCGAAAAGGATCGGCCGGTCATTCTCATCCGCAACATTAAATCCGAAACTGATCGGCCCTTCCAGTTGGCCCCGGATAGCCGGCCGTTCTGAAAGGTCCAGTTCAAGAAATCGCCTGTAAACTACCGAGTAGGTGTCGCTGATGTCGAAATAGTCCGGTTCGTCAAAATGGGCCATGGCCTCTTCCAGCTCGATGGCAAATTTCTCCATGGAGAACCTGAGCGTTCGTTTTTCCATGTCCAACACAATCCCCGGAAAATGCTCTGAGGCCTGAACATACATGTCCTCATAGTAGTTGTAATTCGGGAGCTGCGGCCAGAAGGGTATGTCCAGGGAGAGGGCCACCTCAAGCGCCCGATCCACATCGGTATGGGGCATAACGGCCATGGCCGTGGTGAGCAGGTTTCCGGGAATGGGCATGATGATTATTATGTCCTTCACCAAAATAATAGCGACGGCGGCCCATCTCCCGGGTTCAGGGTCATAAATGGGCCGGCCTGCTTTGAAATTGAACCGGAAAGTTATGGAAAGTCCTTCTTTGTACTCTGATCATAGTGGATTCGGCCTTGGGGGTCAAGAAAAAGCCTGCTTCTGTTGGGTGTTGTGGGCGGACGATGCCGGAAGGGGTATCCCGCTGATGGTTTCATTCCCGGGGTTACATCTATTTCAGTTTGTTATATGCAAAGTTTCCTATGCTTTGGATCACCTGCACCATCACAATTAAGAGGATTACCGTGATGAGCATGATATCGTCATTAAAGCTCTGGTATCCATAAACCAGGGCCACTGCTCCAAGCCCTCCGGCTCCCACGGCTCCCGCCATTGCCGTTGCGCCTAAAACCGAAATAGTAGCCAGAATAATCCCTGAGATAAAAGTCGGCAAAGCCTCTACAAGCATTACCTTGAAGATGATTTGAACATCTGATGCGCCGAAGGATTTTGCTGCTTCAATTAACTGTCCATTCACCTCCTGCATGGCATTTTCAATGATCCTGCTGATAAATGCCGTGGCAGCTATAACCAGGGGAACAATCGCCCCTTTTTCTCCAATTGATGTACCCACAAGCATTTTAGTGAAAGGAAGAACGGCCACCAGCAAAATTATAAAGGGAAAAGAACGCACGGTGTTTATAATAAAGTCCGCGATTTTGTAGATGAACTTATTCGGATGTAAACCGCCCTGGTTGGTTACAACGAGAAGTATTGCCAACAAAAAACCCAGCAGCGTACTGATAATTACAGAGATAACCAACATCCTGAGCGTTGAAAAAAAAGCAGGAAGCAATATTTTTACCATGAATACTTGTCTATCCGGACTGATCAGATCAAACATGTTTATCGCTTCTCTTCTCTCTTTTCTACCGGGATGTCCGATTCCCTTTTAAGCAGCCTATGCCAGACTATATTGCGGCCATCCAAATACTTCGTGACTCGCTCCACATCCCTTTCCTTGAAGTTGCTTATCCAGGAGCCCAGAACCTTATCCCGATATTTTTCCATTTTTCCGCCAATGATGGAAAAATCAACATCCAGCTCTCTTGCCATTTTACTAAAAAGCGGTTGAGCCACCTCATCGCCGGAAACCATGATTTCCAAGTTAACATTGGTAGTCAGGGGTAATTCTCCATCCTCGCCCAAAAATTTCATGAATTCCGGGGGGCGGTTGAGAAAAATATCCTCCACCTTGCCGGAAACCGTCAGCTTACCCTTTTGCAGCAAGGAAACGCTCTCGCAAATGTCTCTTACCACAGCCATGTGATGGGTAACCATAATAATGGTGACCCCTAGTTTTTCATTGATTTCTCTTAATAAAGCCAGAATGGAATTGGTTGTAACGGGATCCAGCGCAGAAGTGGATTCATCGCTTAACAGAATTTTGGGTTCCATGGTCAATGCCCTGGCAATGGCCACCCTTTGTTTTTGACCGCCTGATAACGTTCGGGGTTTGTTTCTCAGTTTGTCCGAAATGCCTACAATTTCAGATAGTTCATGGACTCTTTTGTTCAAGTACTTTTTGTCGTATTTCCAACAACGTAAGGGCAGGGCAATATTTTCGTACACGGTCTTCTTTTCCAATAAAGAAAACTGTTGGAAAATCATCCCGATTCCTCTGCGGAAATGTCGCATTTCTTTTTTGCTAAGACTGTTTATCTCTACATTATCAACTTTAAGACTACCACCCTCATAGCTTTCCAATCCGTTAATACATCTCAGTAAGGTAGATTTGCCGGCGCCGCTTCTGCCGATCAACCCATATATTTCACCGTCTTCTATGGTAAGATTGATGTTTTGTAGGACTTCCAAATCACCAAACGATTTTTGCAGTCCTACTATCTTTATCATTGACTGCGTGCCTTATCTGTTGATTATCTCTTCAAACTGTTTGGATCGTGTATATGCCCCCTTGTAATAGTTCTGAACATATTCATATGCCTTGATGGAAGTATACGCGGCTATTAAATCTTTTACCCATTTATCGCTTTTGTTGCCGGTATTGCCATTGATGCAAGGGCCAAGGGCATAATTATCATCCACCTCCTTATAAATTGCATTTTCCATCGGATCGAGCCCTGACATAAATACGGTATTAGATCCCGAAATAATCCCCGCCAGTTCATCCATGGCGGAAATTCTTTGTTTGTAATCCAACTGCACAAAGGTTAAATTCTTGGGGTTATCGATGATATCAACAATACTGTATAAATCTTTCTTTTCCTTGGTTAAAGTAATTAAGCCGGCTTTTTGTAATAAACGTAGGTTCTTATCAATATTGGAGGCATCGTTGGCAATGCCGAATTTGCCTCCTTCAGGAATATCCTTAATGGAACGGGCTTTCTTCGAATAAATAGTATTGGAATAATTATAAAGCGGTATCAACATGACAATATTGGTGCCGTTTTTTCGATTATAGTTGTCTAAAAAAGGTCTATGCTGGTAAAAATTGGCGTCAATAGAGCCTTCATCCAAAGCGACATTGGGTACGAAAAAGTCATCGAAAGGAACGACTTCTACCTTGTAACCCATTGCTTCAAGTGACGCCGCCCCGGATTTTACGAGTGGGATCGCCTCTGGCGAGGCGCCGATTCTGATGACTTTCTTTTCGCTGTTTTCAGCGCCACGGGCATTATTTCCCGCACCGAGAAGCATTCCCACCGTTAACACCAATACCAGTAATAGACCATAATATTTTACTTTTCTCATCTTTCTTCCACCTCATTGAATTTCTTAATGTATATCCCGTCATAGGAGAGGGGTTCGCTTGAATCCTGTACCCGCTCACAAGGTCGTTTGCGTATTCTTGGGTGATGAGATGGGAAAAGGATCGGCGTTCTTATAGATAAAGACAAGAAGGGATGTCAAACTGGACTTTCCGATGAAAAAAAGTGGTCACTTCGGAAAGTCCAATAACGAGCAGGGGGCGTTGACGTCCAGCCTACGGTCCGCATTACGGCAGGGTCGTTTTCACTGGCTCAGGCACTCCAGACCCAGGTTCTCTTGAATGATCTGTTCGTCCAAGGTGTTGGTCAAACCGTCTATGTTGAGGTCGTAGACGCTTGATAGGCCGGATGACTGGCTGTAATAAGCTCCAGTCAAGGAGGTCCAGATCGTTGACGACAAAGTCTATGTTGCCATCGCCCGGACAAGACGGCACGGAGGCGCGAATGGCTGCCAGTTGTGCGGCGAGTTCGTCGTAGTTGCTCTGTTGCTCGGGCGTGAGGGCCTTAATGTCGAGCTCCGCGTCGGAGGTGTCCAACTTGGGCGGTACCGCTTCGTTAATCTCATAGAACTCGGTGGTGGTCGTCTCCTTGCAGGGCTCCTCCTGTGACACGTATGCGTTCAGCGAGTTCTCCACGATCTTATATTGGTTGTTGCGAATCCCCACGGAGGTCAGCGGCGTGATGGTGTAGAGGTCGCAGGGCGGATTCTCGCAATGGTCGACGATGTATTCATTTACCTGGCAACAGTACTTGAGTCCCTCGGGTCCCACGTCGGCCGTCATCGGATCATCGTGATCGGGTCCCCACCAGACGCCGTTGTTGTCCTCACAGACGCTTTTGGAGACGGGGATCTGTGTGCAGCTGTTGCTGATCGTGCACGGACCGTTGATAGCGCCGTTGACCTGCAGGTTGACGCCTACCTCGGTGTAGTTCCACTGGCGAATGCTGTCCTGGTCCGGATTGACCACATAGGGCAGAAGCGGCATGGCATCGATGGGTCGCGGCACTGCCTGCTGCACGTCGGCGATGCCGGCGATCTCGCCGAACAGCGAGTAGAGGTCGGCGATGTTCACCATTTGCGAGACATCGCGGTCCCTGTTCGCCACCAGCGGCCCGGCAACGATCAACGGCACCCAGACGCCGGTCTGGTATGCCGTGCCCTTGGCGCGTTGTGGGTCAAAGGGTTCCTTGACGGTGGAGCCGAGACTGCCGTTGTCGCCCAGGATGACCACCATGATGTTACTGTTTTGGGGCTGATAGATCAGCTGGCCGTCGTTGCCACGCCTTGCTGCGCCGATTTCCACCAGCAAGCGATTGAGAGTGGCATCGAGGGACTCGATCATGAGATTGGAGATCACCCGCTGTGCCGCGGGTTCCGAGCAATCCAGGTCGCTGCTCTCGGCGTTTCCCGGCAGCGACTGGTCTACGGGGGGCTGCATGAGCGGCGTGTGATCGGACGAAAAGCTCACCGTAGCCATCCACGGCTTGCCCGCCGGACGACTCTTGATCCATTTGATGGCTTCATCCACCTGGAAGGCGGCACGGAAGCGGCGGGAGCGTGGATCGGTCGCCGGCACTTTCTCCACGGATCCGTCCGGATAGTTGTATACCAGAGGCGACACATAGTGGCCGCTGAGCGTTTCAAAGTTAATGTAGCCGGGAACCCGGGCGTGACAGTTTGCGTCAGGGTCCAGGATGCCGCCCTGGTCCCGGCAGATGCGCCCTGGAGGAATCGAGCCTACGCTGGTGAGATCTCTGCACGAGCCGTCCGGCATGTAACAGGCCCCGGAGTCGGCCCCCATGGCGTTTGCACTGGGCACGAAGCCGCACGGGTAGGATTGCCCCGTAACGGTGGATACGCCGCCGGCTGTCCGGTCGATGGAAGACGGGTCCCCGGTATCGTCCAGCCAGCCGGCGAAGTAGTCCCAGCCCAGGTTGTGCACCATGGCGTATCCGGCCGGGTCGTGTCCCTGAAGTGCGAGGTGAAACTTGCCGAACAAGGCACTCTCGTAGCCCTGTTGCGCCAGCAGCTTGGGCGTTGTCATTTCGTAGGGGGAGACCATGGAATTGGCCAGGTCATCGGGGCCCAGCGCGCCCTTCACATTGGTGCGCAACGGAAAGCGGCCGTCGAAAAACACTGCGCGGCTCGTCGTGCAGGCAGGCATGGCCCACGCGTTGCGGAAGCGGATTCCTCCATTAGCGACGGCGTCCATGTTCGGCGTGCTGGGCGGCGTCGCCCCGCCGTAGCCGAACATCCGCATCTGGTCGATGCCCACGTCATCCATAATAATGAACAGGATGTTCGGCCTCGTCGTTGGCGACGGCGAGTCGCTGGAGGAGCTACACCCGGCGAACAGCCCCAACAATGGGAGAACGAGATACCCGGCCGATAGAAGAAGGAGTTGGGTAAGACCTGAGATGCGAGACAAAGGCTTTTTCCCGGCAATCCGCGGAATCATGAGGCGTGAACGAGGATTGATTCGTCCGCCTTTTACCCCTGTGTTGGCGTTGTGCTGTTTCGGTTCGGGCGCATCTACCTCAACCCTGTCCATGTGTTTGTTGGGCGCTGATCGGCGCCTTTTTTGATTTTCACTGGTGACCGTCATTTGCATGGCAATCCCTCCTGGATAGGGTGGCAGGAAGTTCTTTGTTGGAGCCTTGATCATACGGGGTTCAGGCGTGGGGATCAAGAAAATTCGAGCGCCGGATAGCGTCGAAAAACGCAGGAGCTCAAAATGGTTATTCCTGCTTGTGCAGCGCTTTCATGGGGAAGTGCTTCTTGCGGTCAGATGATGTCAGTGACCATGATTTCGCCTGTGCCATTGTTGCACTCGAGCCCTGCGGAGGGGGAAAGAAAGACACAAGATGATGCCGAACCTCATAGGAGGGCTTCCCAAACCACCACGTACGGGAGGCTTTGGCCGAAGTTCCTGGATCTGTTCCTCCGCGGAAGTTCCGTCCGGCATCTGTTTCGGCGCCACGAATAATTGGATATACATTCTATCCGGTTCGGAATCTATTGCAGCAGCTCCGGCAACGTAAAGAAATTTTTTATGGGCCAGGCGGAGATCTGGTTGGAGAGGGGATAGGCGTGCTCTCCAGGATAGATAATCCACAGATGAGCGAGGTTCAGACTCTCAATGCTCTGGTTCATCGATCGGGTCGTTTTCGGGGTTTCACTGAATTTACATTCAATTCCATATCGTTTGCCGTGATGAATGAAAAAGAGATCAACCTCTGCACCGCTGTGGGTTGCCCAGAAAAATGCCTGGGACGGCCTGATGATCTCCAAAGCCTGTTCGATAGCGAAGCCTTCCCAGGATGCTCCAACCAAGGGATAGCCGTGGAGAGTTTGGAAATCCGGAAGACTGAGCAACGCATGAAGCAAACCCGAATCCCTCAGGTATATTTTCGGTGCTTTGACTTGGCGCTTACTGATATTTTCATACCACGGTTGAAGTTGCCTGACCATGAAGGTCCCTGTGAGAATATCAAGATAGGATCGCACGGTTTTGTCCGTCAGGTCGAGGGAGCGGCCAAGCTCCGAGGCATTCCATGTTTGACCGTGATAGTGAGCCAGCATGGTCCAGAAGCGACGCATGGCTGGAGGTGGAATGGAGATACCGAGCTGTGGGATGTCGCGGGTCAGGAAGGTTTGAATAAAACCTTCGCGCCAGGCAAGACTGTCCGCGTCGCTGTCCGCCAGGAAAGAGCGGGGAAATCCTCCCCTGAGCCAGAGAACATCGGTCGGATCAGTTCCCGTTTCGCGAAGTCCAAAACCTGAAAGTTCGACGAATTCGACGCGACCGGCAAGGGACTCGGATGCATTCTTGACGAGATCGGGCGACGCACTCCCCAGGATCAGAAATCGGGTCTTGTTTTCAGGCCGGTCCACGAGCACCCGCAACACACGGAAAAGCTCGGGCATTTCCTGTATTTCATCAATGATCACAAGATCTTTCAATGATCCTAACATCAGGTGTGGGTTTTGGAGCCGGCTTAAATCCACTTGCGATTCAAGGTCAAAGAAGGTCGTATTTCTTCCCTTCGCAAGCATGCGGGAGAGAGTTGTTTTGCCGCACTGCCTGGGGCCAATGAGGGCAGTGATGGGGGAGCGCCTGATTGCACTGGATAATTGGCTCATGTAAAAGGAACGTTCAAGCATGGCAAAAAAATAACATTGAAATCTCGGAGTGTCAATCCGAATTTTCAATAAAAAAGTCATATGTAAACAAAAGGGATGGGTCTATATTCCTCCAATCTTGAGTCATATGGGCGGTGCAATGGTAACGAGGACACGCATGTCGCTCTTTGCCTGTATCCCGTGGGGTTCGCTGATGTCTGAAATCAGGACGTCTCCCTTTTTGGCCGGCAATACGGCATCTTCTCCCAGAAATTCGCCTTCCCCCTCCAAGACGGCGATACTCACCTGGCCGTCCAGATCATGGTGATGTATGGGCAGCTGCTGGCCCGCTTTAAAATTGAAGTTGAGGATCTTGAAATAGGGTGAATCATGGACGAGCAGCCTGCTCATGTGCAGGTCATTAAAGCCGTTTTCCTTTGTTGTATCAACGAGTTTCATGGTCGTACTCCCTTCCTATGCTGCAATTTTTCTCTTGTCCAATAGAGCGCCTCGCGTGCTGATCACGATCTGTTCCATGGGAATCTTTTTGCCGGCTGCTTCCATGGCTTTCTTCAATATTCCGGGCAGTCCTGAGCAGCAGGGAACTTCCATAATAAGAGAAGTGATGCTTTTTATGTCGGCTGTTTTGAAGATCTGGGTGAACTTGTCGATGTATGCCGGTACGTCATCAAATTTCGGGCAGCCGATCATGAGCACCTTTCCTTTCAACAGGTTCTGGAAACCCGCGAAGGCTGCCGGGCCGCAGTCCGCCGCCACCAGGAGATCCGCTCCCTTTAAAAAAGGCGCTGACGCCTGGATCAGATTGATCTGGATGGGCCAGTGGGAAAGTTGCGAATCCGATGGGGCCTGGCCCCTGTCCGTTGCCGGAGGAATAAACGTCTGGACCCGTGCGGACGGACAACCTTTTGAAACGGCAGGTTCGGCTTGTTCTATCTTACTCTCTTTATCCTTCAAATAGGCTTCCACCGCCTCCTCGTCAAAGTCGTCCGCCTCCCTTTCAATAATCCTGAGGGCGTTATTGGGACATTCACCCATGCAGGCGCCCAGACCGTCGCAATATTTTTCCGCAACTACGCGCGCCTTTCCGTCGATAACTTCAATGGCGCCTTCCGCGCACGACGGAACGCATTGTCCGCAACCGTCACACAGCTCGTCATCAATTTCAATGATCTTCCGTTTTACTTTCATGGGTCGCTCCTTAAACGATGTTTAGCAGCACCTTCTTTGCGAGGTTCCGGCCGCTTTCGGTCAAATAGGCATTCTCAATGGTCTTTGCCAATTTCTCAGGATCTGAAGGGTTTTCTTTTTGATGTTCTTCCATATTGACGATCAGATCCGCGTCGTAAAGACATTGAAAGTTTATGGTTTCATCAGTTTTTGGGTGATGGTGATGGGCGATGATCTCACATACTTCGTCAATCAGTTCTTCTTTTGCCCCTAATTTAATCAGGATCTCCCTGGCGATGGGCGGGCCTTCAGCTTCCTGATATCTTGCGGCCGTACTCTGGTATTTCCTCTCCGCCTCCTTGATGCCGATGTCGTGCAGATAGGCGGATACCAGAATCACGGCGAGATTCCCCCGTTCTTCCCGTCCTATCTGCTCCGCATACCTGGCCACTCGAATGGCATGCCCGACCCTTTTGAAATCCTGTTTGAAATACCGTTTCATCTCGATCGCGACGCGGTCTTTGAGCAGATCCTCTTTTTGCGCCAGGAGCTCCGGGGGAATATTCCCTATGCACTGCTCCGCATATTCGCAGTAGGACGCGCAACCGAAATCGAGGTTGGGGTTCAGGAATTTGTGACCGCATCGGGAGCATTTTCGCGAAGGGTCATCTTTAAAAAACTCCACGTCATTGCCGCATTCAGGGCACTTCACATTGAAAATGGCCCCCGGCTTCCAGTATTGGCTGTCTTGTCCCGGACATTTCATGGGTTTTTCCTCTCAAATGTGATGGTCGTTCTCCGCGGTGAAACACAGAGACGCAAAAAGATATCATAAGGTGTCCTGTTCAAATACCCGGTAGCGATCTCAGGAAAACCATTCCGCCACAAGGTCTTTTTTGCTGTCGCATCTGATTCCTACGGCACCGGTTCTTTTAGCTGGTACGACAAGTGGATAAACTTAAGGGGTTCGCTGTACCAGCAAAAGACCTCCGACAGTGTGAAGTTTATCCAAGATGCGTCAGCAAAAAGACCTCGTGACTCATTCCGCCGGGAGTCTTGAACAAGATTCGATAAAAGCATTCAATCTTCGTGGAGTTCAATCCCCAACCTTTTTCGTTTCCGGAGGATCGCCCGCACGAAGAATTCAGGCGCCTGAATTCTTCGCGCAACAAAAAAACAACCGCGTAATCCTGTAATCCGTGCCGAAACCAATTCTTTTCAGCAGGGCCTTTATCCAAGAATCGCTTTCAGATCTTCATCCGGCGTACTGATGGGCATGATGTTGAAATTCTTTACCAGCACATCCAGGACATTGGGTGTGATGAAGGCCGGCAGACTCGGCCCAAGGCGGATATCTTTGATGCCAAGATAAAGAAGGGTCAACAGGATCGCACAGGCCTTCTGCTCATACCATGAAAGGATCATGGAGAGGGGCAGGTCGTTCACGCCGCAGTCAAAGGCGCCCGCCAGGGCAACGGCTATCTGAATGGCTGAATAGGCATCGTTGCACTGTCCAATATCCAGAAGTCTCGGAATGCCGCCGATATCTCCCAGATCCTTGTCGAAAAAGCGGAACTTGCCGCATGCAAGGGTTAGAACCACGCAATCATCGGGAATCTTCTCAACGAGTTCGGTGTAGTAGTTGCGGCCCGGTTTTGCGCCGTCGCAGCCCGCCACGAGGAAAAAGTGTTTGATGGCGCCGCTCTTGACGGCCTCAATCACCTTATCCGCCACGCCCAGAACCGCGTTTCTTCCAAATCCCACCATGACCTCCTTGCCGTCGGTGTCTTCCGGGAATCCGGGCATGCCGAGGGCTTTTTCTATCACCGGCTGAAAATCCGGGCTTTTCACGTGGGTTACACCGGGCCACCCCACCAGGCCCGTGGTGAAAATGTTGTCTTTGTAGGAGTCCCTCGGTTTCTGGATACAGTTGGTCGTCATCAGGATGGCGCCCGGAAACTCGGCGAATTCCTTCGCCTGATTCTGCCAGGCCGTTCCATAGTGCCCGTAAAAGTGGGGGTATTTCTTCAGTTCCGGATACCCGTGACACGGAAGCATCTCCCCGTGTGTATAAACGGTAATCCCCTTTCCTTCCGTCTGTTTGAGGATTTCTTCCAGGTCCTTGAGGTCGTGGCCGGAAACCAGAATGGCCTTCCCCTTTTTCGCGCCCAGCGGGACCTTCGTGGGGACCGGATGCCCGTAGGTCTCGGTGTTGGCCGCATCCAGCAGTTCCATAGCCTTCAGGTTGATTTCTCCGCACTTGAGAACCAGGCCAACCCACTCATCCAGGCCCAAGTCCTTGTTCAGAGTGGCTGCCAGGCCTTCATGGATGAAGGCATAAACGGCATCGTCTTCCTTTCCCAATATCCGGGCATGGTCCGCATAGGCAGCGAGCCCTTTGATTCCGTAAATGAGGGTCTGCTGCAGGGAGTGGATATCCGGATTGATGGAAGGGTCCGATTGAACTCCCACGGTTTCCCCTTGCTTCACAAGCCCTTCAAGTGTGGATTCGGGTTTGAAATTTGCCGGAGCTTGCCCGAAATCCACTTTGCCCCCCTTCTTTCCAATCGCCGCCTTCAGTTTGTCCCTGAGTTCCACCGCCCGATGAATCATGGGGACGAACCTTTCCGCATCGAAATCCACGTTGGTGAGCGTGGAAAAAACGGCCTGGCAGGTGAACTTGTTGGCTTCAGGGTCGTTGACTCCAACCTTTCTGCCTTCCACGGCGTACACAGAGAGACCTTTCACGGCATGGATCAGCAGGTCCTGAAGCGCAGCCACGTCGGATGGTTTTCCGCAAACACCGATCTTTGTGCAACCTTCGCCTTTTGCAGTCTGTTCACATTGGTAGCAAAACATAATTTTTCCTCCTTAGAGTAGATGTGAATAGTTCTTTAAGGGCCGGACGGGACAACCGTCTTTCCCGAAATGCTTGGTTTGCACCTTAATCGGTTTATCTGAACATGTCCTTGACCTAAGTCAACAAATGCGTTTTTTTTATTTATTATTCACTTTTTTATTCAGACCATGGAAGCCTGTCCTCTCAAGAATTTCCCCGAAACGCTCGCCGTGCTCGCAGTGCCGCTGATAGTGATCGAGGCACCTGCCCACCACCTCCCGGATCTCTTCGGGAGCGAAGACGCCCTGCAGTTCCCGCCCAAGCCTTGGGTGTCTCCCAAGCTTTCCGCCCACTTGGATCCGATACCCCTTGTGCTTTTCCTTCAGGGTTTCCGTGGGGCAAATTTCAATGCATTTCCCACACCGAACGCATCTTGGTGGATCTATCTCGGGCCGATCGTTGCGCAGGGACAGGGCCTTTTCTTTACAGATGTCCACACAAGCCCCGCACCCGCTGCACCCGGTGTCAGTGATCAGGGGTTCACAGGCGCCGATCAGGCCAAGATCAACAATCTGGGGGCGTGAACAGCTATTGGGGCAATCGGAGATGGAGACGCGAAACTCATGATGCATTTTGAGGGGGCCGCTCACTTTCTCTCTTAAAAAGCCCAAAAGGTCCCTTTTTGCCAGTTCAGATTCCACTTGTTCCGGTAAACCATCGGAAATGACCACCCGGTTGGGGCATCCCCCGGATCCGAAACAGTTCTCCACCTGGAAGCCCCTGACTTCTTTTTCCATCTGATTGAGAAATTTGTTCCGGCATGTATCCACATGTCCCATGGAGACCCGGGAGGCTCCGCATCGAAGGGCCTCTTCCTCCACACGCTTCTTTACCTTTTTTCGCACGAAAAAGGGGATGCGTGAGACGGCCTGTTCCGCGTCACTGTTCCACTTCATTTATTTCCTCGACAGGTTAATTTATGTGTTTTCGGTTTCTATTAGGATAAGATAGGAGTATGGCGGTTTATTTTCAAGACAGTGGAAAACGATTTATGTTGAGAGGCTGGGTATGCCTGGACCGGTAGGCCGGCATATTCGAGATTGTCCTGCTTGAATGATCCGGCCTGGGTTACACAGGGCAGGAGGTCATATCCGTGTTAGGTTATATCGGGAAAGTCCGCAAGGAAACGATAAAGGGTTGCCCTTCCCACTCCCAATACCCTTGCCGCTTTTGCCTTGTTCCCTCCGGTCTTTACGAGCGCCGCCTTCACACTCTCCAAATCCAGTTTCCTCGAAGGGCCGGGGGAAGGGCGCTGGTCTTTCCGATTCCAGGAGTTCTCGGGGAAGGTCTTTGGGATGGATAATGTGGTCAGTCGATCTGACCATGGCAAAACGAACGGCGCTCTGCAGTTCCCGGACATTGCCGGGCCAGGCATAATGGATCATCAGTTCCAGTGCCTCTTTTGAAAAATCGGCCGGTTCCCGACCTTCTTCCACCGCTTCCTTGATGAAATATCCCCCCAAAAGCGGAATGTCGGATTTTCTCTCGCGCAACGGCGGCAGGTGGATCGGTATCACGTTGATCCGGTAGTAAAGATCCTGACGGAAATGGCCTTTTTCCACCTCCTGTTTTAAGTCGCGGTTGGCGGCACTGATGATGCGGACGTCCGAGGAGCGGGTTTTTTCATCGCCTACCCGTTCAAAAGTGCCATCCTGCAGCACACGGAGAATCTTCACCTGAACAAGTTTGGGCAGATCGGCGATCTCATCCAGAAACAGGGTTCCCCCGTTGGCCAGTTCGAACCGCCCCCTCTTGTCCCGCACCGCCCCGGTAAAGGCCCCTTTGACATGGCCGAAGAGTTCGCTTTCGAGAATGCCTTCGGGAAGCGCGCCGCAGTTTACCGGTACGAACGCCCCGCCACCGCGGCGGCTCTGATTGTGGATCGCCGTTGCCACAAGCTCCTTTCCCGTGCCGGTTTCGCCGCTGATATGGATGGGGTAATCGTTTGTGGCCATCTCCCTGATCTGTTTGTAGATTCGAAGCATCTTCGGATCGCGGCCGATGATTCCGGCGAAGGAGTCCAGTTTGCCCATCTGAATCTTGAGCGATAGAAGATCGGTCACGTCCCTGAAAGATGCGATGACTCCCATGAAATCCCCCCCCGCGTCTTTCATGCCGCCTACGTTCATCTCAATGGCCCTTGGTTCTCCCTTTTTGGTTAGTATGTTAAGGGGGTAAGTGATGTGATCCAGGGTTTTGGGGACTCCGTCGCAAAAGGAGCACCTTCCGCCGCAAAAGGGCGCCCCGAAGACCTGATGACAGTCTCGTCCCAATATTTCGCGCCTGTCGTAACCCGTAATTTCCTCGGCCGCGCGATTGAAAAACAGGATATGTCTTTCGGTATCGTGGGCGATAATCCCTTCAACAAGATTGTCCAATATCCGTTCCAGGTTTTTTTTGTCAGACAGCAATCTATCGAGAGAAATGGTCTTCATGAAATCATCCTTAAACGTGAGAAGCGGCAAAAGAACCATGCCATTATAGCAATGGAATGGTTTGCTCAGGCGGAATTCCCGACGTCATGGCCTCTCTTTGGCAATAGTCCCGCTTTTTCAAGGATCCGTTCCAGTTCCTGATGCTTTTCCCCGTCGAGGGCAAACAAGGGAGACCGAACCGGACCGCCATACATGCCTATGAGATCAAGAGCCGCTTTCAAACCCGGTATTCCAAAACGGGTCGTTACGGCCGCATTGGCATCAATGAGTCGGAGCTGGATTGCCCGTGCCTGTTCCAGGTCTTTGGCCCTGAAACGTTCAACAATATCGTTCAAGGCGTGAGCGGCCACCGAAGCCAATGCCATAACGCCGCCTACGGCGCCTACGGACAGAGCGGGCAGCAGGAAACTCCCCGAACCGGCAAGCACTTGAAAATGATCGCCGGCGCTTTCAAAGACTTTTCCCATTTTGACCACATTGCCTGAACTTTCCTTGAGCCCTATGATATTCGGATGGGAGGCAAGCTCGATAATGGTGTCCGGATCCAGATCAATTCCGGTAAACCCGGGTACATTGTACAGGATGATGGGAATCGGGCGAACGGTCCGCGACAGCGGTATAATGGGCGCAAAGGGCTTTTCGATCCATCCTTGGCTTGTAGTAATGGGGCGTTACGATCATCGCGGCATTTGCGCCCGCAACTGCCGCCGATTCGGTAAGCTCCAATGTTTCCATAGTGGATTCGCATCCGGTCCCCGCGATAAAAATGCGGTCGGAGCCGATCACCTGCCCGGCCGTTTTCCAGACTTCCACCTTCTCCTCTGATTTGAGCAGGACGGATTCTCCATTTGAACCCAGAACGGCAAATCCTCTAAGGGGGCTTTTCTGCCATTGCAGAAGATTGGCGGCGAGATGGTCATGATCCACCTTCCCGCTGTCATCAAAAGGGGTGGGAATGGGGGGGAAGCATCCTGTCAGGTCAAGTTCCTTGTCCACTGTGTTTTCCTTTCCATGAAGGTTTTAGGAAGCGTCGGGCTGAAAGAAGCTCCGGATCAGGGAACGTACAGCGTTATCAGAAGTTCAGCTTCTTTTTCTCCGGGATTGGAAAGATGGTGGTCAAACGCCGAGTTGAATCGATGCGATTCCCTTTCCCCGAGCATGGTCTTTTTCTGATCGACGGTTAGCTCCACCTCTCCGGAAAGCACGTAAACAAACTCCTCTCCCTCATGGAGGTAGCCGACGCCCTCGTGTTCCGTCTTCGGGGGTATTTTCACCAGGAATGCCATCAGGTGCTTGTCCGGCTCGGAAGGGGTCAGCGTCTGGTAGGAGTAGGTGCCGGTCCTCTTGGCCTCTTCATCCAGGCGTTTGTTCCGAGGGTCGTCGGGGGTGAGAAAGGTGCCGGGATCGAGTTTCATCGATTTTGCCAGCCTTATGAGAAGGGCTACCGGCGGTTCGACCTGGCCGTCTTCAACCCACTGAAGATATTCCTCCGAACAACCAGCCAGTTCCGCAAGCGCTTGAACGCTCATTCCTCTTTCATCCCTGCTCAGGGCAATTCGTTTTCCAACCGATTTGGTTACGTCGAGGTTCATTTCATGGTCTCCTTTTCTGATTTTATGACCCGCAAACCGTTATATTTTATGGAATGTTAAAGTATAGGGGGGAAAAGAGCGACTGTCAATTGACAATTCCAGTGGTCGGCAATTCTCATTTTGGAATGATTAAATCGAGGGAGCGGCTTCCAAGCCGCGAAAAATCGTGGCAAGATGCCACTCACACAGTGTTTTGAGATAACATCGACCTCATAATGAGAATTGCCGGTCGATTGACGGAAGTACTTTACAGAAAAAATCGAAGCTGCTACTCTTTTGTCGATGCATTGTGGTTGACGGCATAAGGGTTTCTTTATGAATAAATGATTATTGCCGGTGCCGCTTTAAAGAAAGAGGGGATATCTTGCGGGTGAAATCTGAATTTCTCGGAGACCGGCCGGCCGCCTGGAAGAATTTGCCGAAATCTTATCTCATCCTGGGGATTTTTCTCCTGCTGTTCGGGTTTTTTTCAGGGCTTTTTCTTTCCGCCATATACAGGCCCGAAAAGCCTGCTTTCCGTGGCCCGGATAAGGAGATTCTGCCCGTCCGTATCAGGATCGTGCCCAATCCGGAACGGAAGAAGGCACCTGCTGTTCAGGTCTCTTCCGTAGAGAAACCGGTTCCAACCCCGATCATTCCGGCAGAAAATGATGAAACCCCCGTGGCAGGTCCTGAATCAGGGGCCGTGCCTCCCGAAACACAGGATGGAACGGAACCGGTTGCTGAGGCTGTAAAAGAGCCTTTGACCATTGGGGCAGGCGCCACCGTATCCGGTCGCGTTGTCGAGAAGGATTTGAAGAAGATCTCTCAGAAAGAAATAGTGGACCAGGAGGGAATCGATAAAATACTGGCAACGGCGGATTTCCGGATATACACCACGGCAAAGGAGGATACGCTGTGGCGCATTGCCGAGAAATGTTACGGTTCCGGTTACTATTTCCCGGTTCTCATGGAATGCAACCCTTCGTTGCACATCTATGGCATGGAAGGGGGAACACCGGTAAGAATACTCAAAGACAAGCGGCTGGTCCAACGACTGTATCAGAAGATAACCCGTTTGAATGGGGATCAGCTCTATTTTTACTATCGGGTTGTTGAAGGGGATACCGATGAATCGATCGCCAGGAAATTTTATAACAAGGAAGGGCCGGCAAAACGGATCAAGGAACTCAACCCTTATGCTGAATTGGTTCCCGGCAGTCGGATAAAAATTGGTTTGGACTGAATGTCTCAAAGAAAACTGATATTTTGGGTAAAGGAGATTGCTATGAAAAAATGTGTGTGGCTCGTCCTGTTCTCTACGATTTTTCTCCTGCCTTTTTCCTCCTCTGTTTGGGGGAAGGTGAAGTCCATAAAGATCGGCATCAACGCTCCCATGACGGGTGACATCCCCAAAGTGGGAGAAGGGACCAAATTCGCGGCACAGATGTGGCTGGAGGCTGTCAATGCCCGGGGAGGCATCCAGGTGGGGGACACCAGAGTCCCGGTAGAACTGATCATTGAAGACAACGAGAGCAAGGCGGAATCCGCCGTAAAAGTCAATACCAAGATGATTACGGAAGACGAGGTCCTGGCCATCATCGGCCCACAGTCGTCCAAGCAGGCCGTGCCCGCGGGAGATGTGGCCAACTATTGGAAAACCCCCATGATCAGTCCGTGGTCTACCAATCCCGATACCACGAGGGACAGGCCCTACGTATTCCGTGGATGTTTTCTGGATCCCTTTCAGGGGCCTGTGTTGGCCAATTTTATTACCGGCGAATTCGGCTTTACCAAGGCCGCGGTCCTCTACGATGTGTCCAGCGACTATCCGAAGGGCCTTGCGGAATTTTTTAAAAAGGCGTGGGAAAAGCTTCACGGTCCGGGCTCCGTGGTGGCCTTTGAAAGTTTTACCACCAAGGATGCGGATTTCAGCTCTCAGTTGACAAAAATCATCCATTCGGGGGCCCAGGTCCTTTTTGTTCCCCAGTATTACAATGAAGTTGCTCTCATCGTGCAGCAGGCCCATGAGCTTGGGTGGAACAAGCCGATCGTGGGGAGCGACAGCTGGGGTTCCGCGGAAACGGTGAAACTATGCGGCAAGGATTGTTACGGGCTTTTCTACAGCTCTCATTATGCCGCCGCCGGGGCCGTCGGAAAGACCAAGGAGTTTATAGAAAACTATAAGGCCAAATACGGATATGTGCCCGACGATGTGGGTGCGCTTACCTGGGATTCCCTGGGGATCGTTCAGAGGGCCATAGAGAATTGCGGCAAGCTGACGGGAAATATCGAGAAGGATCGAGAGTGTGTTCGGGAGGCCATGGCCAATATCAAGAAGTTTCCCGGAATCACGGGTGAAATGACCTTTACCGAGGAAGGCGATCCCATCAAGTGTGCCGTTATTGTCCGGATCAGCGATAAAGGGGAATACGAGTTCTACAAATCGGTCTGTCCGTGAAACCGGACGGGAAATTCGGAGCATAAGAGATGGAGTTTTTCCTGCAAAACCTGGTTAATGCCCTTCAATGGGGAAGTTTTTATGCCCTCATTGCCCTTGGATATTCCATGGTTTACGGTGTTCTTATGCTGTTTAACTTTGCTCACGGAGATATATTCATGGTGGGCGCCTATATCGGATTCGGTGTGGCAACGGGTCTGACCGCCCTTTCCGCCGCAGGCGCCGTGACGCTCCCCAACTGGTTGATTCTGGTCCTGACCATCCTGATTTCCATGTTTCTTACCTCCCTTCTTGGGCGTATTGGTGGAACGGGTGGGATACCGGCCGCTTCGGGATGCGCCCCGGGCCTCCGCCGCTATCACCGGTCTGATGATCGGGATTATTCTGGAGACCGGAAACCTGGCCCTGCTGGGAGCTCGGAGGGTGCGTTTTCCTTCTCTGATTGACTCCGTCACCTACAATCTGGGGGGCGTGTTCATTACCAATAAGAAAATCATGATCGTTCTGGTGTCCGTGGCTCTGATGATTGCCCTGGACCAGTTCGTGCGAAGGAGCAAATGGGGGATGGCCATGCGGGCCATGGCCTTTGATCATGTGGTCGTGCCGCTGATGGGGGTTCCCATAAACCGGGTTGCAGCCCTCACTTTTGCCATCGGCTCCGCTCTTGCGGCAGCGGCAGGCATCCTGTTCGGGGTGGCCTATCCTGTTCTCGATCCCTATATGGGCATTGTTTTTGGATGGAAAGCCTTCGTGGCGGCCATATTGGGCGGCAGAGGTTCTATCCTGGGGGCCACGCTTGCCGGGTTTCTGCTGGGATTCATCGAAATCTTCGTGGCCATGGCATTTCCGTCCACCTTGCGGGATCTCATCGCCTATTCTATTATTTTACTCATTCTCGTCTTCAGACCGCATGGATTTTTCGGCGAGTCGCACAGCGCCAGGCTGAGGCTCTAAGAGGGAATTTCATATGGGGAAAACAACGGGAACAGGGAAAATTGCAGGAGACTTTTTTTCTTCCGTTCCTCTTTTGGCCTGGCTTGCGGGAGCACTGAGCGCAGTGATCCTGGAGCATATATTTGGCGATGGCCTTTCCGGATTTCTGGGACTGGACAAAATCCCCGTCCTTTTCGGCTGTGTTGTCATGCTGAAAGAACCGATGCGCATCCCCGGAGTTATCGGATACATTTTCCTGATTTATGCGGTTCCCATGATATGTATCGGGAAGTTGACCGCGCCTCCAGCAAACCGGCTGGCTTCGGTTTTACTGAGACTTCCCCTGAGTGTTTCAGCGATTCTTCACCTCGCCCTGCTGTTTGCGGTGCTCCATTTCTGGTCGGATATCAGCGCCTACAGGGTCCTGATGCTCAAATTGACCCTGATTGCCGTCATGGTCACCCTCAGCCTCAATGTCATTAACGGCTACATGGGTGAATTTTCCTGCTCCCATCCGGGCTTCATGGCCCTTGGCGCATACGGAGCTTCGCTCTTTACGCTGGTGTTGTTCGCGAAAGACAGGGTTTTCGGCCTACCGGTCTTATCTCCTGAATTAGGCCCCTATCTTTTTCCGGTTGCCCTCATCGCCGGAGGTCTCCTGGCCGCGATCTGCGCCCTTGTGGTTGCCATTCCTTCCTTTCGCACCAGGGGGGATTATCTCGCCATTATTTCCCTGGCCTTCATGTTCATCGTAAAAAGCGCCCTTGAAAACCTGGAGGTCGTGGGAGGGGCCAGGGGGTTGGGAGGCCAGCCTAACTATGCGAATCTGACTACGGTTTTTCTCTGGACGGTCCTCTGTGTCTGGATCATCAATAATTTTGTACGTTCCACCCTGGGGAAGGCCTTGAACGCCGTGCGCGACGATGAGTCGGCCGCCGAAGCCATGACGGTGAATACGAGACAAACCAAGATGACGGCCTTCTTGTTCGGCGCCTTCTGGGCAGGGGTTGCAGGCGGTCTCTTCGCCCATGTGTTGCGATATGTCAACCCGTCCACTTTCGGGATACAGAAGCTGGCCGAGGTATTGGCCATGGTCTATTTCGGGGGGCTCAATTCGGTGTTCGGATCGATCCTGGGCGCCGTCAGTCTCAATCTCCTCGGCGAAGCGCTAAGGCCCCTGGAGATCTTTAAATGGATCATTATTCCACTGCTTCTGATTCTGGTCATGATTTATCGACCCACCGGCTTGATCGCCTTCAAGGAGTTCGATGTAAGAGCCCTTGTGAGCCCCAGAAAGAAAAAGGAGAAAACCCTCTAAAATGACGCTGCTCCAGGTGAAAAGGATGAGCCATCGATTCGGGGGCCTTGAAGCGGTCAAAAATTATGACCTCAACATAGGTTCCGGTGAGATCATCGGGCTCATCGGTCCGAACGGGGCGGGCAAGACGACCATTTTCAATCTCATTGCCGGGGTATATCGGCCCGACGAGGGCCGGGTCGTCCTCAATGGGAGCGACATCACCGGGCTGAAACCGCACGTCATCGCTTCAAAAGGGCTCGGCAGGACCTTTCAGAACCTTTGTCTGTGGCGTCACATGAATGTCCTGGAACACGTGAAGATGGCACGCTATTCACGAATTTCCTACGGCCTCGCGGGGGCCTTTTTCGGAACTCCCGGGCGCCGGAGGGAAGAGAAACAGATCGAAGAGAAGGCTTACAGGCTGCTGGAGGTGGTGGGGATCCGCCACTTTGCCCTTCAGTCCGTGCGGAATCTTCCTTACGGTGCGCAAAGAAGGGTGGAACTGGCCCGCGCCCTGGCCACGGAACCCCGTGTGCTCCTGCTGGATGAACCGACCGCGGGCATGAATCAGGAGGAACTGGAGGAAATGATGGCGATCATCCGACGGGTGCACAGCGAGCTGAATCCGGCCATTTTCCTGATAGAGCACAGGCTGAAGTTTGTGATGGAATTGTGCGAGAGGATTCAAACCCTTGTTTTCGGGGAGGTGATTGCTGAAGGAACGCCTTCCGAGATCCAGGGCAACCCGGACGTGATCAAGGCCTATCTTGGTGAAGAGGTGGATGCGTGATGCTCCTCAATGTGACAAATCTCCAGGTATCCTACGAAAAAATCCGGGCGCTTCACGGGATATCCTTTCATTTGGATGAGGGAGAGATCGTATGCGTCATCGGCGCCAACGGGGCCGGCAAAAGCACTTCCCTGATGGCCATATCGCGGCTGGTTCCGGTAGATGCGGGAACCGCAATGACCTGTGACGGCAAAGATCTGCTCAGATATCCCGCCGACCGCATTGTGAGTGAGTTGGGGATTTCCCATGTTCCCGAAGGACGGCGGCTGTTCGGGAGCCTGACCGTGAAAGAAAACCTGATGCTGGCTTCCTTTGCGAGGAAAGATCGAAAGGCGGTGGAAAGGGATTTAGCGAAGGTCTTTTCCATCTTTCCGAGACTTCACGAACGCGTCCACCAAAAATCCGGGACATTGAGCGGGGGGGAGCAGCAGATGCTGGCGATAGGGCGCGCCTTTGTGAGCGGCCGACGGATCATGCTTCTCGATGAGCCCTCCATGGGATTGGCGCCCTTGCTCATGATCGTGGTATTTGACGCATTGAAAGACATTAACCATACGGAGAAAACCGCTATCCTGCTGGTGGAACAGAATGCGCGATCCGCGCTCAAATTCGCTCAGCGGGGGTATGTGCTCGTAAACGGGAATCTTGCACTGGAAGGGCCCTCGGCCGATCTTCTTACCAATCCTGAAGTAAAAAAAGCCTATCTTGGAGGATGATGCAGCTATGCATGAACACGTTTGTCCCTGGTGGCTGGCCTACACCTTTGACCATCGTCTGAGGAGATGGGTGCACAATCCGAAAAAGCTTTTCGGGGCCTATGTCCGTCCGGGAATGACGGTGGTGGATATCGGTTGCGGGCTGGGATTCAACGCATTGGGTCTGGCGGGTCTGGTGGGTCCTGCCGGCAGGGTTATTGCAATGGATATTCAACAGAAAATGCTTGACGGGGTCATGAGGAGGGCAAAAAAGCAGGGCCTCGAACGTCGAATAGAACCGCACCTGGCAGGGGGGGAGGATTTCGGTTTGAATGTAAATGCGCAATTTATTCTGGCCTTTTACATGGTGCATGAAGTCCCCGATCGTTCCAGGTTTATGCGGCAGGTTCGGGACAACCTGGAGGAGGGAGGACGATTCATGATGATCGAACCTCCTTTTCACGTAACGGCGAAGGCGTTCGAGGAAAGCATCCGTAACGCCGAAGAATCGGGTTTGATACTGAATGAGCGGCCCGAAGTTCCGTTTCGGCAGGGCGGCGGTTTTTCGAAGATCCGCCGCTGTCTGATCCCAAAAGGAGGAGATAAACATGGATTTTAAAAAGCATTTTACCAGGACCTGGGAACTGACCCTTGAATTTATCGCACCCTTGATTCTGATGACGGTGGTCATGTCGCTGGTCTGTCTGGTGTCCTTTGGCATCCTGACGCCGGTTCTCATGGCCGGATATTTTCAGTCCATTCTTCTGATGCTGCGGGAAAAACGCAAACCCGGGATCCAGGATCTGTTTTCACAGATGGGTCTTTTTTTCCCCTTGCTGGGATTCGGTATCGTCGTCTTGTTCGCGGTGATCATCGGCTTTATGTTTCTTGTTGTTCCCGGGATTCTCATTGCATTGGCCGCATCTTACCTCTGTCTCTATATGTTGCCCCTCATGACTGATAAAGGATTGTCATTGACAGAAGCGGTTAAAGAGAGTTACAGGATGACCGCCAAGGGAAATATCGGAGATCAGGTGGTGGTCTTCATCCTCTTTATCGGGATCTCGGCCCTTGGAGGATCTGTATTTATTGCATGGCTTTTCACGCAACCTCTGGCCTCGGTGTTCCTCATGTCCGTGTATGATGAGGCATGGTCCGGCGGTCAAGTAGAAGGAAAAATATGATAGACGATAAGGATAGAACGCCCGTTGCTCAGAATTTGATGACAATCTGCACCAGATGTAAGATGGAACTGAAGCATGTCGTGGTTTTCCACGGCATGGACGGCCTGGTGGAAAAGGTCAAATGTCTTACCTGCGGAAGTGAGCACAAATACCATCCCGACAGGAAAATGAAATCCGCGAAAACCGAGAAGGCGCGAAAGAAGAATCCGACGGCCGCAAAAAAGCGGGATTCATCGGAATTTGAGGCCCTCAGCAAAGAATTCGGTGACAAGGAACCCATCCCCTATAGCATGTCGGGGGCGTTTAAAGCAGAAGATGTTATTGAACATAAAACCTTTGGCAAGGGTTTTGTTACGTCTGTTTCTTTTCAGAAGATGACCGTGGTCTTTTTAAGCGAAACCCGTACATTGGCCTGTAACCGTTAGGGGAAACGGTTATTGTCTGATTATTGAAGGGAGCAATCTCCGGTTCCAAAGCCTCAGAGGATGCTATGCTCAAAATGGATATTTGGGAATACATTGTTCCGCTTTGCCCTGACGGTATTATCGGGGTCGACCAAAAGGGAATCGTTGTCGTTTTTAACAAGGCTGCTGAAAAACTCATCGGGTACAGCATGGATGAGGTGATCGGCAAGCTGCACATTACCCAGATCTATCATCCGGAAACACTGGCTCGGCATATCAAAAAGCTGATCTACAGCTCTGAGCACGGGGGGGCGGGAGTGCTGGAGGGCTTTGAGGTGGATGTTGCGACCAAGCAGGGTCTAACGGTTCCCATACGTCTCTCCGCTACCCTGATACATAAAGACGGCCGGGAAATCGGCAGCGTCGGTTTCTTTCACGACCTGACCCTGAAAAAGGAGATGGAAGCCCGACTCCTGGAACTTTCCATCACGGACGGACTGACCGGACTTTTCAATCACCGGCATTTCTATTGCGTTCTTTCAAAAGAACTGGAACGGGCTCATCGATACAGCAGGCCATTCAGTCTCATTGTGATGGATCTGGATAATTTCAAACAGTGTAATGACCAATTCGGCCATATTGAAGGAGACAACATCCTTCGGATCGTGGGAGATACGGCGAAAGAACTGCTTCGTACAACGGACAGCGCTTTTCGTTACGGAGGCGATGAATTTGTGATTGTTCTTCCCGAAACCATTCTTGAAAGCGCATCCACCGTCGCCGAAAAGTTTCGGGAGGCGTTCAAGTCCAAATGCCCTTACCGAATATGTTCAAAAAAAGCCGGCGCATTCAAAGCCACGTTAAGCTTGGGAGTTGCGCAGGCCGGCCCCGGAGAAGATGCCGAGTCCCTGATGAAGAGGGCGGATATGGCCATGTACGAAGCGAAAAAAAGTGGCGGAGACAGGACCATGGAGGCAGGTATGAAGATTGGAAAATCCGTGAGTTGACGGCTGACTGCCAAAAGGCAATCGCGGATTTTAGACATTGTTTTCCAAGTGACTCCATTCAGCCGGGATTTCTGAATAAGATGCCCGAAAACGGTTGTTATTTGTTTCTTGAAAGCCGTCCCACGATGATGCTCCCCAGGAGCAGTTGCAGGGGATGATACAGCATCAAGGGAACAAGAATCAGCGCCAGATTCAGCCCTGTGGACGCAAAAATGGCGTGGCCCATGGGGATTCCCGTGGACAATGCCTTTTGGGTCGCGCTGAAGAAGAAAGCAATTCCGTCCTCTCTGTTGAAGCCCAACCCTTTCCAGCACAGCCTGCCGGCAACCATCACAAGAATCAGCAAAATCAAAGTGGCAAGGAATATCATCCCGATTTCCTCAAGGCCCAGTTTCCTCCAGGTATCATTCTTGACGGCGGCGCAGAAGGTGGCATACACGATAAACAGGATCAACATCATGCTCAAGTTGGAGAGCTTCTTCTTCCTGGTGGCGGCCCACCATGCCAGCCAGTTTCTGAGGACCTGGCCTATTACGAAGGGGAGCAGGACAATGAGCATGATCTTGAGGATAAGGGCTCCCGCGGGGGGAATGTCCACTTTCCCGCCCAATTGCCATGAAATCCACAGGGGAACAAGAAATACCCCCAGGATGTTGGACAGAGAAGCATTGAACAGGGCGATGGAGTTGTTGCCCCCGGCCTGGGTGGTGAACACCACGGAGGTGGAGATGGTTGTGGGAACGATGGCGAGGAAAAGGAATCCGATGGTCAGGTCAAATGGGAAAAACTTTCTTCGTAAACAGAAGGCCTGTGTATATAAAGGCCGGCAGAAACAGAAAGATAAAGGCCTGAATGGAGGCATGAACCCTGAATTGGGCCAACCCCTTTCGCAACTCGCCTAAAGGGAGCGTCAATCCCTGAATGATAAAGATAATAAAAACCGCGGCTTTGGTTGTATATTCGGTATGCAGGATTCCTCCTTTTATCCCCGGGTCGGGGAATAGAAAGGAGAGCACCACGGACAGGAGGAGCAGCAGGATAAACAGGACGGTCCCGTCTATCCGGAAACGACGTTTTTTCATGAAAGGTTTTCCTCTTTGCGTAGGTTTCGGAAAATTTGCTGCGGGAGCATAAACCTATGGAAGGTTCGGATCAACCAAATTCTCTATTCCATTCAAATTCCCCGGGTTTAGTGCACGATCAAAATCCTCTTGACTCCATGACCTTTTTGCATATGATGGCGCCACACTTCTGAGCCTTTGCGGCTCGGGCAAATGATTGCCGGGATAAAAGGACGGTAAAGATATCTTTAAAGATAGGAATGCTGATGATTACGGACAATATTTTAGATTTGGTAGGCAACACGCCCCTGATCCGGTTAAAGGGAGAAAGGGTCTTTGCCAAGGCGGAATTTCTGAATCCGGGCGGAAGCATCAAGGACCGGGTAGCCCTGGCCATGATAGAAGGAGCTGAGAGGGATGGCCGGTTGAAACCCGGTTCCATCATTGTAGAGCCCACGTCAGGCAACACGGGAATCGGGATCGCATTGGTAGGGAGGCTCAAGGGGTACAGGGTAAAGATCGTGATGCCTGAAAATATGAGCGAAGAACGCAAAAAATTGATCAAAACCCTGGGGGCCGAACTGGTGCTTACTCCCGAAAGAGACAGCATTATGGGGGCGGTACAAGAGGTTCGACGGATGGCGGCGGAAGATCCCGGGATCTTTGTCCCCCAGCAGTTTGAAAACCCGGACAATCCCAGGGTTCATTACGAAGGGACCGCCCGTGAACTGTGGGAACAGATGGGCGGAGATATCGCCTGTTTCATCGCCGGCGTCGGAAGCGGAGGAACCCTTCAGGGAGTGGGCAGTTTTCTCAAAGAGCACAACCCGAATATAAGAATTGTGGCTGTGGAACCCAAGAATGTCTCCGCGCTCCTGGGGCATGAACCGGGGCTCCACCAGATCCAGGGGATCGGGGATGGTTTTGTCCCCGATGTTCTCGATAAATCCCTTGTGGATGAGGTGATTGAGGTGACCGATGAGGACGCTATCGAGACTACAAGGGAGCTGGGCAGGGAGCTGGGGCTCCTTGTGGGCATTTCGTCCGGGGCGAATGTATGGGGCGCCAGACAGATGGCGCGAAAACTCCCCGGAAAGATTACGACGGTGTTGCCCGACAGGGCTGAAAGGTACTTCAGCACCGCGCTGATGTGAAATTCATATCTGCTTGCACGATACCGCCTCTTCGATATCTTCCTGCGTGATTCCCAGGATATGGAAAATGTGCGTGAAACGGGCATGTCCCAGAGAGACGTTGGCGATCCGATCCAGTCCTTTCTTGGCGTTGTAGGCGATTCCGAGACCGGCCTGGCCCAACATGAGCGCGTCGTTCGACCCATCGCCCACCACCACGACCTGATCCATGGGAATTCCCAGGTCGCATGCCGTCTGGCTGACAATGCGGGCCTTTTCCGCGGCATCGATAATCTTTCCTTCCACTTTGCCGGTCAGGACCCCCTGGTGTATTTCCAGCCTGTTGGCGCGGGCAAAATCGAAACCGAGTTTTTCTTTCAGATGCTCGGCAAAATAATCAAACCCTCCGGTCACGATGCCCAGTTTGAATCCCAGCCATTTCAATGAAGTCACCAGTTCTTCCACGCCTTCGGAAAGGCGGATGCCGTCTCTCACCGCCTCCAGGTCGCTTTGCTTAAGCCCCTTGAGCAGGGCCACCCGCTGGATCAGGGATTGGGCAAAATCAAATTCTCCCCGCATGGCCCTTTCCGTCAGCCGGGCAACTTCCCTTTTTACGCCCGCCCGATGGGCAAGTTCATCGATGATTTCCATATCCACCAGGGTACTGTCCATATCAAAAAAAATCAGGCGTTTGTTCTTTCGGTACGCCTCCTGCTTCTGAAACCCCAGATCCGTATTCAGATCCCGGCTTGTGGACATGATCCGGTGCTTCAGTCGCGTCAGGTCAGGTACATGTTCCACATCGAGAATCATCTCAATGGATCTGCCGCCATGATGGGTTGCGCTGGAGATGGTTTCTATATTGACCTTCTCATCGGCCAGGATCTTTGAGATCTCCGCGAGGGATCCGGTATCTCCGAAAAAATGGAGAACAAAGGGGCTGTGCCCACGGGACCTTTCTGCTTCCCTTGGCTGAAGAAGCTGAAAATGCAGGGTAAGACCCAGCTGATTGGCCTCGAAAAGAAGATCCTTCATAACGCTGTCGGCGGCATTTTCCCCCTGGCCGAGATCAAGAACAAAGTACAACCCCAGCATCTTCTGCAGTGCCGTCTGGCCCACGTCCACGATTTCCACCTGATTCCTCACCAGCACGTTGAGGAACGTCGACATGATGCCCGGGCGGTCCTCCCCAGCGATGGTGACCATAAGCAAGCCCTTTTCCTGTGCCATAATATCTTCATCCTGTTGGGTTAAAGGTTTTGTTCTCACTATAACAGGTTTTAACGAGGTTCGTCCATTCTGATTGTTTTGGAACAGCAATTGTTATTCAGGTTCAGGCTGTCCTGCCGGGGGCGACTGCAAGATAGTGGGGTCCGCAATCATGGCCAGGAAATCGTCTTGATTCATGGCGGGGCACAACGTTTGAGATAGTATGTCAACGTTTACTTCGATTGTCATACATAGCAGATATCTGCATTCATTGTATTATTGAATAGCGGTGGTATCCAGAGGATGCTCTGGTGCACACAATGGATCATTCGCCTTGTTATTCTTCCTACACTTAATGACTTCGAACTTGCATGAAGGGTCTTCAGCAAAAAGCATTTTCCTGGCAGCGGATTCGATCGCATGCCTAATCTCACGGACATCTTGATCGTACCATCGGATTTCCGCATGATCGGTACTCATGCTATAGGGAAATAGCCCTCCCATTACATTTGCTTTCACTAATCCCATATGCTAACTTGCTCGAGCGGAAGGATATCAGAGATGAGATACCGGTATTTGGGCCAGGCTTTAATCTTCAAGTTGAGAATTGAGAGAAAAAAGGGCCGATGTGAGTGAACGCAGATTTTCTGTGGTTCGAGATAACCTCTAATCAGTTTTTATCTGAGGAGGAACGACATGAAAGCGTATAAAACCTTTGCGACCGTGCAGGAGGCCAAGAAGCTCGTCCTGGACGATGTGCCTTTCGATAAGGGACAGCGGGTGGAAGTCCTACTGCTGGCCCCGGACCAGGATGAAACGGACAGAATATTGCGACTGAGATCTCTGTTTAAAGAAACCCAGGGCCTGCCACAGGTGCAGGCTATTACGGAAGAGGAAATTGCTTTTGAAATAGAGCGATACAAGAGCGAACAATGAGGATCGTTGTTGATACCAATGTCTTGATATCCGCAGCATTCAAGGACCGCCTGCCCGAGGAGGTCATCATGTTCCTTATTGCTCGTCCTGATTTTGAGTGGATTGCCACAGAGAAAATCATGCAGGAATACCTCGACGTTCTTCACAGAAAAAAATTTGGCCTGACGGAAGCTGTTATTCAAAAATGGAAGGATCTTTTTGAAGAGGTCATCCGAATCGTTCCTGATTCAATTGTTATTGCCTTTCCCCGGGATCAGAAGGACGCCAAATTCATTTCTTGTGCTTTGAGTGCTGAGGCCCACTTTCTCATAACGGGCGACAAGGATTTCAGCGAGGCTGGAAAACTCACAAACACAACCATCCTGTCCGCATCGCTTTTCAAAAAATTGGTTATGGATCGCGCAGGGGTTCTGTAACCATGACGGGTTTCTGAATGGACATAAAGGAAACAAAGCGTGTGGAGGGATGAGCTCCCCATTCCGAGCTTGCCGAACAGGCCCGCATCCAGAGAACAAAGATCGCTCAGCAGACCCTGCGCGCCAATGCCCCGGACGGACTGCGCATGGATGCGGTGATGTACCGCCTGTCGGCGCTGAAAAAGTTCGATGAAATCGGTCAACAAAAAGCCATGGCGGTTACCACGGAAATCGCAATGCTCGGCCGGGGCGGGCTGGACATCAACAATCCTGAGAAAAAATACACGCTCAAGTCCCTGGATGGGGAGTTCTCCGGACTCCAGTTGGTCAGCTACATGTATGTCGGGCTCAAGAGGATGGAACCAGACCGGGATTTTGGAATGGATTTGGAAAAGGAATACCTGGCAGCTCAGAAGCTGTTCAAGGAAAAGAACGATTAGGAGAATCGGGGGAAAGGCCGGTTTCAGCCTTCCTTCTCATGAAAACCATACCATTTGCACCCGTCGAACCGATGTGGCAACTTGCCGCAATCGTTTGTTGAGTCCTGGAAATGGACCGCTGAGAGGATTGTTATGAAATTGATGATTCCCATGAAAGATATCATGCTCATGCCGGGCGAACGACTGAATGTTGAGAGGCCTGTAGATGACCTCATAATCGAGAAAATCAGGAATGCGTACGGCGTGATCGCTGACGTTATGGATATTTCTGTCCGGGATGGCATGGTTTGTATCGAATTCAGGGATTCAACTCCGGAAAAATTCAAGGAAGCCATGGGGATGCTGAAGAGGGGAGTGGCTGAAGCCGAAAATGGAAGGCTCCTCAAGGCGCTGAAGCTCTTTCAAGGCGTGCTGTCCGTAATCCCTGAGAATGTGGATGCCCGCCGAAACATGGCCAAGGTCTATTTGCAGCTCGGCAATATGGAAAAAGCGAAAACACATTTATTCGAGTGCCTTCAATTGAATGCAGAAGATGCGTGGAGCAGCATGATGCTGGGCAACATCTACGCCCGAAATGAAAACAACTTGGAGGTTGGCGCTTTTTTTTACGACAAATGCCTGGAACTTAATCCTGATGATCCGATGGTGGCCTGTAATTATGCAGGATTGATGATGGAAAAGGGTGAATTTCAGAAAGCGGAAGTGCTTTTCAAAAAGGCGCTGCAAATTCAGGATATCCCAAATGCCTATTATGGATTGGCGCTGCTTTACCGTATGGCCGGTCATTTCGAACCTGCTCGAAGCGTTTTGGAGACTTTTTTCACCCGAAATCCGTCCCTGAAGGGAATTGACAACTCGCGTATCTATGAGGAGGCGAAGGCCCTTTACAAGGAACTTGGCGACCTCCTCGGAATGAAAGAGAAAGGGCATTAGGATTCTCCCCTGATAGGCTTCCCAAACATAACGGGGCAATGGGTAAAATGATCAGAATGATCATAGATGAAGAATTCTGAGCGGCAACCTGCTGCCGGTGTCGCGCAACGATTGAAGAATACAGGTTAACAGAAGTGGATATCTTAACGAAAGGGATGCCGAGTGGCCATTAATCTGATACCGCCTGTTTACGACATACTGGAAAAGGTAAGGCAGGTGACGCTCAAAGAAATTCGCTTTGTTGAAAGGGACGACCTATCCACATACGCAGCGTTAAGAATGGCCAGAGCAAATTCGCCAGAGCATATTATTTTTGTTAAGAAAGAATACAATGAAATAGTCAATCATCTGGTAGCACATGAGTGTGGGCACGTTTTGAGGATTTTCAGCGTCCCGGAAGAGAAAAGGCTGATCGCAAAGACAAATGACCGGATTAAATTGAACGTCCTTTCCGGAATAGAGGATGAAATACAGAACCTATCCGCAGTCCTTCCCTTTGAACGATTAGCCCAAATTATCAACCTTTGGTACGGTGGAATCTGCAGGCAGGTAACCAATTTTCCGCTGGATATCCGGATTGAGAAATGGCTGTATAATGATTACCCTGAGTTGAGAGAATGTCAATTGCTATCCATCAGAATGCAACAGCAGGAAGCCCTTTCAGGGTTTTCGGCCGAAGCACAAAACATATCCCCTCCAACGTTTATAAACCTGTCAAACATTATGAATTACGCTTTTTTCCGAATCCTCGGATTGCATTTTGGAATCAACCTCGTAAGACCCTTTACCAATATGAAATACCTTGAGAAAGGAAAAAAATTAGCGTCTTTAACTGAAGACAGCCGTGCAGATAACCATGAAGGTGATATTGAGATGGTGAATAAATGGGCTGACTTCCTGAGCATATCCCATTGGTTTGGATGGTCGGATTTTGAAGATGTTTCAAATAACAGTGCATGATCCACGAAAAGTTTTCATTTTTGAAACATAAAAACAGCACTTGATCCTCTCTAAACGGCGTATGCTTTTTTACACGCACTGTCCCTGAATATGAAAAAGAGGTAGAAGTATGCCTTGTAGCGAAACGGAGCCTGTGATTGAAGATGTCCGGGAGTTCTTTCCCGAGGCCGTCAAGGCTGAAAAAAAGGAGCTGAACCTTCTTGTCTTATGGAAACTGAAAGACCCAGAGAAGCGGTTGGACGGAAAAATAGCCCACTATGAATTGATACACAGATGGTTATCCGAAAATGATGTACATTGTGTGAAAGGCAGCGAAAGAACACTGTGGTTGAAGAAAGAGGTTGAGCTAAAAAAGGGGTTGTTCGAACAGTTCAACTTGTTCTGAAAATTGTTACGAAGCGAATCATATCGAAATTCCAAAAAAGATCCCCAAGAAAAAGAATCAATTGTCAAAACTCAGGAAAGCGAAAGCCTTAGGTCAATCTCAAATTCGTTTAAGAAGGATGTCCAGCCCTTTCAAGGTGGTCTCTCACTTGCTCCTCTGTGCGAGGATCCTCGCCGTAGAAACATGTGGAGTGTTCTTAGAGCTTTTCCGCTTCGGTTGCGGTTTTTTGGGTCCTCGCGGATGTTTTTGAAAGGCAGAAAGTCTCACATTGGCCGCAAGTTCTTTAAGTATTTTTGACAGCTTGAGCGCTGTCATCTGTTGAAATACAACCCAATGGGCATCATCGATTGCGATCATCATTCCACGATATGTTGAGGATATTTCGTCGGCGATGTAATAACCCGAAATCTGGTTCTCAACCACATCGGCTCCATGTACACTGCCAAGTGCAGACTTCATCACAGATACGATGATGTATGACACAAGAGCAACACAGAAGGCAAAAAGCGCAGCTCGAGGATAGCCCAACGTGTTTATTTCTGATTGAAAATACTCTTTCAAGTATTGAAAAGCGGTCTCAATAGTCCAACGACCCCGGTATAGTCCGGCAATTTTTTTGGCGTTTGCTTTGCTCTTTGATAAATTGGAGATGATGTAAATATCTGTGTCGCCGTCACGGGTTTTTTTGTTGAGGGTTACGCGGATGCGTCTGAATATGTGTTCCTGGCCGGACGTATCCGTTACCGATATCAACTGTTCATATACTTTGCCGGTTTCGGTCTTTCCAATATATTTCTGTTTTCCAAGGATTTTGAAGGGGTACTTTTTATGTTCTCGGATAGCAAAATAGGCTCCCCGATCATCGATTCCGCAGGTGAATTCAACTGTGCAGAAATTGCGGTCGGCAATCCAGACATCATCCGGTTTAATAGTCAATAGCACCGTTTTTAATAAAGAGCGCTCTTGAGCATGGCCATCTTCACATGGAAATACTTCAACAGGCAGACGCAAAACAGGATCATAAACCACCAGGGATTTTCCAGGAGTGGTCCTGCCCCGATGGACCTCAGTTCTTTGATGCGGTGCTCTGTTTTTTCGATGCAATTGCCGTCAAGCAATCGTATCCGCAATCCCGGCAAAGGAGGACGTACTGTTCCCCCAAGCTTTTTGATAACCGGCTCTACCTGTTGGGCAGCATAGCGCACCAAACTCTGCAGATGTGTTCGGTTCGATACCATTAAGCTTGTTGTAAACCGATGTGATTGAAACGCTGATATCCTCTTTATTAGCTTGATAGGCTGCATGAACAGAACGATGACTGCCACGGACAACCTGACTCGTGAGGTCAAAAACCGTTGAGAACAGCAAATCCCTGGTATATTGTTGGTCTGCAATCTTGCAAACCATTCATCCAATTGCTCTGGGTTCAGAACCCGTTCCATCATCCCACGGGCCATTACGGTAACGGGCTTTTTTTTGCAAACTGATCGAAAACAGGATTTAGCATGATATAACCTCCGGATACAGGTTTTCTTTAATACTGTATCTGCTGGAGGTTGATATGTCCAGCTCAAATTTGATCTGATCTCATGCTAATCCGCAACACAACAGCGGCCACCTTGAAAGGGCTGGAAGGATGTCTTGAGTAGGATCTCCAAGAATTTGGAGTCCAGAATATGAGCTGTTATAGCAAGCCATTGATATGGTGGGATATATAGCAGATATTGCCATGCCAGATTTTTAAAAATCGATATGAAAATGGTCAAGATTTCTTATCACCAACAGCGGTCAAAAAAGATACGTTAAAACTCCTGATTCCCTTTTGCGTCCCTGTGAAAACTACCACTACCGTGATCCCGAATATCCAATAGAGGCATACGCTTCATAATTTTCAAAAAGCCCTGGGAATTCGATGTAGTGCTATATCCGGATCAGCGTGAAATCTTGCTGATTCCTAACGTTTTGTAGTCCTGAATCATCACCTCAAGTCCTGTGGCAATCACCTGCACTTTTCGCTTGCTTCACCCGGAGCCAATGCCAAACATCTGGTGGTTTGTTTTCTCTTGACCCACAAGCTGTCTTTCTCTATGCTCGTCCCTGAAAAAAGCAATGTCTTATCACCTTATCACCTCACCTCATCGACCGCCGACTGGGTCTTTTCAGCATTGGGATAGGTTCGGATGAAGAGGTGGTAATTTTTGTAGTCGAAGGAGGATGCGGCTAGCTCTACCATCTTGTGGATAACCGCCCATTCCTGCCACGCCGGAACCATGGTGGCAATGGGCTGTTCGGGCAGGGCCATGATTTCGGCTTTGAGCTTTTTGTCTAAAAGCGTATGGAGGCGGTGCCCGGTGAGCCTTCGAATCCAGTAGATTAGATCCACCATGGCATCGTTGGTCCCGGAGATCAGGATCAGAATTGCCGTTCCGTAAAGCAGAATTTTAACAAAGAGCCAGTATACCGCTGCCACTTCTATCCACACAGCGAACCTTCGAATTCACCATATTTTCCCGTCAGCACCTTTTGGCCTTCAAGATAGCGCTCAATGGCATGTACGATTCGGTGACTGGCCAGCCCGTCTCCAAACGGGTTTTTACGTTTTGATGCATTTTGGTACACTTCTTTGTCATCCAGAAATTGTTGGCAACAATCCGCAATGGCGTTTACGTCAGTCCCCACAACCTTTGCCATGCCTGCGCTGACGGCCTCGGGCCGCTCGGTTACCGTGCGAAGTACCAGAACCGGTACACCGTAGGAAGGGGCTTCTTCCTGGATGCCGCCTGAATCGGTCATGACCAGATAACTGCCGGCCAGAGTTCCCTGCAATTTCAGATAATCAAGGGGTTCGGTGAGCCGGATTTGCGGATGGCCATCCAATACCCCGTGGACCTGTTCAGCCACGACGGGATTTTTATGGACCGGAAGGGTTATTTGAACGTCCGGATTTCTTGTGACTATCCTGAGCAGTGCCTCGCAAATATGGTGAATCTCCGTTGACCAGCTTTCGCGGCGATGGGTGGTTACCAGAATATGCCGTTTTCCATCCGAGTTTACTTTCGGCACTTTGTCTTTGAGCATTTCCAGGGCATCCACCACAGTGTTTCCGGTGGTAACCATCGTTATTTCGGAGACGTGTTCCTGAAGAAGATTGGCTTTTGCCAACTGTGTGGGTGGGAAATTGAGGCCAGCGTAAGTACTGACGATTTTGCGGTTGACCTCTTCGGGAAACGGGCTGTAGTTGTCAAAGGAGCGGAGCCCGGCTTCCACGTGTGCGACGGGAATCTGTCGATAGTAGGAGACCAGCCCGAGGAGGGCCGCGGAGCTGGTGTCGCCCTGAACAACAACCATCTCCGGCTTTTTATGCGCAAGATAGGCATCAAAACGGGTGATGAGTCGGGAGGAGAGGGCCGCCAGGCTGGCACCCGGAACCATGATGTCAAGATCCGTATCCGGTGTAAGCTCAAACGCCTTCAATACCTGTCTTGCCATCTGACGGTGTTGACCCGTGAGCACAAAAGTGGCGTCAAGTCGGGAAAGGGCTGCTTTCACGACGGGGGCCATTTTGATCACTTCGGGCCGTGTGCCTGCTATAAACAGTACTCGATGCATAAGGCATAACCCTGCTCCCATAGAGGTTTGGAAATCTAAAGATGGATACCGTAGGCCGCTTCGTGGATCAGGAGTATAGGAGATGGCTCATACGGAGTCAAGGGGCAATCCGCAAATGGGCGGAATCAAGAGCGTCAGGTATCCCGACCCCTCTTTGAAAATTTCCTTTACTACCAACCGATCCCCTGTTAATGAAAACCCATGCTTTTTTGATAACAGATTCTCGAAAATGGGAGTTCTAAACGATGAAATTGGACAGCCGCTTTGCCCGCAATCGTTTTCAAACGGTGATTCTTTCCGTTACCGGATCCGCAGGGCCAGTCAGAGGTTCAGGCTCGGCGAACGTCAGGATGTTGTAAAATGACACTTCAGCATCTTGGACTTTTGGACAGGAAAGTCAAGCCCCCACCCAAAACTGGTGTCTTAGAAACCGGCATGGACACCTCTGATTCTCAGTTGCCTTCCTGTGAGGATTACCTTTACCGTGATCCCGAATATCCGATAGAGAAATACTCTTCATAATTTTCAAAAGGCCATGGGAATTTGATGTAGCTATATGCGGATCAGCGTGGAATCTTGCTGATTCCTAACGTTTTGTAAGACCTGAATCTTCACCTCAAGTCCTGTGGCAATCACCTGCACTCTTCGCTTGCTTCATCCGGAGCCAATACCAAACATCTGGTGGTTTGTTTTCTCTTGACCCACAAGCTGTTTTTCTCTATGCTCGTTCCTGAAAAAAGCAATGTCTTATCACCTCACCCCAAACAAGCGAAGCCATGCCTGATCAGGACTTTTTTCTCGAAGCTATGCCTTACGTACTCGTAGCTTTGAAAATAGGTTTGTGGGTGTTCGGAGTCGTTTTTGTGTTGAACGGGGCCAACGAGCTCTTTTTCGACATGGTCAAGCTCCGACGGGATCTTTGGCGTACAGTGGTGATTTTTGGCTTGCGCAAAATCAAACCGCTGAGCCAAGAAGATTTGCTGAGCAAGACCGAACAGCCGGTGGCCGTGATGGTCCCCTGTTGGAACGAATCCTCGGTAATCGCTCGCATGCTCGAAAACTCCCTGAGAGTACTTAATTATTCCAAGTACGTCATCTTCGTAGGCACCTACCCCAATGATCCCGCCACCCAGCGGGAGGTCGATTTGATGCGCGAGCGTTACGACAACATCGAACGCATCGTCTGCCCAAAAGACGGTCCCACTTCCAAAGCGGACTGCCTTAATTGGGTCTACGAGGGCATCCGTCATTATGAGAAAGAACACGACATTCTCTTCGAAGTCGTGGTGATGGAAGACTCGGAAGACATACTCCACCCACTGACTTTGAAGCTTTTTAATTATATGATGCCGCGCATGGACATGGTGCAGTTGCCAGTGTTTCCCATGGAGCCCCGCTGGTACGAATTTACGGCGGGCCATTATCTTGACGAGTTCGCCTTTAATCATTCCCGGGACATGGTAGTGCGGGAAATCCTGAGCCGCAACCTGCCATCAGCGGGGGTCGGCACGGCCCTGTCGCACAAGCTGTTGGAACGTCTCTACGAGGAGAATGATCATCAGCTTTTCACTATCGGCTCAGTGACAGAGGACTATGACTTCGGCATCCGGCTGGCGGAAATGGAAAATGTGCGCACGATATTCGCGCGTATAAAGTTCACCCGCACCCAAAGACGAAGGAATCGATTCACCGGCAAGGAAAGGCTCGTCATTAAAAGCGACTACATAGGTGTCCGCGAATTTTTTCCAAAGACTTTTTGGACGGCCGTACGTCAAAAATCGCGTTGGGTATTGGGCATTACACTGCAAGCATGGGAAACCATCGGCTGGGTGGGAGGATTCTGGACGCGCTACATGCTGCTGCGCGACCGCATCAGCCTGCTCACCAATCAAGTTACGGTATTGGCCAACGTGCTGGTTCCCATCTATCTGATGATCTGGGGCTACGTGTATTTTTTTCCTGAGGCCTATCGTTTTCCAGCCATCGTGCAGCCCCGCACGACGCTCCATTATTTGCTGCTCATCAATCTGGGGCTTTTGGCTTGGCAGCTCTTCATCCGGTCTTACTATGTGGCCGTGCTCTACGGGGCCAAACAGGCCATGCTTTCACCCTTGCGACTCATCTGGTCGAACATCATCAACTATTGTGCTACGGTGCGGGCCTTGAAGCAGTATGCAGTCTACCTTGTCAACGGACAACCCATCGCCTGGGATAAAACCGACCACGCTTATCCATCCGAAGAAGAACTTGTCAAATACCGTCGTCGCCTGGGAGATCTTCTTTTGGACCGAAAATTTATAACCGTAGCCCAGTTGGACGAGGCCCTGGAAAAAAATCGAGCAACCGGACAGCCGTTGGGAAGCGTGTTATTAGGCATGGGCTATCTGGAAGAAGACGCACTTTTGCAGGTACTTGGCATCCAGTTCTCAATGCAAACCACAGAGATCGACCCTTACAGTATTGATCGGCAAATATTGGCTCTAGTACCCGAACATGTAGCGGTTCGGTATCAAGTCTTTCCCCTAGAACTCTCAACAACAGGAGAACTAGTCGTCGCAACTGAATCTCTACTTTCCACCCAGGATATCCAGGCTCTCGAAAAAGAACTCGGCCGAAAGGTTCAGCTGCGGCTCACAACCCAAGGAGAACTCTCCTTTGCCCTACGTCGAGGATATGAACGTCTGCGCACGACAGAAGACGAAATAGCTCTCGGTGATCAGCTCTTAGCGCAGGGCCTGGTCAGCCGCAAAGAATTGGACGACGCACTCCGCAGACAACGAAGGGGATATCGTAAACTCGGCGATGTGCTAGTTTCAAAGGGATTTATCTCCAGAAACGATCTTGCCATCATTCTCGAAAAAGAGCAATCGTGGGACAAAAACCTCCCCCTTGGAGAACAACTGGTCAATCTAAACAGCATCACCCGCCAACAATTGGATCAGGCTTTGGACGAACAGCGAAAATACATGCCCCGCCTGGGCGATCTGCTAGTGGAAATGGGTGCACTGGAACGTAATGTCCTGGAGTCTTTTTTCAGGAATGACGCCTCGACGGAAAGATAGCAGGAGGAAAAGGGAATGACTTTTTCCACACCTTTCCGGTCAAAATACATCGGCGCATGGTTTGGGGCGTTAGTGGTTTTCCAGGCCGTTGCGGTTGGGTTGAAAGCGGGAGAAATCTGGGCCCAGACAGCTCAAGCACCTCATCAGTCGGAAGCTGCCACGTCGCAGCAACAATCGGGTACAGACCATCCTGTTTTTCCCCGTTTTACCATTGACCGTCCTTATGAAAGCTGGATGGCCCGCGAATTGCGCCGCAACAAAACCTTTCCACATCTGGAGATGGCTTACCGCAAGGAACGGGCCGGTAATCTGCAGGGAGCTGTCAAGGAGCTGGAAAGCTATCTCGCCGTCGATCAGCTGGATGACAACGTATGGCTTCAATTGGTGATACTGTTGGCACGTCTCGAGGAAGATCAGCGAGCGGTCCATATCCTTGGGCAGGTCATTGCCAATCATCCCAAAGAACCACTGCTTTACGTTTATCGCAGTGAATTATTACGGCGACTGGGAGAGCTGACAAAAGCAGATGATGACCTATCCAAAGCTCTTAGCTTCCCTGGGCTGACCCCAAGCCGGCGGTGGAATATTCGTTTGGCGCTGGCCGATTTAGCGCTGACTCGGCAGGAATTTGACCGCGCCTGGCGCGAAGTCAGTGCCGCCGAGATTCTTAAAGCGACCCATCGTACAGCCATGATCCGTGCTTTGTCCCTTGCGGGACAAAATCGCCATGCCGAAGCCTTAGAAGCTTTTGAGCGGGCTCGTGATCTGGCGGAAGAGGACGCCAGTCGGGCGCAGGCTCTTTCCTCGGCCGCCGAAGAAGCTGTCGCTTTGAGGCGGTATGGGGACGCACGGGAATATCTCTCTGATGTGGAACTGTTGACCGGACTCGATGCCTCTTTGAGTTTCCGCTTGGGGACATTGTCCTTGCTGTTGAATGACGACCAAGCAGCGATAGGTTATTTACGAACAGCGCTCACATTGGGTGACGATAGGGCAAGAGATTCCTTGGTTATGGTGCTGGTTAGATCGGGCCATCTGAAGGAAGCTGAGCGTCTGGCGTCAGAGGTGGCGGCCGAAGCGAAGACTCCCGATGAAAAAGCGAAGGCTCTGATGACCCTGGGCACGCTCCGGGAACGTCAGGATCGTCTTCAGAAATCGGCCGAAGCTTTTGCCCAGGCGGTGGCTGTGAAGCCATCAGCCCAGAGTTATTTGGCGCTGGCAAGGATCGAGGGGCGGTTGGGCCGTGCTGAGGCAGCGAATGAATCCTATAAGAGGGCACTGGCATTGGCGTCAGACCCAGAGACACGATTTGAACTAAGCATGTTACTCGCAGGCGGCGGCCATGCCGAGGAAGCCGTTGCGGTCTTAGAAAAGGCAATCGCCGAGGGTCTAGCGCCTGAGAAAAGGCTCATTGGGTGGAAGCAGATCGGGCTGTCAGCGCTAGCTTCAGGGAACGCAACGCTAGCGGAAAAAGCGCTGGCCAATGCTTTGCTCTTGAATCCAGCGGACGCAGAAGTTGCAACCGCCTATGCCGACGTTGCTTTTTCCAAAAAGAATTACGTTTTGGCCGCACATCGGTATGAACGGCTCTTGGCGCTGAATCGACAGATCAGAAATTCAAAGGGCGCCAATGCTTCCCTGCGCAAGGCCGCGACAAGCTGGGCATCTGCGGGACGATTCGATAAAGCTCTGGAAACTTACAAGAAATATTTACACCAGTCCGGGTTAACAGCTAATGAACGATCAGCATCCTGGCTTGCCATGGGCTACCTCTACCAGAAACGGGGTGAAATGCTCGCATCGGCCAACGCTATAGTGAGGGCGGTAGATGCTCGGGGCATGCCGCGTGGTAAACGATCCAAAACTCTACAGGATGCGGCCAATATCTTTCTGTCCTTTGGCGATGACAGTAATGCCTTGGCCCTTTTTGAACGCGCATTGTCAGAAGGCATCCCCGCAGGTCGCAAAAAGGCCGGAGTTCTGCGCCAAATTGCTCAGATCGAACTGAGACAAGGTGACGAACAAACAGCCACGGCATGCCTGCGAGAGGCGCTTGTGCAGCCGCATATCTCAAAGGAGACCAAGGGGGAAATTTATGAAAACCTGGGAAATCTGGCTCTCAAAAAGGAAGAATATCCCGTGGCTGAACGGGAATTCCAGCGCAGCATCGATTTGGGCGGTGAGAATGTAGCCAGGTTGCTCGGATTAGGATACGCTCTTTACAGCCAGGGAAAGTTGACCGAGGCCCGATCAGTTTTTCAGTCCGCCTTGGATATCGACTCAGGAATAGAAGCGGAAATCAGCCTGTCCCACATTTACGGACAGCTGGGACAGCCGGGGCTTGCCTTGTACTTTCTGCGCAGGGCAGAGCCGGGTTTTGTTGGGCTGCCGCCTGAGGAACAGCGGATGATCTACAGCCAGTATGGCTATTACCTTGAAAAGCTTGGCAGACCCGAGTCAGCCCGGATCTGGTACGGCAAATCCTTGAACCTGGGAGCCGACCCTGTCATCGCATTTCAACAGGCGCGGGTGGAATTCGCTTTGCACGATTACGAGTCAGCTCTCAAAAGAACGGAAAGCATCGACCCCTCCCTCCTGCCAGATGAATACCGTATAGAGCTGTCAATTCTCCGCGCACGCATTGCCTTGGCGCTTTGTAATTGGGAAGAGGCCGAGGTGTTCTACCAAAAGGCCATTGATGAGACCCTTTCCGACCGCGACGCCAATGTCGAAGGGGAGATGCAGACCAAAGCGGCGGATTTTTTTTTCGAGCTTGGGGGTATGTACGAGAAAGAACAAGCTCATGAGGCCGCTGCCGAAAGCTATGCCGAAGCCGTAAACCTCAATCCCACTCCGGCGCGTTTGCTCGCCCTGGGATACCAAGAACTAGCCCTGAAGAACTTTGAAAAGGCCAGGTTGTTGCTGTCTGAAGCCGTTGCTCTAGAGCCCGATTACATAGATGCGCATCAGGACCTCGGCTACATCTTCATGCAGCTTTATGACAATGAACAGGCCATAGAGCGATTCAAGACTGCCATTGATCTCGCGCCCCTGAAAACGGACAATACACCCGTTGAAAAGGAAGAGCTGCTGCGCGATGTTTACCGACTGCGCGGAGAGGCGCGCGCCTTGGAGAATCAGTTCGATGCGGATCTTTATCTGACCTACACCTCGGGGCAGACGGGCACCCAGCAGGGGGTTCTGCCGGGGCCTGCACAGGATGTGGTCCGTACTGATTCCGGCTTGGAAGTGGCTTGGATCCCCCCTAAATTTGGATTTCGCGACCATAAGATCTTCAAATTCATCGGACGGCTGACCTGGACCTTCAAGCCCGATAGCCTGAGGATTGATAGCGATTCATTGACGGGTGCCGTAGGTGTGCGCTACAAGCCATTCAAGGCCTATAATCTCAATGTGGGTTTGGAGAAACTCTTCCCCATCGGTGACAATGTCGACGGTCAGACGGTAATCCGATTGCTGGATTCGTTTTCCGACGGAACGGACTTGGATCCTGTTGAGGACTCTTGGAACTATTCGTTCTTATTCGGAGAATTAGACGCCTATCTGGAGTCCGTTCAGCGTGTTTCCATTTATGCGGAAGGGCGACAGGGCTTTAGCTGGAAAGCGGCGGATAATTTCACAATAGCACCGTTTCTGGTTGCCGACGCCCGCTGGTGGTCGGAAGCCGATGATGTCTCTTTTTACGAAGGCGGTGTGGGAACTTCGCTTCGTTTTCTATATGGCGAGGACAAGTACGAGCGGCCCAGCTGCAGCGTGGAATTGCTCATGACCTATAAACTGGGGCAAGTCTTCAACTCAGACAACATTCAGGATAAAACGATCAATGCCTTTTTCGCCACGATGGTGTTTCATTTTTAGGCATCAAAGAATGCCCTCGGCAAAGAAGCTATCCAACATCTTTGTGATTATGTTTGCCGTTTTCACAATGGCTTGGCTTTTCGCCCTATCTTCAGTTGCTGGGGCGATAGTTGATCTTCCACATGAAAAACCCGCGTTTCAGTCCACGTTCTTGCAACTCTGGGACGTTCACAACAGCTGGAGTGACGAAAAATGGGATGAGCTCTGTACATCGCTCAGTGAGATGGGAATACAACAAATTATTTTGCAGTGGAGCCTGATTACCGAGCGCCCCTTTTTCTGGCGCCTGACCGACACACGGAGGGAATTGGTTCCCGGCGACAAGGTCGAACCGGCTCCAGCCGTCGAGCGGGTGGTCCGAGCCGCGGAGAGAGCTGGACTCCGTGTGCGCTTCGGTCTGACCTATGATCCCAACTGGTGGGAAGAGATATCTTCAACTCCCGGGCTAGTGGAAGTCTACCTGAACCGTCTTCGGCAGGATCAGATCGCGCTGGCTGCAACTCTTGCCGAGCGTTACGGAAAACATCCTGTCTTTGTTGGATTTTATATACCACAGGAACTGGATGATAAACCGTGGCTTGGCCCTGCCAAATTTGACATTCTGGCGGAACATCTGCTGCGCCTGAATCAATTTCTGGAAAATCTGCTTCCCCGTCAGAACGTGGCCATATCCTGCTTTTTCAATGGCTACGACAACCCCGAACATGTGTCGGTATTCTGGAATCAACTGTTGAGCAAAGCCCAGTTGGATGAAGTTTTTGTTCAAGATGGTGTTGGTGCAGGCAAGCTGACCCTGGACGAATCGTTCCTCTATCTGAAAGCCGTAGCCAAAGGGGCTGCACAAGCCGGAGCGCACGCGAAGGCCATCGTGGAGATCTTCGCTCCTATACAAGACCGGACTGAGAAGCCGAGGGAACGCCCCGGAAATAGATCGGGTGAAAAGGAATCGGATCACGAAAACCTGCATCCGGGTTTCGAGCCTGCGTCCATTGAACGTATCAAGCTACAACTGGCTGCGGCGGATGCAGCAATGGGGCCAGATATCATAGCCTTTAGTTTGGCGACGTACGCTACCTCCCAAGTTGGAAAAAAAGGAAAAGCATTGGCCGAGTCCTACAAAATGTACCTCCATGAAGAGAGCAAATGATTGCAGTCTTTCGCGAAACTTGACTTGACAGTGGTCAAAATCTCCAGGGGTTACTCTACGTCCCTTTACTCTCCCGCATGGCTCAGGCAAATTCGTCAAGGGCAGGCCCTTCGGGGCATACCGATTCCGGGCTGCTCGCAATCGGTTCTGTCCGGCAAAATCAATTCCAGTGACTTCTCGGGCAACCACCCTCTTTTCTTGTCCGGCGACCGAATAAGGCGCCAGACGACTTGGCGTGGATATCACAGCCGTAAGGTCACCCCGTGATCGGATACCAAAATCTCAGAAGAGATGAAACAGAAACAACCGCTTTCGATGGCGTTGGAGCGGGCGCAACGACAACCAACCTCGATGGAGTCTCATTGCCTCATTAGGTTGTGTTGCCTTGACAATATCAAAGGGTTTCTTGTTGGTTCAAAATCTGGCAATATTTTTTACACAGCCAAGTGAATAGCCGGATACCTGGGGTTACCTTAGAGATTCTCATGACTACACGTGTGCGGGTGGGTCAACTTGCCGCCTTTCCTCACTGTGCTCAACGAAGTATTATGTTCCTGAATTCCAGCTTAAACATCGGCCATGACCTGATCTACAACTACCAATGGAACTTTGATCAACTGGTCGTTTACGCCACGGTTGAACCCAGTGACTTTGCGCCTCCCTGGCAGGCCGGATTTGCCGAGGTGGAAGTGGATACGGAGACGGGCGTGGTTACGGTGGTCCGGTGGATAACGGTTCATGATATCGGAACCGCCATCAATCCTACCGTGGTGGAGGGACAACTGGAAGGTGGTACAAGTCAGGGGATCGGATTCGCGCTTTACGAGGACCCGATCATCAGCAAGGAAAACGGCGCCATGCTGGCGGACGGGTTTGACAAATATAAGATGCCGACCACTCTCGACATGCCCGAACACGAAGCGATACTCGTGGAACTGGGCGATCCCACGGGTCCCTTCGGGGCGAAAAGCGTGGGGGAATCGGGCCTCTTTCTACAGGCGCCGGCCATCGCCAACGCCATTTACGATGCCGTGGGAGTACGGATGAGGGAGGTTCCCATGACGCCGGAAAAGGTTTTGGCCGCTATCAAGGCAAAAAATCAGTAATCTCGAAGCGGGGGATTCCGGGATATCCTTTGAATCGCCCGTATGAAAAGGGATTTCTTTTACCTCTGGCCGGATTGTGTAACGCCGCACAGTCCGGCTATTTTAACAATCCCCAACAGGTATCTTATTCGCCGCGATCTCATCCACGACAGAACCCATTCCGACAAGCCCCGAACGATTGTTATTGAATTCCTTCTGAAGTCTCCTGTGTCATGGCCGGCAGGGTGAATTGATTTGTGAGAAAGGTGAATAAAGCCGAGCTTTGATGTAGTTGATAGAATCGCTGAAAATCCGAATAGGTTTGATGGAGGCAATCACAAGGGCACATTCTCCGGTGCCTGTCCCGATCTCCCAAACAGTGGCGGATGATTTAAGATCCATATCTTATGCGTCATCGAAATATAAGGATTTGGAATTTTATGGTATTTTCAGAATAAAGGCGGTAAGATTGCATGCCCGGACAGGCCAGATTAGATTCTCCGGGCACCCTGCATCATCTTATTGTTCGGGGGATAGAAAAGAGCAATATAGTAAACGATAAATTTGATCGAGAGAATATGGTTTCGCGTCTTGGGGATCTTGCGGAAGAAACAAAGACAAATGTTTACGCCTGGGTTTTGATGTCGAATCACATATCCTCTTAAGAGTGGCTTTGTTGGATTATTGTATACACTTGAACCCATTAAGGTCAAAAATGGTAAAGAATATATCCGATCTTGATCGATATCCCTGGTGCGGTCACAGTGCGGTCATGGGCAAGAGAAAAGCGCAATGGCAGGATACTGATTATGTGCTTTCCTGGTTCGGCCAAGATACTTCCACAGCCAGGAAAGTTTACCGGCGATATTTACAGGAGGGAATGGATGAAGGTCATAGGGAAGATCTTGTAGGGGGAGGACTGATTCGGACCTTAGGAGGATGGTCGCAGGTTTTGACATTGCGAAAAAGTCGCCGGGGTGCTCTTCCCGCATTAAGGGCGCATTTGGCCAAAAAGCCGGTTGAAAATCTTGGCCTTACCATAGCCGAAACGGCACGGCAATTATAGGTGTAACGACTTCTGCCATTTCGAGGATATTTGAAAGGGATAAATGATTGTAAAATTGAGTTTGTCACGTTCGTCAACAATGTCCCCAAAAGTCCATGGATGGAAAAGAAATACTTCTGTCCTGAATCAAACAGGAGGAGCACGAGATGGGAAAGAAATGGAACGGGTTGAAATGTCTGGTGTTAACGATGATCGTGGCCGTGGTTTTAGCGGGTTGTGCAGCGTTGCAGAATAATAACGTCAGCACTCCGGTACAGCGGCTGGCTGAGGACCCTGCCGGGATGAACCGGCCTGAAAACGTAACCAAAAAGGACTGGCCCTGAACACCCTGAGGGCCGTTTAACAATTTCATTCCCGATAGTGTGTAATGGGGGCATAGGAAAATAAGTAATTTGCTGTTGCGGATGAAAAGTGGTAAAAAATGTCCATGCCCAGATCAGCCCGATTAGAGGCACCTGGTGTGCTCCACCATGTCATTATTCGAGGTATCGAACGCCGTTACGAAATGAAGCGGCCGGGGCATGATTTTACTACGATTGAAAACCCCGTATGCGAAATATATATAGCACTTGGTTACAGTCCAAAGAAATCCGCTGTGTACTTTGCCGCTGTGAAAATGATGATCACGGCAAGCATCCACTTGATGATGTTGGCTGGGACAAACTTCTGGCATCGCGCACCCAGGTACATGCCGACCATTCCTCCCACTCCGAACAAAGCGCCCAAGAACCAATCGGGGGCGACCGACATATCGGGGTATAGGGGTGCAATCGCCTGATAGAAGGCAACACCCGCCACAGATGTGATAAATGTTCCCATCAGTGCCGCCCCGGCCACGGTGTATATCGGCAAACCGAAAAATGTCACAAAAAAGGGTGCTATGATCGCTCCTCCGCCGATTCCGTAAATACCACCCATAATGCCGACGATGAAACTGAGGGCAAAGATACCCCAGAACGGAATTTCGAACCGCTCTCCGTAAAATGTGTACCCGAGTCGTGTCCAATTGAAATGGGTGACGGCAACGACCGGAAGGTTCTCATGGCCAGTACCATCAGCATGGGTTATCTTCTCGCAGTAGTTCCGTAAGAGCTCCTGGAAACCTTTTTCATTGGAGGTCTTATCCATTCCGCTCTTATTTTTCCGAAGCAGATCACGGATCATTTTAAGTCCGATATACATCAGCATCGCCGAAGCGAATAGTCTGAAATTCTTTGGATCAGGCAAGTATGCAACGCGTACGATAGCGCCGATAAACACTCCCGGAAGTGTGCCGGCGACGACAACCCAGGTCAGGGGCCAGACCATACGGCCCTCGCGATAGTACCGATACACCCCGCTTGGGATGGCGACAACGTTAAACAGTTGGTTGGTGGCACTGACCGAAGGATTCGTGTACCCGAGAAACGACATCTGGAATGGCAGTAAAAGGAAAGCGCCCGACACGCCGCCCATGGAGGTAAAAAATGAAATAAGGAATGCGACCAAGGGCGGAACCCAGAGAGCGACATGGATTCCCGCAGTTTGAAAGAACACCATACCCTCCATGTAAAATATGCTTGTCATAAAAGACACGAAAAATATATTTTACGTGTCAATATATCAAAAGGTTCATCCGGATGTCAAGATGGTTTTTGCGTGTCGCTTTATGACATGCATATGCTATAATCCCAAATGGCATATTTCCTAACCGGACCACGGACCTTCAATGGAAAAAGTAATGAATTCAAGCATGAAAAGCGAATCGACACTGTCTGATCAACGGCTTCCGTTGTCAAAAGCCATAAACCAGGGGCGTATCGTTTCAAGACCCGATGAAGGCGGTGGCCTGGATACCATGCAACTCAACCGGTTGGAGCAATCTTTTCGAGACTGGGCGGACAGCTCTCCTCGTATGGATGTGCGCCTGTCCCGCCGTCGTATTTTGATCGTTTTTCTTCTGATACGGTATACCGGCGCCAAGTTGAACGAGGTTCTGGCCTTGAACCCGTTTGAAGACATCGATCCTGAACGGCAAATTGTTCTCTTTCGCGGCGGGAACGTTGACAAGGGAGTCAATCCAAGGCCGGTTCAGATTTCGACGACCCTATCCCAAGAGATTAAAGAGACGCTGGCAGATCCGTCTTTCAGGGGTTCATTGAGAAACCTGTTCGTTGTCGACCCCGGTTTTGTGCGCCGCAAGTTTTACGAACGCGCCCGGTCCTGCGGCTTTTCCAAGCGGTCGGGCGGCCCGGAGATGATTCGCAAAGCTCGGGCCGTGGAATTGATGCAGGGCAACATGCCTTTGCCCGCGGTTCAGATGATGCTGGGGCATTCCACGCCAAATCTGACGTCTTCTTATGTCTTCTTTTCCGAGGATGAAATACAGGAGTTGGTGAAGGTTTTTATGGAAAGGGAGTCTTCGCGGAAGACCAGTGCCCGGAATGCTTTTTTCGGCAAAATCCTATCGATCCAACGGGGAGATATCCAGGCCCTCGTGAAACTGGCCACCATAGGCGGTTACTCGGTTACAACGGTCATCACCAACGATAGCCTGGAACTGCTCGATCTCAAGGAAGGAAATCTGATCACTGCTGAGATCAAAGCACCATGGGTCATTTTACAGCGTGGGAACAAGGAGCCGGAATGCAGTGCTGAAAATCGTTTCAATGGCGTTATCTCACGCATCAACAAAGGGCGGGTGAGTACAGAGTATGCTGTCCGCATTTCCGATGGGACCGAGTTGTGTGCTGTCATTTCCAAGGAAAGCAGCCTGAGCCTTGCCCTTAACATAGGTGATCGCGTTTGGGCTTTGTTTAATTGTTTCGCCGTGGTGCTGCATGTGGATTGATGGCCTCGCCGATCGGGTTCAATTTGGCTCTGAGAGCCTGTTTGAAAATTATCCCTGCTGCGGTCGGCTGTGGCTTCCGATGGCTGCGTCAGCTGCCAAAATGGGTCTTCACCCTAGCTTAACTACGCTTCCAACCCCATTTTTTTTGCTTCCTTGCCCTCGAAAGCCTCGCTCAACCTCGCGACAAGATAATTTTCAAACAGGCTCTAAGGGGATTTTCAGTAAGACAGCCCTATCGAATCAAGAACTGGAAAAACTTGCCTATTGTGGTGAGCATCTTGTTTTAGGTATAGGCACGGCATTGAGCTCCGAAATCACCGTTCGGGAGTGCCGATCTTGTTGGCCGATGGGGAAGGCAATATGAAGGAGTGGTTATGCAAGTGCTCTTTCGGCGCCGTACTCTGTGACGGAGGCTTACCAAAAGTTAAACCCGAAAGCCGCATCCGGCGTGAAGGATTAATGGTACGGGAACTCATCTATGCACGCAGGGCCTTAAATCCATCATTGGAAACCGTGTATCTGGCCATGACCTTGCCGTCTTCCCGCTCCGCCCTTTCACGGTTCAAAAAGCCCAGCTGAACAAGTTCGCGCAATCTTTTCTTGACGCCGTTCGAGGATATGTTCATCACTCGGCTGATGTTGTGACAGTGAAGTTCACCGGGCTTTCGGTGCTCGCAGGTACCCACACATATACTGGCGCCTGCATCATTAACGATCTTCAGAACCGTGAGCAGGTCTTGAGATAATTTTTCTTGAGCCATTTATACACCTCCCAAACTGGTACTTTTTGAACCCCCATTTCTGAACCTGTGCTATTAGCCATTAGGGGCGGGTAGGCAAGCCTTTGGCCTCAAACGACCTAACTGTAGACAGCCCTTCTCAATGCACAGCGATCCTCCACCGACATCAAATCGCCATAGGCCGCATAGGCCCTACCCATACAGCCGCCCCCACAATGCGCTTCACCCGGGCACCCCCTGCAGTTTTCCAATGCCTCGCGCCGGTTCCGTTCGATGACCGGCAGTTCGGCCCACAGGGGCAGGGCCTCAAGGATCACATCCGCCATGGGTCGCTGATGAATCCCGCCGATGCCGTATTTCTCGACCAAAAGCATGACACACGGGTACATGCGCCCTTTCGCAGTGATAAACGGGGTTTTGATGCAACTGCAGACCCGTTTTGCGGGTATCGACCGCCCCTTGTACCACTCGATGGCGGAAATGCTGCCCATCTTGTCGTAGAGGGTTCTGAATGCCGTGTCCGATCGGTACCGGTTGACGATTTCAACATACTGATTCGGGGTGGGAAGGGTCAGCCGGTTTGTTCGGCCCGCCCGACCACCCTTGACCAGGGTGCCGCTCACCAGTTGGCTTATGCCGAGGGTCTCCAGTCTTTTCATGAGACGCGGTATTTCGGCAAAGTTGTGCGCCATTTCCGTAAAGGCGACCCGGATCCACGGCCCCATTCCGGCGTCGAGCAAACAGTCCAGCCCGCGCAGGGCCTGGTTGAAACTGCCCTTGCCACGCACAAGGTCGTGGGATTTTGCCGAGGCCCCGTCCATACTGATCTGGATGGACAGCTTCACGGACGAGAGTGCGCTGAGTTTCGCCGCCATATGGCGGGTCATCAGCATGGCATTGGTTTGCAGACAAACCTCGTTGAGTGCCGACCGGTCGCAGGCAAATACCAGGATCTCGAACCAGTCCGGATGGGTCAGCACCTCTCCGCCGGTGAGGGACAAACCCGTACCGCCCAGCCGGGTAAAATCGTCGATGATGTTACAGGCAACATTCACCGGTATTGGGCCCGCGGCGCTGTCGGGCCCGCAGTCCAGCCAGCAGTGCCGGCACTGAAGGTTGCACCTGCCGGTGATCATCAAGGTCAGCATTTCCGGTGGCTGAAGCCCCGCATCCCTGATGTCCTGAATCACCTTTTCCGGATTGATCGGCATTTTATTGTCCTGACCCCTGTTTCAGCTTAAGAAAGATATTTGTCCAATCCCATATGACGATGCATTTTAAAAAACGCTTCGGGCTTCATTTTTTGGAGAGCTTTCAGATAGGTCCATCCTTCGAAAGGCAAACTGAAGCGTTCCAGTCCGGGCTCGGTACATCGGCTGCAGTCCGGAAACCGACCCATACGGCGGCGTACTCCGCAGGCTTTTGGAGAGGACAGCAGATCTTGCAGATTCGATTTTGTGACATTACCGATGGGAATATCCACGAGCGGGCACAAAAGCAGTGTACCGTCATATCGAATAAAAAAATAGTTGAAACCGCACGTGCAGGGTTTTTTTACGGTTCCCGTTTTTAGAAAGCGTATCATCTGTTCGTTGTGAAAGCGCCAAAAAGAGCGGCCTTTTTGATAAAACCGGATCATTTTCCGAATCTGTTGCCCATCAAATGCCATGTCAGACGCCTTCTCCGGATTGAGATAACGCCCCTGGGTGATGATGCATGGAGACATGATCGTGAACAGGTCGTTGGCTGCGGCATAATCGGCAATTTCGTCCAGCAAATCCACATTGGCGGGCAAAATGGTTGTTTTAATGCCAAGAATCAGGTTGGGAAATTTCGATCTGATTTTGGTCAGTCCCTGGAGGGTGGCGTTGACTTTGGACCAGGCGTCCTCGACGCGGCGAATCCGGTCATGCAGGGGGCCTGCGGCATCGACGGCACAGACCACAACCAGTTCCAGATTACAGCCCTTCAGCGACTGAAGGATGGCTTCGGTATATTCCAGCACCCGCCGGGTCAGGATGCCGTTGGTGGTTATGGCGACGGACCGAAGGGCCTTCAGGTTCCGGTGTTTTGAATCACGGATACCCACAAAGAAATCGGGCAGATCTTTCACCAGATAGGGTTCGCCACCGGTGATGTCCAATTCTCTCAAATTTGAAAAAAGCGGCCAAGCCAGAAGCCGAAGCCACTGATCCACCGACAGATCGGGAACATGGCGGGGAATCTTCCAGATGTTGCACATAATGCATTTTGCAATGCAATGGTGCGTGATCTCAAGGCTTATAGCCTGCGGTTTCCCGGGATGTCCCGCACGTCTGAGGTATTGAAAACGGAGGCCGTTTAATGCCAGCCGTCCCGCGAGCTTGGCAACAGAGCCACTCATGAGATCACTCCTGCATTTCTACGGGCTTTTCCACATTTGACGAAAAACTATGGAACTATACTCCAGACTGGTGAACGAGACAAAGTAAAATAAAAAGAAGACCCTGAAATTCTTTGGTGTTTGACACAAACACAACATAAGGGTATATTTCTGT
>CAVVEP010000054.1:0-54978 GCA_963747015.1 uncultured delta proteobacterium
TCCTCGTGAACCAGGGGCGCTCCGTCCGCCAGGGCTTGGTCGATGGTGAAGACGCCCGGCAGGATTTCATAATCCACGTCTATCAGCCGCAAGGCTTCGAGGGCGGTGTCTTCGTCCACGGCGGCTACAGCCGCCACTTCATCGCCCATATACCGCACCTTATCGGTCTGAAGCATCTGCATGTCGCGCGTGTAGGGAAAGACGCCCCACTTGACGCCGGCCGTGTCCCGGCCCGTGACTATCGTCTTAACGCCGGGCAGCTTTTCGGCTCGGGAGGCGTCTATGTTCAAGATGCGCGCGTGGGCATAAGGACTTCGAAGGACCTTGCCCACCAGCATTCTCGGAAAAATCAGATCACCGGCAAATTTCACCTCGCCCGTGGCTCTCACCCGTGAATCAACCCTGGGCGTCCGTTGACCGATATGTTTGTAATCAGGCATCATCACCCTCCCCGGCCGCCACAATGGCCTCGACAATCTTGGTGTAACCGGTGCATCGGCAAATATTGGCCGCGATGGCTTCTTTGGCCTGTTCCGTGTCGGGACGAGGGTTTTCGTTCAACAACGCCTTGGCCGTTAGAATCATGCCAGGCGTGCAGAATCCGCACTGGATGGCGCCATGGTTGATGAACGATTCCTGAAGTCTGTCCAGCCCTTCCGGTCCGGTCAACCCCTCTATGGTCGTTATCTCATGGCCCGCGGCCTCCACGGCCAGGGTCAGGCACGAGCGGACCGGCTGTCCGTCCATAAGTACGGTGCAGGAACCGCAAACGCCCTCTCCGCAGCCCTCCTTGGTCCCTGTCAACTCCAGTTTTTCTCTCAATACCTCAAGCAATGTCAGGTGGGGCGGGACCAGTACATCGTACTCCTCGCCATTCACCGTAAGTTCGATCACTACTTTGGGGGCCTTATCGGACATAGTTCATCTCCGTGTTTTCCTCTCATTTGTAGACGACCCAAATAAATTACTGCTTTGCAGCCTGTTCAACCGCCGCACTCAGGGCCCTGCGAGCCAAAACAGCCACCATCTTGCGGCGGTATTCGGCTGGAGCCACGGTGTTTTCAACGATCGATCCCTCCGCCTTTTTTCCGGCAAGATCCGCGGCCTCGTTTATGGCTTCAGCCTCGGAGGACGGCCCCGCAAGGCTTTCTCCGCTTCGCCAACCAACAAGGGCGCCGGACCGACAGCTCCCAGGACCAGCCGGATCCTGTCAAACTTGCCTTTGCTCAAGGTGACCATGGCCCCGGCGGAAATCAACGGATAGTCGATGCTGGAGCGCCAGCGCAGCTTCCGGTAGCTCGTGCCCGTCCCCGGGGCGGGCGGAAAAATTCTTATTTCGGTGAGAATCTCTTCCGGCGCGAGGGTGAAAGGCGCGTCCCCCAGGCCGGAGAAAAGTTCGGATATCTTGATAACCCTTTCCCCCGACACGCTCCTGAGGACAACCTGGGCCCCAAGGGCGGCCAGCATGACCGCGCCGTCGGACTGACAGGAAGCGCTGCATTCCTTGCTGTCGGGCAAGACGTGGCAGACCTGTCCGCCATCCTTGTGGCAATGGTCCCGGCCCGAACGCCACCATTCCGACTGGTTGTATTGCAGACAACGTGTGCCCAGCAGGAGATTTCCGCCGATTGCGCCGGTGCGATGTTGAATGTGGGGCGACCCCACCGAGGCGAGGGCTTCGGCCAGTCCCGGAATCTCATTTTTCACTTCGTCATGGTCCATGACTTCTTTGAGGGGGGTCAGTGCTCCGATCCTGAGGGTCAGGCCTTCCCGGACGATGCCTCTCAATTGTCCAATGTTTTTCAGGCTGATCACCAGATCCGGTCGGACCAGGCGCTGACGCAGACGGGGGATCAGGTCTGTCCCTCCGGCCTGCAACACGGCTGCCGAGCCACGCTCGGCCAGGATTTTCAAGGCTTCTTCGAGAGAATCGGGGGCAAAGTAATCGAAAGCCGGCAGACGCATATTTGGCTCCAAAAGAATGATAAAATAATAAAAATAAAATGTGCTTTTTCGGCGCAAAACTATAGAGAAGCCCCCGTTGCATGTCAAGGTCAAAATCCCCGGATCGGTCCGGTTAGGCCTTCAATGTCCTGTTGCAGTTGCATCCATTCTCTTTCTCCCTGCCATAAAAACATTGCGACTGCCGAAGAAAAAGAGAATAATATATATTTTTGAGGAGAAGAACATTCATCCCTGAGGAGGACGTTATGAAAGTACTCAATCTGTATTTTTCTTCAACCGGGAATACCGAGAAGGTGGCACGGAAGATCGATGAAACGGTCCGGGAACTGGGATACCCTGTGGATACGGTGAAAATCAGTTCCAAAGATGTATCTCCGGATATTCTCGGCTATGATTTTGTTTTTGTAGGGTCCGGGGTGTATGGCCAGCTTCCCGGAAAAGGTCTCATGGATCTTCACAGAGAACTGCTTCAGAAATATGTTAAGGCGGGAGAGATAAAACCTGCTTCTCCAAAAAGGTTGTCTCGCTACGTGGTTGCTTACTGCACGTACGGTGGCGTTCATACGGGGATAAATGAAGCGACTCCGGCCGTGAAATATATGGGGCAGCTCTTTGATCATCTGGGATACAGCATCGTGGGAGAATGGTATGTGGTGGGAGAATACAAAACGGAGAAGCTCAAGAGCCACTCCGTAGGCGGTCGTCTGGGGGATATCAGGGGGAGACCCAACCAGGCGGACCTGGAGGACGTGGCGGAGAAAGTGAAAGGGGTTTTGCTCGTTTGAAACAGTCAAATTAAACCGCGAAGGCGCCAGGGACGCGAAGAATTTTCAAGGGGTGTCATTTATTTTGAGGCGATCAAACAGGGCTTTCTCATGAAACCACACCTTCCGTCATTCACGCTTCTTCTCTTGCTTTTCTTCTTCTCCCCATTCAGTCTCGCGCAGACGCCATCCAGCATGGAGCAGGCGCGGCTGGAAATGGAAACGCTGCGTGAGACCATCCGCTATCACAACAAGCTTTACTATGTGGATAACAATCCGGTGATCTCCGATGCGGAATATGATCGTTTGATTCTGCGTCTAAAAACCCTGGAAGAGGAGCATCCGGAATGGATCACGCCCGATTCCCCCACGCAACGGGTGGGCGCGTCGCCCTCGGATGCATTTAAAGCGGTTATCCACACGGTTCCCATGTTGAGCCTGGCCAAAGCGCAAAATGAGGAGGACCTTCGTAATTTCGATAAACATTTGAAAGAGATGCTGGGAAGTCAACGGGGACATGGAATATGTCTTTGAACCCAAAATCGATGGTCTGGCGATCGAAGCGGTCTACGAAAACGGGATTTTGACCGGCGGCTCCACGAGAGGAGACGGCGTTGCGGGAGAAGATGTCACGCCGAATATGAAGACAGTCCGTGCTATTCCCTCTCAAGCTCCTGGCGCAGGGCAACGAAGATTTTCCGACACGCCTGGAAGCTCGTGGGGAACTGTATATGGGGAAGGGAGCCTTTGCGGCATTAAATGAAAAACGAGGTCGTAATAGGGAAGAGTTGTTTGCCAATCCGAGGAATGCGGCGGCAGGCTCTCTGCGTCAAAAGGATCCGGCTGTTACCTCTCAACGTCGCCTGAATGTCTTCTTTTACGGTTCCGGAACCGTGGTAGGCCGCAATTTTTCCACCCATTGGGAGAAACTGGATTATTTCAAACGGGTCGGGCTGCGTGTGAATCCGCTCAATCGCATCTGTCACGGCATGGATGAGGTGATCGCGCAGTTTCAAAAATTGAAGAACATGCGGGAATCTCTCCCCTACGAGATCGACGGCGTGGTGGTGAAGGTCAATAGCCTGCACTGGCAGGAGGCGTTGGGAAACAGCGCGGAAGCGCCGCGTTGGGCAATCGCGTATAAATTTCCTCCGAAACAGGCGACCACAACCGTGAAAAATATTCTTATCCAGGTGGGTCGTACGGGGCACGTTAACGCCGGTAGCCGTTTTTGAGCCGGTGGAAATCGGAGGTGTTCTGGTGAGCCGGGCCAGCTTGCATAATCAGGATGAGATTGCGGTTAAGGATATCCGCATCGGTGATACGGTGCTTGTAGAAAGGGCAGGCGATGCCGTTCCCGACATTGTGAAAGTGATTCCGTCGCGACGAACAGGGATAGAGCAGCCTTTCGTGTTTCCCCGGCAGTGTCCGGTGTGCGGCAGTCAGGTGGTCCATCAGAAAAAGAAGCCGTGTACCGATGCGGAAATCCTTTCTGTCCAGCCAAACGGATCGCCGGATTCGAGCATTTTGTGTCGCGTCATGGCATGAATATCAGCGGCGTCGGCCCAAACCTCATCGAAAAGCTTGTGCAGGCCGGGCTTCTTACGGATTTCAGCGATTTCTATGTGTTGACTCTGGAGCAGATCGCATCTCTGGCAGGCATGGGGAAAAAATCGGCCCGCAAAATTATCCAAGCCATTGAGCGAAGCAGGCATCCGACGCTGGAGCGCTTTCTGTATGCATTGGGTATTCGCCATGTGGGCGAACACGCCGCCCACGTTCTGGCTGCTCATTTCACCGGTTTGGAAGGCCTGAAAACGGCTTCAGAGGTTGATTTGACGGCCATACAGGGTATAGGCCCCGAAACAGCGAGAAGCGTATACGGTTATTTTCGGGACCCTCACGCCTTGGTGATCCTGCAAAAACTGTTTGACAACGGTATGAAGATTGTTGAGCCCAAGCCGTTGGCAACCTAAACATCCGGTCGTTGATCCGGTTCAAGAGGCGTTATCTCACCTGAAAAATATAAAAAGCAACTCCAATTATGGCGGAGAGGGTGTCTACTCTTTCCGACGTTTCAACCCGTTTTATCCTGTCTGTACAACCTTACGATTTAACTAAAAAAAGCATCTCATAAATTTAGTTATTGTTTTTTTTTGTTGCAATCTGTATTAAATAATCTTATTATTTATGGTATCACTAATGGAGGTACGTCCCATGCCAAAAAAAGCAAAAGAAATAACCGCACTGGACATAAAGAGAATCACTAAGCCGGGCCGTCATGCAGTGGGAATGTATCGGGTTTATTGTTGGTTGTCAAGGATACAGGTGCTAAGTCATGGCTATTACGAACGATGGTAGGCAATAAGCGGCGGAACATTGGTTTGGGCGGATATCCTGAAATTTCCCTTGCCAAAGCGCGCGAGAAAGCCCGTCAGATGAAAGATCAGATAGAGCAGGGCATTGACCCGCTTGAGCAAAGGAAAGCACGCAGGATGGCGCTGAGGGCTTCACAGAATGGGAGGATGACCTTTGCTGAAGCTGCACAGCGAACCCACGAAAAAAAGAAATCTCGAATTCAAGAATAAGAAACATTCAAAGAGTGGATTAATTCTGTGGAAAAATATGCTTTCCCATCATTGGGAACATGGCCGTTGAAGATGTGGACGCTGTCATCACATTTTAGAAGATCCTTCAGCCGATATGGAATGAAAAAACCGAAACAGCTACCGATTACGGCAAAGGCTAGAACAGATTTTAAATTGGGCCAAAATATCCGGTTATCGCAAAAGTGACAATCCTGCTATTTGGAAGGGACATCTTGACGCTATCCTTCCGGCTCCCACGAAGATCAAAGAACGTGGTTCACATGCCGGCATTACCCTGGAAAGAAATAAATCCGTTTATGCTTGAATTGAGAAAACGCAAAGGCATATCCGCAAGGGCATTGGAGTTTATCATCTTGACAGCTTGCAGAAGTGGAGAGGCACGCTTTGCCACATGGTCGGAAATAGACATTGACAATATGGTATGGACTATTCCGGCGGAAAGAATGAAAGCGGGGAAAAAACACAAAGTACCATTGGTGAAGGATGCAGTCTCATTACTTGAAAACTTGCCACGTTTCGAGGGGAGCGATCATCTATTTACAGCGGCGCGGGGAGGGCCTTTGTCAGATATGTCTATCAGTGCAGTATGCAAACGTATGAAAGTTAAGGTAGTACCTCATGGTTTCAGATCGACATTCAGGGATTGGGCGGCGGATTAAACGAGCTATCCGAGAGAAGTTGCTGAACAGGCGCTTGCACATGCGATACCGAATGCAGTTGAAGCGGCATACAGGCGCGGGGATTTATTCAACAAACGAATCAAATTGATGGAAGCATGGGCGAAATTTATCAACCGTCCATCGGCAGAAATAGCCAGCGTGACACCTATCCGAAAGGGGGTGCGGAGATGAATATCGACATAGGTATTCCGAGATCATTAACGGCTGAAAGAGGCATGGCGGTTATTACGGCTGAAAACCTTATAGCGTGTTATGAAAAAGAAGGGGGGGAAATTCTCGCCTCTCACGGATGCCCTGTTGACTTGTTGGAACTATGGAAGAATCGGGAAAAATTATCTGCCTGATATAGCAAACGGAAAAGGGACTTCTCCTATTTATGGCGGCATTCTGGATGTTGTGGAGTTTTATGAAGGTCAGGGAGTATCTAAAAAATAATGATGCCGAAAATTCTGTTGTCTGGATGACAACCGCCCTGCATTGGGCCACTCAGTTGCAAATAAAACCGGTTGAACCCTTGGTTGAAATGGCGGGAGAAGTCATTGATGGTGGTAGGGACGGCGGCAAGAGATCCGGGGAGATCCGGGGCAAGAAAGCGATAACCACAAAACAACTCCAGCAAAAGGAAGCAGAAAAGATATGGCGCAAACATCCTGAATGGAGCAAGAAAAGAGTGGCCCTAAAGATCGTAAAAGATCACGGCGGGAATGTTGACACAATAAGGAGATCCATCCACAAACCCCTCCCCTAATTTGGCATTGAACCCCCTTCATTGCCAATTTTCTAATCATTTCAAATAGATATGCTTGACACATCTGAACGGATTTCTTAAATTCAGTACAGGTTTAAACAAATTACTTCAGGAGGCAAGCATGGGCATTCTTTATTTATCAGACAGACAAACAGCACAACGTTACTCTGTAACACGCGGAACTATATGGCGGTGGATCAAGGAACACGGCTTCCCGAAACCTGTTCGTTTGTCTCCAGGTTGTACCCGGTGGTCTGTGGGCGATTTGGAAGCATGGGAAGGGAAACAGTCGAGCGAAAAAAAGGAGGCGGCATGAATGGATTTGCAAGATGCGGAAAACCGTCTAAGGGAGACGAAGGAAGAAATTCAAGGTGCGCTCTTGCTGTGGCCGGGCCGACCAGGCCGCGAGGAAGCCAGACAGCTTGAGAATTTCGCGAATGAGATTAGGGAGTTACTTGATTTTATTTCGGAGTGGGCCGGAATTTTTTTAAGGCAAAAGGAGTGAAAACCAATGGAGGATGAAGCCATTAAAGGAATTTTACTGGAAATGGGCCTTTACAGTTTGGCAATGGCCTATGTGGGCAATGAAACGGAATTAATGAGGATATTCAAAGATGACTTTGGATCTCTCATGGCGATGTGCTTACAGGAGGGCGTGACATGGACGGAATAAAAAAGGATTTCGGAATTAAGGATCTGGGTGTTGCTTTTGCGGGTACCGGTTCAAGGTCGGATGAAGTGGAGAAACTTTTTTCACGTTTTGCCGGATGCCATCTTCCAGGGTTGGAATCAGAGGTCGGTGAATATCTGTTTGTGTCAGATTCGGGGGAATTTGATGCAATGTGCCAGGCCATGGCGTTCAAATACGGGCTTTCCATGGAAGGGGCATTTTTCTTTTTGATGGGCGTCCATGCTGGCCGATCTTTTGTGAACAGCTAAAAGCAAGGCCCATTCCACGGGGGTGAAAAGGGCCAAAGATGAGGCAATAAACTAATGAATGAATTTAAAGTTTAACCATAAAAAAAGAAGAATGTCAATTCTCATTTTGCCGGGCATTGGAAAGACTTCTATTGTCAATTTCTTGAATCCCAGAACGGCAATGGCAATGAGTACAAAGGCCCTTTGTCCCTTCCATGCTGATTCAGATCCTTCTCTTTCAATCAACAATGAAACCGGGCAATTCATTGCCACGGGTGCAAGGTCGGCGGCGATGCTTTCCAGTTTTACGGCAAGTTGAAGGGCATTAATTCCTTTCCTGAGATATCTGCAGGGCATTAAGCGAGGGATTTTGCAATTTCCGGCAACGCAAGATAGGCCGGGCCAGAATTGTGAGCCACGTATGACTACAAAGATGAAAAAGGGAAGTTTTTATATCAGAGAGAATAGAGCCAGGGAGAACGGCAAAAAGAAAACCTTAGTCAGCGCAGGCCGGACGGTAAAGAGCGAATGGTTATGGAACATGCAAGGACGTTGAGAAGGTTCTTGTATCGTTTACCTGAGATTACTGCACGCGGGTCTTGTGCTTATTGTAGAAGGTGAAAAGGATGTGAACGTATCTTTTTAACCTGGGCTTTAAGTCACAACAAATGTTGGCGGGGCCGGGAAATGGCAGCTGAGTATTACGAGAGCTCTTAAGGGCAAGGATGTTGTCATTCTTCCGGACAACGATGAACCGGGCCGGAACCATGCGGAACAGGTAGCCGGTTTCCTACATGGTATAGCCAAGAGCGTGAAGGTGATCGAGTTGCCGGGCCTTCCTGAAAAGGGCGATGTTTCACACTGGATAAATACGGGCGGCACGAAAAAAGTTTTTAAAGATTATCGAGGATGCCCCATTGTGGGAACCGGGAACGATAGAAGCGGAACCAGGGCTTTCTGACTGCGTGATTAATTTCAATTCTCTTTTACAGATGGACATACCGCAGCGTGAAAAGATCTTTCCATGGTTGCCGGAAGGCGGGCTTGTCATGATTTATCGGGCTGAGAGGAATCGGCAAGACATACTTCTTGTAAATACTTTGGCGACCTCTTGTTGCTCCGGAAGTCCATTTTTTAAATGGGGGAAACCTATAAAAGTCGGTGGCGTGCTCATAATCGACGGTGAAATGTCACTATCTGATTTACGGGCACGCTTAACTTCCCTCCTGATTGCTAAACCATGAAGCCTTTGAAAGTCGTTTCTTCTGAAGTCGTTTTCTCTAAGACAGATAGAGACATAAATCTTGTTTTTCCAGAAAATCAAAAATCAGATGTTCTTTCCATCTTGGATGAATAACAAGGAAATCAGAACTTGTTATTATCGACAATATTTCTTGTCTTTTCTCCGGGCTTAGAGAATCCTCAAAAGATGATTGGAGCTAACAGGTGGCTCCATGGCTGGCTTTCACTACGACGGCGCGGTGTTGCAGTAGTTCTTATCCACCATGCAGGCAAGGGCGGCGATCAGAGGGGTACAAGTGGCCGGGAGGATATCCTTGACACTGTAATCAGATTAGAACGGGTAACTGGTGTTCCGAATGACGGAGCGCGTTTTGTCGTCAGATTCACGAAGTGTCGGGGCGTTTTCGGTGATGATGTGCTGAACCGTTTGAAGCGTCATTAAATCTTGACAATCCTGAATTATGGACATGGCGCCCGCTTGAGGAATCCACCTATGATCGGATGTTGAACCTTGCACGGGATGGAGTTGAAATCGTTTCAGATATGGCGGAAGAGTTGGGCATTTCTAGAGGGCTGGTTTCAAGATCGGAAGCAGGGAATTGAAAAAGGTGAATTGATGCCGGTAAATTCATTCAGTCAAAGGGCGCAGGATGTTTGATGTATTTAAAAGAGTTTACCGGCATGTTTACCAGTAAACAGCAAAAGTTTACCAAAAAATCATAGTAAACTTTACTACTTCAATTTAGTAAACTTTGTGACTCATAACCATGAAATCATTGAATAAAAAAAGTTTACCCCAAAGTTTACTTGAGGAACCAAAGGAATGAATTGCATCAAGTGCAACAGTCTATTGAATCCACGGTGGGAAAGTTGCTGTATGTGGCGAACCGACAACGGAAAACAAGGTGGTTGAAGGAATGCCGGTTGAACCTGGAACCGGGTTGAATGAATGGGTGATGGAGTCGCCTATCCTGGGCCGGGTGCTCCATTGCCTACGATCCCAGAAGAGCCGGGAACTGGTTATGGTTGACGGTGTGCCGTATAGGCCCATGAGGTGCAAGAGCTTGATGGAAAAAGGGTTGACTGCGAATCATTTGACTGAAAGCCCACGAGGTCAAGAAGATTTTTGAGGGGACGGTTGAAGGCGAGCGTAACATAAAACAATCTAACTAAAAGGAGAAATAATAATGTTAAAGATCGAATGTTACGGAATGGTTATGCCATTGGAATTGGAGCGGTTTAACAGGTATCTGCTAAACATGATGCAAGAAAAATTTTACTCAAAAGGCGACAGATTGTGATTTATTCATCGACATTAAATAATTTTATGCTCAAGATAGCACGAACGTGAGGCAAGTCAGGCGCAAAGCGTGAGCGAAGACAGCTTGGCGCGGGCAAGATCCCAGTACCGCAAGCCGGCGAATGAAAATTTATTCGAGAAATTTGAACAGGCTGGTTGAAGACCAGAGCAAAGGAGGATGCTCGGAAAATGAAACTATTTATACAAACATGGACGAAAAAATTAGAGAGTATCGAGCAGTTGACGGCAGAGATTGAAGAACATTCCGCATCTTTAAGCAGATGCAGGCGAAGGAAGCGGCCGAGATTTTCAAAAGAGGAAAGAGGCGGCGGATCGGTTGGAAACTTGCAGAAAGAGGCGCTTGAGGTTGCCACGGACAAGGGCATGGAGAAACTTGAAAGAAAGGCTTTCCCAGTTGGAAGCGGAAAAGAAATCCCTTGTGGCGGATATAGGTCAAAAGCGGTTGGAACTGGTTCACAAGAAGAGCATCTATCAGTGGGAACGAATTGACCGCGAGAAGGGGTTTCTCTTTTCTAGACAGCTGATCAGCAAGATTGACGATGCTATTATTTTTTTCAAGGCTAAACTGGACTTGGCTACGTTCTCCGATGGTCGGATTTCATCCCAACACATCGGCCTCGTTGGAGCGAATCTCTGTTTCGGAAACGATAATTACGTCCAATATCGAATCAAATTATGAACGGTATGTCAAGGCTTTGAAATATTGTCAATAAGCAATAAGAGCTTTGCAACAGGCCAAAGCTTGTACCAGCAGTGGATGATGCGACGCTTGAAGGATCTGAGATAGCAAAATTCCCGATATTGGCACGTTTAGCGAGCTCTAAGCGCTGAAAGGGTTTTGCCGGGACGCAGAAGTGCCAACACTTCAGGATCTTTTGCCGTTCGATGCAGCGATGGATTACCAAACGGGATAAACTGCTTGAGAAGTCACGGCGGGTATTGACGAAACAGGCTGTTTGACAAGGAAAGCCCGGTTCTCTGTATCAGGGGGCCGGTGATCTTCCAGCTTCATGAAAAATCAACCGGACGATTAGCAAAGTAAACGTAAAAGCAGTTGGAAAAAATCCGGGATGAAAACAGTTAATTAGATTTAAAGTAAATATAAGTGACCGGGGGGTGTTTAGCCTTAAGGCAAGATCAGCTAACGGAAACCACGTCGATTGCTACGCGCAGAATTAATTTCCCTGTATGATAGTTGCATTTTACCAATAATCAAAAGAAAATGATGAAACTGCTTGAAATAATAGTTAAAAAACGTATTTGAACATTTACATTGAAAGTTCAAACAAAATCAAAATAATACCGTCATATATCCAGCGCCGGGCGATTCGGAACCGGCAGGCCTCCGTTGACCAGGGCAAAATAAGAGAAAGGTCTCTCAGAGCCACGAGGCGGGCCGTTCTTGTGGTGGCCCATGTTGTGACATGCAGGAAAGCCGGTATCTCTTCGAGGTGCCGGTTTTTTTCATCGCAGAGTAAACGGAAATTATTTGACACACTCTAAAGAGCAATGATATTTGTTTTGTGTAAACATGATGTGAGATGAAATGTGACTCTTTGTGGGATTTCCCATGTTTTCCTTACTTTTTTGAATTAGTGCCGATATAATTTACAAAGGGGGATGAGAATAATGTAGATAAGAAGCTCACCGAAAAATACCAAGGGCGTAGAAGTTACTTTAACCCCTAATCATGAAACCCCAATTAACCGTGTTTATTCTAATTTTATTCAAGTTGCGCAAAAACCGCATTTGATTTTAGCATAAAATTTTGTGATGCAACACCTATAGTAATGAACAAAAACACTGACAGCAGAATCACGCATGACATTCCAATTGTGGCTGAAATTGCCATCCCGTTTAATCTTGTCCCTGGATTCATTCAAGCACTTCAAACGCAGTATGATGTCTATAAGGGCAATATTGATGAGGGTGTAAATGTCAAAACCACATCTAAAAGCTGACCATATTTTAAAGTATTTACCCGATGAAGACAGAGATCTTTTCCTGAGTGAGTTAATGTCAGCTATAATATTAAGTCCCGGGAAGATGGTAATTTTGACGCCATCAATACATGTATTGAAGACTGGGAGGATACTATTGATTTGCTTAGTATCCCAGGTTTGAAAGATAGTCGATGGGATCAGTTTAATAAGCTGAAAGAAGCGGGATATATCAACTGACAATGGAAAAATATGTCATCCATGAGGAAAGCTCTAATTCGGTAAAGGTAACTATAACCGATCCATTGGCTGTCAAGAAGTGGCCGAAATTCGAGGCCGCTGTGGCTGAAAATCCTTTTTATCATCCTAAACCAAAACGAATTAAAAAGTTGGAAAAGGGGACATCTTTCCCCCCAGGGTCCCACCGATTCAGAGATGATCCATTAAGAGTTGTCTATTTTCCAAATAAAGAAACTCGTGTTGTCTATCCTTTGGCTGCGGGAACATCAACGGACATACCGTACAAGAAGAAATCGAAAAAGTAACAGATCTAAGTGTTATCATCTCCATCCAACCGCCTTCGGGCGGTTTTTTTGTGGGACTTCCATAAGTACCGGTGTCTCTTTCGAGGGATGCCGTTTTTTTTGTATAAATACCCGTTAAGTATTTTTTAGATGGTATGCCTTATGGTATTACTTAAGGAATCCTGTCTGTAAATATTTGATTTTATTGAATGTATGGCGGAGAGGGTGGGATTCGAACCCACGTGCCCCGCTACTAACGGGACAAGTCGATTTCGAGTCGACCCCGTTACGGCCACTTCGGTACCTCTCCGGAAATTCTCATGCGGTTTTCTTGCGACGGACAAGGAAAAAGTTCTGCATGATTGCCCTGCATTGCTCTTCCCTGATCCCGGATACGATGTCAATCCGGTGATTGAGACGATAATCTTCGCCCAGGTTGTACAACGAGCCCGCGGCGCCCGCCTTCGGGTCGGTCGCGCCATAGACCACCGTGGTCACCCTTGCATGGATGGAGGCCCCCATACACATGACGCAGGGTTCAATCGTTACCACCAGTATGGAGCCGTTCAGCCGGTAATTCCCCAACGCTTGTCCCGCTTTTCTCAGAGCCAGGATTTCCGCATGGGCCGTCGGGTCACTGGTTCCGAGGGGCTGGTTGTGGGCGGTCGTCAGGATTTCTCCATCCTCCCTGGCCAGTACCGCCCCCACCGGGACTTCCCCCTCCGCAAAAGCCAAGCGGGCCTCGGCAAGGGCATGATCCATCAAATGGTAAAGATCGACACTCATCTGGTAGAGCTTTCTACAATAATCTTTCCCTTCCCGTCAACTCTCTTTTTGTCCGTCTTTTTCCCGGATGGTTTCAATCCGCGTCAGTCCGGGAAAAAAGAGCTGGAAAAGGGTGCCTCCGGATCGGTGGCAGTCCTCGTTCGTGGAACAGAAGCCGCAGTCGCTGATTTTGCCCGGGCAGATATCCTTCTCGTCCGGAATGAATCGGCACCTGGTCGATTTCATGTCAATTTTAAACCCATATCTTTCCGAGAAAATCTTCATTCGCAAAAGGTCTGCTCCCTTGCCGCCCGCATTGAAATCAAAGACCCTCTTGGAGGAGTAATCCATGGTATCCTGGGTGGTGAAAAATCCTTCGAATATTCTTCTCTGGGCATCTTCAACGATGCCGACGCCATAATCATGGACCACCAGTTCAGCGCCGGCATCCATCTTCTTGACGGAAATTTCAATTTTTCCCTCATCCGGCGTATTTTCTATGGCGTTCTTGATGAGACCTTCCACGACCTTTTTCAGCGGATCCAACGGGATGAAGATAGCCGGTACAGCTTCAATATGGGCGAAGATGTTTACGTCTCGATGAGAAAAAAGGGCCTTGAGATCCTGCAATCTTTCCTCAACAAAGCGGTCTAAATAAACCTGTTGGGGTTCCATCTCTTTGGGCCCGAAGAGCTCATCGATCCTTTTCCGGATCATGTTGAGATAGGAGCCTTCTCCAAACTCCTCCGCCAGAAGGGCCTCCAGTTCATCCGCGCACTGGCTGAGGAGCACGGAGAGGAGGTTGTGAGTCATGGAATGCCTGCCCCGGATGATGTCTTCCACCTGGTTTTGAATTTCGACGATGCGATCCAGATTTCTGCGGATCCTCGCCATGGTAATCTTCCATTTGTCGTCGGGAAGGGCCTCCATCTTTTTTGCAAGGATATTCATGGAACCGGAAAGGACGGAAACGGGTGTTTTCAATTCGTGGGAAAGGTGGTTGATGACCTTGTCCTTTGCCCGGTTCATGCTGGTTACTTCCTTTATGGCCGTCTTGAGTTCCTCCGAGTACCGGGCGTTTTCAATAGAGAGGGCCACGGTTCCGGCGACCATGCTGAGAAGTTCCACCTGTTTCTGATCAAAATTCCCCTTTTTCTTGTTGATGGCGCACAGCACCCCGATGATGCGATCTTTGCTTGTCAAAGGAACAAGAAGCAGGTTTCTGGTATGGTAGCCCAGAATCTTGTCCCTTTCACGGTGAAGTTCGGAATCTCCCGTTGCATCGGAAACGATGATCGGTTTCCCCGTTTTTACCACCTCTCCCGCTACGAGTCTGTTGATGGGGAATTTCATCTCCTTCACTCTCTTCTTGGTGGAGCTGTCGTCGTAGGATACACCGATAAAAGAGAGTTCCTTCATCTCCTCATCCGCCAATATTACAAGCGCTCCTTCCGTTTCCATGAGCTGTTTGACTTCGCTGCTTACGAAATCCAGGAGTGTGTCCAGATCGGGATATCTGGGCAGCGCGCGGCTTATCCTGAGAAGGGCCGCATTCGTGCGGTAGGCTTTTCTAATGTCCTCTGAAAAGCGCGCATTTTCAATGGAGGGGGCAACGGCGCCGGATATCATGCTCAGCAATTCCACGTCCGTCTGGTCGAATACGCCTTCCTTCTTATTCCTGGCGCACAGTACCCCTAAAATGCGATCCCCGCTCCGAAGGGGAACGTCCACAAGGTTTTTGGTATGAAACCCGATTTTTTTGTCCACGCCCGGATAGAAAAGGGGTTCCTTCGATGTATCGGGAACGATGATCGGTTTTCCCGTCCGAATGACTTTTCCGGCGATGCTCCTGTCCAGTGGAAAATGCATCTTTCTGGACTTTTCTTCGGTGATGGTATCGTCGTACGCGGCGCCGGAATAATGGAGCTCCTGTTTTTCCTCATCCAAAAGTGCAATCAGGGCGCTTTCCGTATTCAGAAGCTGCTTGATTTCATTGCACACATAATGCATGAGGTCTTCCAGGTCGGGGTATTCCGGCAAAGCCGTGCTGATCCTGAGGATGGCTTCGTTGTTCCTGGCTATTTTCTTTTCCCGGGTGATATCTCTCAAGATAACCAGTTCACCGCCATGTTCTCCTTCCGCTTCGGAATAGATGCCCGCTCTCATAACGACTTCCAGTACCCGGCCGTCTTTCGTCAGTCGCCTGGTTTCGTGTCGGAGAATGAGTCTTTTCTTCGAGCAGTTTTTGAATCATGACGCCGGTTTCCTCTTGAATGTCCGGCGGCGTGTAGGGAATGGTTTTTCCATCCAGTTCAGCAAAAGTCCATCCAAAAGTCTCCGTAAAGGCGGGATTCAGGTAGAACACCCGTCCATTCAGGGTAAAGACCGCTATGGGATAGGGAATGAAATCCAGGAGCGTTCTCATGAGGCTTTCGGACTTCTGAAGCTTACGCTCGGCACGTTTCTGCTCCGTAACGTCCTGGAGGGTTTCAACGGCTCCGAGAACATTCCCATCGTTGTCTATGAGAGGAGACGCAGTGAAAAAAAGCCATTTGTCTCCTGTTCGCAGGTTGCGAAACAGGCTTTCCGCTTCATAGCCGTTTCGGTTGACCGCGGATTTATGGCTTTTGCCGTTGTAATATCCCGCAACCTCCGCTTCAGAAGCGCCATCCGCCATGAGATCCGCCATGGTGGGTCTTTCAGACGCATAAAAAGGGAGCCACTGTCGGTTGGTTCCCAAAATTTCGTTTGCGGAGATGCCCGTAAGATTTTCGTAGGCCTTGTTTACATGGGTAAGGATATGTTTATCGTTAATGGCAAAGGCCGGAATGGAGATTTCCTGCAGAATCTGCGATAACCAGTCTTTCTCTTCGCGCATTCTCTCCTGTTCCGCCTGCTGTTGAGCAAGTCTTTCTTCCAGAACTCTTATTTTTTCCTTCATTTCGGCAAAGCCGGGTGTATCGGTCATGAGACATTCTCCGGAAAAACGGATAGAACGAATTTTTGTATCCTATTAAAATTCCCTGGCAGCGAAATCCAATTCCAGGAAAGCCATTCCTGCCATTGTTTTTGAATAAGATGCGATTTTTTCTTGAAGGTATAGCGTGCCAGTCTTTGATACAAGGCTCTGAAGAATTTTTCAAGCTTTGTTTGGATGGTAAATCATCTATTTTTGAATTCCCGGGTTCCATGGCCGGTATCCTATTCAAATTCTCCGGCGGCGAAAAAGACCCCATGACTCCATTCAATCCCGGATTTTGAATAGGAGCGTTTTGTTAGCGAATCGGAGAGGACGATTTGATACAGCAATCAACCTTTTCTTCTATCAACCTTTTGATATTATAAGGCTAACTGCTAAAAGCCGATGGCTAATCGCTTTTTTTAGGTGACACTTGAAGTGGTTTTCATTATATAGTGCTGAGGAAAAACAATTTGGACGCTGATGAATGCGGAATATCTCTGATGTTTCCAACAAAACGGAGGAAAAGGTAGAATGAAATGCCCACACTGTGAAAAGGAATTGTCTGATTCTCTTTGTCCCGAATGTGGAGAAGGCGTGCTTAAAGGCGCCAACTACTGTATGATGTGCGGCGCGGCTTTGGCGGAAGGACTGGCCCATGTTGCGGAGCAGGATGGCTTTTTGGATGACAATGAGGAAATTGACCTGGAAAGTCGGGTCCTTTGTCCTGACGGGTCCTGTACGGGAATCATCATCAACGGTAAATGCACGGAATGCGGGCGTACGCCGGAAGAGGCGGCCTCACAAGATGAGGAGTCGGCGGAGCCGGCTGAAGAGAAATCCGACGATATGCCAAAGAATGACGACGAACATGCGTAGGGGTTATTTATGTATGAATTGAAAATTATCTCCCAGTTCGCGGCCGCCCACCAGTTGCGGGAATTTCAAGGAGGATGTGAAAGACTGCACGGACATAACTGGAGAGTTGAAGTGTTTGTTCAAGGGGAAGACCTCGGAAAAGATGGTCTGCTGGTCGATTTCAAGGAGATGAAGACGGAAACAAACAGGATACTGGATGAACTGGATCACCGGTTTCTAAACGATATGGAGCCGTTTACCGCCTTGAATCCGTCTTCGGAGAATATCGCCCGGCATATTTTTAAAACCCTTACAGACAGGTTGGGCGATGGGAGGGTCAGGGTCAGCAAGGTTACCGCCTGGGAGTCCGATTCCGCCTGCGCCAGTTATTTCGAGTGAGGACAACATGAAGATCTGCGCCATTATTCCTGCCAGGTATCAATCGAGCCGGTTTCCCGGCAAACCGCTTGCGCTCATTTCGGGGAAACCGATGATTCAGCACGCCTACGAGCGTGCACTGGCCTGTCCCGAGCTTTCCGATGTGTTTATTGCAACGGATGATTCCCGTATCGCGGACTGTGTCAACGGTTTCGGGGGAAAAGCGGTAATGACTTCCGTGAATCATCGGTCAGGTACGGACCGGATTGCGGAAGCCGCCGCCGAAGCGGGCCTGATGGATGACGATATTGTGGTCAACGTCCAGGGAGACCAGCCTTCCTTCCATCCGTCCGTGGTGGCGGATCTCGTCAAACCTCTCGTGGAGGATGCATCTATCCCCATGAGCACATTAAAGTGCAGGATCAGGGAGATATCGGATTTACACAATCCCAATCATGTAAAAGTCGTTACCGACCGGCAGGGTTTCGCGCTCTATTTCTCCCGATATCCGGTTCCTTTTTGCCGGGACGGGGAGACCATTGGCAACCATTACAAGCATCTTGGTTTTTACTGTTTCCGAATGGATTTCCTGAAGCGCTTTTCAGGGCTTAGCGAGGGAGAGCTGGAATCGCTGGAGAAACTGGAACAATTGAGGGTCCTGGAACATGGGTTCAAGATCAAGGTGGTGGAAACCCTGTACGACTCCATTGAAGTGGATGTTCCGGACGATATCGGGAAGATCGAAGCCATTCTTCTTTAAAATTTCTTTCTAATCTTTAAAGATTCTGGCCGCCAGTTCGATGTCTTCGGGGCAGAATACGAACAGCGCCTTGTTGTCTCCCGGGAGAGCCGACCCGTAGACGTAGTTGATGTTGATCCCTTCCTCTCCGAATTTTCTGGCCATCTCCGCAAGGGTTCCGGGCTTGTTCTCTATTTCCAATGCAATAACGGGCATGATGTCGAACAGATACCCTTCTTTTGAAAAGTAATCCATGGCGTTGTCCGTATTTTCCACCAGAAGGCGTATGAGGGCATAATCGGCCGAGTCCTTCTTCATGGAGCCGTAACTTGCCGCCGACGCGACTCTTTTCAAGGTTTTTCCCCTTGCCTTGAAAAGTTCCTGAACATAGGCGGACGCATCCTGGATGGTCAGGGCATCGATATTGATTCCGGCATCCGAGAGCATGCCGGTCAGCTTTCCCAGTTCTCCGGGGACGTTCTTGAGAAAAAGCGATATCTCCGTTCTTACCATTTCTTGTCTCCTTGCGTATTTTGAGGAAGAGCAACGGTCCCGGCGCCGTACCCTTTAAAATATTTCAGGAAATCCGAATCGGTCGACAGGAGGAGTGAGCTCTCTTTGTCCATGGTTTTATCGTACACATCAAGGGATTTGATGAATGAATAAAATTCCGGCCCCTTTTCATAGGCCTGGGCGTATATCAGCGTGGATTCGGCATCGGCCTTTCCCATGACCTCCTGGGCGGTTCTGTAGGCTTCGGAAGTAATTCTTTTCAACTCTTTTTCCCTGTTTCCTTCAATGACCCGCGCCTCTCCTTCGCCCTCGGATCGAAACTTCTGGGCGATCTGCTTCCTTTCAGCAATCATTCGGTCATAGACCGATTTACGGACCTGCTCCACATAATTGAGCCTTTTGATTTGAACATCCACCAACTCTATGCCGAAATCCTTCAGTTTGGGCTGGGCCTGTTTCATGATGCCGCGCATGATATTTCCTCGCCCTGTCTTGACGTCGCCCAGAATTCTCTCTTCATCGGCGCGATCGACGCCCATTTCAAATTTGTCCAGCTCCCGGTTGCTGTTTCTGACGGTTTCGATAAGGGGGTAGGAGGTAATGAAATTTCGTACCGCCGGATCGATGATATCATCCAGGCGGGCCAGTGCGCCCGTTACGTTGTTGACTGTCTGGAAAAACATGAGCGGGTCCACGATTTTCCATCGCGCAAACGTATCCACGTAGAGAAAAGTCTTGTCCAGTGTGGGAACCTGACCGGCATCGCCGTCCCATTCGAGCAGATTCTTCGGGAAGTAGTTTGCCTGCTGTATGATCGGGATCTTAAAATACAGCCCCGGTTGCAGTTTTGCCTTTCCGATCGCTTTTCCAAACTGCGTAATGACGACCTGTTCCGTTTCATCGACTACATAGGCGCCGGAAAAAATGGCGATCACGATGATAACCAGCGGGATGATCAGGAGTTTCATTTTCATTTTTTGCCTCCTTCAGGCTTTCCGAGATTGAGCAGGGGAAGAAGGTTTTTCTGGTCCGAGTCAACAATATATTTGCTTCCCATTTTCGGCAGGATTTTCTCCATGCCCTCAAGATAAAGGCGTCTTCGCGTAACATCTTCGGCCTTGGAATAGGCCAGATAGCGTTCCGTGAATCGGGCCGCGTCTCCTTTGGCGCGGTTGACGCGGTCGAGGGCGTATCCTTCCGCGTCTTTAATGGTCTTCTCCGCATTTCCCTTGGCCGCGGGAATCACCTTGTTGTAGGCCTCCCTGGCCTGGTAGATCATTCGTTCTTTTTCCTGGACAGCCTGGTTCACTTCATTGAATGAGGGTTGAACCGGTTCAGGAACATTTGTTTTTTTCATTTCAACGGTGACTACCTTAATCCCGGTCTCAGCCTCATCCAGAAGTTTCTGCAGGAGCGTCGCGTCTTTGATGGCGAGTTCTTCCCGCTTGCTGATCACTTCATTGATACTGCTGTCGCCCACGATCAGACGCATGCTCGACTCCGCAAGATCCCTGAAGGTGGCCGTGATGTTATTGACCTTGAACAAGTAGTCATAGGGGTTCTTTATTCGATACTGCACAATCCAGGGGACGACCGCCACATTGAGGTCTCCCGTCAGCATGAGGGATTCGTTGTCATAGGAAGAGCCGGATGCATATCGCGTGCGCACTCCCGCTTCCAATGTTCGAAATCCGAATTCCTCCTTGAAAACGTATTTCACTTTCACTTTGGTGACTTTCTCAATCCCTTTCGGGAGTTTGAAGTTCAACCCCGGCTGCGTGGTCCTGATATATTTTCCGAATCGTTGAACGATTCCCACTTCGTCTACTCCCACGGTGTAAAAACAGCTCGATCCCAGAAACAGGATGACAATCACTATAACAATAAGCCAAGATCCGCCGGGAAGTTTTGCTCGGACGCCTTTGATTTTTTCCATAACCTCATCCATATGAGGTGGGGTGCCTGGTTGCCCGGTGCCCCCCTTTTTTCTTTGCTCCTGTAACTTGTCCCAGTCCCAAGCCATGCCGTTTCTCCTTAAATTAAATGAACTTTCTCACAGCCTCGATTTTCTCAACTTCCATGTTCGAGACCATTGAAAAGTTTGTGCGAAAATCAAGAGGATATAGGGAAAACGGTCTCAGGTCAAGAAATATTGGAATCCCAGGATGGAATGCATAACTTATTTTTGACAGTTTAATAACTTTTGTGATAAACCACGGCAATAAAATGGTCCGTTTAAGAAGGTAGTTTCAATGAGGTCCAACACCATTAAGTATACAGCGGGACGATTTGCAAGAAGGAGTTTTTTCTGCGCATTTTTGATGTTTTGCCTGTTTTCCCAGGGAGTTATCTGCGAAAGAGGCCAGGGGGCCGAGTCGCCACCGGGTGCGGTTGCAGGGGAAAAAGGGAAGACCCAAGGATCGGATTTCAGCCTGGGCGCCTGGTTTGCGTCTTTTTTCAGTAAGCACATCTCCCCTGTCGATGGAAGCAGGTGTCCCAGCGAGCCTACCTGCTCCGCCTATAGCGCGCAGGCATTCCGAAAGCACGGGTTTTTTATGGGATGGTTGATGACCGTTGACCGGTTGATTCACGAGTCGGATGAGGACAAGGTTTCCCCTGTGGTGGTTCGAGACGGGAAAGGCAAAATTATAGACCCCGTGGAAAACAATGACTTCTGGTGGTATTCGGAGAATAAGGCCGTTGAAGACCGTTAATCTGCATATCGTGATCGCAATCTTTCTGGGAAACCTTCTGCTCCCCCTGGGCGTTTACGCGGAAGAGCTCGTTATTGATGGGGACAGGCAGTTTGCCTATGCCAGTGAGCTCATGCATGATGGAAAATATGACCTGGCTGTCAAGGAATTCGAACGGTTCATGCATTTCTTTCCGGATGACCGAAGAGTTCCCTCGGCTCGCTACCTGACAGGGGTCTGTTACATGCGAGAGCGGCGTTTTAAGGAAGCCAGGCAGGTCTTTACGGAAATTTTCAGTTCCAATCCGGAGGGAGAATTCACGGGCAAGGCCGTATTCATGATGGGGGAGACCTATTACGAGGAGGGATTGCCTGAGAAAGCAGCGTTTTTTTTTGCCGAAGCAGCCAAAAATTATCCTGGATTGGATTTGAAGAATGCCTCTTTTTACCGCTTGGGATGGGCCGGATTGCGGGAGCACAGGTGGAAGGAGGCCTCCGAGGAGTTCAGCCGGGTTCAAAAAGACAGTTCTCTTTACGAAAGCGCCCAAGCCCTTGCAAAGGAAAGCCTCAAAGGAGAGCTGTTGCCAAGCAAAGATCCCGCGACCGCGGGTGTGATGGCGGGGCTCGTTCCCGGATTGGGACACGTTTATCTATCGAGATATAAGGATGCAGCCGTTGCCTTTCTCTTGAACGGGCTTTTCATATGGGCGACGGTGGAATCTTTTAACCAGGACCACAACGTTCTTGGCGGCATCCTGGCGTTTTTTGAATTCGGATGGTATGCCGGAAACATTTATAGCGCGGTGAATGGCGCCCATAAATATAACCGGAAAGTGCGGGATGATTTCAGCAATTCGCTCAAGGATCGACTGAATTTACGAATTCTTGCGTCCAGGAAAGGGCCGGAAGGCATACTTCTGACATTTAAGTTTTGATGAACCGTAAACTGTAAACCGTAAACTGTGCGGTATCGCATGAGGAGGAAGCAAGCATGAAAAAACTGGGAATTCTGCTGTTCATGGGGTTATTTCTGGCCGGCTGTGGTTCGGCGGCCAAGGAATCCGGATTCTGGCAACATGATACCATGTATAAAAACTGGGACCATCTGAAATACAGCTGGTTCGGCTATAAGAATCCGACGCCGAAGACCGGGGAAGAGGCCAAAAAGCAGGATTGGTGGGGCATTCCTCAGCAGGGAGTGGTGATTGTAGAAGAGTAAACGGCAAAATCGCCGCTCCCTGGAGAACTTTTTCAAGGAGCGGTTAGTGCTCCGGAAATTTTTTCGAAATTATCCAGAAGGGTGAAAAGATCGTCTCCCGGGTTGCTTCCCACGTGCCCCAGTATCCCGTAGCCTTCTGCTTTTTCCTCCACGTCTTGCCCGGTTTCGTCTGTTACCAGAATCATCGAAGTCATGGGAGAATGTTTCACCACGTCATGCATCAGTTGATATGGAGAAAACCCATCTTGCGTTTCGCCTAAAATGATCAGGGGAAGGGTTTTTCCGGCAAGTTCCTTGAGCATCTGTTCTCGCGTGGGTAAGATGTTTGGGGCATAGGATCTCTGCTGCAATAGCTTTAGCAACCGCATGGCTCGTTCCTGATCCCCTTCAACGATGACTGTGCGGTATTTACTTGCTTTCGTCATGATAAAACCTCCACTATTTGATTTGTTTCCGGGTTGTTTTCTTTGCCGATCGGCCCTTTTTCGGTCCGGTTCGGATCTCTCTTTTCCATAGATACAAGGCGATTCCCGTTGCCATGGCGGCGTTGAGAGAATCCACATCCTTTCTCATGGGGATGCGAATGCTTGTGGTTCTGCCAAGGCTGTCAGGCAGTCCTGTTCCTTCCAGACCGGGAACCAGGCAGAAAGAGGGAGGGAAACGAAAAGCCTCTACATCCTGTCCTGAAGGGGAAAGGGTGATGATCGGTGTTCCCGTTCTTCCTATTTCATCCAGTCCGGGTCCCTTGAACAGGGGAATCCGAAAGAGGTTGCTCCCTGCCGCCCTCAGTGCCCTGGGATGATAGGGATGGGCGGATTCCTTCATTATGACTGCCTTTGACACGTCGAACGCTGCCGCGGTCCGAATAACCGCCCCCACATTGGCGGGGTCCTGAAAAGGGACCAGGAGCGTGCAACCTTTTGTTTTCACGCTGGTGTCAAAGTCGGGCAGAGGGGGGACCCTTATCAGCAGAAGCGGTCTTTCCGTGTTGAAAAGATCTAACCGGCGAAAAAGATCCGGGCTCAAAATGAAGGAAGGAATCCCCCTCTCTGATTCGGATGGCGCCTGTTTAAACGTTGTGGATCCTATAACCCCCGCGCATTTGTCCGGAAAATCTCTCATGACCTCCTTTGTCTGTTTCGGACCGGAAAGGATGGCCATCCCTTCCTTTTTTATCCCGTGGGCGCTTGTCAGTTTTAAAAAGGATTTAAAGGTTGGATTCTCGGCACTGCGGATGCTTTTCTCTCTCATCTGATTCCTATGGCAGCACCGGCCTTTCTATGCTGGCGCGAAAAAATGGATGCATAATAATAGTTTCGTTGCACCAGCATAGAATGACCTCCCGACGGTCGGTGAAGGTTTATCCAAGATGCGGCAGCAAAAAAGAACTCGTGACTCCATTCATGCCATTGTTTTGAATAAGATACTTTCGGTTCATTCTTTTTTGGCGTTATAAAACAAGAGAAGCAGTCGCTGGAATTTGATGGCCAGGTTCCGGTCTTTCATGGCTTCTTCCATGCTGATCCGGTCGTTCGCGTCATAGAAGGCCTTCAATTTATGAAAAAGTTCCGCTCTGTGCGTCGGGTCCGAATAAGACAATCTGTATTTCAGGATGGTATCCAGGAGTTCTTCCAGGGGTTTCCCGTAACGGTTTGCCATCCTGTAGTTGTAATAGCGGCTTTCCCTCTCCGCTGCGTGTTCTTTCGGAGCAAACTGTTCGATATTATGAACAAGCAGTTCGAACCCGTCTCTGGGCTTTGCCTTCTTTCTGGGCCGTATGAATGTTGAAAACAGGTCGAATCCCATGGGCTTCATTTTCCCCTGATTCCATAACCTTTCAGGTTCTTGGCTGCTTGAAAAAGGAAAAAAGCCGTTCCCGCAACCAGTATGATGGTTGCCCCGGAGGTGAAATTGTACTGATAGGAAAGCCAGAGGCCCAAAAAGGTGAAACAGATGCCCAAAATGGAAGACAGGACCATCATCTGGGCCAGAGAGCGGGTGTAGCCTTCAGCGATGTAGGGGGGGATCGTCAACAGGGCAATCGTCAGAATCAATCCTACGGCCTTGATGATCATGACAACGGAAAGGGCGGTCATGCCCAAGAGGAGAAAATAAAGGAATTTTACCGGGATGCCCACGATAAATGCAAATTCTTCGTCATAGGACATGGCGATGAATTCTTTATAAAAGATCAATACGGCAAGGAGTATTGCCGTGTCCAGGGGCGCCATGAGCCATATGTCGGTTTTTGATACGGTAAGGATGCTCCCGAAAAGATAGCTCATCAGGTCTGTGTGGTAGCCCGGCGTCAGGTCTATGAACAGGATTCCCAGCGCCATTCCCACGGCCCACAACACCCCGATAACGGTGTCCGCCCGGTGTTTGCTTTTCAAGCTGACGGCGCCCATGATCATGGATACTCCCACGGCAAAAACCGCGGCCCCCAGGGAAGGAGAAAAGCCCAGAAAAAAAGCAAGTCCGATCCCGCCGAAAGCCGAGTGGGCAATGCCGCCCGAAATAAATACGATTCGATTCACGACGATAAGGCTTCCGATGATGCCGCACGAAATGCTTACGAAAACACCGGCAAGGAGGGCATTTCTCATGAATTCAAATTGGAGGGCATCCCACATGTTATTTCCCCTCGTGACTGGGAAGTACCCGGTGGGGCAGACCATGGGCGATCAGGTCCACGGGACACTGGTAGGCGGCATCAATCATTTCAGCGGAAATACGCTTGTCGCTGTGAAAGGTAAGAGATCGGTTGACGCAGGCTACCGATTTAACATGCCGTGATATGACTCCCACGTCGTGTGTAATGGTGACGATGGTGACTTTCTCATTCAACTGGTGGAGAAGGTCGAACAGGTTTGTCCCGAATTCCAGGTCTACACTGGCGGTGGGCTCGTCAAGAAAAAGAATTTCCGGATCCGTCGCCAGGGCCCTGGCAATAAAGACCCTTTGCCTCTGACCGACGGAAAGCCTTCCGATGGATACGCGCCGATGTTTCCACATCCCCACCTTTCTTAACGCGTCTTCGGCTTTCGGGAAGTCCTCTCCGGAATACCATCTTCCGATGCGGGATCGGGACAGCCTTCCCATCAGGGCCACATCCAGAACGGAGATGGGGAATGTGATATTGAAATCGAGGTTCTGCGGCACATAGCCGATACGATGACTGACATGGTGCGGCGGTTTTCCCAGGACTTTGATATTCGCCTCTGTCAGGTTTGATGATTCCTAACATAAGCTTGAGCAACGTCGTCTTTCCACTCCCGTTGGGCCCTATGATTCCCAGAAAATCACCCTGTTTCAGCGTGAAGGTAATGTCTTCAAGAACCGGAGTCTTTTCATAGGCGAAATAAACATTTTTCATTTCGATCGCTGAGATAGTCATAACCACACCTCATCCGCAACAGGTCTTCCCTGCGGGAACAAAAACGGGGGTTGTCCTGTTACAACCCCCGTTTGTATCTTATCCAAAAGCAACCTGTGTTGTCCCGCTATCAGGGAGAAATCAACCGCGAAAACCATGGCGTGAAACCTTCCATAAGGGGATTGCCAACGCCTGGTCAATTTTTATCGCATGCCTAAGGTTTGAGACTCTCCCTGAGGCTTTCAATCGCTTCCGTAATGACTTTTTCGGCTACCCGGGCCATTGTATCGCGCACGGCCTTTTCAACAACCTCCCTTATTAACGCCTCCATTCTTTCTTCGGTCATGCCCGACAACGCTTTGCCGGGTAGGGGAATTCAAAGGAGTGCCGGTTCTGCCTTCTTGTTCCAGTTTGGACATGATTTCTTCCAAATCCTCGTCAGGAAATTCGGCGGAGGTCTCCGTATAAGATTCTTCATGGGTTTCGAAATCAAAATCAGAGGATGAAAGGGAATCTTCCATACTGTCGTGATCGGGCATATTTTCCGAAAGGATTTCCATTTCCTTTGTCAATTCATCGAGATCAATCTCTGTTCGGTTTTCAGCGAACCCCTCCATTTTCTGCTCGGAAAGGCCGGAAGAAGCATCATATCCGTCCGGCCTGGCTTCTTTTCTGACAATATCCGTGAGTTCTATTACTTCGATTTCGTCTGAAAAGGTGTTGCCCGCATCCCGCTTCGAAGAAGAATTTGAGCCTGAAACGAGGATTTCGTTCTGATTTTCTTGATCATTGTCTGGTGAATCATTGCCTGTAATCATGATGGGCCCCCGAATAATTAAGTGAACGCAGACAAAGCCGTAAAGTTGAAAAAATAGCATACGCATCGGGGAGCTGTCAAGGTTTTTTGAGTGGCGAACTTTTCCTGCATCTATTTGTAATATAAGGATAATATGCCTTGTATAAGGGATGGGGTGTGAATCGGGGCCGTCGGCTTACGCGAATCATCCATCATTTCAGATTGACCACATAGATGCCGAGGCTGGCGAACAACAGGGATAATCCAAGGCGGAGGGTTGCGGGTTCTTGCAGGAAGAGTATGCCTGAAATGGCGGCAAAGACCGGCGTGAGAAAGGTAAAGGCGGAGACGCGGCTGACCGGATAGGTATATACCAGATAGAACCAGAAGAGGTAGCTGATGAAGGCTACGATGATGCCTTGAAACAGGAGGGAAGAAAGGACCATGACATCAACATGATGGATAGGCGCTTCCCGGAACAGTATGCTCAAGAGAAAAAGAATCGGAATGGAAAAAACGGTTTGATAGAAAAGGGTATGATGATGGCTTACTTTCCCCACCAGCCGCCTTCTGATGTAGATGGTGGTGAGAGCCCACAAAACGGCTGCCGCGAGGGCGAATAGATCGCCGGTCAGTTCTGTAAAAGAGGGCAGGCCCAGTTGTTTGCTCAGGAGAATGACGATACCCATGAAGGACAAGAACAGCCCCAGCCCTTTTGCCACGGTAATTCGATCTCCCTTGAGGAAAAAATGCGCACCCAGGGTATGAAAAAACGGCGTGGTATAAAGGAGTATCCAGGCGGAAGAAACGGTTGTAAAAACAAGCGACGAGAAGAGAAAGGCGAATTCCGTACCAAAGAGAACCCCGACGGCGATTCCATCAAGGATACTTCCCGGAAACAGACGCATCCCTTTTGCCTTCATCCAGATGGCGAGCCCCAGTCCGGCAATAACGGATCGGATTCCGGCGCCGAATATCGGATCGACTCCGACATTGCTGATTTTGATGGCAACCGCGTTTACTCCCCAGAGAATACAGAGTCCGGTGAGAAGGGCTATCGCTTTGACGTCGAGGGTTTCTTTTGCTGTCATCTTATCTTTGATCAGGCCTTTACTGTCCCGCTCTTCGGCCTTCCTCGCTCCGTATCTCGCGGCGCAGGAGTTTTCCGACCTTGGATTTGGGGAGCATATCGCGGAACTCGATATACTGGGGGACTTTATAACCGGCAAGGCGGCTCCTGCACCACTTGATGAGGTCGTAGCCGGTGATTCCCTTGACGTCTTCCTTCAGGACCACGAAGGCCTTGATTCGCTCTCCCACCTTGGGGTCCGGAATTCCCACGGCGCAGGCGCCCACCACGGCTGGATGTTCCTGGAGCGCCGACTCGATTTCCGAAGAGGAAACCCTGTAGCCTTTATGTTTTATGGTATCCACGGTGCGATCCACGAAATAGAGATTCCCCTTTTCGTCCATGGATACGATGTCGGCGGTGCGATACCACAAAAGCCCGTCCATCTCAATGAAAGAAGCAGCCGTTTCCTCCGGCTTGTTCCAGTATCGGGTCACCATCTTTTCCGAGTGAACGAGAAGCTCTCCCGGCCGGCCTTGTGGAACCGGCTCAAGGGTCTCGTGGTCCACCAGTTTCACTTTTTTGCTGGCAAGGACTTTTCCGATGCTTGTGGGGGGATTCTCTTCGTCCGTAGGACACATGGTTACCCCGCCGCACGTTTCCGTTGCCCCGTACCCCTGGTAAATGGGGTTTTTGAATTTCTTGCGCCAGCGTTGGTTCACTTCGAGAGGGAGGACGTCGCCTCCGTTGAAACAGTAGGTGAGCGAACTCAGATCGTAAAAGTCGAGGCGGTCGTGTTCCAGGATCATCCTGTACAGGGTGGGCACGCCGATCAGGGTTTTGGCCTTGAAGCGCTGTGCGGAATCGAATATGGCATCCAGATTCACTTTGGGCATCAGGACAATGGCCCCCCCCACGAGAAGGGTGCTCAGAGCCGTGGTCTGGCCGAGGATGTGAAAGAGGGGCGCGGAACCGATGACCACATTCTCCGACGGCGAAAAGAGATGCCGGGGGATCATGATCTGCTCCATGGCGGATTCCAGATAGAGGCCGTGGGAAATGGGGACCCCCTTGGGGTCCTTGGTGGTTCCCCCGGTGTAGATCAGCTCCATGGTGTCGCTTCCCCCCCGGGTTACGGGAGGAAGCGGATCTCCTTTGGCTTTTGCCATCCGCTCGAAGGAGAGCGTGTTTGCCTCTCTCGCTGTTTTCCCCTTGGGAACCCGGTCGAAGGCCCATCCGAACAGCTTTTTCCACCAGGGGAGAAGGTCGGTCAGTTTGGCGACCACCACCTTCTCCATCTTCGTATGGGGGATGGCCTGTTTGACGTATCCGTAGTTGGTATCCGAACAGACAATGGTTTTGGCGCCGCTGTCGTTGCCGATGTAACGAAGGTCGTGGACCGTGTATATGGGCGTGATGGGAACGGCTATGGCGCCCGCTCTCTGTATGCCCAGCCAGGCAATGACCCAGTGGACGCTGTTGGGGATGTACACCATGACCTTTTCCCCTTCTTTCACGCCATGGCTTTTCAAAGACGAAGCAAAATTTTCCGTGTATCGGAGGATGTCTTTATAGCTGAAACGGGTCCCGAGATAGATGATGGCGGTCTTGTCGCGGAATTTTTCCGCGGACGAGGCAAAGGCTTCAGAGATATTGTTCGGGTTGGGTTTTTGTGTTCATATCCTTAAATTCCGAAGTAGGCCGATTTGATTTCCGGATTGTCCATGAGTTCCCGTCCCGTTCCCTGCAGGGTGAGTATGCCGTTTTCAATGACATAGCCGAAATCGATCATGGGCAGGACCGGTCTTGCGAACTGCTCGCTGATGAGCACGGTGATGTTGGAGTCCTTCCCCAGGAGCTTGATGGCGTCCACCAGCAGGGTCTGCATCATGGGGCTGAGCCCCAAAAGGGGCTCATCCAGCAGCAGGAGTTGGGGGCGGGCCACGAGGGCCATGCCCACGGCCAGCATCTGCTGTTCTCCCCCGCTCATGAAACCGGCCTTTCTGCGCTTCAGGTGGACCAGGGCCGGGAACAGTTTGAAAGCAACCTGAATCATCTCCCTGGTGCTTTCCCTGTTTTGGAGATACCCCGCGATTTTGAGGTTTTCCATGACGTTGCTTTCAGGAAAGATGGGATGCCTCTCCCTGCAGAGCACGATGCCCTTCTTCACCCTGGTGCTGGGCCGGGTCTGGGTGATCTCTTTTCCTTTGTAGAAAATCTCTCCGTATACGGTGATTCGCTCTCCGCCCTTTCTTTTTTCCTTGGTCCGCATATCGATGATCAGGCCTGAAAGGGCATTCATCAGGGTGGTCTTCCCGGCGCTGTTGGAGCCTATGATCCCCACCACCTGATTTTCCCCGACCTCCATGCTGAAGTCGTTGAGGGCCACGGCGTTTTCAAAAAAGATCATCAGGTTTTTGACTTCAAGCATGGACATGGCCCTACCCCTCACTCCCCAGATAAGCCTCTTTTACGGAAGGATCTTCCATCACTTCCGCGGCCGGGCCTTCCGCGATCTTCCGGCCATAGTTCAGGACCATGATCCTGTCCGCGATCCGGAAGAGTTCTTTCAATCGGTGTTCGATCATGATAATGGTCTTTCCCTGGCTGCGCAGTTTCTCTATGATGGGGACAATGCCCGCCACCTCGGCCAGGCTGAGGCCGGAGAAAAGCTCATCCAGGATAATCAGGTCCGGCCGCAGGGCGATGCTCTTGGCCAGCTCCAATCTTTTGAGATACCCCTGGGGCAGGGCGCTGGCCGCCTTGTAGGAGACATGGGCATCTCTTTCGAATCCCACTTCTTCCAGCAGGTCCAGGGCAACGGCATCCCTTGCCCCGTACTTGCCTCCGGCCAGCCTTTTCACCCTGGGGGAATAGAGGGGGACGATCAGATTCTTGAAGGCCGGGAGCTGATAAAAAGGTTTGACCATCTGAAACGTCCTGGAGATCCCCAGATCCACGATCTTATACGGGGGTTTCCCGGTGATGTCGGTTCCCTTGTAGGAAATTTTCCCCGATACGGGCTTTACAAATCCGGTGATGAGATTGACAAGGGTCGTTTTTCCCGATCCGTTGGGTCCGATGACCCCGAGGAGTTCCCCCTCCTTGAGGTCGAAGCTGATGTCGGAGACCGCCATGACGCCTCCGAAGGACTTGGTGAGGTCGGTTACCTTGAGCAGGACGATTTCGGTCATTCCACTTCCACCCATCTTTCCAGCTGGTGATACTTTCGCTGTATGTAGGAAAAGATGCCCTCGGGAAGGCCCACCACGAAAATAACCAGGAAGAGACCGTAAAAGACGATTCGGAGCGCGCCCAGGGCGCGAAGCATTTCGGACAGAGGTACGAGGATGAATGCGCCAAGCATGGGGCCTGCAAAGGTCCCCGCCCCGCCCACAACGGCCGCGGCAACGGGCATGATGGAGTAATCGAGGGCAAAGCCCGGCATGCCCGCGAACATGTCCAGGTGGGTCACGAAGGCGCCCGCGAAACAGCCGACCGATGCCCCCAGGAAAAGAACCTGGGCCTTGTACCAGTAAATATTGAGACCCGCGTTCATCACGGACCGATCGTTGTCGTTGATGGCCTTGATGACCAGGCCGTAATCGGAGGCCATGATCCTTCGAAAGCCGAACAGGGCGCACAAAAGGGCAATTTCTATGACATAGAGAGCGGTCATCTGATTGGGAAACGGGGTGAGTCCCGTAAGCCCCTCCGTTCCGCCGAATATCCTGGTGGCCTCCACGAGGCGTGCGAACATGATGGGGAGAACCAGGGTCACCATGGCGAAATAAACCCCGCGCAACCGGATGACGGGCAGCAGGATGAGCATGCACAACACCCCGCCTCCCAGGGTGGCGATGGGGATGGTGACCAGGGGACCGAGCCCCCAGTAATGATTCAGGATCCCCGCCAGATAGGAGCCGATGCCGAAAAAGAGGGATTGGCCCAGGGAGAGAAGGCCCGCCCCCATGAGCATGTCCCAGCTGATGGCAAGGAGCGCGTAAACGGCGGTGGAGATGAAGACTTCCTTCCAGTAGGCGCTCAAAAGGGGAGTGAAACAGAGCAGCCCCACAACCGGGATGGCCCCCGGCGCCAGCAGATAGAGCATCTCTCTGTAGGAAGAGAGCGCGAAAATATCCGCCGAACGCGCCTTGATCCCCCTGTCTATTCTTTCTTTACGCTTTTTCAACTTGTGACTCTTCCTGAAATGTTAAGATTGCTCGAAGACTGACAGCCCGTGGCTTCTTTTATGCTATATTGCATCCTGTTTTCCGGATTTGAGCTGTCGGTTCAGTTGAACCATTCCGTCATGAGGTCTTTTTTCTTGCCGCATCTGATTCCTGCAGGAGCCCACGGTCCTTCCCTGCAGGGTACAATTCAATGTGAGTGTTTTACAAAATTTCCGTTCAATGTACCCTGCGACGAAGGACCTCCACCAGGTGTTGGGAAGTCTTATCCAAGATGCGGCAAGAAAAAAGACCTCATGACTGCATTCCTGCCGGTGTTCTTGAATTAAGATGCGTCAGGCTGTGTCTTCTCAACGGCTAACAGCTAACAGCTTTCTTCCACTAAATTCTCTCCTCAAGTTCCTTCTGATGGCTGAACAAACCGGACGGTTTGATGACCAGGACCGCGGCGATGGCGATGAGGCTTACGAGCATCATCCAGCTGGGTTCCAGGTAATTGGCCGTGATGGTCTGGGAATAGCCGATCAGGACGCTTGCGACCAAAATGCCCACGGTGCTCCCCAGGCCCCCCACGATGCAGACGGCCAGGGCGTTGATCAATACTTCGTATCCCCCTTCAACGGCGATGGTCCCCAAGGGGAGAATCACGATGGAGGCGATGGCCGCCAGGGCGCAGCCGAGGCCCATGCTGAAGGCCCCCACCACATCCGAGTTGATCCCGAAGGTAAGCGCGGTCCGTTCATCCTGGGCAATGGCCCTGCACGCCATCCCGATTTTCGTGTGGTGGGTGAACAGGTACAAAAACAGGGTCAGACAGATGGCGATGAGTCCGATGATCAGCCTCTGGTAATCCACATAGACGTCCCCGATGGCAATGCTTCCATCAAAGAAGATCGGCAAGGTGTATTTGAAACCGACGAAATTAAAATAGCGGAACAGCTCCATAATGGCCAGGCCCAGACCGAAGGTCGCCATGACCTCGCTAAGCGGCATGCCCTTGATGCGAATGATAATGATGTAATAGATGAGAATCCCGACGATGCCGGCGGCAAAAATGGATATGATCACCGAGAGAAGATAAGGGAGTCCCGCCGCGTTCAGCATGATCCACGCGGTGAATCCGGAGAAGATATAGATGGCCCCGTAGGCAAAGTTCGCCACCCCGCTGATGCCGAACGTGAGGTTGAATCCCATGGCCAGCAGGGCAAGGATGGCGCTGTTTATGAAACCGAAAATGAGCGTGCCAAGAAGCATGATAGTCAGGTTCTCTATTCTGTTCGCGGTTTATGAAATGGCATCGTGTCCGGATTTCCTTCGAAAAGGCTACGGATGTAGAACAACCATTCCGTTCAGTTCTTTTGTGTTGTATCTGGCTCTTCCCTCGTTCCCACGGTCCTCCGTGGGAACGTGGAAGTCTTTTACCTATTCGTGCTATTCGTGTTATTCGTGGTCGTTCCTCTACTTCAACGATTTCAGGCCTTCGGGCAACTGGATCTTGCCTTCCGCCACCGAAGGGGGATAGACGATGACGCGTTTCCCCGGTTCCCGCCACTGGATCATGCATCCCAGGGCCGTGATCGCGGGATCTTCGCCGTAAATCACCTGGTGGTCCTTTCCGAACTTGATGTGGCCCATGGCGCCTTCGCGATCCGTCTTTTCCAGCTCCGCCACCACCTTGTCGCCGTTGATGCTTCCGGCCCTTTCAATGGCGTCCTTGAGGATGTAGATCATTTCGTAGGCAGGGGCGGGAGAATGTCCGGCCTCGATGGGCTTTCCGTATTTTTTCAGATATTTATCATAGAACTCCACCGACTTGGGGATCTTGGGCACGGGCACATTCCCCGCCTCGAAGATGCAGTTGATGGCCCCTGCGATCTTCCCGTCAAAGGCGTTCCAGGCGCCCGGACCTGCCAGCGGAGAGATGAAACCGGCAACGAGAGCCGGAATATGCATGGTGTTCCATTGTCTTACCAGGATGCCGCTCTGGGGCATGTCAAAGATGGGCAGAATCACCTGGGCGCCGCCCGCCTTGGCTTTCATGAGACCGGAGGAAAAATCGGAGGACCCGGTGGGGTACTGCTGCCGGCCTACCACTTTCCATCCCATTTTGTCGAATACCAGCTTGATCATCAGGTCGCCGGTCTTCCGGGCCCAGGCCACGTCCTGGTTCATGATATAGACCTTGTTGAACCCGAATTCCTTGTTCAAATAGGCCATGGTGCCGCCCAGATACTTGATGAGATAGACCGCGTTCAAGCAGGCCCGGAAGGTGTATTTGTATTTGTCGTAGTCGTCCAGCACCTTCTTCTGCATGCCCGGAGACATGGCCGTACCCAGGATCATGGGGATCTGGTACTGGCCCACCACGTCCATGCAGGCGATGGCGCATTCCGATCGGAAGGAACCGAAGATGATGAAATTGGCCTTGTCTTCCAGGATCAGCTTCTTATGCGCCCGGATGACATCGCTCACCGGAACGCCCGGTTCGGCGCCTCGGGCATCTATGGCTATGACCTTGAACGGCCGCATTTCATCCCCCACCTTCACGCCCCCCGCGGCATTGATTTCATCCACGGCCATGTTCACGCACGCAAGACCTTCCTTCCCCTCAAGAAAACCAAGAGACGTGGGAACGCCCAAAATAATGGGGTCGGCCGCATAGGATTGGTGAGCCGGGACCAGAAAAGAAATCATCACCAACAACACACCGGACAAAAAACAGACGCTTTTCTTCATGAACAATCCCTCCTCATCAATAAAAGTTTGTGTATATCCCTTTAAAACCCTGTTTACAAAGCAAAGGGTGTGCCACAAAAAGATGCAATGGGTAACATATTGAAACTAGAGTAGATAACTAAGATTGATGCCAACCAGGGGAAAAGGGGGATGGGTGTGAGAATCGGTTACGATAGGAGAAGAGGGAAGAACATCCGAGCTTTGCAAGGATTCAAAAAACCTAATATAATTGATATGTTCAATACCGCCATTCTTCACAGTGTTACCAAAGGTAACGAAGTCGGGGTGGTGTAAGAAAACGTAACGGTCTTGCTTTCAGCGGGGAGGCTCGGCCGGTTTCATGAAGGATGGAAGGGTGATTTGCCCCTCGGCGATAGTGCGGGGATAAACGATTACGCGCTTGCCGGGCGCCTTCCACTGGACCACACAGCTTAAAACATCTTCTTCGGGATTCTCCCCGAAAATTGCCTGGTGGCCTCTGTGAAAAATCAATCGGCCCATAACGCCTCTCCGGTCGGTGGCTTCCAGAGCTGCCGTCACCCGGTCCGGATCCAGGCTTCTCGCACGCTCAAAGGCCTGCGCCAGGATGTAAACCGATTCGTAAGCCGGGGCCGGACCGTGACCCGCCTGAATCGGATGTCCGTATTTGGCTTGATAGGCATCATAGAAGACTTGAGCCGGAGGATATTTGGATGAAGGCAGGTTGCCCAGTTCGAAGATGACGTTGATGACTCCCTCCAGACCACCCTGGAAGGAGAGCCAGGCATCGGGACCGGAAGCCGGTGAAATAAAACCGCACAACAGGGCAGGCGGTTTCATTTCATGCCACTGCATGACCAGGTTCTTGCTGGAGGCCATGTCAAAAACCGCCAGGATAACCTGGGCCCGTGCCGCCTTTGCACGGGCCAGCGGCTTTCGGAAGTCGGCCATTTCAACGGGATGATTTTCCTGCCCCAAGACCTGCCAGCCGGATCGGTCCAGATAGAGCCTTAACATCAGGTAGGCCGTTGACCGGGCCCAGGCCACATCCTGATTCAGGATGAATACCCTTTTCAGCCCGAACTTGCGCTTCATCAGCTTCATGGTCTCGATGAGATAAGCCACAAGGTATTTGGTGCTGAGACCCGTGCGAAATATATACTTATATTTGGGGTTGGCAAGGACCTTTGCATCCACCGCGGGAGACATGGCGATACATCCCAGGGTGGGTATTTTTTCTTCGGACAGAAGGTCCATGGAAGCCAGAAGGACCTCGGAACGAAAGGGGCCGATAACCAGGGCATCCGGTCTCTTCGTTTTGATGAAAGCGCTCAGTCTTGCCACGGCCTCGGCGGGAGGAGACTCCGGTTCAACCTCCTTGAGATCAAAAGGCTCCAGTCTGAACCGGTGGGCTTGTCCGTTTATACGCACGCCTCCCGCGCCATTGATTTGTTCCACGGCCATTCGGACTGCTTTCAGACTCTCCGACCCTTCCAGGGTCTTCAAGGATGTGGGAGCGCCTAAAATGATCTCCCGACCCCCGTTGGCCGTAACAGGTACGATCCAACACAGGGCCGTAACGCACAGGGCTGAAATGAATCGCAAACCTTTCATTCAGACGCCTCCCTGCTTGAGTTTGTGGCGTCCCTGATCCCGAGTCGCGCCATTTTTTCGTAGAGTCCCTTCCGTGAAATGCCCAGCACTTTGGCGGCCAGGGTCTTGTTGCCGTGGCAGCGTTTCATGGTGCTGATGATCAAATCCATCTCCATGTCCCTGAGCGTAAGACCCTGCGACGATGGGTCGTCCTCGATTTCCGTCCCGAACGGGCCTTCGACGGGATAGGCCTGTTTCGCTATTTTTCCGGGAAGGGCGTCCAGGGAAAGGTAGGATTTTTTAGACAAAATAACAGCCCTTGCCAAACAGTTTTTCAGCTCCCTGATGTTGCCCGGCCAGGCGTATCCCATGAGCGCCCGCATGGCCTCCGGGGATATCCCTTCCACGGCTCTCAGATATCTTCTGGCGTATCGGGTCACGAAATGCCCCGCGAGAAGTGGAATATCTTCCATACGCTCCCTGAGAGGGGGGACATGAATGGGAATGACCTCGATGCGGTAAAGCAAATCGCTCATGAAGCGGCCGGAGGCGATTTGTTCCTCAAGGTCGGCATTCGTCGCGGCCACCAGTCGCACATCGACCTTTCTTTCCCTGTGATCCCCGACAGGTTCAAACGTTCCATCCTGCAGAAATCTAAGGAATTTGGACTGGAGGTTCAAGGACATGTGTCCGATTTCATCCAGAAACAAGGTGCCTCCGTGAGCCGATTCAAGCCGGCCGATTCGGTCCGTTACGGCCCCCGTGAACGCCCCCTTGGCGTGTCCGAACAGTTCGGCCTCCAGAAGACTTTCCGTTAAGGCGGCGCAATTGATGCACACGATCGGTTTGTCCTGTCGCTCGGATTCAAGGTGGAGCGCCCTGGCCAGGAGTTCTTTTCCCGTGCCGGTTTCTCCCGTGATGAGCACGGAGGCGTCCGTAGGGCCTACCGTGCGCACCATGTCGAAAATACCCAGCATGACGGAACTGGCGCCCAGAATCCCGTGAAAGGTGCTCTCCTCCCTGACCTGGCGACGTAAGGTTGTCAATTCCTGACTCATCTCCGCCTGCCGGCAGACATTGGCCAAAACAATAGGAAGCTCCTCATAATTAAGGGGTTTGATCAGATAATCCGCAACCCCCTCCTTGAGGGCCATAATCGCCGTTTCCACGGTGGCATAGGCGGTCATGATGATACAAGGAGGCGTGGGACCGGTTTGGGCCATGGACCGGTAAAGGTCCAGCCCGCTCATCCCCGGCATCTTCAAATCCGCCAGTATTACATCGATATCGGCGTGTTGACGGAATATTTCCAACGCTTCTTCGCCACTGGAGGCCTTTAGAACACGGTAGCCCTTATCGGCCAAAAAAAGCATCAGCACCTTCAGCGTGTTTATCCTGTCATCTACCACGAGAATGGTTCTTTCCTGTGCAATCACCCTTTATTTCTCCCTGTTTCGGCCAGTGGGAGCGTGATGGTCACCTGGGTGCCCCTGCCCGACCGGCTGTCTATCTGAATAGTACCCCCATGGGCTTCAATAATTCCGAGACTGAGGGGAAGTCCCAGTCCCGTGCCGTCCTCCTTTGTCGTGAAGAAGGGGTCGAATACATTGGGCAGGTTTTTTCGCTGATGCCCGTACCGTTATCTTTTACCACCACCAGCAATTTGTTTGTACCGTCTGTTTCCAGAGCGAGCGTGCCCACTTCAATTTCACCGCCTTCCGTCAGGGAGTCCATGGCGTTGATGAAAATATTCAGGAGAACCTGTTCCATCTGGTGGATATCCAACGGCGCCGGCGGCAGAGACGGCGCTAACAGATTCCGGAATCTTATCCCTTTTTCCAGTGTTTCTCCGGCCAACAGATCCTGCGTTCCCAAGATGATCCTGTTGATGTCAACGGCCTCTAATTTTGGCGGGGCCTGTTTGGAAAAATACAGAAATTCCGAAACCACCCGGTCCAGGCGATCGATCTCTTCGGCCACCAGTTGCGTGTACTGCCGTATCAGCGGTTCATGCCCCCATTTCTGTCCCGAGATGCACCATGGCGCCCTTCATGGCGTTCAATGGGTTTCGAATTTCATGGGCAATGCCGGCCGACATCCGCCCCAAGGAAATGAGCTTTTCCGAGCGGACAAGTTCCTTTTGTATCAAAGAAAGATTATTGACCATGCGATTGAAAGAGCGGGTCAAATCCCCCAATTCGTCGCTGGACTTCACCGGTATGGCCTGGTTGAGATCGCCTCCCGCCAGGCGGTTGGTAGCCGTCACGAGCCTCCGTACGGGCCTCAGGAGGTGGTAGGAAAGAACGAATGCGCCCAAGAGAGTTATCAACAGCGTCGCCACGACCAACTGAATTACTTTGGTTCTAATGGCCCGGGCTTCCCTCCCGAATTCCTCAATGGGTATGGTTACGGCCATGGACCACTGCATGGTGGGAATGGGTGCAAAAGCCGCGACCTTTCTTTGCCCCTGGAACGTATATTCCTCCCATCCCGTCTCGCCGGCTGCCATGTTTTTAGCGAGATGGATCAAGCTCTGGTCCGAATTGTTGTTAAGGTCATACTCATATGGCCCGAAACTGGGATGAAAAAGGGTTCTTCCTTTGCTGTCGATCAAAAATGCGTAACTCTCTTCTCCCACACGGATGTTGCGCAGGAACTGTGTGATTTTTTTAAAATTGACATCAATGACTATGACTCCGGCAAATTCCTGCCAACCTGTGAAGAAGGCTTTGCCGCAATGGACGATATAACCCTGCTGCTCCCGGCAATAGACGAGGCCGGAAAAGTAGACGTCCACCGGTCTTCCGGCGGAGGGTCCATCAAAAAAGAGCTTCCGACCTTGATCCTCCAACGGCTTGACGGTTTCGGCGCCCCCTACGCTGATCAACTGATTTCCCTGTTCGTTCAATACGCGTATCCCATAATAATAAGGGGTGCGGGTCAGAATATCCTTGAACAATGTAGTCAGGTTGTCCCGATCGAACTCCGCTTCGGCCTGAAGGCGAAACAGCCTGGCAAGATGATATTCCGCGAGAATCGGGGACCGTGAAAACGTTCCCAGATCGACCCTGCAGTTATAGAAAATATCGTTTATCTTATTGGCGGCGGCTTCTACCTGAACCATTTGTTCCTGACGAACCAGACGATTCACCCTTTCAACGGAAGCCTGAAAGGAGGAGTAGCCTACCACCGCAACGGGCAGGCAAACCATGGGAATAATAAACATCAGCAATTTGCTGAAGATGGAAATGCGGAATCTCAAGCCTTGCCTCTCTGGAAACAGCCTGCTATGGAAAGCTACTTGCCATATCCTTACCTTTTTTTGTTTTTTGAGTCAATTGCCGTTAGCTCGTTCAAGGATGAACGATTCAAATTCTCGTTCATTACACTTAGAATGGCCGAGGTCTGCTCCGGCTGAAAATGCACTGGTCATTCTATGCACGACTAAACCTTCGTTCCCTCGTCCGACAGCTGGAACGAGGAATCATGTGCAGAAAAACGCCTCGTGACGTAATTCCTGCTGACGCGGGAATTTGGCTGTACGACAGACGACTGGATCGGCAAAACGTGCCGCGATGACGGAGACACAAATGACATTCCAAGAACCTAAGCATTCGATGACCTTAATACAAAATGGACCTGCTATCTCGAAAGCCGTTTGCACCATATGCCTGTCGCTATTGACGAACGCCTTCACTCATCTGAAATTAAACCTTGATAATACAAACAAAAAAACCTATACTTCTCGTTTAAAAGGCTATCTAAGTGTGAAGATTGAACCTTTTGAAGCAGAACGGGACAAAAGGCGGGAACGGCGAAAAATTCAGAAAAGAAGATTTCAGGTATTGGAAAAGAATGGCCGTAAAAACATTTGAAAAGGCTATAGCGAGGCTGGAGGAAATCGTTCGAAACCTGGAGGAAGGCGAGTTGACCCTCGGAGATTCCCTGAAAGCCTTTGAAGAAGGGATGGCTTTATCCAGATTCTGTTCCGATGAGCTGGAATCCGCGGAGAAGAAGGTGACCATGCTTGAGAAAGAGAGTGGAAAATATCGAGAAGCCGTCTTTGACGTGGAGGATGAAGGCCATGGCGGATGAAACTATTTTCAACCTGAAGGCCTATTTGAGCGATAAGCGGGCCGCGGTGGATGGCGCCCTCACCGCCTGGTTTCCGAAGGCTGAAGGCCCTGTTGCCGATCTGATTTCCGCTATGAAATACAGCCTGTTTGCAGGAGGCAAGCGACTGCGGCCTATCCTGTGCGTAGCTGGATGCGAGGCTGTCGGAGGAAGCCAGGAAGACGTCATTCACGTTGCCTGTTCTCTGGAACTGATCCATACCTATTCTCTGATCCATGACGACCTTCCCGTCATGGACAATGATGATTTCAGGCGGGGAAAACCGACCAATCACAAAGTGTTCGGGGATGCCATGGCCCTGTTGGCTGGAGACGGTCTCCTGACTGAGGCCTTTCGCATGATGACCTCGAAAGAGATCTCCAAAAGGGTTTCCCCTGCCGTGCTTGTTCAGGCCGTTCAGCTGATATCCCTCGCCGCGGGATATGAGGGAATGGTGGGAGGACAGGTCGTGGATATTCAGTCGGAAGGCAAAGAGCCCGATTTGGAGACGGTAAAATACATGCATGTCCGAAAAACGGGCGCGTTGATTACGGCATCCGTTACCGCGGGCGCCATTCTTGCTGAAGCAGGAGAGGATGCCATCGGACGTATTCGTTCCTATGGGCAAAAAGCAGGGCTTGCTTTTCAGATTGCGGATGACATCCTGGACATAGAAGGGGATAGCGAGCTCCTTGGAAAACAGACCGGAGCGGATGAGAATAAAGGAAAGATGACTTATCCCGCGGTGTTAGGGCTTGACGAATCAAAAAGAATTCAATCGGACCTGATTCAAGACGCCATCAGGGATCTGTCGGATTTTGGCAACAACGCAGAGCCTCTCCGTCAAATTGCCCGATATATTATTGAGAGGAAAAAATGACCGACCTCAGTGAACAAGGAAACCTTTTAGACAACATCAACAGCCCCGCGGATTTAAAGAAGCTGTCATTGGAAGACCTCCGGGATCTTGCCGAAGAGATTCGAAAGAAAATCGTTGAAACAACCTCCAAGACCGGCGGACACCTGGCGCCCAGCCTCGGCACGGTGGAACTGGCCATCGCCCTTCATTATGTGTTTGATACCCCTTTGGACAAAATTATCTGGGATGTGGGACACCAGGCCTATGCGCACAAGCTGATCACCGGAAGGAGGGACCGTTTCCACACTCTGAGAACGTATGGAGGGATCAGCGGTTTTCCAAAGAGATCGGAGAGCCCCTATGACACATTTGATACGGGGCACAGCAGTACATCCATTTCGGCCGGTCTGGGCATATCCACGGCAAAAGCGTTGAAAGGGGAAAAGCGCAAAGTCATATCCGTTATCGGCGATGGTTCCATGACCGCCGGCATGGCGTTCGAGGGTTTGAATCAGGCCGGACACACGGAGAAGGATCTGATCGTGGTGCTGAACGATAATGCCATGTCCATCGCTCCCAACGTGGGCGCCTTCTCTTCTTTTATCAGCCGTAAGATGACCGGAAAAAGATTTGTGAACCTGAAAAGGGATCTGGAAAATTTTATCAAGACCCTCCCGGGCGTCGGAGAAAACATCCTTAATTTTGTCCGGAAAAGCGAAGATTCCTTTATCACTTTCTTCACGCCCGGCATGATGTTCGAAGCCTTCAAATTCAAATATGTGGGACCTATCGATGGCCACCGTCTCGATCGGTTGATCGAGACGTTCAAAAACACCACCCACCTGGAAGGGCCGATTCTTGTCCATGTCCTGACCGTGAAGGGAAAGGGATATGAATTTGCCGAGAAGGATCCGGCGCATTTCCATGGGGTGGGGTCATTTGAGATCCCGACGGGCTTCCCTCCAAAAGGCAGGCCTGAAGTTCCGCCATCCTATACAAAGGTCTTCGGCGATACGATGGTCGATCTTGCCGGAGAAAATCCGAAGCTTTTCGCCATTACGGCGGCCATGCCTGAAGGAACCGGTCTAACGGAATTTTCAAGGATTTTCCCGGAAAGATTCCTGGACGTGGGCATAGCGGAACAGCATGCGGTTACTTTTGCGGCCGGCCTTGCGACGGAAGACTTCAGGCCGGTGGTAACCATCTATTCCACCTTTCTGCAACGGGCCTTTGATCAGATCGTTCATGATGTGTGCCTGCAAAATCTTCCCGTTATTTTCGCAATCGACCGCGGAGGACTGGTTGGGGAAGATGGACCCACCCATCACGGGCAATTTGATATTACCTATCTCAGGAGTCTGCCCAACATGGTTCTCATGGCCCCCAAGGATGAGAATGAACTCAGGAATATGCTCTACACCGCCCTCCGGCACGAAGGCCCCATAGCCATTCGATATCCCCGCGGCAATGGCGTAGGGGTTCCTCTGGATTCCGAATACCAGCTGATTCCCATAGGGGAGGCCGAAGTGCTCAGAGAGGGAAAAGATCTTGCGATTTTCGCCTTGGGTTCCATGGTCTATCCTTCCCTGGACGCCGCGGAAATGCTTGCAGGGGAAGGCCTGAATGCCGGGGTGATAAACTGCCGGTTTGCAAAACCTCTGGACCGAAAACTCCTTGAAATTGCATCTGCCTGCGGGCGTGTCCTGGTGGTGGAAGAAAATACCAGAAGCGGTGGTTTCGGAAGTGCTATCTTGGAGTTCTTTAATGACGAAGGCCTGGATAACGTCAGGGTAAGCAGGATGGGGCTGCCCGATAAGTTTGTGGAACAGGGTTCTCCCGCTGAATTGAAGAAAAAGTACGGATTGGACTCCTCTGGGATTTTCAAGGAGGCTAAGGATTTCTGTCAAAGGGCCGAAAAATAATAAGTTGCGCCTAGATCGCCTTCTGGTGGAAAACGGGTTGGCCGACAGTGGCGAAAAGGCCAGGGCCTTGATTATGGCCGGTCTTGTCACGGTGAATGGAGTAAAGGCCGAAAAGGCCGGGCACGCTTTTCCATCGACGGCGGTTGTCACCGTAAAAGATTCTTCCCCTCCTTTTGTAAGTCGCGGCGGCGTCAAACTGGATGCCGCCCTGAAAAAGTTCCGGGTGGAAGTGAAAGACAAGGTGCTCCTGGACGTTGGGGCTTCCACCGGTGGTTTTACGGATTGCCTGCTGCAGTATGGCGCCCGAAAAGTCTTTGCCATCGATGTGGGTTATGGACAGCTCCACTGGAAACTTCGTCAGGACCCCCGCGTGGAAATTCTGGAAAAAACCAATATCCGCCATCTGAAGTCCGACCTTTTTTCTGACGCTGTCCAGGGAGCGGTCATCGATGTATCGTTCATTTCCCTACGGCTGGTTATCCCTCCTGTTTCCGATCTCCTGACGGATGAATCCTATATCGTGGCGCTCATCAAACCCCAGTTTGAAGTGGGAAAGGGAAAGGTGGGAAAGGGAGGAGTCGTCCGGGACCCGGTCCTGCACAAGGAGGTTGTCGAAGAGCTGGGCATCTTTTTTGAGGGGTGCGGCTGGAACGTGAGAGGGACGATTCCATCTCCTATTCTTGGACCAAAAGGAAACCGGGAATTCCTGGTTTATTTGACGCGATAATTAGGTGTGCATAAGGGAAGAAAAGACATGTCCGTTGATTACTTGGTGAAGATTATTGAAGAGATTGCCGGGGGGAAGTACTCCAACGATATTATGGAGTTGACCATGGATGATCAGCCAGAACCGGTTCGCGCCGTTGCCGAGGCGGTGGGGCTCATGATGGTGAAAATTGAGGCAAGGGAATACCGCCTCGAAATGATGATCCAGGAGCTGAAGAACTTGAATCAGAGCATAAAGAAAAACACGATCAATGTGGTTTCCGCCATGGCCCATGCCCTGGCTGCCCGAGACACCTATACGGAAGGCCACACGGCGAGGGTGGCGGACTTGGCCAGGAGGATGGCCGAGTACATGGAATTTGACGCCGATCAGACGGAATATGTGCGTCTGGCCGGCATTTTGCACGATATAGGCAAGATCGGCTTTTCAGACGACCTCTTTAATCCCCATGGCGCAAAAAATCCGCCTGAGATTGTGAAGGAAATCATCTCCCATCCCACCACCGGGGCGGACATCCTTCACGATCTTGACTTTTTGGGGCCTGCCGTGGAATATGTGTATTGTCACCATGAACGTCCGGATGGAAAGGGATACCCCAGAAAACTCAAGGACGATGAGATCCCCCTCGGGGCCAAAATATTGGCTGTCGCCGATGCCTTTGACGCCATGACCACGGACAGGCCCTATCAGAAGGGAAGGAGCCGGGAAACGGCCCTCGAAATCCTCCAAAAAAATGCAGGAACGCAATGGGACTTGCAATGCGTCAGGGCTATGGAAGCGATTCTTGCATAAACAAAGAGATGGCCAACCATCTATCGTGAAGATGATTTGTCATACCTGCAAGACTCTCCCCTGCAAGGCGAAAAAAACCTTTTCCCTCATTTCTTTGAGGGATCTTTTCCGTTTTGTCGGGGAGGTATTCCGGGGAGAACGGTCTAATGACCGCGTTTGGACGCCTTCAGAGGATTTACTTTTCCTGCCTTTTTCTCTTCCATTATGATATGGGTTGCCATGTTGCAGTTGCCCAGACGCCATTTTGCGGTGGGATCGGGAAATACGAGGCAATATTTTCCCGAAGAATACTCCGTCGCCTTCTGACATCCTTCACATGCCTCGATGATGATGTGACAGGTTCCGCCGTTAAAACCGCAGCCGGTCTTGGTCATGAAGGAACATTCCTGTCCCTCTTTTACGCTTGCACAAATCATTTTAATCACGTCCTTTCTGAAATCTTACAGCCTTTATTTTCTTTTGTAAAAAAGCCCTATTGAAAAATAGGTTCGCAGCCGCTTATGCCCGACCGGTTCTCCAATGTCAAGTAATATTGACATGAAATCTTCTTTTTCAAGAAAAATCTATACGGTCCGGCGAGAAAAATAATACCCCGCCGGCTTTCTCTTCTTCCAGTCGCAAACCGGAAATCGTCAGTTCTCCTGCGAAAGTTCCGGGTCCACCTGGAGTCCCAACTCTTTCAACTGCGCCGAATCCACTCTGGAGGGGGCCTCTGAAAGGAGACAGGCAGCGCTCGTTGTCTTGGGAAAGGCGATCACTTCTCGAATGGATCCCGCGCCGGTCATGATGGCGACGAGGCGATCAAAGCCCAGTGCCATCCCGCCATGGGGAGGCGCGCCGTATTTCAGCGCATCCAACAGGAAGCCGAACTTGGATTGGGCCTCCCGGGAGCTGATTCCCAAGGTGTGAAAAACTTTCTCCTGTAGATCCGTGCGGTGTATCCTTATGCTTCCTCCGCCTATCTCTGAACCGTTCAAGACCAAATCGTAGGCCCGCGCCCTGACGCTTAAAGGCGCCTTATCCAACCTGTCCAGATCCTCTTCAAAGGGGGAGGTGAACGGATGATGAACGGCCGCAAATCTCTTTGCGTCTTCGTCGTATTCCAGCAATGGAAACTCAGTGATCCAAACAAAGGCATATTCTCCGCTCCGAATGAGATCCTGTTGTTTGGCCACCTTGAGCCTGAGCGCGCAAAGGGCTTCATTGACGATTTTCATTTGATCCGCCACAATCAGGATCAAATCGCCGGCCCCCGCTTCCATCTCCTTGTTGATGCTGTGTTTGTCGTCCTCGGAAAAGAATTTGGCGATGGAGGACTGCCATTCTCCGCCCTCATTGACCTTGACCCACGCAAGCCCCTTGGCCCCGGCGTTTTGAGCCTCGGAGGCAAGCTCATCCAGGGACTTCCGGGAATAGGCCCGGGCGCCCCCTTTGACGCAGAGGGCCTTCACGGACCCCCCGGTTTCAATCGCCCCTTTGAATACTTTAAAATCGGATTGCGCGGCCATTGCGGATAAATCGATCAGTTCCATGTTGAATCGCATGTCCGGCCGGTCCGTCCCAAAACGGGCCATGGCCTCATGGTATGTGAGCCGGGCTATGGGCGAAGGGATCCGGACGTCCAGGATCTCTTCAAAGAGATGAATCATCATCTCTTCAAAAACACCCATTACGTCATTTTCCCGAACAAAAGCCATTTCCAGATCCACCTGGGTGAATTCAGGCTGGCGATCGGACCTGAGGTCTTCATCCCTGAAACAGCGAACAATCTGATAATAGCGGTCAAAGCCGGCCATCATGAGCAGCTGTTTGAAGAGCTGGGGAGATTGTGGAAGGGCGTAAAACATCCCCCGGTTTACTCGGCTCGGAACGAGATAATCCCGCGCCCCTTCCGGAGTGCTCTTGGTGAGAATCGGGGTTTCCACATCCATGAAGCCGAGACGGTCCAGAAAGGTCCTGATACAGGCTGCGATACGATGTCTTTGTTGAAAATTACGGAACATCTGGGGTCTTCTCAGTTCCAGATATCGATACTTCAATCTCAGCGTTTCGGATGCGTCCACCGTTCCGTCCACCTGAAAAGGAGGGGTCTCCGTCCGGTTCAGGATCTTCAGTTCCGAGGCATTGAGCTCTATCTCGCCGGTGGGCAGTCCCGCATTTTCCTGCCCTTTCAGCCGCAGAGAGACTTTTCCCCTGATGGCCACGACCCATTCGTTCCTCAGGATATGTGCCCTTTCATGGGCTTCCGGACTTCCCTGTGGATCAAAGACCACCTGGGTAATTCCTCCTCTGTCGCGCAGGTCGATAAAAATCAGGTTGCCCAGATCTCTCCTGCCGTTGACCCATCCCATGAGAGTGACTTCCTCGTCCACGTGGTCTTTTCGCAGGGCCCCGCAGTCATGGCGTGCGTTTCCAGTCTCCAAGGGTATCGATCGGTTCTTTTCCCGGCTCATCCATTCTTTAAAATTTCCTCCAAAACGGGCACGATATTTCCAAGATCCAGCTCAACCTGCTCCTGGTCGGCCATATCTCTCAAGATGCCTTTCCCCGATGCCATTTCGTCATCGCCTACGATCAGGACCTTCCGCGCCTTTAAACGGCCCGCTTTTTTCATTTGTGATTTAAGGCCATGCAATCCGTAGTCCGCCTCAACCCAGAGTCCTGATTTTCTCAGTTTGCCGGCCCAAACGAATGAGGCCCGGTCCGCCGCGTCTCCAATGGCGGCAATGAACAGGTCGGGTCTTCTTGCATCGGGAGTTCCGCCCATTTCCATCAGGGCGATGATCCTTTCCATCCCCATGGCAAAGCCGATGGCCGGATGGTCCGGCCCTCCAAGCTGCTTAATGAGACCGTCATACCTTCCACCGCCTGCCACCGCATTCTGTGCGCCAAGGAGTTCCGTCTGAATTTCAAAGGTGGTCTTGTTGTAATAGTCCAGCCCTCTGACGAGTTTGCTGTTCAGAATATAGGTGATTCCATAAGCATTGAGATAATCTTGCAGGCGATGAAAATGCTCGTTGCATTCCCGGCAGAGGAAATCGACGATTACCGGCGCCTCCGAAACGGCCTCCCCGCAGGCATCCAGTTTGCAGTCGAATACGCGCAACGGATTGAATTCCATCCTCTTTGCGCAATCTACGCAAAGGTTGTCCGTTTTGCCCCGCAGGAAAGTCTTGAGCGTTTCTTTGAATGCCGGTCGACATTCCGGACACCCCAGGGAATTGATATGCAGACTGAGATCGCCCAAGGGCAGATCCTCAAGGAGCGAGATGGCCATTACAATAATTTCCGCATCACTCTTGGGGCCGGCATCCCCGAACAGCTCGGCATTGATCTGGTGAAACTGTCTGAATCTCCCTTTCTGGGGGCGCTCGTGCCGGAACATGGGGCCGATGCTGTAGAGCTTCTGAACAGGAAAGCCCTGATAAAGCCTGTTCTGAATGTAGGCCCTCACCACGGAAGCGGTTGCCTCCGGCCTGAGTGTGAGGCCCCTTCCCTTGCTGTCCGCGAAAGAGTACATCTCCTTGGATACGATATCGGTTTCCTGGCCGATGCCGCGGCTGAAAAGTTCGGTCCGCTCAAGGATAGGCGTTTTTATTTCCTCGAATCCGAAAGCGGCAAACTGTCTTCTCGCCTCCGCGGCGAGCCGTTGCCAGATGGTTGATTCCCCCGGCAGAATGTCTTTAAAACCTTTTATACTCTGAAATTCCAAAAGTGTTCCGTCTCCCTTCTCTAAAATAGTCGCTCTTGAACCGGACCTTTTCCTTCTCTTATTTCTATTCCCAGGTGAAGGCAGGCCAGTCTTGTGGCGACCCGTCCCTGGGAAGTTCTCTTGAGGAAGCCATTTTGAATCAGGAACGGTTCATAAACATCTTCGATGGTATCTTTTTCTTCTCCGATGGCTGCCGACAGGCTGCTCAAACCGATGGGACCGCCGTCAAATTTCAGAATGATGGTTTGAAGGATGTTGCGATCCATTTTATCCAGCCCTTTATGATCGACCTCCAGCATATTGAGCGCCTGATTCGCCACTTCCCGCGTGATGACGCCATCGGCCTCGACCTGGGCGAAATCCCGCACTCTCCGCAGCAGTCTGTTGGCGATCCTGGGGGTTCCGCGGGCCCTTCCGGCAATCTCAAGAGCGCCCCCCCTTTTTGTAGGGATCTTGAGGAGCCTTGCAGAGCGGGTGATGATCTCGTGAAGTTCTTCCGGGCTGTAGAATTCAACCCGGAGGATAACGCCGAACCGGTCTCGCAACGGGGGGGTCAAGAGTCCGGCTCTCGTTGTTGCTCCCACCAGCGTGAAAGGGGGCAAAGGGATTTTCATGGTCTTTGCCGAGGGTCCCTGCCCGATGATGATATCCAGCGCATAATCTTCCATGGCCGGATAGAGAATCTCTTCCACCACGTGGTTGAGACGGTGAATTTCATCAATGAAAAGGACGTCTTTCGGCTGAAGACTTGTGAGGATCGCCGCAAGGTCGCCGGATTTTTCAATAACCGGCCCCGAAGTGGTCTTGATGTTCACCTGCAGTTCTCTCGCGATAATGTTGGCGAGAGAAGTCTTGCCCAGGCCCGGACTGCCATGGAAAAGGACGTGATCCAGGGCCTCGGATCTCCCCCTGGCGGCTTCGATGAAAATCCTGAGGTTCCTTTTGAGCTCCGTCTGGCCGACATATTCATCCAGCGAGTTGGGCCTCAGGCTGATCTCAGAAGGGATTTCGTCCGGTTGGGGTTCAGGGTCCGTGATTCTTTCGTCCATATTTCCTGCTGTCAGGCCAGAAGCTTCAGCGCTTCTCTGATCAAGGTCTCAATCGTCATTTCTCCGGTCTTGAATCGTGCCTTCTCAATGGCCGGTTTGGCTGCTTTAGGGGTGTACCCCAGGTTTACAAGGGCGGAAACAGCGTCTTCCATCATCCGTTTGTCTTGCCCTTCGATGAGGAGAGCGGGCGTTATTTCGAGGCCCCCCAGGGCTTTCAAGGCCCGATCTTTTAATTCGAGAGCAATTCTCTCCGAGGTTTTTTTCCCCACTCCGGGGATGGCTTGAAGCCTGGCCGCGTCATTTCCGGCCATGGCCTGGAGCAGATCCCGCGGGCCTATTCCCGAAAGGACGTTCAGCCCCAGTTTGGGACCAATCCCTGAAACGGAGATGAGCATCAAAAACAACTCTTTTTCCAGCGTGGTATGAAACCCGAAAAGGGTCAGGATGTCCGTCCTGATATGGGTGTAAATCCGGAGCGTCACCTTTTGGTGCAATTCCGGGAGTGCATAAAAGGTCGACAGCGGGATGAAAACCTCGAACCCCACTCCGCAAACATCGATGATAACCGTCTGGGTCGTTTTTCTGGCCAGTTCCCCGCTCAGTTGCGCAATCATTTTTCCACCGATTCAAATCTGGACCAGTTTACGTGACAGATGGCCGTGGCAAGTGCGTCGGATGTATCCAGGGCCAGGTCCGCCTTTATCCCGAGAATGATCTTGACCATGGACTGCACCTGCTCTTTATCGGCCCTTCCGTATCCTACCACCGCTTTTTTGATTTCCAGAGGAGAATATTCAAAGATAGGAATGCCGCATTGGACGGCGGCGATGAGAACCGCTCCCCTTGCATGACCCAGTTTAAGTGAACTCTGGGCGTTCTTGGCATAAAACATATCTTCGATGGCCATCTGATGGGGCTGGTAATGCTCCATGATTCGGACCATCGATTCAAAAATTTCATGAATTCTCTTGTAGAAAGGGCTTTTGCCGGGGGGGCTTATGAGCCCGGAATGGACATGGAGGATCTCATTGTTTCTTTTTTCAACCAGCCCGAAACCGGTAATCCTTGAGCCGGGATCGACCCCCAGCACCAGCATCACTCCATGGCCTCCAGTACATCATCCGGGATATCGCAATTGGCATACACGTGGCTTACGTCATCGTGGTCTTCGAGTGCCTGCATCAAATTGACCATCTGCTGGGCCTTTTTGCCTTCCACTTTGGTCATGTTCTGCGGGATTTTGGTCACTTCCGCCATGGTATAGGGAAGACCTGCGCCCTCGATGGCCTCTCTGACGGATTCGAAATCGGAAGGGTCCGTGATGACTTCGAATTCATCGCCCTCATCCTTCACATCTTCCGCGCCTGCCTCCAGGGCTACGTTAAAGAGCTGTTCCTCTTCCACTTCTTCCTTGTCCAGCACGATCAACCCTTTTTGTTTAAACATCCAGGCTACGCAGCCCGGTTCCCCCAGGTTTCCCCCATGACGTTCAAAGATGTGCTTTACGTCCGCCACGGTCCTGTTCTTATTATCGGTGAGGCATTCCAGCAAAACGGCAACGCCGCCCGGACCGTATCCTTCATAGTTGGCCTCTTCATAGTTAACTCCTTCCAGCTCCCCCGTCCCCTTTTTTATGCCCCGGTCGATGTTTTCCTTGGGCATATTTTCCGCCTTTGCGGCTAATATGGCTGACCTGAGGCGTGGGTTTCCATCCGGATCGCCGCCGCCCATACGGGCGGCTACCGTTATTTCTTTAATCAGTTTTGTGAAAATTTTCCCGCGTTTTGCATCCGCGGCGCCTTTTTTGTGCTTGATAGAGCTCCATTTTGAATGCCCTGACATGCTTTTGCCCTCCTGCCTGATGATAACTTGAAATCTTATTCTTAAAATCTGCGATTAGCTATGGGATAACGGCTGATCGCCGATGATATCTTTTAGCGTATATCTTAATCATGAAATGACAACCCCACAATATAGACTTCTCTGCTCCCTTTTCGAACGGCTTTTGGCCTGATGGTTTGAACTTTTTGGAAATGGTTCCCGATCTCGGAACGAAACGCCTTGATTTCTTCTCCTTCGAAGATTTTGCAGAGGAAAACGCCCCCTGCTTTCAGTACGGCACGAGCTATTTCAAATGCCCGTTCCCCCAGTCTCATGGAGCGACTGGTGTCCGTAGCGGCTACACCCGTCGTGGCCGGCGCCATATCGCTCATGACGAGATCCCTCACGGGCACTTCTCCGGTGATCCGTTCGAGCGCCATGTCCAGGACATTCCCCTCGATAAAACGGAAATTTCCGGAAGAGAAACGATCCGGCTTTTTCAGGTCGATCCCGATTACGTTGCCTTCCGGTCCTGCCTTCCTGACCCCGTATTGGGACCAGGATCCCGGATAACATCCCAAATCAAGAAGTCGATCTCCCCTTCTAATCAGTTTGAATCGTTCATCCATTTCCTGAAGTTTGTACACCGATCTGGCAAGCCATTTCTCATCCCTGGCCCGGCGGGCATAATGATCGTCCCAGCCTTTTGCTTTCATCTATTCATTCCTATCATAGAAAGCCCATGTTTGCAAAAAAATTCGATTTAACCCAATAATTCTCTGAAGTATGCGATGGTCTTTTTCAAGCCCGTTCCCAGATCGGTTTTCGGTTCCCAATGCAGATATTTTCGGGCAAGGGAGATATCCGGTTCGCGTTGGCGGGGATCGTCCTGAGGAAGCGGTTCAAATACGATGGGCGATCTGCTTCCCGTCAGCTCCACAATCTTTTCAGCAAGGGCAAGCATCGTGAACTCTCCGGGATTTCCAAGATTCACCGGACCGGTGAACCGGTCGTCTCCGTTCATCATCCGTAAAAGGCCTTCCACAAGGTCGTCCACAAAGCAGAACGAGCGGGTTTGGGAACCGTCTCCGTAGACCGTCATCTCCCGATTCTGTAAAGCCTGCACAATAAAATTGCTGACCACCCTGCCGTCGTTCGGATGCATTCTCGGTCCATAGGTGTTGAAAATCCGAACGACGCGGATATTCACCTTATTCTGACGGTGATAATCGAAAAAAAGGGTTTCCGCGCACCTTTTTCCTTCGTCGTAACAGGACCTGAGCCCGATGGTGTTGACGTTTCCCCAGTAACCTTCGGTCTGGGGGTGCACAGCCGGGTCCCCATAGATTTCGCTTGTGGAGGCCTGAAGGATCTTTGCCTTGACCCTTTTGGCAAGTCCCAACATGTTTATGGCGCCCACCACGTTGGTCTTCACCGTCTTGACGGGGTTGTACTGATAGTGTACGGGAGAGGCCGGGCAGGCCAGATTATAGATTTCATCCACCTCCAAAAAGATGGGGTGCACCAGGTCGTGTCGGATCAGCTCAAAGTTTTTATCTGCCAAGCAAATGGATGATATTGTTCTTGTTTCCGGTGAAAAAATTGTCCAGGCACAGGACGTCGTGTCCTTGAGAAACAAGACGATCGCACAGGTGGGAGCCGAGGAATCCGGCGCCGCCGGTAACGAGGATGCGTTTCTGGTTTCCAATCATTTTTTAATTCTCCTCTTTATCCCTTAAAAGTGGGTTAACGGAGGCTTTCCAATGGGAAAGACATTAAAACCGATATGGAACAGGCCCTTGTGGTCCAAGATGTTTCTGCCGTCAAAAAGAAAAGCCGGTTTGTTCATGAAACGGAAGATCTTTTCATAATCCAGATCCTTGTACAAATTCCATTCCGTCATGACGGCGATGGCATCGCTATCGATGGCCGCCTTGTAAGGGTCTTCCTCGAAGGTAATGCATTCCGACACATCCTGCAGATCCAGGGCGGCATTTCCAAGGGCTTTGGGATCGGTGATCACCAGGTTTGCTCTTTCTTCCAGCAGTCGTCTGGCAACGAAAATGGCAGGGCTCTCTCTGGTATCCCCGGTATCCGCTTTGAAAGCGAAACCAAAGAGGCAGATCTTTTTGTCGGCAAGGCTGTTGAACATGGTGTTGAGCATGTTCAGAACGAAGCGTTCTTTCTGGTATTCGTTTATCCGGACAACGCCCTCCCAGTAATCGGCCACTTCCTTGAGGTCATACGATCGGCAAAGGTAAACCAGGTTTAATATATCCTTTTTGAAGCAGGATCCTCCGAAACCTATACTCGCGTTTAGAAACCGGTTGCCGACACGGCTGTCCATGCCCACGGCCCTTGACACCTCCTCTATTTCCGCATCCGTTTTTTCGCACAGTGCGGATATGGCGTTGATGGAGGATATCCTCTGGGCCAGAAAGGCGTTTGCCACGAGTTTGGAGAGTTCGCTGCTCCAGATGTTGGAGGTGAGGATTTTTTCTTCAGGGACCCAGTTGGCGTAGATTTCCACCAGGGTCTCCCTCGCCTTTATCCCACCTGGCGTCTCATTGGATCCGATGAGCACCCGGTCCGGATCTTCCAGGTCCCGGATGGCGGTTCCTTCCGCAAGGAATTCCGGATTGGAAAGGACATGAAACCGGATATCGTCGTCCTTACAGGTCAGAATCCTTTTCATGGCCTGGGCGGTTTTTACCGGAAGCGTGCTTTTTTCAACGATGATCTTGTCCGAACAGGCGTTATGCAGGATCTGCCTGGCGGTCTTCTCCCAATATTGCAGGTCCGAGGCCATACCCGCCCCGGCGCCGAAGGTCTTGGTGGGCGTATTCACGCTCACAAAAATAATTTCGGATTCCCTGATCCCTGTTTCGATCTCCGTGGAGAAAAAGAGGTTCCGGCCTCTGGCGCTCCGTACGATTTCGGTGAGTCCGGCTCGTAAATGGGGAGATCATCGGAGTTCCACCGGGCAATGCGATCCGGGTTGATATCGACCACGGTGACCTTGTATTGAGGACATTTGTGGGCAATCATTGCCATGGTGGGGCCGCCCACGTATCCGGCCCCGATGCAGAGGATATTTCTTTTAAAATGCATGGTCGCTTCTTCTCCTTCCTGGTTGCGGTCAGATGTTGCCTTTCAGTCCTTTAGTGTCCTATTCAAATTTCCTGCAGCAAAATGATAACCCAGAAAAACCATTACGTCACGAGGTCTTTTTTTTGGGTCTCCTTTTTTGGGGATCTCCTTTTAATGTATATTTCCCGTTTCGGGTAAGGAATTTCTTCGGAACCCGCTTTCTCTATTAAATGCTTCTTTGACGTGATCCGTGATGTAGGAAATCGTATCCATGCGGCGACGGGGATTCCGTGGGAATCAGACCCTGTGCCTGCAGGATG